>CAZAPJ010000071.1:0-23399 GCA_964487025.1 uncultured Hydrogenophaga sp.
GAGAAGGAGCGCCGCGGCGACTACCTGGGCAAGACGGTGCAGGTGATCCCGCACGTGACCAACGAGATCCAGGAGTTCATCCAGCGCGGCGCCGGCATCGGCACGCCGGACGCGGCGGAGGTCGCGATCGTCGAGATCGGCGGCACGGTGGGCGACATCGAGTCGCTGCCCTTCCTCGAAGCGGTGCGCCAGATGAGCCTGCGCCTGGGCCCCAACAACTCGGCCTTCGTCCACCTCTCCTACCTGCCCTGGATCGCCGCGGCCGGCGAGCTCAAGACCAAGCCCACCCAGCACACCGCCAAGGAGCTGCGCGCGATCGGCATCCAGGCCGACGCCCTGCTCTGCCGCGCCGACCGGCCGATTCCGGACGACGAGCGCGCCAAGATCTCGCTGTTCTCCAACGTGCCCGAATGGGGCGTGATCTCGATGTGGGACGTGGACACCATCTACAAGGTGCCGCGCATGCTGCACGAGCAGGGCCTGGACGGCCTGATCTGCGACAAGCTGCGCATCCACACGCCGCCGGCCAAGCTCAAGCGCTGGGACGACCTGGTCTACGAGCTCGAGCACCCGCAGGCCACGGTGAAGATCGCCATGGTCGGCAAGTACGTGGACCTCTCGGACAGCTACAAGTCGCTCAACGAGGCGCTGCGCCACGCCGGCCTGAAGAACCACGCCAGGGCGCAGATCGGGTACATCGACTCGGAGACGATCACGCCCGCCAACGTGGCCAAGGTGCTGGGCGCGTTCGACGCCATCCTGGTGCCCGGCGGCTTCGGCAAGCGCGGCATCGAGGGCAAGATCTGCGCGGCGCGCTATGCGCGCGAGAACCGGGTGCCCTACCTCGGCATCTGCCTGGGCATGCAGGTCGCCACCATCGAATACGCGCGCCACGTGGCCGGCCTCAAGGACGCCAACAGCACCGAGTTCGAGCCCGAGACCCCGCACCCGGTGATCGCGCTGATCACCGAGTGGAAGGACGCCGACGGCAGCATCCAGCAGCGCGACGCGAACTCCGACCTCGGCGGCACCATGCGCCTGGGCGCGCAGAGCTCCGACGTCGCCAAGGGCACGCTGGCGCACCAGATCTATGGCGACGTGGTGACCGAGCGGCACCGCCACCGCTACGAGGCCAACGTGAACTACCTCGACACGCTGCGCCAGGCCGGCCTGGTGATCTCGGCCCTCACCCAGCGCGAGCAGCTCACCGAGATCGTGGAGCTGCCGCAGGCGGTGCACCCCTGGTACATGGGCGTGCAGTTCCACCCCGAATTCAAGTCCACGCCCTGGGACGGCCACCCGCTGTTCAACGCCTACGTCAAGGCCGCGCTCGATCACCAGACGCAGCAGCAGCGCCCGCCGCAGGCCGCCAGGGCGGTCGCTTGAGCGGCCCGCAGAAAGCCCACGCACGATGAAGCTCTGCGGTTTCGAGATCGGACTCGATCGCCCGTTCGTCCTGATCGCCGGCCCCTGCGTGATCGAGTCCGAGCGGTTGCAGATGGACGTGGCCGGGGAACTCAAGGCAATCACCGCCAGCCTCGGCATCCCGTTCATCTTCAAGAGCAGCTTCGACAAGGCCAACCGCAGCAGCGGCACGAGCTACCGCGGCCCGGGGCGCGAGAAGGGCCTGGAGGTGCTGGCCAAGGTCAAGGCCGAGCTGGGCGTGCCGGTGCTCACCGACGTGCACGGCGAGGACGACATCGCCGACGCCGCCCGGGTCTGCGACGTGCTCCAGACGCCCGCCTTCCTGTGCCGCCAGACCGACTTCATCCGCGCCGTCGCGCAAAGCGGCCGGCCGGTCAACATCAAGAAGGGCCAGTTCCTCGCACCGCACGACATGAAGAACGTGATCGACAAGGCGCGCGCGGCCGCCCGGGAGGTCGGACTGGACGAAGACCGCTTCATGGCCTGCGAACGCGGCGCGAGCTTCGGCTACAACAACCTCGTGAGCGACATGCGCAGCCTGGCGATCATGCGCGAGACCGGCGCGCCCGTGGTGTTCGACGCCACGCACAGCGTGCAGCTGCCCGGTGGGCAGGGCACCAGCAGCGGCGGCCAGCGCGAGATGGTGCCGGTGCTGGCGCGTGCGGCGGTGGCGGTGGGGGTGGCCGGTCTCTTCATGGAAACCCATCCCGATCCGGCCAAGGCGCTGAGCGACGGCCCCAACGCCGTGCCGCTCAGGCACATGAAGGCGCTGCTCGAAACCCTGCTGGCGCTCGACCGCGTGGTCAAGCGCCAGCCGCTGCTCGAAAACGATTTCGCCTGAAAACGCAGAACACCACCATGCCCGCTGCCTACCTCATCGTCGACATGCAGGTCACCGACCCGGAGCAATACCAGCAGTACATGGCCGAGGCGCCGGCAGCCGTCAAGGCGGCCGGCGGCGAGTACCTGGTGCGCGGCGGCCGCTTCGAGACCCTGGAAGGCGATTGGCAGCCCGCCCGCATCGCCATGCTGCGCTTTCCCAGCTACGAGCAGGCCAAGGCCTTCTACGACGGCGAGATGTACCGCCAGGCCCGCGCCCGCCGCGCCGGCGCCACCGCATTCTTCAACATGGTCCTGGTCGAGGGCGTGGATGCCCCGGTCTTCTGACCTGGCCCCGGATCGATCAGGCAACGCAGAAAACACCGCCATCACATTTTGAAAGGAAACCATGAGCGCTATCGTTGACATCGTTGGCCGTGAAGTGCTGGACAGCCGCGGCAACCCCACCGTCGAATGCGACGTGCTGCTGGAAAGCGGCGTAATGGGGCGCGCGGCCGTCCCCTCGGGCGCCTCCACCGGCTCGCGCGAGGCGATCGAACTGCGCGACGGCGACAAGAAGCGCTACCTGGGCAAGGGCGTGCTCAAGGCAGTCGAGCACATCAACACCGAGATCTCCGAGGCCGTGCTGGGTCTGGACGCCTCCGAGCAGGCCTTCCTGGACAAGACCCTGATCGACCTCGACGGCACCGACAACAAGAGCCGCCTGGGCGCCAACGCGATGCTCGCCGTCTCCATGGCCGTGGCCCGCGCCGCCGCCGAGGAAGCCGGCCTGCCGCTGTACCGCTACTTCGGCGGCATGGGCGCGGCACAGATGCCGGTGCCGATGATGAACGTGATCAACGGCGGCGCCCACGCCAACAACAGCCTGGACCTGCAGGAATTCATGATCGTGCCCGTGGGCGCGCCCTCGTTCCGCGAGGCGCTGCGCTGGGGCGCCGAGGTGTTCCACGCGCTCAAGAAGATCATCGACGGCCGCGGCATGCCGACCGCCGTGGGCGACGAAGGCGGCTTCGCCCCGTCGGTCGAGAACCACGAGGCCGCGATCGGCCTGATCCTCGAAGCCATCGACCAGGCCGGCTACACCGCCGGCGAGCAGATCGCGCTGGCGCTGGACTGCGCCGCGAGCGAGTTCCACAAGGACGGCCAGTACGTGCTCGAGGGCGAAGGCGGCCTCAAGCTGGACGCGCAGCAGTGGACCGACATGCTCGCCACCTGGTGCGACAAGTACCCGATCATCTCGATCGAGGACGGCATGGCCGAGGGCGACTGGGACGGCTGGAAGGTGCTGACCGAGCGCCTGGGCCGCAAGGTGCAGTTGGTGGGCGACGACCTGTTCGTCACCAACACCAAGATCCTCAAGGAAGGCATCGACAAGGGCATCGCCAACTCGATCCTGATCAAGATCAACCAGATCGGCACGCTGACCGAGACCTTCGCCGCGATCGAGATGGCCAAGCGCGCCGGCTACACCGCCGTGATCAGCCACCGCTCCGGCGAGACCGAGGACAACACCATCGCCGACATCGCGGTCGGCACCAACGCCGGCCAGATCAAGACCGGCTCGCTCTCGCGCTCGGACCGCATGGCCAAGTACAACCAGTTGCTGCGGATCGAGGAGGACCTGGGCGACGTCGCCGCCTACCCGGGCCGGGCCGCCTTCTACAACCTCAAGTAAGCGGCCACCGCCGCTGTCGCCGCGATGGCCCGCCGTTTCGTCCCTGCCCTGCTGGTGGCCCTGCTGCTGGTGCTGCACGCCCAGCTGTGGTTCGGGCGCGGCAGCGTGGCGCAGGTGGCGCAGATGAAGCGGCAGCTCGCCACGCAGCAGCAGGCCAACCGGGACGCCCAGCTGCGCAACGACCAGCTCGGCAACGAGGTGCGCGACCTCCAGGAGGGCCTGGACATGGTCGAGGAACTGGCGCGCCAGGAACTGGGCATGGTCAAGCCCAATGAGATTTTTGTGCAGATCGCGAGATAGGGAACACCCCCCTGCGCCACTGACGCGGCTTCCCCCCTCTCTGGCGCGCCGCTGCGCGGCGCTTGGAGGGGGGACGGCATCTCGGGCCGGCGGAGCCGGACCCTTGCTGCCTCTGGGTTTGGGTCGGCTCGCTTCGCTCGCCCCGGAGGCCGTGCCTTCACTCCCTCTCCCGCTTGCGGGAGAAGGCTGGGGTGAGGGTCTGGTGGCCGAACCCTCGCTGTCTTTGGGTTGGCGGCGCTTCTCTCGTTCTGTACGTTAACCAGCCATGGCTACAGCGCTCACGGTGGCGTTGATCGGGGGGGAGTCCAGCGGCAAGACGGCGCTGGGGGTTGAGCTTCAGCGGCGGCTTCGTGGGCTTGGTGTGGCTGCGGCCCTGGTGAGCGAGCATTTGCGTGAATGGTGCGAAGCGACGGGGCGGGCGCCTACCGCGGGTGAACAGGCAGCGATTGCGACCGAGCAGTCGCGGCGCATCGAGGCGGCGGCGCGCGCGCCGGGCACGGCGGTGGTGATCGCCGACACCACGGCGCTCATGGTGGCGGCCTACAGCGAGCTGTATTTCCAGGACACCTCGCTGCTCGCGGCCGCGCTGGAAGCACAGCGGTCGTACGGCCTCACCCTGCTCATGGGCCTGGACATTCCATGGCGGCCCGACGGGCTGTTCCGCGACAGCCCCCGCATCCGCGAAGCCACCGACGCCCTGCTGCGCCGTTCGCTGCAGGCGGGCGGCATCCGCTTCGAGACCATCTACGGCACGACCCTCGAAGCACGCACCCGCCAGGCCCTGCGCGCGATCGGCAGGGCACTGGGCCAGCCGCTGGTGGACACCGACCCCGCGCTGTCCCACGGACGGCGGCCCTGGTCCTGCGAACACTGCAGCGACCCCGACTGCGAGCACCGGCTGTTCACCGGACTGCTGCCACCCCGCGCTTGAAGCCAGGTCCGTGGCTCACCAAGCCGAAGCGCAGCGAGGCGATGCAAACCCAGAGACAGCGAGGGTCCGGCTCCGCCGGCCCAAGCTGTCGTCCCCCTCCAAGCGCCGCGCAGCGGCGCGCCAGAGAGGGGGGAAGCGCCGAAGGCGCACAGGGGGGAGTCCTATTCAACCGCAGGGGGGTGTCACTGTTTCCTCACACTGGACGGCGGCTGCCGGGTCGCTTGCAAGAATATTTGTGCAGCATCCACCGGGTCGAAGTGGTATTTCCGGCCGCAGAATTCGCACCCCACCTCCACCTGCCCCTGTTCGGCCAGGATGGACTCGACCTCTTCACGGCCCAGGCCGCGCAGCATGCCGCTCACGCGCTCGCGCGAACAGGTGCAGGCAAAGCGCGGCCCCTGGCCGCCCGTCAGGGGCTCGAAGCGCTGCAGCGACTCCTCCCAGAACAGGCGGCGCAGGATGGTGTCGGCGTCCAGGCCCAGCAGTTCCTCGCGCTTGAGGCTCGCGGCCAGGATCGCGATGCGGTTGTAGTCCTCGTTGCGGCCGATCTGGTCCTCGTCGCGCTGCCCCGAACCGCCGGCCAGGTTGGCCTCGCCCTGCAGCGGCAGGCGCTGGATCAGCAGGCCCGCGGCCAGGTGCTCGTCGGCGGCCAGCACCAGGCGCGTGTCGAGCTGCTCGCTCTGCAGCATGTAGTGCTCGATCACCTCGCTAAGCCTTTCCAGCTTCTCGCCCCGGTCGCCGAACAGCGGCACCACGCCCTGGTAGGGCTGCTGGCCCGGCAGGCGGTCCTTGGGGTCGAGCGTGATGGCGCAGCGCCCCTGGTTGGTCACGTTGACCATGTGTGAAAGCGGCGCGTCGGCCGCCACTTCGCCCATCACCGAGGCCGTGGCGCGCAGGCTCAGGTCGGACTGCACCTCGGCCACCGCCAGCTTCACCGGCCCGTCGCCCATGATCTGCATGACCAGCGCGCCGTTGAACTGGATGTTGGCCTGCATCAGCGTGGCGGCCGCGGTCATCTCGCCCAGCAGCTCGGTCACGGCCTCGGGGTAGCCGCCCGCTTCGCGGCGCCGGCGCAGGATTTCCTGCCAGGCATCGGTCAGGCGCACCAGCATGCCCCGCACGGGCAGGCCCTGGAATACAAACTTGTGGAGTTCGGACAAGCGCTTCTTCTTTCAAAACCCCGCCGGCACCCGGCAGCGGCGGCCGGCGGAAGACGTCAACAACTCGGGGTCAGCCGATCTTTTTCAAGGCCCGGCGGAAGCGCTTGGCGTTCTGGATGTAGCGCCGGGCGCTCTCGCGCAGTCCGTCGATCTGCTCCGGCGTCAGGCTGCGCACCACCCGCGCCGGGCTGCCCAGGATCATCGAGCCGTCGGGAAAGGTCTTGCCCTCGGTCACCAGCGAACCCGCGCCGACGAGGCAGTGGCGGCCGATCTGCGCGCCGTTGAGCACCACCGCGCCGATGCCGATGAGCGACTCGTCGCCGATGGTGCAGCCGTGCAGCATCACCTTGTGCCCCACCGTGACGCGCTCGCCGATGGTCAGCGGCATGCCGTCGTCGGCGTGGAGCACGCTGCCGTCCTGGATGTTGGTGCCGGCCCCGATGGCGATGGGGGCGGTGTCGCCGCGCACCGTGGTGCCGAACCACACGCTGCTCTCCGCGCCCATCGCCACGTCGCCGATCACGTGGGCGCTCTCGGCCACCCAGGCCGAATCGGCCACTTGCGGCACCACGCCATCGAGTTCATACAACGCCATGCGAAGTCCTTGCCAAGGGTCAAAACCTAGAATTGTAGGGATGGAACTTCGAGCGCGCGCGCTGGCCGCCCTGTGCCTGGACGACCCCGCCGCCAAGGCGGCGGCCGTGGCGGCGCTGTGGACCACGCACGAGACCCTGCCGCTGGACACGCAGGTTGCGCTCGGCCCCTCGGCTACTGCGGCCCTGCCCGGCCGGCCCGCGCGGCCGCGCCTGGTCCCGCCCGCCGAGGTGCCGCAGCGCTCGCCCTTCACGCCCGCCGGGCTGGCCGCGCTGCTGCATGCCATCGCGCACATCGAGTTCAACGCAATCAACCTCGCGCTGGACGCGGTGTGGCGCTTTGCCGGCATGCCCGAGGCCTACTACCGCGACTGGCTGCGCGTGGCGCACGAGGAATCGCGGCACTTCGGCCTGCTGCAGGACCACCTGCGCACGCTGGGCCACGCCTACGGCGACTTCGATGCCCACGACGGCCTGTGGCGCATGTGCGTGAAGACCCAGTACGACGTCACCGCGCGCATGGCGCTGGTGCCGCGCACGCTGGAAGCGCGCGGCCTGGACGCGACGCCGCTGATCCAGGCCAGGCTGCGGCAGGTGGGCACGCCCGAAGCGCGGCGCGCGATCGAGATCCTCGACGTGATCCTGCGCGACGAGATCGGCCACGTGGCGATCGGCAACCGCTGGTACGCCTGGCTGTGCGAGCGGCAGGGGCTGGAGCCGGTGGCGCACTACCGGGTGCTGGCGCGGCGGCACGAGGCACCCCGGCTCAAGCCGCCGTTCAACGAAGCGGCGCGCAAGGCCGCCGGGTTCACCGAGCAGGAACTGGGCTACCTGTTGGGTGGCTAGGTAGGCCCGTTCTCCCTGGGGCAACCTAGAATCCGGCGAGGTGTGTCACACCGGGAGAGTCATTTTGCCGCGCAGTTCACCCAGAAGCCGTTCCACCCTTCACGCCCAAACCCCCAACGCCCACCTGGGTCAATTGCACAACTCGGCGTTCGAGCGGAACCTGTCGTACCGGCTTTCGATGCTGCATTTCCTGCTCGGCCGCGCCACCTTCGAAATCCACGACGCGGAGGGCCTGACCACGCACCAGTGGAAGGTGATGAGCGTGATCTGCCAGTTCGCGCCCATCCCCGCCACCAGCATGCAGGCCTGGCTCACGCTGGACAAGTCGGCCATCTCGCGCGCCGTGCGCAGCCTGGTCGAGCGCGGACTGGTCGAGCGCCTGATGCACGGCAGCGATGGCCGGGCGGTCGACCTCGTGCCCACCCGCGCGGGCATGGCGGTGAACGCGCGCATCATGCGCCACATCACCTCGCTGCAGAAATCCCTGTTCGCGTCGGTGCCCGCCAGCGACATCGACGCCCTGTTCCGCACCATCGACCACCTGGAGCGCGAACTGCGCGAACGCCCGGCGGGCGACGGCGCCTGAGCACGCGCCCGCCACCGGCGGTCCGCGTCAGTTGGTCTTCAGGCCCACATGGCGGACCAGTCGGCCGAACTTGTCGACGTCCGCGGCGATCACCTGGGCGTACGCCTCCGGCGTGCTGGCCTTGCCGACGAAGCCGAGCGCGGCCAGGCGCTTCTTGGCGTCCTCGTCCTGCAGGACCTTGTTCACGGAGGCGTTGATCTTGGCGACGGCGTCGCGCGGCATCCCGGCGGGCCCCACCAGCCCCACCGAGAGCACGTATTCCACCTCGGGCAGGCCCTGCTCCGCCACCGTCGGCACCTCGGGCAGTTGCGGAAAGCGCATGTTGCTCGTGACGGCCAGCGCGCGCAGCTTGCCGGCCTGGACGTGCGGTACGGCGGACACGTCGCTGATCGCGAAGACCACCTGGTTCGCCAGCAGGGCGAGCGTCGCGGGGGCGGCGCCGTTGTACGGCGCGTGCAGCAGGCGCAGGCCGGCCGCGAGGGCCATCGACTCGGCGACCAGGTGGGCGCCCGAGCCATTGCCGGTGGACGCATAGCTCACGCTGCCCGGATCGGCGCGCGCGGCGTTGACGAGATCCTGCAGCGTGTTCAGCTTCGAGGCGGCATTGACCAGCACGAAATAGGTGCTCGCGCCCACCTGGCCGACGCTCGTGAAGCTCCTGATCGGGTCGTAGCTCAGCTTGCTGTAGAGCGCCGACGAGATGGCGTGGGTACCGGGCGCGATCAGCAGCAGCGTGTAGCCGTCGGGCTCGGTGCCCGCGACGTAGGCGGTCGCGATCGTGCCGCCCGCGCCGGCCCGGTTCTCCACGATGACAGGCGTTCCCCATTCGGCGGCGAACTTCTCCGCAAGCAGGCGCGCCACGCCATCCGAGGAACCGCCCGGCGGGAAATTGACCACGATGCGCAGCGTGCGCTGAGGAAAGGCCTGCGCCTGCGCCCGGCCAGGCAGGGCGCAGGCCAGGACCACCCCCATGCCGGCAGCCAGCGCACGGCGGCGATCGTGGTGGACGGTGTCGGGCGCACCGGGTTCGAGCGGAGCAGGTTGATGGGGCATCGGTACCTCGAATGAAGTGGGGCAACATAGTGGATTTCATCCACTGATTGCAATTTACAACCAAAAGATTCCAAGGGTCAATCGACGAATTCATAGGGATTTTCCCTTGTGATCAAATCCATCTTTTGGTTGTTAAATACAACTTTAAGGCGCGACCATTGCCTCACGACACCCGGGCCTGGCCGGGTACCCGTGGCGCGCCGCAGGAGCCCCCATGACCCTCTCTCCCATTCCACTGAGCCCCGTCCCCGCCACCACCGAGGCCGACTGCGCGCTGACCGGTCCCGAGGACGCCGGCGGACGCTACCTGCGCCGGTTCTGGCAGCCCATCTACCACTCGGCGGACCTGAAGGCGGGCACGGCGGTGCCCTTGACGGTGTTGAACCAGCGCTTCACGCTGTACCGCGGCGAACAAGGCCAGGCGTGCCTGACCGAGGCCCGCTGCCCGCACCGGGGCACGCTGCTCTCGACCGGCTGGGTCGAGGGCGATGCCATCCGCTGCTTCTACCATGGGTGGAAGTTCGACGCCCGGGGTGCCTGCGTCGAGCAGCCGGCGGAGGAATCGTCTTTCTGCGCCCACGTGTCGATCCGCACCTGGCCGACGCGCGAGTACCTGGGACTGGTTTTCGCCTACCTGGGCGACGGCGAACCGGCCGAGTTCCCGACCTACCCGGAATTCGAGCGCTTCGATGGCCTGCTGGAGATCGACTCGTACGCGCGCCGCTGCAACTACTTCCAGAACCTGGAGAACGCGCTGGACATGGCCCACGTGGGCTTCGTGCACGGCGACAACCGCGCCTCCTTCCAGGGTATCGGCCTGGGACGCCGCCTCCAGGCGACGGAATCGGACTGGGGCATCACCTACACCTTCACGCGCCCCGACGGCCGCGAACGCATCCAGCAGTTCGGGATGCCCAACGTCTTCTACATGACGGCGCTGCCGAACGAGGAAGATGTCGACTGGCAGGAGTCCCTGTTCTGGTGGGTGCCGGTGACGAACACGACCCACATGCAGTTCAGCCTGCACCGCGTGCCCTTGCGGGGCGAGGCCGCCGAGCGCTTCAAGGCGCGCCGCGAAGCGCGCCGCGCCCAGTTGGACATCCCGCACCAGGCCCTCGGCGAGGACATCCTCGCAGGCCGGGTCTTCCTGCGCGACGTGCCGCGCGACCGGGTGGACATGGTCCGGCTCCAGGACACGATCGCCCAGGTGGGGCAAGGCCGCAGCGCCGACCGCGACGCCGAAAAGCTCGGACGGGCCGACATCGGCGTCGCGCTGATCCGCAGGCTCTGGCGGCGCGAGCTGAACGCGATGCTGGCCGGCCGGCCGCTCAAGCGCTGGCGCAAGTCGGCCGCCACCGTCCCCAAGGTCTGGGGGCTGCGCGCCGACCAGATGGACACGCTGGGGCAGATGAACGCGCAGAGCACGCCCGAGATCGTGGACATCCGTCCACACGTCGAAGTGCGCGAGCAGCTCGGGCTGCTGCACCAGTTCGAGGACCGCCATGGATAGCCGCAGCCAAACACCGGCCGCGACCACCGGGCCGGTCATGACGCTGGCCGAGCGCGACCGGCGCTGGGCGGGGCTGCGCGCGCTCATGCGGGCCCAGGACGTGGGCGCCCTGATCGTCGGCAGCTTCCAGGGGCGCGAGCGGCTGGAGAGCTACCTGATCGACGATTTTCTCGATGCGGTGGTGGTCTTCCCGCTGGAGGGCGAGACCACGGTGCTCAGCTTCGCGGCGGCGCGCATCTCGCGCTCGTTCGAGAGCCAGCGGCGCGGCTTCCCGCTCTGGACGCAGGACTACCGGGTGGGCTCGGGCGGCGCGCGGGCGGCCGAGGTGCTGCGGGAGAAAGGACTGGCCGAGGCGCGGATCGGCCTGGTGGGCCTGGGGCCGACCGCGCCCGGCGAAGCGGAAGGGCTGATGCCGCTCGGCTTCCACCGATCGCTCACCGGCGCCCTGCCGCGCGCGGCCTTCGTCGACTTCACCCAGGGCTTCACCGACTTCATCCTCGTCAAGAGCCCTGAGGAACAGCGGCTGCTGCGCTACGCGGCCGAGGTGAGCGAACGCGCCTGCCGCGTGATGGCCGACACCTGCCGGCCAGGGATGTCCGAGGCGGCCGTGCACGCCGAGATCATGCGGGAGATCCTGCGCGCGTGCTGCGACGTCCGCTACCCGTTTCTCACCCTGCAGTCGGGGCCGGACAACATGGGCTGGGGCGTGCCCCGCTGGACCTTCCGCGCGGAGCCGCCGCGCCGGCTCGCGACCGGCGATCTGGTGCAGGCCGAGATCCACACCGTCTACGGCGGGCAGGAAGCGCAGGTCCAGATGTGCGTCGCGCTCACGCCCGTCGATCCGGTGATCGACGCGCTCGAGGCCGTCGCGCGCCGCTCGTACGAAGCGGGGCTCGCGGCCATCGCGCCCGGCGTCACGTTCGGCGAGGTCGCGGCCGCGATGGAGCGCCCGCTCCTGGACGCCGGCTGCTGGAGCAAGACCCCCTTGCTGCACACCATGACCTTCGGCTCCACCGGCTTCACGCCGGTCAACCGCGAACAGTTGGCGGGCACGCGGGAAGAGGCCATCGAGGGCCGGCAGCGGCCCGGCGTCAGACGGCCGGAACTCGTGCTGCGCGAAGGCATGGCGATCGAACTCGAACCGAACGCCTGCCGCGGCATGCGAAGGGTGAACATCGGCTCCGGGGTCCTGGTCGGCCGCACCGGCGCCGTGCCGCTGAACGACCTGCCCAACCGTGTGTGGCGCGTTTAAGAGAAGACCATGCACACGGGACTGCCCACTTGCACCGGCGCGCCCGCCGGCCGCAACAGGCCGGTGGCCGGGTCCACCGCGAAAGTCGCGATCGAATCGCTGTCCTCGTTGAGCGCGAACAGGAAGCGGCCGCCCGGCGCGAGCGCGAAGAAGCGCGGCGTCCTGCCGGCGGTGGGCTGCGCGCCGAGCCAACGCAGGCGGCCCGTCGCCGCGTCGATCGCGAACACCGCGATGCTGTCGTGGCCTCGGTTCGAGGCATACAGAAAGCGCCCCTGGGCATCGACCTCGATCTCGGCCGCGCGGCTGTTGCCGGTGAAGGTGTCGGGCAGCGTCGAGAGGATCTGGAACGGGTCGAGCGCGCCGGTGGCCGCATCGAAGCGGTAGGCCGTGACGGTCGAGTCGAGCTCGTTGACCACGTAGGCGAACGGCGCCGTGGGGTGAAAGGCCAGGTGGCGTGGCCCGGCGGCCTCGCGCGTCGCGACGAAGGGCGGGTCGGCCGGCGCCAGGCGGCCCTGCTCGAAGCGGAAGCCGAAGACCCGGTCCAGCCCCTTGTCCGGCACCAGCACGAAGCGGCCGGAGGGATCGAACACGTTGAAGTGCGGCTTGGCCTGCTTCTGTTCCACCCGGTGCGGGCCGATCGGACCGTCCAGCGGCACGAGCTGGCTCAGCGGGGCCAGCGAGCCATCCTCGTTCACCGGCACGACCGCCAGGCTGGCGCCGAGGTGGTTGGCGACCACCAGATGGCGGCCGCCGGGATCGAGCGCCAGATGGACCGGGTTCCTGCCCTGGGTGTCCTGCCGGTTCAGGAAGCACAGGCGGCCCGAGGCGCGGTCGATGGCGAACGCGCTGACCTCGTGGCCATCGCCGTGCACGGTGTACAGGTGGCGGCCGTCGCGGCCCAGCGCCAGGAACGACGGGTTGACCAGGCCCTTTTCGACCGCCAGCAGTTCCAGCGCCCCGCACTCGGGATCGAGCCGGAACAGGCTGATGCCCTCGCCCCGCGCGTTGCGTTCCCGGGTGGTTCGGCTGCCGACGTAGGCGTACATAACGGGACTCCTCCGGGGACGGTGGCCGCTCAGAACCCGAACAGCCGGGCGGGATTGTGGACCAGGATGCCGCGGCGCACCGGCTCATCGGCCGCCCAGTCCCACAGCAGGCCCAGGTTGCGCGCATCGTCTTCGCTTCGGAAGGGCTCGATGTCCGTGGGACGCTGGCCGGCGCGCCGGCTCGAGCCGCCGGTGTGCGGCCAGTCGCTGCCCCAGACCACGCGCCGCGGCGCCGCGGCGATCAGGGCCCGGGCGATGGGCGCGACGTCCGGGTAGTGCGGGCCCTGCGAGGAAACCTGGTAGGGGCCGGACAGCTTCAGCCAGAGGTGGGGGTGCTCGGACAGCAGCGCCAGCAGCGCCGTGAAGTCCGGCGTGCCGATGCCCGCATCCGCCCTGGCGTGGCCGAAGTGGTCCAGCAGGACCGGCCGCCCGATCCCGCCCAGGAGCGGCGCGCAGGCCACCGTCTGGGCCAGGCTGGCGTTGAGCTGCAGGAAGAACGGCGCGTCGCCGAGCGCCTCCAGCACCGAGCGCAACTGCCGCTCGGCGGGCAAGGGACCGTCCTGGCCCGTGGTGTTCACCGCCAGGTTGAGCCGCACGCCGCGCACCCCGGCGGCGTACAGGTCGTCGAGCTGGCCGCGGCTGAAGCCAGGGCCGATCACCGCCACGCCGCGCGCCCGGGGCCCCAGCACGGCCAGCGCACCGAGCAGGCAGGCGTTGTCGGTCCCGTACACGCTCGGCTGCACGAGCACCATGCGCTCGATGCCGATGCGCTCGTGCAGGCGCAGCAGGTCAGACACCGGCGCCGGCGGCGGCGTGTACCGGCGCGCCTCGGCGTACGGAAACCGGGCCGGGTCGAAGACGTGCACGTGGCCGTCGACCGACGACGGCGGCGGCGCGGCGGCGCGGCGGCGCGGCGTCACTGCGCCTGGATGTTGGCCGACTTCACGACCTGCTGCCACCGCTTGAGCTCTTCGCCCACGAACTTCTGGAAACTCTCGGGCGATCCGGCCACGGGCCTGGCGCCCAGTTCGTCGAGCTTGGCCACCACCTCGGGCGCCTTGAGCGCTTTCTCGATCGCGCCATGCAGGCCGGCCAGCACCGCCGGCGGCAGCTTGGCCGGCGCCACCACCCCCACCCAGTGGGTGACGGAGAAGCCGTGAATGCCGGCCTCTTCGAAGGTCGGCACGTCGGGCATCTTCGGCGAGCGCGAGGCCTGGCCGATCGCCAGCGCGCGCACGCGCCCGGACGCCATCGGCCCGGCGGTACTCGTGATGCTGTCGATCAGCAGGTCGACCTCGCTGCCCATCAAGGCCTTGATCGACTCGCCGCCGCCCTTGTAGGGAATGTGGCTGAACTTGGCGCCGGTGTCGGACGCGAGCAGCTCGGTCGTCAGGTGGGGCGTGCTGCCGATGCCGCCCGTCCCGTAGTTGAGCTTGCCGGGGTTCTTCTTCGCGAACTCGATCAGTTCGCCGGCGGTTTTGAACGGCGAGGTCGAGGGCACCATCATCAGCATGGGCGATTCGGCCACCTTGGCGACGGTGACCAGGTCCTGCACCGTGTCGTAGGGCATCTTCGACTGCAGCGCGGGCACCATGGTGAAGGGCGCGCTGACGAAGCCCAGCGTGTAGCCGTCCGGCGCGGCCTTGGCCACGACGTCGGTGCCGATCATTCCGCCCGCGCCGGCCCGGTTCTCCACGATCACGGGCTGGCCCATGTCCGTCGTCAGGCGCTGCGCCAGAATCCGGGCCATCACGTCATTGGGGCCGCCGGGCGCGAAGGGAACGACCAGGCGGATGGGCTTGCTGAGATACGCCGCCGGCGCCTGCGCATATGTGGGCAGCGCGCCGGCCGCGGCGAACAGGGCGAGCACCGTTCGCCGGGTGATCGAAGGGTTGATGGGCATTCGCGGCGAGAACTTCATGCTGTGTCTCCTGTGGCGTTGGGGTATGGGGCCAGTCTGGCCTGGGTTTACCCGAATTGTATCTTGAAAATAATTAGTACAATAATGGTTAACCCTAATATGAGATATTTGCCTCGGCATGAATGCATTAAGAGTCGCATTGATACATGCAACGCCAGTGGCGATGGGCCCGGTGGCGGACGCGTTCGGCCGCGGGTGGCCCGAGGCGGACTGCATGAACCTGCTCGACGACCGGCTCTCGGCGGACCTGGCCAGCGCCGGCGCGCTGGACGCAGCGTTGTCCCGCCGCTTCGTGGACCTCGCGCTGTACGCGACGCGCGCGGGCGCCCGGGGCATCCTGTTCACCTGTTCCGCCTTCGGGCCGGCGATCGAGGCCGCGGCGGCCGCGGCGCGCGTGCCGACCTACAAGCCGAACGAAGCCATGTTCGAGCAGGCCCTGGCCCAACCCGCGCGCGGCGGCGCGGCCCTGCGGATCGGGCTGCTGTCCACGTTCGCGCCCTCGGTCCTGCCGATGCGCGACGAACTGCGGGCCATGGCCGCAGCGCGCGGCGTGCCGATCGAGCTGACGACCGCCTGCGCCGACGGTGCGCTGGAGGCCCTGCGCGCCGGCGACGCCGATGCGCACGACCGGCGGGTCGAGCAGGCCGCCGATGCGCTGGGCCATTGCGACGTCGTGATGCTCGGGCAGTTCTCCATGGCGCCCGCCAGGCAGCGGGTGATGGACCGCATCGGGCGCGAGGTCCTCAGCAGCCCCGACAGCGCGGTTCGACGGCTGCGCCAAGCCATGATGCAGACCGCCACCTGAGCGAACCGCCCTCCCCCTTTCCACCTTCCCTCTCTCAAACTGGAGAAACCCCCATGAAGTTCCTGGTTCTGCCTTGCGATGGCATCGGCCCCGAAATCGTCGCGGCCTCGGTCGCCGTGCTCAAGGCCGCCGACGAGCGCTTCGGCCTCGGCATCACGTACGACCACGAAGACGTCGGCTTCACCAGCCTGGAAAAGCACGGCACCACGCTGCGCCAGGAAATCCTCGACCGGGCCAGGGGCTACGACGGCGTCATCCTGGGCACGCAGTCGCACGCCGACTACCCCGCGCCCGAGAAAGGCGGCCGCAACGTGTCGGCGGGCTTCCGCATCGGCCTGGACCTGTACGCCAACGTGCGCCCGGCGCGCACGCGCCCGTACCTGCCGTCGAACATGCGCGAAGGCCGCACCATGGACCTGGTCATCATGCGCGAGGCCACCGAGGGCTTCTACCCGGACCGCAACATGTCGCGCGGCTGGGGCGAAATGATGCCCAGCCCCGACATGGCGCTGTCGGTGCGCAAGATCACCCGCCACTGCAGCGAGCGCATCGCGCGCCGCGCCTTCGAACTGGCGATGACGCGCCGCAGGAAAGTCACCGCGATCCACAAGGCCAACAGCTTCCACATGACCGACGGCCTGTTCCTGGAAGCGGTGCGCCACGTCGCCAAGGATTTCCCGGAAGTCCAGCTCGACGACCTGCTGGTGGACGCCTCCACGGCGCACCTGGTGAAGGAGCCGGAGCGCTTCGACGTGCTGGTCGCCACCAACTTCTACGGCGACATCATTTCCGACCTGGCGAGCGAGCTCTCGGGCAGCCTCGGGCTCGCGGGCTCGGTCATGGCCAGCGACGAGCTGTGCTGCGCCCAGGCCCAGCACGGCTCCGCGCCCACCATCGCCGGCAAGGACCTGGCCAACCCCACTTCGATGATCCTGTCGGTGGCGATGATGGTGCGCTGGGTCGGCGACAAGCACGGGAACCGGGCGATGCAGGACGCCGGCGACGCGATGGTGCGCGCCGTCGACAAGACACTCGAGAACCCGGCCACGCGCACGCGCGACATCGGCGGCGCCATCGGCTGCAAGGCGTTCGCCGACGCGGTGGTCCAGGCCGTCGCCGGCGCCTGAGGCGGCCGCCATGGGCCAGCCCGTTCTCCTCGGCTGCATCGCCGACGACTTCACCGGCGCCACCGACCTGGCGAACAACCTGGTGCGCGGCGGCATGCGGGTGGTCCAGACCATCGGCGTGCCCGGGCAGCCGCTGCCGCCGGGCGGCGCGGACGCGGTGGTGGTCGCGCTGAAATCGCGCACCATCCCGGCCGACGAAGCCGTTGCCCAGTCGCTCCAGGCCCTGGCCTGGCTGCGGGCACAGGGCGCGCAGCAGATCTACTTCAAGTACTGCTCCACGTTCGATTCCACCGAGCAGGGCAACATCGGCCCGGTGACGGACGCGCTGATGGCCGCGCTGGACACGGACTTCACCATCGCCTGCCCGGCGTTCCCCGACAACGGCCGGACTGTGTTCAAGGGCTACCTGTTCGTCGGCGACGAGCCGCTGCACGAGTCGGGCATGCGCGACCACCCGCTGACGCCGATGCGGGACTCCAACCTGGTGCGCCTGCTCCAGGCCCAGACGCGCCGGCGCGTGGCGCTGATCGACCACCGGACCGTGGCGCAGGGCGCGCGGGCGATCCGCGAGCGCATCGAGGCGCTGCGGCGCGAAGGCGCGGCGATCGCCGTCGTCGATGCGGTCAGCAACGCGGACCTGCTGACCATGGGCCAGGCCTTCGGCGGCCTGCCGCTGGTCACGGCCGGTTCGGGCGTCGCCATCGGCCTGCCGCAGAACTTCGGCCTCACGGCCAGCCCCGGCGCCGCGCAGCTCCCGCGCGCGCAGGGCCGGCAGGCGATCGTCTCGGGCAGCTGCTCGACCGCGACCAACGCCCAGGTCGCCGATTTCATCGCGCGGGGCGGAAGCGCGTTCGCGATCGATCCGCTGCGGCTGGCCGAAGGCATCGACCTCGAAGCGCAGGCCCTGGCCTGGGCCGAGGCCCGGCTGGCGTCCGACCCCGCGGGCCTGGTACTGGTCTACGCCACCGCCGAACCGGCGGCGGTCCGCGCCGCACAGTCGCGGCTGGGCGTCGCGCGCGCGGGGGAGCTCGTCGAACACACGCTGTCTTCGGTCGCCCGGGGGCTGGCGCGGCTCGGGGTCGGCCAACTGGTCGTGGCCGGCGGCGAGACCTCGGGCGCCTGCGTGCAGGCGCTGGACATCCGCAGCTTGCGCATCGGGCCGCAGATCGCGCCGGGCGTGCCCTGGTGCCACGCCGCCTCGCCGCACGCCCCAGGCGGGCACCTGCACATCGCCCTGAAGTCCGGGAACTTCGGCGCGCCGGACTTCTTCACCAGCGCATTCCAGCGGCTGGCGTGAGGGTACAGTCGGGCACTGGCTTCCATGTCTCCCAACGTCCACGCCATGCCGCTTCCGAGCCTCCCTGCCAACGTCAGTGCGCTCACGCCCACGCTGGCGCGCCGCATCGTCGAGATGATCCGGCGCGAGGGCTATCCGGTCGGGCACCGCCTGACCGAGCAGGCGCTGTGCGAGGAACTGGACGTTTCGCGCTCGCCGGTGCGCAAGGCGCTGCAGTTCCTGGAGACCGCGGGCGTGGTCCGCTCGGAGCCGAACCGGGGCTTCCAGGTCGCCAAGAGGCCCGCCGAGCTCGGCGCGCTGGAATTCGCGCCGGACCCCGCTTCCGAGGAAGAGGTGTACATGCGGATCGCCAACGACCGCATCAACGACATCCTTCCCGCCGAGGTGTCCGAGAGCGATCTCATGGCGCGCTACGACCTGGGCCGGCTGCAGGTGCAGCGCATCCTCAACCGGATGGCGCGCGAAAGCATGGTCGACCGCAAGCCGGGGCGGGGCTGGATGTTCCGGCCGCTGCTGAGCAATGCCGAGTCGCACCGGGAGAGCTACCGTTTCCGGATGATCATCGAGCCGGCGGCCATCCTCGAGCCCGGCTACGCGGTCGATCGGGCCGAGCTCGAGAAATGCCGCCGCGAGCAGATCGAGCTGCTCGACGGCGGCATCGAGCGCTGCACGCCCGCGGTGCTGTTCCACGCCGGCGTGCACTTCCACGAGACGGTGGTGGCGGGCGCCCACAACCGCTTCCTGCTCGATTCGCTGCGCACGCTCAACCAGATGCGCCGGGTGGTGGAATACGGCACCCGGCTGGACCGCGCCCGCCTGCACCGCCAGTGCGAGGAGCACCTGGTCCTGATCGACCTGCTCGTCAAGGGGGAGCGCATGGAGGCGTCGCAGTTCCTGCGCCAGCACCTCAACACCGCCAGGATCACCAAGATCGGAACCGACGATGAACGAGCACGAGGCACGTGAAGACATCTGCCGCGTGGGCCGCAGCCTGTTCCAGCGCGGCTACGTGCACGCCACCGCCGGCAACATCAGCGTGCGGCTGGACGACGGCGGCTTCCTCATCACGCCGACGGATGCGTGCCTGGGCTTCCTCGATCCCGCGCGCCTGGCGCGGCTCGACAGCCAGGGCAACCAGCTGGCAGGCGACCGGGCCAGCAAGACCATCGTGCTGCACCGGCGCATCTACGACGCCAGCGCGGCCACGCCGGCGCCGGCCCGCTGCATCATCCACACGCACAGCACGCACTGCGTGGGCCTGACGCTCGAAGACGCCCACGGCACGCCCGCCGGCGCCCTCGGGCGCGAGCTGCTGCCGGCCCTCACGCCCTATTTCGTGATGAAGGTCGGGCACGTCCCCGTGATCGACTACGCCCGGCCTGGCGACCCGCGCGCGGCCGACGCCGTCGAGGCGCTGATCGCGCGCTATGCCGGCGCCGGCACGCCGATCCGCGCCGTCATGCTGGAGCGCCTGGGCCCCAACGTGTGGCACGAGACGCCGGCCGCCGCGATGGCGACCCTGGAGGAACTGGAAGAGACCGCCCGCCTGTGGCACCTGAACGGCCGCCGCGCGCCGCCGCTGGATGCCGCGCAGCTCGCCGCGCTGCGCGAGGCGTTCGGGGCGCACTGGTGAGCGTGCCGGCAGGCGCGGCGCCGATGGCCGCCTTGCGCTTCGGCCTGGTCGCGAGCCGCCTGCACCGGCAGCCCGGCACGGGAGGCCTCGCGCACTGGCTCCACGCCTGCGACGCCGGCGTCCGCGCGCTGCGACTGGGCCTGCACGCGGTGGGCGAGACGCACGATGCCCTGGTGGCCCAAGGGCTCCTGGCGGGCCACGGCGCGCTGGTGCGGCTGCCCCCGGACGCCGAGGGCGGCGTGATGCGCCTGGCCTCGGGCGTGGCCGGCGGCCAGGCACCGCATGGCAACGCGCTCGATGGCGCGATCCACCTGATGGACCCCGCCGACCCTTCCGCGCTGTACCCGGAAGCGCAGGCCCTCAAGCGCCAGTGCGTGATCCACGGCAAGCCGTTCATCCCGACGGTGGCCGGCGCGATCGAATGGATCGCGGTGGAGCGGGCGCACGCCGGGGTGGCCCCGTGGCCTGGAAGCTTGCCGAAGCCGGAGCAGCAGACGGTCGCCCTGATCGCGCACGACGCGTTCAAGGACCAGATGGTCGGGTTCGCGGCCACGCACTTCGACCTGCTCTCGCGCTTCGCGTCGCGGATCGGCACCGGGACGACGGGATCCCGCCTGAACGCGATGGCGTGGTCGCGCGGCTGGCCGGCCGGACAGGCCTGGGTCCAGCCCTACCTGAGCGGCCCCCTGGGCGGCGACGCGCAGATCGCCGAGCGGGTGCTGGACCGGCGCTGCCAGAAGGTGATCTTCTTCGAGGACCCGCACGTGGCCCGGCAGCACGAGGCCGACATCCAACTGCTCGAACGCGCGGTCTGCATCGCCACCGAGGACACCACCTGCATCAACTCCCCGGCCATGGCGCAGCGCTGGGCGGAGGCGATGGTCTAGAACCTGTCTCGAATTCGCTCGGGGCGCCTGGAGCTCGGTTGCACCCGAGCGCTTCGGTGACCTGTCTGATGGGGTCGCCTGAGACAGGAGCCGTGAGATTTCGGCCGAAAGTGTGAACTTTTTGCTCTGATTTATGAGCATCGATATGGCGTCCTACATGCCGTAGACCTACATCCGCCTAAACTTCGATGGCATCATGTTTCAAGGAGTTCAGAGATGTTTGGGATTCTCCGCCGCAGATCGAACGAGCATCTGAAGCGCGCTGAGGTGCTGCTTCGGGAGGCCAGCCTTGCACGTGTCGAGCACCAGGCTGCAGCCGAGCACCATGCAGCGCTGGCGCAGATGTATTCGGAGAGAGTCGCACGCCTGGAGCGTGAAATCTATGGCGCGCGGCCACTGCCGTCGCAGGATGAAACCCTTCCGCCAGAATCCAGCGACAAGGTGCGTCACTATCCATTCAAAAGGCTCGCGGAGCAGGGGTAACGGTCGGACGACTCTTGAGGGTCACCGTGACCGCGCCGCCCGTTCAGTGACCTTGGTGCAACCGAGCCCCAGGCGCCCCAAGCGAATTCGAGACAGGTTCTAGTCTCGCGGCGGCGGCAGCGTCTCGCCCTGCATGCGCCGCCACAGCCAGGCCAGCAGCGGCCCCGCATCGCCGCGCCAGCCCCGGTTGGGCGACCCCGGCACCGCCTGCCAGGGGCTGGCGCGGCGGGCCACTTCGAAGGAAAAGCTGTAGCCGGGCTCCTGCCCCATGCGCAGGTCCGTGATGCGCGCAACGCCGTCCTCCACCTGCAGGCGGTAGAAGCCGCGGCTGAAGGCCGCGAGGCGGCGCACGCCGTCGATGCCCTCCAGTTCCGCGCGCAGCGGCGCGCCATTGTCGAAGCGGTCGAAGGCCAGCGCGGCCGGCGCCGGGTCGCGCAGGCCGTGGAACGCCTCGTGGTAGTGCTCGCCCGAGACGGCCAGCACGCGCCAGACGAGGGTGTTGAAGGGCGTGGGCGTGACCAGCAGCCGCTCGGCCGCGATGCCCTGCTGCTGCAACGCCGCGAGCGCGAGCTGTGTCACGTGCTGCTGCGCCGCCACGCTCCAGGCCAGGTACAGCGTGGACAGGCCCAGGCCGACGGCGTTGGCGCGCAGCCCGCGCGCGCTCCCGCGCCCGGCCAGCGCCCAGCCCACGCCCGCGAGCAGCGGCACGGTGTAGAGCGGGTCGATGATGAAGATGCTGCCCATGCCATAGGGCCGGTCGGTGAAGGGCAGGCCGAGCTGCGTGCCGTAGACCGTCATCGCATCCAGCAGCGGGTGCGTCACCAGCGCCGCCCACATCGCCAGCCACCAGCGCCGCCACTGCGCCCATTCGCCGCACAGCCGCGCGACCGCCATCCCGAAGGGCAGCGAGAACAGCGTGAGCCAGAACGGCGCATGCGACTCGGCGCGGTGCAACACCATGTTCAGGATGGCGTCGCCGTGGTCCACGAAGACATCCAGGTCGGGCAGCGTGCCGGCCAGCGCGCCCCAGGCCGCCGCCTTCCAGGCGGCCGTGCGGCGGCCCATGACGCCCACCGAGACGGCGGCGCCCAGTGCGATCTGCGAGAGCGAGTCCATGGGGCTGCATTGTGGCGCCCCGCGGCCTCTCCCGGCTACACCAGGCCGCCGGCGGCCGGAATGAATTGCCCGGTCAGCCAGTGCGCGTCGTCGGACAGCACCAGCATGATGGTGTCGGCGATGTCCTGCGACTGGGCCAACCGGCCCAGCGGCGTCGCGTTCTTGACGACGTCGTAGCGCTCGGGCGCCACGCCGTACATGCCGACGCCTTCGGTCAGCGTCAGGCCCGGCGCGATGCAGTTCACCGTGATGCCGCGGTGCCCCACTTCCTTCGCCAGGGTCTTGCAGTACACCTCGACCGCCGCCTTCGCGCCCGCGTAGATCGCCACGCCCGGGTACGGAATGCGCACCGTGGTGGAGGACACGCCGACGATGCGGCCATGGTCGACCACGCGCCGGCCCGCCTCCTTCAGCACGAAGAACATGCTCTTGGCCGTCAGCTCGGTGGTCCGGTCCCACAGGGCCTCGTCGGCATCCTCGAACTTGGCGAACCCCGGCGTGCCGCCGACGTTGGACACCACGAAGTGCAGCGGGCCGTGCGCCGCCTCGGCGGCATCGAACAGGTGGCGGATCTGCGCCACCGAGGTGACGTCCGCCTGCACCGCCACCGCCGTGCCGCCGGCCTCGCGCAGCGACTGCGCGGCCCGTTCCGCCTGCTCGCGCTCGCGCTCGTGCGGGTAGTTCAGCGTGACGGCCGCGCCGCGCTCCGCCAGGGTGCGGGCCACCGCAAAGCCGATGCCTTGCGTGGACCCCGTGACCAGGGCATTACGGCCCTCGAACGGTAAGTTCATCTCAGTTTTCCATGGTGCTGCGCCGCCCTCCTCTGCCAACCATCGAGCCGGAGTACGACTTGCGACAAATGAAGTAACGCCAACCCAGAGACAGCGAGGGTCCGGCTCCGCCGGCCCAAGCT
>CAZAPJ010000072.1:0-23382 GCA_964487025.1 uncultured Hydrogenophaga sp.
GCGCCGCCGGGCGCACATCCCGGCATGCCACGCCAGCAACAACACAACGACAAAGAGAACAAGCAGCACCCGCAGCCGTTCACATCCAGAGCGCACGCCACGCCAGGCGAGGCAGGTCGGCGCGGTCGAGCTTCGCCCGCACCCGCCAACTGCGGTGCCGTTGCGCAGCAATGGCATCGAGGATGCGCAGCCCGCCTTGCACCACCAGCCGCAGCTCCCAGCCCGCGCGGCCGGGCACGCGGTGCACCAGCGGCGCACCCTGCAGCATGAGCGCGCGCGCGAAGCCACACAGTTCGGCCACCACGGCCTGCGCGCGTGCCGCGCCCGGAGCGGCTTCTGCGTCTGCGGTGCCGGGCAGGAAGTCGGCCACCTGCGCGCCGTGGCGCCGCAGCACGTCGGTCGGCAGGTAGCAGCGCCCGCGCGGCAGGTCCACGCTCAGGTCCTGCCAGAAGTTGATGAGCTGCAGCGCGCTGCAGATCTGGTCGCTCTGCCGCAGCGCGGCCTCGTCGTCCCGCACGCCGTAGAGGTGGAGCAGCAGGCGGCCCACCGGGTTGGCCGAGAGGCGGCAGTAGGCCAGCAGTTCGGCCATATCGGCGTACGGCGGCTGCGCGGGCCCGGTGCGGCGCACGTCCTGCTCGAAGGCGCTGATCAGGTCGTGCAGGGGCTCGGGGGGCAGGGCGTGGCGGCGCGCCGCCTGGGCCAGCGGGCCGAACACCTGGGGCCAGCCGGCATCGGTGGCGGCGGTCGTCGTCTCTAGACAGCGGGTCAGCGCCGCGCGGTAGGCCGCCAGTTCGTCCAGCCGCGCCTGTGCCGGGGCGTCGCCCTCGTCGGCGATGTCGTCGGCGGTGCGGGCGAAGTGGTAGATCGCCGCGATGGCCGGACGCAGGGCGGCCGGGCACAGCCAGGAGGCGACCGGGAAGTTTTCGTAGTGGCCGACGGAGCCGCCCAGCGGCTCGGTGGGGGCCGGGGCCTTGCCGGCGCCGCTGGCGTGCGCTGGAGGGGAAGGGCCGGGGTCGGTGCGCATGGGAGCAGGTTTCGGAGCGGGCAGAGGAAAAGACAATTTACACTACCCGTCTGATTACTAACCAGTCAGTCATTAACTGGAGTTTCTCTCATGCTCACTGGCGCCGCGCACCCTCCGCACCGCATGAGCCCGCCCGGCACGAAGGCGAACGGGCGCCGGGTCGTCCTGCGCCCCATGCCGCCGTTTCTCCTCATGCTGCTGCTGTTGTTCATGGCCGGCGGGCTGGCGGCCTGTTCCCGGCCCGAGGCCGCGCAGGAACCGGTTCGTTCGGTCAAGCTGCTCACGGTGGGCGCGTCGGCGTTGGATGCGCGCGAGGCGTACGCCGGCGAGGTGCGGGCGCGTACCGAGTCGCGCCTGGGCTTCCGGGTCGGGGGCAAGCTGGTGCAGCGCCCGGCCGAGGTGGGCCAGCGCGTGCGGCCCGGGCAGTTGCTGGCGCAGCTCGACGCGCGCGACCTCGCGCTGTCCAGCCAGGCCGCCGAGGCGCAGGTGAGCGCGGCGCGCACGCAGCGCGACCTGGCGGCGGCGGACCTGCGGCGCTTCCAGGACTTGCTGGCGCAGGGCTTCGTGAGCAGCGCCGAGATCGAGCGCCGCCAGGCCACCCTGCAGTCGGCCGAGGCCGCGCTGCGCCAGGCGCTGGCGCAGAGCCAGGTGCAGGGCAACCAAGCCGGCTACGCGCGGCTGCTGGCCGACGGCGCGGGCGTGGTGCTGGCGGTGGAGGCCGAGGTAGGGCAGGTGGTGGCCGCGGGCGCCCCGGTGGTGCGGCTGGCCCTGGACGGCGCGCGCGACGTGGTGATCGCGGTGCCGGAAGACCGCGTGAGGCAGGTCCGCCCGGGCATGGCCGCTCAGGTGCGCCTGTGGGCCGCCGGGGCCGACAGTAGCGCGGGCCTGCTGGAGGCGCAGGTGCGCGAGGTCGCGGCCAGCGCCGATCCGGTCACCCGCACCTACCAAGTCAAGCTCGCGCTGGCCGACGGCGCCGCCGCGCCCCTGGGCGCCACCGCCTACGTGACGTGGCCGTCCGCTGCCGCCGGCACGGCCGTGATCAAGCTGCCCACCAGCGCGCTGATGCGCTCCACCGAGGGCGACCGCAGCGGCTCGGCGGTGTGGGTGTACGACGCCGCGGCCGGCACGGTGCAGCCGCGGCCGGTGGTGGTGGCCGGCATGGACGGCAACGAGGCCGTGATCGCCGCCGGCCTCGCGCCGGGCGACGAGGTGGTGGCCACCGGGGTGCACGTGCTCTCGCCCGGCCAGAAGGTCACGCGCTTCGCTGGCGCCAGCACCTCCCTGCAGTGAGCTCGGCATGAGCGACGACGCAGCACGGACCGACACACCCGGCGCCGCCTCGCGCGGCCACTGGATCTCCCGCTTCAACCTGTCCCAGTGGGCGCTGGACCACCCGGCCTTCACGCGCTACCTCATGGTCGTGCTGATGCTGCTCGGGGTGGCGGCGTACTTCCAGCTCGGGCAGGACGAGGACCCGCCGTTCACCTTCCGCGCCATGGTGGTCAGCGCCCGCTGGCCCGGCGCCACCGCCGAGCAGGTGGCCGAGCAGGTGGCCAGCCGCATCGAGCGCACGCTGCAGGAGGTGCCGTACGCGGACAAGATCCGCAGCTATTCCAAGCCGGGCGAGGCGCTCATCATCTTCCAGCTCGCGGACGACTCGCCGCCGGCCGAGGTGCCCCGGCTCTGGTACGCGGTGCGCAAGAAGGTGGGCGACATGCGCGCCACGCTGCCGCAGGGCGTGCTGGGGCCGTTCTTCAACGACGAGTTCGGGGACGTGTACGGCGTGATCTACGCGCTGCAGGGCGAGGGCTTTTCGCCTGCCGAGCGCAAGCGGGTGGCCGACGACGTGCGCCAGCGCCTGCTGCGCGTGCCCGACGTGAGCCGGGTCGAGCTGTTCGGCGTGCAGGACGAAAAACTCTACATCGAGGTCTCGCAGAAGCGCCTGGCCACGCTGGGCCTGAACCTGCAGCAGGTGCTGGACGCCATGGGCCAGCAGAACGCGATGGCCTCGGCGGGCGAGCTGCAGTCGCCGCAGGACGTGGTGCAGGTGCGCGTGGCCGGCGCCTTCCATTCGGTGGAGGAGCTGCGGGCCATGCCGATCCGCGCCGGCAGCGGCACGCAAATCCGGCTGGGCGACATCGCCGAGCTGCGCCGCGGCTACGTGGACCCGCCCTCGGTGCTGGTGCGCCACGACGGGCGGGACAGCATCGCGCTGGGCATTTCCATGGCGCAGGGCGGCGACATCGTCGCCCTGGGCAAGGCGCTGGCGCGCACCGTGGCCGGGCTCGACGCCACCCTGCCGGCGGGCATGTCGCTGGTGCAGGTGCAGGACCAGCCGGCCGCCGTGACCAGCTCGGTCAACGAGTTCGTCAAGGTGCTGATCGAGGCGGTGGTGATCGTGCTGGCGGTGAGCTTTCTCTCGCTCGGGCTGCACCGGCGCGAGGGCGGCAGGGGCCTGCGCCGCTACACGCTGGACATGCGGCCCGGCCTGGTGGTGTTCGTCACCATCCCGCTGGTGCTCGCGCTCACCTTCCTGGCCATGCACTACTTCGGCATCGGCCTGCACAAGGTCTCGCTGGGCTCGCTCATCATCGCCCTGGGCCTGCTGGTGGACGACGCGATCATCGCTGTCGAGATGATGGTGCGCAAGCTGGAGGAGGGCTACGGCATGGTGCGCGCGGCCACCTTCACCTGGGAGGCGACGGCCATGCCCATGCTCACCGGCACGCTGATCACCGCGGCCGGCTTCCTGCCGATCGGCCTGGCCAACTCGATGACCGGGGAATACACCTTCGCGATCTTCGCGGTGACCGTGCTCGCGCTGGTGATCTCCTGGGTCGCCGCGGTGATGTTCGTGCCCTACCTGGGGGTGGTGCTGCTCAAGGTGAAGCCGCACGCGGGCGGCGAGGAGGCGCACGAGGTGTTCGACGGGCCGTTCTACGTGCGCTTCCGCGCGCTGGTGGACGGGTGCGTGCGGCACCGCTGGCTCACCATCGGCGCGACCGTGCTCACCTTCGTGCTCGGCCTGGCCGGCATGGGCAAGGTGCAGCAGCAGTTCTTCCCTGACTCCAGCCGCCCCGAGATCCTGGTCGACCTCTGGCTGCCCGAGGGCAGCAGCATGCGCGCCACGGACGAGGTGGCGCGGCGGGTGGAGCGGCGCCTGGCGGCCGAGCCCGGCATGCGCTCGGTCAGCACCTGGGTGGGCTCGGGCGTGCCGCGCTTCTACCTGCCGCTGGACCAGATCTTCCCGCAGACCAACGTGTCGCAGATGATCGTGCTGCCGCAGGACCTGCAGGCGCGCGAGCGCCTGCTCAAGGCGCTGCCCGCCCTGCTGGCGGCCGAGTTCCCCGAGGTGCGCGCGCGCGTGAAGCTGCTGCCCAACGGCCCGCCGGTGCCGTATCCGGTGCAGTTCCGCGTGGTCGGCCCCGAGCCCGAGATCTTGCGCGGCCTGGCCGACGAGGTCAAGCAGGCCATGCGCGAGAGCCCGAACACGCGCGGCGTGAACGACAACTGGAACGAGTCGGTCAAGCGCCTGCGGCTGGAGGTGGACCAGGCCAAGGCGCGCGCGCTGGGCGTGTCGAGCCAGTCGATCGCGCAGGCCTCGCGCACCCTGCTCAGCGGCACGACCGTGGGCCAGTACCGCGAGGGCGACCAGTTGATCGACATCGTGCTGCGCCAGCCGCTGGACGAGCGCGACACCCTCACCAGCTTGGCCCAGGCCTACCTGCCGACCGCCAGCGGCCAGGCGATCCCGCTGCTGCAGATCGCGCGGCCGGTGTTCGGCTGGGAGCCCGGCGTGCTCTGGCGCGAGAACCGCGACTACGCGATCACCGTGCAGAGCGACGTGGCCGAGGGCCTGCAGGGCGCCACCGTCACCGCCGAGCTGCAGCCCGCGCTGAAGGCGATCCGCGACGGCTGGGCCGCGCGCGGACTGAACGCCTACCGCATCGAGGTCGCGGGCGCGGTGGAGGAAAGCAGCAAGGGCTCGAGCGCGATCGTGGCGGGCGTTCCGCTGATGCTGTTCATCGTGTTCACGCTGCTGATGCTGCAGTTGCAGAGCTTCAGCCGCGCCATGCTGGTGTTCCTCACCGGCCCGCTCGGCCTGGCCGGCGTGGCGGCGGCGCTGCTGCTGCTGGGGCGCCCGTTCGGCTTCGTCGCGCTGCTGGGCGTGATCGCGCTGATGGGCATGATCCAGCGCAACTCGGTGATCCTGATCGACCAGATCGAGCAGGACCGCGCGCGCGGCGTGCCGGCCTGGGACGCGATCGTGGAGGCCACCGTGCGCCGCATGCGCCCGATCGCGCTCACGGCGGCCGCCGCCGTGCTGGCCATGATTCCGCTCTCGCGCAGCGTGTTCTGGGGGCCGATGGCGGTGGCCATCATGGGCGGCCTGATCGTCGCGACGGTGCTGACGCTGCTCGCGCTGCCGGCGATGTACGCGGCGTGGTTCCGGGTCAAGCGCTAGGCGGCGATGGATACAATCCCAGGCTGCCTGGAGCCCTGAACAGGCTCCAGCCGGGCGCGCGGGTGGCGAAATTGGTAGACGCACCAGGTTTAGGTCCTGACGCCAGCAATGGTGTGGGGGTTCGAGTCCCCCCCCGCGCACCACCGGACCGATGAGGGTCAGACGATCTTGACCTTCAGCTCGGTCAGCCCGGTCACGCTGCCCGCCAGCGTGTCGCCCGCCACGACGGCGGCCACGCCTTTGGGGGTGCCGGTGTAGATCAGGTCGCCGGGCTGCAGGTCCCAGGCGCTGGACAGGTGCTCGATGGTCTCGGCGACGTTCCAGATCAGCTTGTGGATGTGGCTGCGCTGGCGGTCCTGGCCGTTGACCTGCAGCGCGATCTCGGCGCGGGCGATGTCGCCGGCCGCGTCAATGGGCGTGATGGGGCCGATCGGCGCGCTGTACTCGAAGCCCTTGCCGATGCACCAGGGCCGGCCCTGTTTCTTCATGTCGTTCTGCAGGTCGCGGCGCGTCATGTCCAGGCCCACCGCGTAGCCGAAGATGTGCTGCGCCGCGTCGGCGGCCGGGATGTTGCGGCCGCCCTTGCCGATCGCCGCCACGAGCTCGATCTCGTGGTGCAGGTTCTGCGTCAGGGCCGGGTAGGGCATGCGGCCGGTCTCGCCGGCCGGCACCACCAGCACGGTGTCGGCCGGCTTGAGGAAGAAGAACGGCGGCTCGCGGCCGGTGAAGCCCATCTCCTTGGCGTGGTCCTCGTAGTTGCGGCCGACGCAGTAGACGCGGTGGACCGGGAACAGCTCGGGGCGGCCGACGATCGGCACACCCACGGGGGGCGTCGGGTTGAACAGGTAATTCATGGGGAAACCGGCCAGCCGCTACGCCAGCAGGAAGCGAAGGAGTTCGCGGTTGAAGGCGTCGGGCTGCTCGAGGTTGCTCAGGTGGGCCGCGCCGGGCAGGACCACCAGCTCGGCGCCCGGCCAGGCCTGGGCGATCTGCTGCGAGGCGGACACCGGCGTGGCCATGTCCTGCTCGCCCACCATCACCAGGGCCGGGTGCGTGAGGCGCGGCAGCCGCGCCAGCGTGTCGAGGCCACTGATGGCCGCGCAGCAGCCCGCATAGCCTTCGGCCGGCGTGGCCGCGATCTGCTCGGCGGTGCGCCGGTACGCCTCGGGCTCGGCGGGCGCGAACGCCGGCGTGAACCAGCGCGCCAGCGTGGCCTCCACCAGCGCCGCCATGCCCTGGCTGTGCGCCAGGGCGGCCCGCTCGGCCCACATGGCCTGCCCGGCCGGCGGGACCTGGGCGTTGGTGTCGGCCAGGACCACGCGGTCAAGCCGGTCCGGGTGGCGCAGCGCCAGTACCTGCCCGATCATGCCGCCCAGCGAGAGGCCGACCCAGTGGGTCCGCTGCACGCCCAGGTGGGCGAGCAGGGCCTCGGCGTCGTCGGCCAGTTGTTCCAGCGAATAGGGGCCGGGCGGCGCGGCGCTGCGGCCGTGTCCACGGATGTCGTAGGCCAGCACGGTGAAATGGCGGGCCAGCGCCTCGACCTGGGGCTGCCACATGCCGTGGTCGGCCGCGAGCGAGTGGGACAGCGTCACCCAAGGGCCCTGGCCGGTGACTTGCGCGTGGATCTCGATGCCGTTGATCTGGATTTGCATGGTGGTCGTGGAATGGAGCGTGGGCCACAGTTTGCCACGGCCGTTTGCCCAGGCCACTCGCCCGCCTCCATAGAATCGGCCCCATGACCGCCGACCGCCTGCCCCCCATTCCGCCCGCCCACTGGAGCGCCGAGCAGCGCGCCTGCGCCGAGGAGATCATCGCCGGTCCGCGCCGGGCGTTGATCGAACCCTTCATTCCCCTGATCCGCAGCCCCGAGCTGTGCACCCACGCCCAGCGCATGGGCGAGTACCTGCGCTACCGCAGCGCGATCGGCCTGCGGCTGTCGGAGCTGGCGATTCTTCTGACGGCGCGGCACTGGGACCAGCAGGTCGAGTGGTCGATCCACCAGCCGATCGCGCTGCGCGAGGGCGTCAGCCCGGCGGTGGCGGAGGCCATCGCCGAACGCCGGGAGCCGCCCTACGAGCGCGCGGACGAGCGCCTGGTGCACGCGGTCGCCTGGCAGACGCTGCACGAGCGCCGGGTGCGGGACGACACCTGGGCCGCGGCCGTGGACGCGTTCGGCGAGCAGGGCGTGATGGACCTGCTGGGCATCGTCGGCTACTACACCTTCCTGTCCTTCGTCATGAACGGGGCCCGGACGCCCGCGCCGGCCGGCGGGCCGCGCCTGCCGGTCTGAACGGGCCGGGAAAGGGGGCGGGCCGCCATTGGCTAAAATGGAAGGCTGCCTTGCGATCGGCGACGAAGACGATCCGAAAATTTCCCAGGCCAGACAGGTATGCCTACAGGCTGGCCGGCCCCACCCTATTTGGAGAAAAGCATGACCGTGACCGTTGAAACCCTGGAGAAGCTCGAGCGCAAGATCACGCTGACGCTGCCGGCCGATGTGATCCAGAACGAGGTGACCAGCCGCCTGCGCCGCCTGGCCCGCGACGTGAAGATGGACGGCTTCCGGCCCGGCAAGGTGCCGATGAACGTGGTGGCCCAGCGCTACGGCTATTCGGTGCACTACGAGGTCATGAACGACAAGGTCGGCGAGGCCTTCGCCGCGGCCGCCAACGAAGCGCAGTTGCGCGTGGCGGGCACGCCCAAGATCACCGAGAAGGAAGGCGCGCCCGAAGGCCAACTGGCCTTCGACGCCGTCTTCGAGGTCTACCCCGAGGTCAAGATCGCCGACCTCTCGACCGCCACCGTGGAGAAGGTCGACGCCAGCGTGGACGACGCCGCCATCGAGCGCACGCTCGAGATCCTGCGCAAGCAGCGCCGCACCTTCGCGCAGCGGGCCCAGGACCAGGCGGCGCAGGACGGCGACCGCGTCACGGTCGACTTCAACGGCAAGATCGACGGCGAGCCTTTCGAGGGCGGCAAGGCCGACGGCTTCCAGTTCATCGTCGGCGACGGCCAGATGCTCAAGGAGTTCGAGGATGCGGTGCGCGGCATGAAGACCGGCGAATCCAAGACCTTCCCGCTGGCCTTCCCGGCCGACTACCACGGCAAGGACGTGGCGGGCAAGACGGCCGATTTCCTGGTCACCGTCCACAAGATCGAGGCCGCCCACCTGCCGGCGGTCGACGGCGCGCTGGCCAAGTCGCTCGGCATCGCCGACGGCACCGTCGAAGGCCTGCGCGATGACATCCGCAAGAACCTGGAGCGCGAGGTCAAGTTCCGCCTGCAGGCGCGCAACAAGCAGTCGGTGATGGACGCCCTGGTCTCCAAGGCCGAACTCGACTTGCCCAAGTCGGTGGTCCAGGCCGAACTGGACCGCCTGATCGAAGGCGCGCGCGCCGACCTCAAGCAGCGCGGCGTGAAGGATGCCGACAAGGCCCCGATCCCCGACGAGCTGTTCCGCCCCCAGGCCGAGCGCCGGGTCCGCCTGGGCCTGGTGGTGGCCGAGCTGGTGCGCGCCAACGGCCTGCAGGCCAAGCCCGAGCAGATCAAGGCCCACATCGAGGAACTCGCCGCCTCCTACGAGAAACCGGCCGACGTGGTGCGCTGGTACCAGAGCGACAACCGCCGCATGGCCGAGGTGGAGGCCATCGTGATCGAGAACAACGTCACGGATTTCGTGCTGTCCAAGGCCCAGGTGTCGGAAAAGACGGTCGGCTTCGACGAGCTGATGGCCGCCCAGGCCTGACCCTGCGCCAGGCGAGGGGACGGGGAGGGCGGAGCGATCCGCCCTTTCTTTTTCGTGTCCCGGCCCCATCTACCGCCAGCCCCTGCTGCCCACGGCCGTTCCTGCGGCCATTGGTTACAGTAGTGTCGTGGCAAGCAAGCATCAACATATGGAGAAACGCATGAGCGCAATGGACATTCAAGGGCTGGGCATGGTGCCCATGGTCATCGAGCAGTCGGGCCGCGGAGAGCGCTCCTACGACATCTACTCGCGCCTGCTCAAGGAGCGCGTGATCTTCCTGGTGGGCGAGGTCAACGACCAGACGGCCAACCTCGTGGTGGCCCAGCTCCTCTTCCTGGAGAGCGAGAACCCGGACAAGGACATTTCCTTCTACATCAACTCCCCCGGCGGCAGCGTGACCGCCGGCATGGCGATCTACGACACGATGAACTTCATCAAGCCCGACGTGTCCACGCTGTGCTGCGGATTCGCCGCCAGCATGGGCGCGTTCCTGCTGGCCGCCGGCGCCAAGGGCAAGCGCTTCTCGCTGCCCAACTCCAAGATCATGATCCACCAGGTGCTCGGCGGCGCACGGGGCCAGGCGACCGACATCGAGATCCATGCCCGTGACATCCTGCGCACCAAGGACCAGATGAACCGCATCCTGGCCGAGCGCACCGGCCAGCCTTTGGAGAAAATCAAGCAGGACACCGAGCGCGACTATTTCCTGACCGCCACGGAGGCCCAGGAATATGGCCTGGTCGACAAGGTCATCGACAAGCGCCCCGGCACCGCCTGAAGGCCCATGAACTATCATTGACCGTTGACACCGCTTCACCGAGCCCCCGCCCATGGCCGACAAAAAAGCCGCCTCCAGTGAAAAAGCGCTCTACTGCTCGTTCTGCGGCAAGAGCCAGCACGAGGTCAAGAAGCTGATCGCCGGTCCGTCGGTGTTCATTTGCGACGAGTGCATCGACCTCTGCAACGACATCATCCGCGACGAGCTGCCCGGCCTGGAGTCCGTCAAGCCCTCGGGCGACGACCTGCCCACGCCGGCCCAGCTCAAGGCCAACCTGGACAACTACGTCATCGGCCAGGAGACCGCCAAGCGCGCCCTGGCGGTGGCGGTCTACAACCACTACAAGCGCCTGCGCCACCGGCAGGCCGCGCGCAAGGACGACGTGGAGCTGGCCAAGAGCAACATCCTGCTCATCGGCCCCACCGGCTCGGGCAAGACCCTGCTGGCCCAGACCATGGCGCGCATGCTCAACGTGCCGTTCGTGATGGCCGACGCCACCACGCTGACCGAGGCGGGCTACGTGGGCGAGGACGTCGAGAACATCGTCGCCAAGCTGTTGCAGAGCTGCAACTACGACGTCGAGCGCGCCCAGCAGGGCATCGTCTACATCGACGAGATCGACAAGATCACCCGCAAGTCCGACAACCCCTCGATCACGCGGGACGTGTCGGGCGAGGGCGTCCAGCAAGCCCTGCTCAAGCTCATCGAAGGCACCATGGCCTCGGTGCCTCCGCAGGGCGGGCGCAAGCACCCGAACCAGGATTTCCTGCAGGTCGACACCACGAACATCCTGTTCATCTGCGGCGGGGCCTTTGCCGGCCTGGAGAAGATCATCGAGAACCGCACCGAGGCCTCCGGCATCGGCTTCGGCGCCGTGGTCAAGAGCAAGCAGCAGCGCAGCCTGACCGAGGTGTTCAAGGAGATCGAACCGGAAGACCTGATCAAGTTCGGCCTGATTCCCGAGCTGGTCGGGCGCATGCCGGTGATCGCCTCGCTCGCCGAGCTGAGCGAGGAGGCCCTGGTCGAGATCCTGACCGAGCCCCGCAACGCCGTGGTGAAGCAGTTCGCCCACCTGCTCGGCATGGAGGGCGTCGAACTCGAGGTGCGCCCCACCGCGCTCAAGGCGATCGCCCGCAAGGCCCTGGCGCGCAAGACCGGTGCCCGCGGGCTGCGGTCGATCCTGGAAAACGCCCTGATCGACACCATGTTCGAGCTGCCCGGCCTGAGCAACGTGGAGAAGGTGGTGGTCGATGAATCCACGATCGATGAGAGCAAGCCGCCTTTGCTGGTGTACCGCGAGGCGGCCAAGCAGGCCTGAACCGCCTGCTGCCGGGCGGACGCGGTCGGCCGAGCGCATTGAGATCGGCGGCATCGGTCCCACTTACCTGTTTTAGTCGAGGTTGACATGTCAGGACAAACCCCTTTGCCCAGTTCCCCGGTCGAGCTCCCGCTGCTGCCCCTGCGCGACGTGGTGGTCTTCCCCCACATGGTGATCCCCTTGTTCGTGGGCCGCGCCAAGAGCATCAAGGCGCTCGAAGCCGCCATGGAATCCGAGCGCCGCATCATGCTCGTGGCCCAGAAGGCCGCGGCCAAGGACGAGCCCTCCACCGACGACATGTTCGAGATGGGCTGCGTGGCGACCATCCTGCAGATGCTCAAGCTGCCAGACGGCACGGTGAAGGTGCTGGTCGAGGGCGTGCAGCGCGCCAAGGTGCTGAGCGTCAACGACGGCGAAACGCATTTCACCGCCAGCGTGACCCCGATCGACCCCAGCGCGGAGCGGGCCGACGTGCAGTCCACCGAGCTCGAGGCCCTGCGCCGGGCGGTGATGCAGCAGTTCGACCAGTACGTCAAGCTGAACAAGAAGATCCCGTCGGAGATCCTCACCTCGATCTCCAGCATCGACGACCCCGGCCGCCTGGCCGACACCATCGCCGCCCACCTGCCGCTCAAGCTGGAGTCCAAGCAGGTGGTGCTGGACCTCGACCCGGTCAACAAGCGCCTGGAGAACCTGTTCGAGCAGCTCGAGCGCGAGGTCGACATCCTCAACGTCGACAAGAAGATCCGCGGCCGCGTCAAGCGCCAGATGGAGAAGAACCAGCGCGACTTCTACCTCAACGAGCAGGTCAAGGCGATCCAGAAGGAGCTCGGCGAAGGCGAAGAGGGCGCCGACATCGAGGAAATCGAGAAGAAGATCAAGGCCGCGCGCATGCCGCAGGAGGCGCGCAAGAAGGCCGAGGCCGAGCTCAAGAAGCTCAAGCTGATGTCGCCCATGTCGGCCGAGGCCACGGTGGTGCGCAACTACATCGATGCGCTGGTGGCGCTGCCCTGGAGCAAGAAGACCAAGATCAAGCACGACCTGGCGCATGCCGAGGCGGTGCTCAACGAGGACCACTACGGGCTGGAGAAGGTCAAGGACCGGATCCTCGAGTACCTCGCGGTGCAGCAGCGCGTGGACAAGGTCAAGGCGCCCATCCTGTGCCTGGTCGGCCCGCCCGGCGTGGGCAAGACCTCGCTCGGCCAGTCGGTCGCCAAGGCCACCGGCCGCAAATACGTGCGCATGGCGCTGGGCGGCATGCGCGACGAGGCCGAGATCCGCGGCCACCGCCGCACCTACATCGGCGCCATGCCGGGCAAGGTGCTGCAGAGCCTGGGCAAGGTCGGCACGCGCAACCCGCTGTTCCTGCTCGACGAGATCGACAAGCTGGGCACCGACTTCCGCGGCGATCCGTCCAGCGCGCTGCTCGAGGTGCTGGACCCCGAGCAGAACCACACCTTCGGCGACCACTACATCGAGGTCGATTTCGACCTTTCCGACGTCATGTTCGTCGCGACCTCGAACTCCATGAACATCCCGCCGGCGCTGCTGGACCGCATGGAGGTGATCCGTCTCTCGGGCTACACCGAGGACGAGAAGGTCAACATCGCGATGCGCTACCTGCTGCCCAAGCAGCTGAAGAACAACGGCCTCAAGGCCGGGGAGCTCGACGTGCAGGAGTCCGCGGTGCGCGACATCGTGCGCTACTACACGCGCGAAGCCGGCGTGCGCTCGCTCGAGCGCGAGCTCTCCAAGATCTGCCGCAAGGTCGTCAAGGGGCTGCTGCTGAAGAAGTACAGCCCCACCGTGGCCGTGGACGAGAACAACCTCGGCGACTTCCTGGGGGTGCGCAAGTTCACCTATGGCCGTGCCGAGGCGCAGAACCAGGTCGGCCAGGTGGTCGGCCTGGCCTGGACCGAGGTCGGCGGCGATCTGCTGACCATCGAGGTCGCCACCATGCCGGGCAAGGGCGTGATCACGCGCACCGGCTCGCTGGGCGACGTGATGAAGGAATCCGTGGAGGCCGCGCGCACGGTGGTGCGCAGCCGCGCCCAGAAGCTCGGCATCAAGGACGAGCTGTTCGACAAGCGCGACCTTCACATCCACGTGCCCGATGGCGCCACGCCCAAGGACGGCCCCAGCGCCGGCGCGGCCATGACGACCGCGCTGGTGTCGGCCCTCACCGGCATCCCCGTGCGGGCGGACGTGGCGATGACCGGCGAAATCACGCTGCGCGGCGAGGTGACGGCGATCGGCGGCCTGAAGGAAAAGCTGCTGGCCGCCCTGCGGGGCGGGATCAAGACCGTGATCATCCCCGAAGAGAACGTGAAGGACCTGGCCGAGATCCCCGACACCGTCAAGCAGGGGCTGGAGATCGTGCCGGTGAAGTGGATCGACAAAGTGCTGTCGATCGCGCTCGAACGCCAGCCCGTGCCGCTGACCGACGAAGAAGTCGCCGCGCAGCTCCAGGCGGCGGCCGCTGCCGTCAGCAGCCCGGCGCCCTCGCCGGGCGCGGTCAAGCACTGAGTGGAGGAAAGAAGGCGATAAAAATGGGCGAGGCTGGAAAGCTCCCCGATTTTTTGCTCTATAATCTCGGTTTCCGACGAACACGATTCAGAGGAAACCACGCGGGAATAGCTCAGTTGGTAGAGCGCAACCTTGCCAAGGTTGAGGTCGCGAGTTCGAGCCTCGTTTCCCGCTCCAACAGATAGCTTCCATGGCGTTCTGCTGAGAGCCATGGAAGTCCAGACAAAAGGAGCTTCGGCTCCTTTTGTTTTTTCAGCAGAGTCCACGGCAATCCAAGGATGTTCCCTATAGCTATAGGCATTGGCTGCAATGCCGTCATGCCGCCGATTCAGGGACCAGGGTAACGGCGACAAGCCGGCGTGCTCATCGACCTTGCGGGCGTCCTTTTGCCACAGGCCGCGATGGCTTCGCCATCGTGTTGTCCGGTTGCTCGAGCCCTTCCTTGACCGCTACTTCGCGTAGTACGCGACGCACCCACTGAATGGCAGGGTCATCGCTCTGGTAGCGATGCCACTGCACCGCCATCACCAGCGGAGGGATTTCGATTGGGCAGCGCAGCACGCGCAGCGGCCAATGGCTTGCGAGCCGTCGTGCCAGCGAGGTGTGCAGCGTCGCGACGCGCGAGGTCTCGACCACGCACTGCGGCACCAGCGTGAAGCTGGGTACGCGTACTTCGATTCTCCGGTCGATTTGTTGCGCATCGAACGCGATCTGATCGAGGGTGGGCACGCGTCCATGTCCAAGCATGGCCGACACGTGGCCGAGTCGCAGGAAGGTCTCGCGCGTCAGCGATCGGCCAATTTTGGGGTTGTCTTTCCAGGCGACGCAGGAGAAGGTGTCGGAGAACAGCAATTCGCTTGGATGATCGGGAGACACCGTCGACGCTGACGACAGCACGAGATCGACATCGCTGCGATCGAGCTCCTGTGCCAGGTAGCCACCGACCGCGCGCAGTTCGAAGCGCAGCCCTGGCGCGTCCCGTTCGGCGAGACGAAACAGCGGGCCCAGCACCGCACCGAACGCGTAGTCGGAACCGACGATGGTGATGTCGCGCTCGATGCGGGCCAGGTCGTGCTCCGGGCGGCGGCGCGTGAGCGCCTGCGCCTGGAGCAGCAGGTCGCGCACCGGCTGCACCAGCGAAGCCGCGAATGGCGACAAGTCGTAGCGGCGTCCGGCCTGTACCAGCAGCGGGTCGCCAAAGTAATCGCGCAGTCGCGCCAGCGCCGCGCTCACCGCAGGTTGGCTGAGATGTACTTGTCGCGCCGCATGGCTGACGTTGCGGTGCGTGAGGAGGGCATACAGGCAGGCGAGAAGGTTCAGGTCGAGTCGGTTGATGCGCATGGGAGAAGTGGGCGAGCGACCCGCTCATGTATCAGGTAGACGGATAGTTGAAATCAAAAAGAATCATTTTGACGGATGACTGGCTGATGGCAAAGTGCCGCCGAAGAAAACTGGCGACCGCACCCGTTCCACGGAGACAGACATGCACCACGACACCGCAGGCCAGGCCCTGGCGCGCACCGGGCTTCGCCATTTCTCGACCGATTCCGCGTTCGACGACGATGGGCCTCGCCTCTTCCAGTCGGAGATGCACCGCCTGTTCTCGGTGAGCCTGGCGGTCCGGCCTTCATCATCGCGGCCGCTCATGGCACGCATGAGCGCGTATTGCGGCCGCAGCTTGCGCTTTGCTGCCCTCAGCTTTTCACCACACTCGACGATGTCGGTGCCGGCGTCGGAATCCAGCGATGCGCGCTTGCTTGTGTCGGTGCACAAGGAAGGTGCGGCCATGGTTTCGCAGGGGGGGCGCGAGAGCCCCATCTCACCCGGCGATCTGTTCGTGATCGATCCGTCGCGCCCTTTCAAGATTGAAACCGGCGCCATCAGTTCGTATTCGCTCTACCTGCCCACGAGCGCGGTGCGTGCGCTGGTGCCTGGGCTCGACCAGCTCACGGCCCTGCCAATCCGTGGTGGCGATCCTGCGGCAGCGATGTTCCGCGCCGCTGCCGACGAACTGGTGACGCACGCCGGCGCGCTCGAAGAAAGTGTGGCAGACCGGGTGAGCGAAGCATTGCCATATCTTCTGGCGTCTGCGCTTGCCAGCCTGGGTAGCGCGGCCCACGGCGCGACGAATCGGCTGCGTCAGTTGCACAAGCGCCGCATTCTGCAGTTCATACGCGAGCATTTGACCGATCCGGGGCTTGATGTCAACGCCATTGCGCGTGGCGTCAATCTATCGCCCCGGCATCTTCACGAGTTGTTCACCGACGAGGCCGATCCGCTCATGAAACACGTGTGGGCTGAGCGGCTCGAGCACTGCCGCCGCGATCTTCGGGCGCCTTCGCTGCGCCGGCAGACGGTGGGTGAGATCGCCTACTCGTGGGGTTTCAGCGATGTCTCGCATTTCAGTCGGGCGTTCAAGCAGCGTTTCGGCATCACGCCGCGGGAGTGCCGGCTGCGAGGCCTGGAGGAGGGCGCGGACAGCCCGGCTCCGGCAGTACCCTGAACGCGTCTTTACGCACGTGTCCTGACTGGCGACGCCCCATCCGGCGCAGACGCGAGCCTCTATCGAACGCCTCACTCCACCTTCGCTCCGGTCTCGCGCACCACCTTCTCCCACTTGCGCATTTCCTTGCTGATCAGCGCCGCGAATTCGGCCGCGGAGATCGTGCTTGCCTCGAAACCGATATTGGCCAGCTTGGCAAGCACATCTTCCGATTTCGCTGCGGCCATCAGTTCCTCGCGCAACCTGGCAACCACCGGTGCGGGTGTGCCGATGGGTACCCAAACGCCGACCCATGATTCATCCTCGAAGTCAGCAAAGCCGGCTTCGCCGATGGTCGGCACATCGGGAATGGCACTGCTTCGCTTGCTGCTGGTCACAGCCAAGCCAACGAGGCGACCGGATTTGACAAGCGGCGCGGCCGGCGGCAACGCGGTCGATGACAGGTCCACTTCGTTGGCCAAGGTCGCCTGCATGGTCGCAGGAATGCCCTTGTAGGGGACGTGCATGGCGTTCACCTTGGCGAGGACCTTGAAAAGGTACTCGGCCGACATTTGCGGAGTCGTGCCGTAGCCGGGCGAACCGTAGCGCAGGTCGCGCCCCTGGCGGGCGCGCTCCACCGCGTCCTTGAGTGTCCGGATACCACTGTTCGGACTCGTCACCAGCACGTTCGGGGCGGTCGCGAGCAAGGCAACCGGTATGAGGTCCTTCTCGGCGTCATAGCCCAGGTTCTTGTAAAGATACGGTGTCACCGCATACGCGGTCGAACTGACAAGCACCGTATAGCCATCCGGCGGTGCTTTGGCTACGGCCTGTATGGAAATGAGCGAGCCCGCACCTGCGCGGCTGTCTACCACCACCGCCTGGCCCCAGGTCTCGCTCATCTTCTGCGCGAAGATACGCCCGACCACGTCCTGGGGGCTACCCGTGGAGGCGGTGATGAAACGCACCGGTTTGGCCGGATAGTTTTGTGCCTGAGCCGGTCCTTGGCAAATCATCGCGGCCGCGACGCCGACCGTGTAAAGCGCGTTTGTGATCCTCATGGCGTCTCCTAAGTATCTGGATGCATCGTCCGGTCTGTCGGACCGTGCTGTATCTTCCCATCGCTGCGCGACGCGCCTATGCTGATCGCGAGAGCAAAGTTGATTCGGAACGTGAGCGATCGCCGCGAGCGCGGATTTTTCGCTCGGGCTGCAAACAGGGCACCCAGCGGTTCATGCGACGGGTCTCCATTGCGCAAGTGCAATACCCGTATACCAAGCCGGCACCGCTTCATAGAAGTGGCAGCGGAATTGCGCGCCCGCCGCTGCACCGTGGGCAACCAGCCAGTTGCGGATTTCTTCCGCGCCGTTGCCCGCCTCGTTGACGTGGTCGGTGGCGTAGCGCGCGAGACTGTCTTCGTCTCCCGCACCAAGCAAGCGAACAAACTCGCGGTCAAAGGTTTCGTTGACCATGCCCATGCGCGGGGTGGCCACGTCATGGCTGATGCCGCCGGTCGCGAGCACGGCGATCCGTGCATCGGCCGGATATGACGCAATGGCCTCGCGCAGCGCCCGTCCCCACTGCAGGCAGCGCCGCATGGGCGGCAGCGGGGGTTGTACGCAGTTGATCAGCAATGGCACGATGCGTACACGCGCTTCCAGTCCCGCCAGCAACAGCGGCGTCAGCACCCCGTGATCGAGCGTGAGGTGCATGGAGAACGACGGGTCGAAGCCCGCATTGAGCGTTTCGCCCAGCAGGTGCGCGCCGAAGCCGGCGTCACCCGCCAATTCCAGTTTGGGCGCCTTGAGCCAATGTTCCGCTGGTGCGGGATAGCAGTCCCCGGCACCGATACAGAACGCGGGGAAGTTGTCGAGGAAGAAGTTATGGAGGTGGTCGTCGGACACCAGCACCACGATGTCGGGCCGGCTGGCTGCAATGGCCGCGCCCAGTTCCTGGAATGCGCCGTAGACACGTTCCCGCACGTCGTCTGCCACGGCTTGCGGGAAATTCAGCATCACGGGCGTGTGGCTCGCCGCGAAGGAGCCAGCGAATTCAGCCATGGGGAGACTCCTCGCGGATCGCGCGCAGCGATTGCAGGAAGTCCTGCTCCGGCATGTGCACACCCAGAGCATGCGCACGCAGCAGGTAGGGGTTGGCCCCCGCGAGATAGAGTGCGCCCATCTCGTTGTCGCGGATGTGCTCCTTGATCCGTGCCGGCAAGGGGATGCCTTGCATGTATTCCAGAGGGTCTTCGCGATAGCGTTGCAAGTGGCCGTCCTTGTGGTGTACGTCGAAGAGCACGCGGTCGATCCAGTAGCACTCCGGCGTGGGCATCGAAAGCTGCCAGTTGAGCGCGGCCATCACACCCTTTCCCGTGCGCCGACGCGCTCGGCCAGCCATCCGACGATGGTCGGCAGGGTTTGGGGCGTCAGTCCCATGTGCCCGCCCGGGAAAAGACGCACGTGCTTGGGATTGCCGTGTTCCGTGAGCAGATGCAGATCCTCGACGGGGCATTGGCGATCCCCCTTGCCGTTGACCAGCAACAATGGCGCGGAGTGGCGATTCAGCAGCCCCTGGTCCATCAGCGACAGTCGCTTGAAGAAGGCGAGGTATTCCTCGTCGTTTTGAGCGCCCAGCATGCGGCAACGCGTCTCCACCAAGCCCATGAGGTAGCTGTCGGGATAGCGCGAAGCACCGATCCACTCGGGTTGGAACATGTAATGGGCACCACCGCCCCAGTTCACTGCGCCGCGCAACCGGTCTGGATACAGGAGTGCCAGTTTGGTGGCCCAGTAGCCGCCGAATGAACGCCCGAGGCAAGCTATCCGGTTGCCGTCCAGGTCGGACTGGGACTCGACCCAGTCGAAAGCAGCGACGAACTGCCGTTCGGCATCCGGCACGCCGCGCACCGGCGACTCGCCGGTGCCGGCGTTGTCCATGGCGACGGTCGCCACACCCAAGGCCAGCAGCGCATCGCTGGCCTGCGTCATCTGCTCCTTCCAGGCGTCGACCCCTCCCCACATCACGACGACGGGCGGCCGCTCGACGCCGTCAGGCCGGCGCACCAGGACGATCACTTCGTCGCCTTCACCCTCGCGGCCCTGGAATGGAATGCTCACGCGCTCGATTGGCAAAGGCCACAGCTTCGCAGCCTTCAGATACGTCTCACGCTCCAGCTCGGCGTTGCGCAGCTTCTCCGGATGGTCGGGGCAGGGAAAGCGGCCCATGAAGTAGAGGCCGCTGGCTTTGAGGTAGAGCTGGCTCGCCGTCTGCCGATCGCCAGCGGACAGGGTTTTCTCGGCGCGGGCGTACTCGGCATCGCCAGCTTGGCGCCAATGGAGGGCCCAAGTTTTTCCGTCGAGACCGGGCAGGCTGTCGATCAGGGCGACTCCCTCCTCCGGATCCAGCGCGTTCATTGGATGGGTGCGCGACGCCAGCCGCTTTTTCATCCAGTCGCGCGCTTCCGGCAGGGTCTTGGGCCGGCCTTGAACATCCGCGCCAGGCGGCGCTTCACTGGTGGTTTTCATCGAGTCTCCGTTGCGATGTGAATGAGCTGGCCGGCCAGCGACGGCTCGCCGCCTGGGGTCGTGGAAATAGTAGGTGACTACCCCGCGCAGCGCTTGTCTGCAGGAGCTGACACTATTGACCGAGCCTGCGCCGTGGGTTCATGTCTTGGCCGGTGGCGGCACCGGGGCGGCGCCGGACTGCATGCAGCGCAGGGGCTGCCCGACCACCATACTTGCCTTTGGCTGCGCCCGTCGTTGACCACGCCAGCGGTTTCCTGGATCCGCCGTTGACGACTCATGCCAGGGGCCGGTTCAATGCCAGCAACCACATCTGGAGGCAATGAACATGTCAATGAAATGGCGAGTGCTCGTCGTTGGCGGCGGTATTGCGGGAATGTCGTCCGCCATCACCTTGCGGGGCATCGGCGCAGCCGTTCGACTGATCGACCGCGATCCCGAGTGGCGGGTCTACGGCGCTGGCATCACCATTACCGGTCCGACTTTGCGAGCCATGAAGCGGCTGGGCATTTATGAAGACATCGTCAGCCAGGCCTACGTCGGCAACGGGATCCGCATCTGCGACGTCGAGGGGCGCATGATCGACGAAGTGCCGACGCCGATTGCGCCTGAAGCTGGCGTAGCGGGTTGCGGCGGCATCATGCGGCCGGTTCTGCACCGCATCCTATCGAAGCGTGTCATCGAGTCCGGTACCGAGGTGAAGCTGGGTCTCACGGTGGATGAAATCACTGACCACGAGACCGCTGCGCACGTGCGCTTCAGTGACGGCAGCGAAGCGGAATTCGACTTGGTGGTCGGCGCCGACGGCCTTTTCTCGCGTGTAAGGCAACTGCTTTTCCCACACGCGCCACCGCCGGGCTACATGGGCCAGTACATCTGGCGCACGGTGGCCCCTCGACCAGCCGGCCTGGACCAGCGCCACTTCTTTCTGGGCGGCCCCCACAAGGTGGGGCTCACGCCGGTGTCTCGAAGTTCGATGTACATGTTTCTTCTGGAAACCCGCGCATCGAAGCGGTATCTCACGGACGACGCCTTGCCCCGGGAGCTGGCGCACCTGCTGAAGTCCTATGACGGGCCGCTGCGGCAGATCCGCGAGACCTTGTCGTCCGCCTCACCGATCATCTTGCGGCCGCTGGAAGCCTTCCTGCTGCCGAGCCCGTGGTCCTGCGGGCGCGCTCAACTCATCGGCGATGCCGCCCATCCCACCACGCCGCAACTCGCATCGGGCGCCGGGCTCGCGATTGAAGACGCACTGGTGCTGGCTGAGGAGATCGCCGCCGCGCAGGACGTCCCCACCGCTCTCGGGCGCTTCATGCACCGCCGATACGCACGCTGCCGGCTCGTGGTCGAGAACTCGTTTGCCATTGGCGGCAAGGAGATGGCGGGCGCGCCACCGGACGAACAAACCGCAATCCTGGCGAACAGCCTGGCCGCGCTGGCGGAGGAGATCTGAACTGGCCTGGAACTCCACCTGGACGTCGTTCTGTTTGAGTGGCTCACCCGCCAGTTGGCCCTCACCGCAGAGGGGCTGGCCTTCTCCGCGCAGGCCGGTGCAGGACTGGCGCAGATCGGCTCGGCGGCCAAGGCGTTGAGGGCACGGGCGCCCTGTGCGTGCGGTGCGGATCAACGGGCGCCCCCCGTTTGCCGTGCGCTGGCTGCGCGCCCCGTTCAAGGGGGTGGCAAAATCTGCCGAAAAGAGGGTTAGACGTTTTTTGCCCGGCGGCACGCAACGGGGCGGACGGTGTGGTTGGCCGCGCAACACCGATTTTTCGGGGTCATTGAATCCGTTTACATTGCAGACACGTTTGCATGCGCAAAATGGCAGGCTCCGGGGCGGCTCGTCCCTTGACCCGCGCTGGCCTTGCATCCCCACCCAAGCCCGTCTCGTCCCATGCCATTGACATCCGTTGCGTCCGGCGCCTCACGCCGGTACAGTTCCCTGCCCACCGTACTGGGCGCCGCTCCTGTATTGCCTGGCGGCTGGCGCCGGGTCTGGATGCTTGCAGGCGCGGCCGTGCTGGGGCTGGCCGCTTGCGGCGGCGAGCAGAAGCCCTCGGGCGCGCCGCCGGCCCCGCCCACCGTCGGCGTCCTGACCGTGGTGCCGCAGGCCCAGGGGCTGCACACCGAACTGGCGGGCCGCACCCGGGCGTCTCAAAGCGCGGAAGTGCGCCCCCAGGTGTCCGGCATCCTGCAGAAGCGCTTGTTCACCGAAGGCGCGACGGTCAAGGCCGGCCAGCCGCTGTACCAGATTGACGCCCGCACGCTGGAGGCTGCCGTCAAAAGCGCGGAGGCCGCGCTCGCGAAGGCCCGCGCTTCCGCGCAGACCGCGCGCACGAACGCCGAGCGCAACGCGGAGCTGGTGAAGATCGATGCCATCAGCCGCCAGTTGTTCGACGAGAGTCAGGCGCAGGTCGCCCAGTCCGCCGCCGATGTCGCGGTGGCGCAGGCGGCGCTGGAGAACGCCCGCATCAACCTGCAGTACAGCCGCATCGTGGCGCCCATCGGCGGGCAGATCGACCTGTCGGCGGTGCTGCCGGGCGCGCTGGTGACAGCCAACCAGACCCAGACGCTGACCACCATCAGCCAACTGGATCCGATCCACGTCGACATCACCCAGTCCAGCGCCGAGCTGCTGGAGCTGCGGCGCCAGTGGCAGGCCGGCATCTTCGGCAAGGTCGAGGCCAGCGGCGCGGCGGTGCGCCTGGTGTTGGAGGACGGCAGCGTGTACCCGCATGCGGGCAAGCTGCAGTTCGCCGGCACCACCGTTGGCCAGAGCACCGGCGCGATCACCCTGCGCGCGGTGTTCCCCAACCCCGATCGCCTGTTGATGCCCGGCATGTATGTGCGCGCACGGCTGGCCACGGGCGAGGCGAGCGACGCCATCGTGCTGCCCCAGCAGGCCATTCGGCGCGACCCGGCGGGCATGCCGAGCGTGCAGCTCATCAACGCCGAGAACAGGATCGAGAAGCGCCCGGTGCGCCTGGGGCAGGCCCTGGGCGCGCAGTGGATCGTGCTGGAGGGCCTGAAGGCCGGTGACCGTGTGATGGTCGACGGATTCCAGAAGGCGCGCGTTGGCCAGGCCGTGACGCCGGTGGCGATGCGCATGGACGGCAACCGCGTGGTGGAGGCGCAGCCTTCCGCGCCCCAAGGGCAGGGCCCCGGGGCCGCCGCTCCGCCCAAGCCCTGAGACGCTGGGCGCAGCCGCCCCGCGGGCTGCGCCGACGCTCCACGGGCGATCCTGGGACTTTTCGAGCAAACCGACCGGACTCCACACGCTGCACCATGGCCTATTTCTTCATCCACCGCCCTGTTTTTGCCTGGGTGCTGTCCATCGTCATCATGCTGGCGGGGGCCATGTCCATCTTCACGCTGCCGCTCGAGCAGTACCCCGACATCGCGCCGCCGCGCGTGTCCCTCAACGCCACGTACACCGGCGCGTCGGCCGAGACCGTGGCCGACTCGGTGACCCAGGTGATCGAGCAGCAGCTCAAGGGCATCGACAACGTGCTCTACATGAGTT
>CAZAPJ010000073.1:0-23167 GCA_964487025.1 uncultured Hydrogenophaga sp.
GTGGCCCGGCGAAGCCGGTTCCACGGCATCTCTGGGTTTCAGGCACGCGCTCCGGCGAGGGAAGAAAAAGCGAGAGGAGAGGGGTCAACCGGCGCTAGCCGGAGCGTGACCCGCCGCGCATGAAGTAGCGCCAACCCAGAGACAGCGAGGGTCCGGCTCCGCCGGCCCAAGCTGTCGTCCCCCCTCCAAGCGCCGCGCAGCGGCGCGCCAGAGAGGGGGGAAGCCGCAAAGCGGCGCAGGGGGGAGTCCTTAATACCCGATGCTGTAGCGCAAGCCCCGGTGGTTGAGCACCGCGCTGCCGGGGCCGATGGTCTCCAGCGTGAGGCCGGGGGCGATTTCCTGGCCTTCCTGCATGACCTTGCCGTTGACGATGAGCATGCGCAGGCTCGGGTCCTTGGAATAGGTGGAGCCGCTCACGCTCACGCTCGGGAGCTGCGCGCGCACCTCGGGCGAGAGCTGGCCGAATCCGGGGACCGAGGAAGGGGAAGGGGTGCCTGCCGTTGCGGCTTCGGATGGTGGGGCGGGTGCTGGGGCCGCGGCGGCGGCGGTCTGCTTGGACGGGGTGGACGGGGTGGACGCCGGGGCCGACGACGCCGGCGCTGCTTTTAATGAGGGGGCTGGCGGCGCTACAGGAGCGGGGGCCAGGATCGGCCGCACTGGCTCCTGGAGCGCGGGGGCAGCAGGGGCAGGAGCGGCGGCAGGGGCGATGGCCGCCGGAGGCGCGGTCACCACCGGCTGCGGTGGCGGCGGGAGGGGCGCCTCACCGGCCGGGCGGGGCCATCCCCACCACACGGCCAGCGCCGCGCACAACAGGCCCAGCAGCACCGCGGCGATCGCGACCACGGCCTTGCGGGCAGCAGGGCGCCGCGCCTGCGGTGTGGCGGCCGCCGCGGATGGCGACTGCTGCTGCACGATCGGGCGGCTGTGGAGGCCGGGCACGTGGCCGCGCTCGCGCTCGGCGTCGGCGCGCTGGAGGGCATCGAGGATGTAGGACATGGGTGGCGGGTGGATCGGCAGGGGCTCAGGTGCCGGGTGCGGACGACAGGCGTGGCTCGTCCACGCCGCTGGCCAGGTTGAGCTGCATGAAGGTGATCGGGCCGGCCAGGCCGGCGGCGTCGATGCCGTGGGCGCGCTGGAAGGCGATGATGCGGGCCGTGAGGCTGTCGTTGCCGGCGGTGGTCGCGGGCACCTTGCCGGCCGCCTGGAGCTCGGCGATGCGGCGGCCGAGCCATTCGCCGGCCGGGCCCTCGCGGCCGTCGGCCAGGCGCCCCTGGTGGCCGGGCGGGGTGCGCCACAGGGTGGCGAAATCGCCGCGCCAGATGGTGTCCAGTGTGTCCAGCGGCAACCGCCAGCGCTGGCCGCGCGACTGCAGCGTGACGGTGTCGCCGTGCAGCGCCGTGACCAGCGCGAGCCCGCTGCCCTGGCCCGGCAGCCGCAGGGCGAGGATGCCCGGGCGGTCGAGTTGGCGCATGCCGTGCAGGGTCATGCGGTCGGTCCGGTAGCACTGGAGCTGGCTGCGCAGGGCGGCGGCGCAGGGATCGCCCTCGCTGCCGAGCGAGGCGCCCCAGAGCGGACCGAGTTCGCGCCAGGCGGCGGCTTCGGTGGCGTGCAGCGCTGCGCGCGCCGGCGGGCCGCCGATGGGTGGCGGCGCGCGCTCCGGCGGTTCGGCGGCCGAGGAGGACGGCGAAGGCGGCGGTGGGTCCTGCGCGGCCTGGGGCGTGCGGCTGCCGTTGTCCATGGACGCAGGCACGGCGGGTACCGGGGCCGGCTGGGGCGTGGCCGCCGGCGTGGCGGCTGGCTGCGGGCCCGCGGCGGGCCGCATCCAGAGCCAGAACGCTCCGCCGGCCAGCAGCGCGCCGGCCAGCATGCCCGCGCCCAGCAGGCCGAGGGAAGCCGAGGGGGCCTGGCGGGCCCGGCTGCCGCCGCTGCTGCTGCCGCTGCCGCTCTTGCGCCTGTCCCGGTCCCGGCTCCTGGATCGGGTGGTCGCGGCGGCGCGCTGGCCGATTGCAGGGGAGGGGCTGGCCTCGAAGACTTCCCGCGCCGCCTTGTCCACCACCGCCTGGTCGACCCGGGGCTGGTGGGTGGCGTAGGCGCCGAGCAGGGCGCGGTCGCACAGCAGGTTGATGCGCCGGGGCACGCCGCGCGTGATCTCGTGGATGCGCCGCAGGGCATGGGTCGAGAAGGGCGATGGCCCGCGCAGGCCGGCCACCTGCAGGCGGTGCTGGATGTACTGGCGGGTCTCGGCCTCGTCGAGTGTGCCGAGGTGGAAGCGCGCGACCACGCGCTGGGCCAGCTGTTCCAGTTCGGGCCGCGCGATCACGTTGCGCAGCTCGGGCTGCCCGATCAGGATGATCTGCAGCAGCTTGCGCTCGTTGGTTTCCAGGTTGGTGAGCAGGCGCAACTGCTCGAGCACGTGCGGCGAGAGGTTCTGCGCCTCGTCGATGATGAGCACGTTGCGCTCGCCGCGCGCGTGGCTTTGCAGCAGGTACTCGTTGAGCGGGTCGAGATGTTCCTTGATCGTGGCCGGGCCGGCGCCTTCATGCCGGACCTTGACGTGGAACTCGCGGCAGATCGTCTTGAGCAGGTCGCCGACGGTGAGCTTGGGGTTGAAGATGTAGGCGACCCGGCACTGCGCGGGAATCTGCTCCAGGAAGCAGCGGCAGATGGTGGTCTTGCCGGCGCCGATCTCGCCGCTGAGCAGCACGAAGCCGCCGCCGCCGCGCACGCCATAGAGCAGGTGCGCCAGGGCCTCGCGGTGGCGCTCGCTCATGAAGAGGTAGCGCGGGTCCGGTGCGATGGAAAACGGGTCGTGCTTCAGCCCGAAGTATTCGGCGTACATGCCCCCGAGCATAACGGCGCCGTCTGGGCCGGACAACGACCGACGGGCCGCTGGGCGGCCCGTCTTGGGAAAGAAAGACAGGGGGAACGGCGGCGGGCGGCGGATCAGGCCGCCAGCGCCATGGCCTGCTGCTTGCTGCTGGCGGCGCTGCTGCTCGACGGCTTGGACGACGCATCGGCGGCGTCGGCAGCGGAGCACTGGATGTCGCCGGACAGCTGGCCGCCTTCCTCGATCACCACCTTGCCGTAGCGGATCTTGCCGGTCACCTTGCCGGTGGCGTGGATCACCAGCTTCTGGCGCACCGTGAGGTTGCCTTCGAAGACACCGCGGATCTCGGCGATGTCGATCTCGGCCGAGCCCTTGAACGCGCCTTGCTCGGCGATCTGGATCACGCGCGAGTCCATGGTGGCTTCCACCAGGCCCTCGACCACCAGCGTGTCGCAGTCGGTGATCTCCACGCCCTTGAGCTTGATGTTGGGCCCGACGGTGAGCTTGCTGCCGCCTTCGGGCACGGTGCCGCCGCTGCTGGCCTGCGGCGCCGCGGAGGCGTCCGCGTCGGCGGCGCTGGCGGCCGTGGACGGCGCCTGCGGGGCCGAGGGCGTGGCGGCGGTGGGCTGTTGGCCGTAGCGCGGGGTGGCCATGCCGGTGTTCAGGGTCCTGGGTTGATCGATATCTCGCTTGCCAAAGTGCAGTGCCATGCCAGCTCCTTCTGTTTTCTGCGGTGAACGAAGCGGCCATGCTAGCAGGCGTTCATTTACATCCCGGGGTATTCGTAAGAGGGGTAACGAGATGCACGATGTGGGCCATTTCGTACATGCGGTTTCATTTTTCTGCCGAGCGGTCTTCGGGGGCTTGCGGGCCCCGGCTCCCAGGTCTCGAAGGGTCGCCTCGTAAAATCCCTGGACTTCCCGCCGCGAGCCGCTCGCCGGCCCACCCCATGAACGCCCCCGTCGACGTCTCCTTCTTCGCGCGCGCCGCCAAGCCGATCCACAGCTACCGGCCCTACTGGGCCAAGCGGTTCGGGGTGGCGCCGTTCCTGCCGATGAGCCGAGCCGAGATGGAGCGGCTCGGCTGGGACAGCTGCGACGTGATCCTGGTGACCGGCGACGCCTACGTCGACCACCCCAGCTTCGGCATGGCCGTGGTGGGGCGGGTGCTGGAGGCCCAGGGGTTCCGCGTGGGCATCATCGCCCAGCCGGACTGGACCAGCGCCGAGCCCTTCCAGGCGCTGGGCCGGCCCAACCTGTTCTGGGGCGTGACCGCGGGGAACATGGATTCCATGATCAACCGCTACACGGCGGACCGCCGGATCCGCAGCGACGACGCCTACACGCCGGGCGACGTGGGCGGCAAGCGGCCCGACCGCGCGGCGATCGTCTACAGCCAGCGCTGCCGCGAGGCGTACAAGGACGTGCCGATCGTGCTCGGCGGCATCGAGGGCAGCCTGCGCCGCATCGCCCACTACGACTACTGGAGCGACAAGGTGCGCCGCTCGATCGTGGTGGACAGCAAGTGCGACCTGCTGCTCTACGGCAACGCCGAGCGCGCGCTGGTCGAGGTGGCGCACCGCTTGGCCGCGCGCGAGCCGGTCGAGGCGATCACCGACGTGCGCGGCACGGCCTTCGTGCGCCGGCCGGGCGATCCTTCGGCCGAAGGCTGGTTCGAGATCGATTCGAGCGAAGTGGACCAGCCCGGCCGGGTGGACAGCCACATCAACCCGTACCTGACGACGAGCGAGCAGGCGCAGGCCCAGGGCGAAAGCTGCGCCAAGGACTCGGCCAGCGAGGGGGAGTCGCCCCCTCTCCCCCTGGGAGAGGGTATGGGTGAGGGCCGTGCCCAGCCGATCCGTTTCGTTGCCAACCGCAACCTGCGCGCCAAGAGCCCTCACCCCAACCCTCTCCCAGGGGGAGAGGGAGCGAATACCAGGCCCCCGCGCCCGCCGCGCGAGCGCACCGTGATCCGCCTGCCGAGCTACGAGCAGGTGAAAAGCGATCCCGTGCTGTACGCCCACGCCAACCGCGTGCTGCACCTGGAAACCAACCCCGGCAACGCGCGTGCGCTGGTGCAGGCCCATGGGGAGGGCGCGACCGCGCGCGACGTGTGGATCAACCCGCCGCCGATTCCGCTCACCACGGCCGAGATGGACCTCGTGTTCGACCTGCCGTATGCGCGCAGTCCGCACCCGGCGTACGCCGACGAGCACGGCCGGCACGACGGCGCGACCAAGATCCCGGCCTGGGAGATGATCCGCTTCAGCGTGAACATCATGCGCGGCTGCTTCGGCGGCTGCACCTTCTGCTCGATCACCGAGCACGAGGGCCGCATCATCCAGAGCCGCTCGGAGGATTCCATCATCCGCGAGGTGGAGGAGATCCGCGACAAGGTCGAGGGTTTTACCGGCGTGATCTCCGACCTCGGCGGGCCCACCGCCAACATGTACCGCCTGGGCTGCAAGTCGCCCGTGATCGAGGCGGCCTGCCGCAAGCCCAGTTGCGTCTACCCCGGCATCTGCTCCAACCTGCACACCGACCACGGGCCGCTGGTGAAGATCTATCGCCGGGCGCGCGCGCTGCGCGGCGTCAAGAAGGTGCTGATCGGCTCCGGCCTGCGTTACGACCTGGCCGTGAAGTCGCCCGAGTACGTGAAGGAGCTGGTGCAGCACCACGTGGGCGGGTACCTGAAGATCGCGCCCGAGCACACCGAGAACGGGCCGTTGTCGAAGATGATGAAGCCCGGCATCGGCAGCTACGACCGCTTCAAGCAACTGTTCGAGAAGTTCAGCGAGGAAGCGGGCAAGAAGCAGTACCTGATTCCGTATTTCATCGCCGCCCACCCCGGCACCAGCGACGAGGACATGATGAACCTCGCGGTCTGGCTGAAGAGGAACGGGTTCCGCGCCGACCAGGTGCAGACCTTCTACCCCAGCCCCATGGCCACCGCGACGGCCATGTACCACACCAGCCTGAACCCGCTCAAGGGCTTGCACCGCGACGACCGCGCCGAGCGGGTGGACATCGTGCGCGGCGAGAAGCGGCGGCGCCTGCACAAGGCCTTCCTGCGCTACCACGACCCGAACAACTGGCCGCTGCTGCGCGAGGCGCTCAAGGCCATGGGCCGCGCCGACCTGATCGGCAACGGCAAGCACCACCTCATTCCCACGTTCCAGCCGCTCACCGGTGGCGGCTACCAGAGCGCGCGGCGCAAGAACAGCTCGCCGCCGGCGCCGCCAAGCGCGCCACAAAGAGGGCGGCTGCTCACGCAGCACACCGGGCTCCCGCCGCGCAGGAAGTCGTGAACTCCCCCCTGCGCGCCTTCGGCGCTTCCCCCCTCTCTGGCACGCCGCTGCGCGGCGCTTGGAGGGGGGACGACAGCTTGGGCCGGCGGAGCCGTCCCGCGCTGTCCCTGGGTTTTGCCGCTGCTTCGCTCCGGAGGGTGTGGATCAAGCTGTGGCGGCGGCCCTGAGCCAGGGCCAGGCGATCCACGCCAGCAGCGCCGCGACGTTCAAGGCGACGGTGGTCCAGTACAGGGCCTGGAACAGCGCCTTGCTGATCTTGTGGCGCAGGATCTGCTGGGCGAACCACGCACCGGGCCAGCCGCCGGCCAGCGCCAGGGCATGCAGCGTGTCCTCGCGTGTGCGCCAGGCCTCGTGGATGGCCGCGTGCTTGTCGCGCCAGTAGAGGTAGAAGGTCGCCAGGTTGAGAATCACCACGCCGGTCAGCACGACCCAGGGAAAGCGCCCCAGGGCGATGCCGATCAGCCAGAGCAGCAGCCAGAAACCGATCAGGCCCAGCCCAAGCCACAGCGGCAGCTCCTCGCGGCGCTTCTCGCGCGGCGTGCGCGAGCGTTGAGCCGGTTTGCCCCTGGGCAGGATCTCGGCCGGGGCGGGTGCCGAGGGCGGCGGCGGTGGTGGTGCGGCGAAGGCGTTGCGGGCGAGCTCCACGGACAGCGCGCGAGGCCCCTTGCCGCCGACGTGGATTTCCTCGAACGTGACCGCCGCGCCTTCGGCCGGCGGCGCATGGCCGCCGAAGTCGCGGAGGTGGAAGAAGACGTCGGCGGCGGTCTCGGGGCTGCGGATGAAGCCAAAGGCGCGCTCGCGGTCCCAGCGCACCACGGTTCCCTGTTTTTTCATGGCATAGCAGTTCCTGGGCGTGTGGGCCGCATCTTATGCGGAGCCCACGCCCATTGGCGCCATGCCTTCAGAGGAATGGCCGCTGGCGCTCGATGGACGAGCGCCAGCGGCCCAATACCCTTGGCGGGTGCTTGCCCGGACGTCAGATCGCGATCGGGCCGCCGTCCGTGCGCGTCACCACCACCGTGGCCGAACGCGGGCGCTTGTGGCCGGCGTGGGCGGTGTCGCTGGCCGGCGCCTGGTTGCCGGGCCAGTGGCTGGTGAAGGTCTGGGTGGCGAAGTCGGCCGTGTCCTCGCCCGGGTGCTGGACGTTGAAGAACAGCGTCTTGCCGTCCGGCGTGACGGTCACGCCGGTGATCTCGCAGTCGAACGGGCCGACCAGGAAGCGGCGCACCGTGGCGTCGGTGGGCTTGGCACCCATGCGGGTGGCCTGGCCGTCCCGGGTGGTCAGCGTGCCGCCGTCGCCTACCTGGCCGGGGAGGGCGGCCAGCATCATGCAGTTGGTGACGTCGGTGTAGGCGCCGTCGTCGGTCTGGATCCACAGCAGGCCGCCGGTCCCGCCCTCGCGCTGGTCGAAGTACAGGCCGTCCGGGCTGGAGAAGTCGTTCACCGCCGTCAGGCCGGAGAGGTTCTCGCTCTGCGAGCCGTCCTCGCGGGCGCCGAACAGGAACACGTCCCAGTGGAACGCGGTGGCGGCCTGGCTGCCGTCCTCGCGCCAGCGCACGATGTGGCCGTTGGCGTTGCCCACGCGCGGGTTGGCGGCGTTGAGGTTGGCCGCGGTGCGCTGCGAGTTGTTGGTCATGGTCATGTAGACCTCGTGGTTCAGCGGGTTCACGCCGCCCCATTCCGGGCGGTCCATCTTGGTGGCGCCGCGGAAGTCGGCGGCCAGGCGGCAGTACATCACCACCTCGGCCTGGTCCGCGAACGGGTACACGGGGTTGCTGCTGTCCAGCCCGTGCTTGCCGTGCGTCAGCTCCAGCCATTCACCAGTGCCGTCGTCGTTGAACTTGGCCACGTAGAGCGTGCCCTGGTCCAGGTACTTGGCGCCCGCGGCTGCGCCGCCGTTGATGTCCTGCGGGTCCCATTTGGCGTCGGACACGAACTTGAAGACGTACTCGTTGCGCGCGTCGTCGCCCGAGTAGATCACGATCGGCTCGCCGGCCTTGGCGGGCGCGGGCCAGGCGCCTTCGTGGTTGAAGCGGCCCAGCGCCGAGCGCTTGACCGGCTTGCTGTCAGGGCGGAACGGATCGATCTCGACCACCCAGCCGAAGCTGTTGAAGACGTTGCGGTAGTCGTCGGCGGCCGAGGCGCCGCTGACCTTGCTGTTCCAGCGCTGGTAGGCCTCGCCGTCGGGCGAGTCCCAGCCGTAGGGGTTGGCGCGGCCTTCGGGCAGGCCGTAGCGCCTGAGGGCCACGATCTCCTCAGCGCTGCGCTGGGCGTCGTCGCCCGCCGCGCGGCCGATCACGTTCAGGTAGTTCTCCTCGCAGGTCAGGTAGGTGCCCCAGGGCGTGTAGCCGCAGGCGCAGTTGTTGTTCATGCCGAAGGCCTCGCGGCCGTTGGCCGAGAGCTTGGTCACCAGCCGGGCGCTGCCGGCGGCCGGGCCGCCCACGTCCATCGGCGTGGCCGAGTGGACGCGGCGGTTGTAGCGCGAGCCGCGCACCATCTCCATGTCGTTGCCGCCGGCCTTGCGGCGCACTTCCACCACGCTGGCACCGTGGGCGTAGATTTCCTTGTCCACCTCGCTGGCGGGGCGCTTGCCGCTCGTCACGGTGCGGCCCGTGGGGTGCAGGCCGTAGGGGGCGACGACGTATTCGTGGTTGACGCACAGCAGGCCGCGGTCGGAGCGGGAGGCGCCGAAGGTGCCGTCGTCGGCCAGGCCGAAGTAGTACATCCCATCGTGGCCGTCGCCGATGCGGCGCTGGTAGGAGTCGGCGGTTTCCGAGCCGTTGTCCTGCCACGATACGTCGCCGTAGTGCATCGGGTCGCCCAGCGCGTGCAGGATGCTGACCTGGTAGCCGTCGGGTACGGTCACCCGGTCGGCGTTGGTCTTGGCCACGGCCGCGAAGCTGAGCGCGATCGGTGTCGGCGTGGGGCCGGGCGCCGGCTCGCCGTCGTCGTCGCCACCGCCGCCGCAGGCGGCCAGGCCGGCGCTGCCCAGCAGCGCGGCGGTCGCGGCCCCGATGCCGCCGCGCAGCGCGCCGCGCCGGCTCAGGCGCGTGGCCAGGATGCTGTCGATGTGCGGGTTGGCGGAAGGATTGACGATCTGGTCGTCGTCATGGAGCGAAACCTCGGTGTTCATGGGGGAGTCTTTCGAGTGGAAAAGATTTGCAGTGGGGGAGCCCCGATACTCCCGTCCCCATATGGCAAGCATGTGAAGCGGTTTTGACGTTTGCGTGACGGCCTTCCGTTCGGCGGCCCCGTTTCCCATGGCGGGTTGCCATGATGCCCAAAATGGCGCAAAATGCGCCATCAAGGAGTTGTTGCCATGTCGTCTTCCAGCAGCAGTGCATTTGCCTCGGTCAAGCTGCCCGCCGGGCTGGTCCGGCAGGCGCGCGAGGCGGCGCAGCCACAGCGCCGCTCGGTCGCCGGCCAGATCGAGTACTGGGCCACCCTCGGCCGCATCGCCGAGGAAACGGGTCTCACGGTGCAGGAGGCGCGCGAGGCCATTTCCCGGTACGACGCGGCGGCGGCCCGCCAGGCATCGGCGCCGGCCGATTCGCTGGATGCGATCGAGGCCGGGTTCCTGGCCGCCGAATCGAGCGGCCGCCTGGCCGAGGCGGTGCGCCAGAGCGTGATGGACAAGCGCGCCAAGGCGCCGGCGGCCCGCCGCGCCGCGTGACCCGGCCCGTCTTCTACCTGCTGGCGGGTCCCAACGGCGCCGGCAAGTCCACGTTGTACGAGGCCTCGGTGGCCGCCGGGCTGATTCCCACCGAGGCCGAGTTCGTCAACGCCGACCGCCACGAGGCTGCGCACCTGCGGCATGTCGCCGACCCTGTGAAGCGCTCGAGGCTGGCCCGCGAGTGGGCCGATGGGCGCCGCGCCCAGTGCCTTGCCGACGGGGAGTCGTTCGTGAGCGAGACCGTGTTCTCCCATCCCTCCAAGCTGTCGCTGCTGCAGGCGGCGCGGGCGGCGGGGTTCGCCGTGCTGCTGCTGGTGGTGTGCGTGGACGATCCGCGGCAGCTGCTCGCGCGTGTGCGGCAGCGGGAGCAAGAGGGCGGCCACGGTGTGCCGGCCGACCGCATCCTGGCCCGCTATCCCAGGACCCTGGCCCACCTGGCCGAAGCGGTGTGCCAGGTCGACCTGGCCTTGCTGTACGACACGTCCAGGCCGCGCAACCGGGCGGTCCAGCCGCCCCGCCTGGTGGCGCGCTGCCGCGATGGCCAGGTGGTCTGGCGCCATCCCGTCGCGCTGCCGGCCTGGACCGTCGGCATGCTGGGACCGCCGCCCGGCTGATCGACCTGCCCCCGTTCTGCCATTGCCCGTCGGCGCCGAGAGCGCGTGCCCTGTTGGCCTACAGTGCAGCATGCCCAACGAACTTCCGATCGAAATCCCGCCGTCCTTCATGGCCCTTTACCTGGCGCCGGGCCGGCAGAAGCCGGCCCTGCTGCCCGCCGAGCTGGCCGCGCGCTACGAACTGTGCGAGGACATGGCCCAGATGCTGACCGAGACCGCGCGCGACATGGAATTCCGTCTGGGCATCACCAGCGCGGACGTGCTGGCGCGCTGCCTGCAGGGCCTCCGGGTGGCACCCATGGCGGTGACCGAGGCCGAGTCGGCGTGGGTGGTGCGGCGTCTGGCCGAACTGCTCGACTGGCCCTCACTCCCACATTTGCCCTGAGCCCTTCGACAGGTCTTATTCAGCAGAACGCGGCAAGCGAAGCGAGCCGCCGCAAAACCCAGAGACAGCGAGGGTCCGGCTTCGCCGGCCCAAGCTGTCGTCCCCCCTCCAAGCGCCGCACAGCGGCGCGCCAGAGAGGGGGGAAGCCGCAAAGCGGCGCAGGGGGGTGTCACACGATATCAAAAGCATGAAAGCCGAAGTGGCCCCGGCGGCGATCGGCGAAGTAGCGCTCCAGCGTTTCCTTGACGGTGCGGAAGGCGATCTCGTCCCAGGGCACTTCGTCCTCGGTGAACAGGCGCGCCTCGATGGTCTCGTGGCCGGGGTCGAAGCGGTCGCTGAGCAGGCGGGCGCGGTAGTAGATGTGGACCTGGCCGACGCGGGCCACGTTCATCAGCGTGAAGATGTCGCCCAGCTCGAACTGCGCGCCGGCCTCTTCGTCGGTCTCGCGCATCGCGCCCTCGGCGGTGGTCTCGCCCAGCTCCATGAAGCCGGCCGGCAGCGTCCACTTGCCCCAGCGCGGCTCGATGTTGCGCTTGCACAGCAGCACGTACTGCCCGGCGTCGCCCCACACCGGCACCGTGCCGACCACGTTGAGCGGGTTGTCGTAGTGCACCGTGTGGCAGGCCGGGCAAACGGCGCGGGGCCGGGTGTCGCCGTCGTCGGGCAGCCGGATCTGAACGGCGGTGCCGCAGTTGCGGCAGTGTTTGGCGGGCGGGCGCAGCATCGGTCCAGTTTAAAGGCAATGCGAGTGAAGACACGGCCGACAAAAACCCAGAGACAGCGAGGGTCCGGCTCCGCCGGCCCGAGCTGTCGTCCTCCCTCCAAGCGCCGCGCAGCGGCGCGCCAGAGAGGGGGGAAGCGGCGAAGCCGCGCAGGGGGGAGTCGTATCAAACCCTGCTGAAGTACTCGCGGCGCTCGAAGTCGGCCTTGTCCTCGGCCTGGGCGTGCCGGTCGATCTCGCTTTGCTTGATGCGGCTGTAGTAGCGCACGAAGGACTCGCCGAAGCCTTCGTTCAGTGCGGTGTCGGCCTGCAGCGCGGCCAGTCCGTCGGCCAGCGTGGACGGCAGCTTTTCGCTGCCTTCGGCGTAGGGCGCTTCGCAGGCCGGCAGCGGCACGAGGCCGCGCGCCAGCCCGTCGAGCCCGGCGTGGATCTGCGCCGCCATGTAGAGATAGGGGTTGGCGGCCGGCTCGCCGGCGCGGTTCTCGATCCGCGTGGCGCCGTCGCCGGCCGCGCCGACCACGCGCAGCATCGCGCCCCGGTTGTCCTGGCCCCAGAGCACGGACTGGGGCGCCAGCGCGTTGGGCCGGAAGCGCGCGAAGCCGTTGATGGTGGGCGTGCACAGCACGGTGATGCCGCGCGCATGGGCCAGCAGGCCGGCCAACCAGCGGGTGCCGGTGTCCGACAGCGTGTGGGCGGCGTCGGCGGGCGCGCTGCCGGGCGCGGGGGCTGCGCGCGTGAAGGCGTTGCGCCCGCCGGGCAGCTCCACCAACGACTGGTGCAGGTGCCAGCCGCTGGACATGATGTTCGGAAAGGGTGGGCGGCACATGAAGCTGGCGTGGTAGCCGGCCTGGCGCAGCGCCTGGCGCACGCCGTTGCGGAACAGGACCATCTGGTCGGCCGCGGTGAGCGCGTCGGTGGCGTCGAACACCGCTTCCACCTGGCTGGGCCCGAGCTCGATCTCCAGCGACTGCAGCGGCAAGCCCAGGGCCTGGGCGGTGCGCTGAACGATGCGCAGCGGCGCGTCGGCCAGGTCCGTCAGGGACTCGGCCAACAGGTTGTAGCCCGGGTGGATCATCTCCACCGCGGGCGGCAGGCCAGGCCAGGCGGCCAGTTCGGGGTCGAGCTGGGGCCGCGCGTCGGTGATGCGGTAGATGTGGAACTCGACCTCCAGCCCGGTCTTGAAGCCGTGGCCGGTGCGGGCCAGGCGCGCCAGCGCGTCCTGCAGCACGCGCCGCGTGTCCAGTGGCGCGGGCGTGCCGTCGGGAAACCAGGCCTGGCAGCGCAGCCAGCCGGTGCGCTCCAGCCAGGGCAGTTCGGTGAAGCTGTCGGGGTCGGGCAGCAGGAGCAGGTTGGCCGCGCCCGCGAAGCCCGGTGGCAGGTCGTCCGAGCCGCCGGGCTCGAACACCTTCCAGGCGGTGCGGTCGGCCGTGTCCTTGAGCAGCAGCGTGCCCACCATGCCCACGCCGTCGCGCAGGGCGCGTAGCGCGGCGGCGGTGGTGAGGGTCTTGCCGCGCAGCGTGCCGTGCACGTCGCACCAGCCGAAGCGCACCAGCTCGATGCCGCTGGCCTCGATCCGCTTGGCCAGCCGCTGGCAGGCGTCTTCGCGCGCCGCGTCGTGGATGCCGCAGCGATCGGCGAAATGCCGCGCCGTCATTGGGCGCCCGCGGTTTCGGCGCCTGCCTGGGCGGCCTCGCGGCCAGCCTGGTGCCAGGGCGCGCCTGCGCGCTTGGCGCGCACGGATTCGAGCCACCAGCCCCGCCAGTCCTGCGCGGGCGCGATGCCGTCGACCGTGTCGGGGCCGCGGATCGCGTCGTGCAGCGCGGGGTCGGCGATGCCCGGCGGCGTGCCGCCGCGCTCCACCGCGTCGATGGCCTCCTGCAGCAGGCGCCGGTTGGCCACGATCACCTTGTCCGTGGTGCCCAGGTGCTCGCGCGTGCGGTCCTGGATCGGGCCCATGCTCTCGCAGGCCCATTGGTCGTGCACGTTGATGTCTTCCTCGCCCATGCCGAGGTAGGTGCGCGTCTGCTGTTCCTCGGGGTTGAAGCCCCAGTGGTTCTGGCGGCCCGATTTCGGCACGTAGTCGGGCAGGGTGACGGCGGGCAGCCGCTGGTTGCGCATGGTCTCCTTGTCGACCGGGCCGTCGAAGCTGGTGAAGAAGGCGTACCAGTAGTTGCGGGTGTCGTCCACCGGCACGTGCATCTGCGTGATGGTCATGGTCTCCGACAGCGGAATCACGAAGGTCTGCGGGAACACCGCGTTGGTCACGCGCACGTGGGTGAGGGCGTCCGAGAGCGGGCGCAGCGCGGTGAGCTGCAGGCCGTAGGGCTTGGCCTCGTAACTGATCTGCGGCTGGCCGAACTCGCGCATCACGCGCGTCATGGGCCAGCGCTCGCCGCCGACGTCGCCCGCGCTCGCGCCGCGGAACTGCTTGCCGTAGCTGTCCTCGAGCGAGCCGTCGTTGAAGAAGCGGTGCAGGTAGGAGGCGTGCGCCGGGTCGATGCCGACCTCGAACGCCTGCAGCCAGTTGCAGTGCCACAGGCCCTTGAACGCGAACGTGTGGCTGGCGGGCGCGGCGAAGCAGTCCAGCGCGGGCAGGGGCGGCGGCGTGGCGCCCTCGGGGCCGAACCAGCCGAACAGCACGCCCGAGCGCTCGATCAGCGGGTAGCTGCGCTGGCGGATGCGCGTGCACATCGTGCTGCCCGGCGGCTCGGCCGGGGTCTCGGTGCACTGGCCGGTGACGTCGAACTTCCAGCCATGGAAGGGGCAGCGCAGGCCATCGCCCTCGTTGCGCCCGTAGGCCAGGTCGGCGCCGCGGTGCGGGCAGTCGCGGTCGAGCAGGCCGTAGCGGCCCTGGGCGTCGCGGAACAGCACGAAGTCCTGCCCCAGCACGCGCACCGCCTTCACGGGGCGCACCGCCATGGCGGGGTCGAGCCGGGGGTCGAATTCGTCGAGCAGGGCCACGGGCTGCCAGTAGCGGCGCAGCATTTCGCCGCCCGGGGTGCCCGGGCCGACCCGGGTGAGGCGCTGGTTGAGTTCGGCTTTCATCGTGGGTTTTCCTGTGGGGTGAATGGATGAAATGGTATCCCGTTTTTTTGATTTCGTGTACAAAATGAGCTGCGCCCATGAAACTCCCTGTACAGTCACGCGCCATGAGCCTGCAAGAAACCGTCTTGATGCAACTGCGCGACCTCATCCTCAGCGGCGGGTTCGCGCCCGGGCAGCGGCTGGCCGAGCAGCAACTGGCCGAGCGGCTGGGCGCGTCGCGCACGCCGGTGCGGGCCGCGCTGGTCACGCTGGAGCAGGAGGGCCTGGTGGAGGCCAACGAGACCGGCAAGTACCTGGTGCGCCAGTTCACCGCGCAGGAGGTGGTCGACGCGATCGCGGTGCGCGGCCACCTGGAGGGCATGGCCGCCCGCCTGGTGGCCGAGCACGGGGTCTCGCGCCAGTTGCAGGGGCAGTTGCAGGCCGTGCTCGACGAGGGCGACCGCCTGCTGGCCGACGAGCCGCTGACCATCGAGAGCTACGCCGCCTACGCGGCGATGAACGACCGCTTCCACGCGCTGGTGCTGGACGCGTGCGGCAACCGCGCCCTGCAGCGCGCGGTGCGGCTCAACGACAAGCTGCCATTCGCGCCGGCCTCGGCCATGCTGCCGATGCAGGGCACGGTGGCGATGGACCGCGACTGGATGCTGTACGCGCACCGGCAGCACCACATGCTGTTCGACGCGCTGCGGCGCGGCGAGGGCGCGCGCGCCCAGGCGCTGGCGGTCGAGCACACCGAGGTCGCGCAGATGAACATGCGCCTGGCGCTGGAGCGGCGTGCCGAGTCCGAGCGGGTCATGCCGGGCATTCGGCTGGTGGTGGGGTGAGCATAGGGAGCTCCCCCCTGCGCGGCTTCGCCGCTTCCCCCCTCTCTGGCGCGCCGCTTTGCGGCGCTTGGAGGGGGGACGACAGCTCGGGCCGGCGGAGCCGGGCCCTCGCTGTCTCTGGGCTGGCGCTTCCTCTTTGGTTGCCGGTGTCGCTTCGGCTCCGGTTCCGCGACGGTGTATCGTGCCGGGATGAACGACGACATCCCAGCGCAGGGGCTCCTGCTGTGTTTTGAAGATGAACAGGGCATTGCCCGCGCGACCGCCGAGGCGGCGGGCCTTTCGCTGGCGTTGATCGACCGGCACCGCTTTCCCGACGGCGAATGGCGCCTGCGGCTGCCGCAGCCTCTACCGCCCCGGGTGGTGATCTGGCGCGGTCTGCACCATCCCAACGAGAAGCTGGTGGAGCTGCTGATCGCCGCGCGTGCCGCGCGCGAGCTGGGGGCGCGGCATCTGACCCTGGTGGCGCCGTACCTGGCCTACATGCGCCAGGACAAGGCGTTCACACCCGGCGAGGCGGTGAGCCAGCGCATCGTGGGCGGCTTCCTGGCCGGGTTGTTCGACGCGGTGATCACCATCGATCCGCACCTGCACCGCGTGCACTCGCTGGACGAGGCGATCCCGCTCGAGCACGCGCTGGCGCTCAGCGGCGCGCCGCTGCTGGCCGACCCGATCGCCGCGCGGCACGGCGGCGACGGCGGCGGCGTGCTGCTCGTCGGGCCGGACGAAGAGGCCCTGCAATGGGTGGCGCAGGCGGCGCGCCGGCATGGCTGGGCGCATGCGGTGTGCCGCAAGACGCGGCACGGCGACCGCGAGGTCGAGGTCGAGCTGCCCGCCGTGCCGGTGGCCGGGCGCGCGGTGGTGCTGGTCGACGACGTGGCCAGCTCGGGCCAGACGCTGGTGTGCGCGGCGCAGCGGCTGCTGGCCGCAGGCGCGGTCTCGGTCGACGCCGCCGTGACGCACGCCCTCTTCGCCGACGGCGCGGTGCAGCGGGTGAGGGCGGCCGGCGTGCGCCAGATCTGGAGCACCGATTCGATCGCCCACGCGAGCAACGCGGTCAGCATCGCGCCGATCGTCGTGGGGGCATTGCGCGCACTGCCGGCGGGCCCGGCCTGAGTTGCGCACAATCCATCCGGTTTCCTTCCTCTCCCGCCGGCCTCGCGTCCTGCCCGATCTTTCCTTTTCATGACCACCTTGTTCGAACCCGTCACCGTCGGCGCGCTGCCGCTGGCCAACCGCATCGTCATGGCGCCGCTCACGCGCAACCGCGCGCCGCGTGCCGTGCCCACGCCGCTGATGGCCACCTACTACCGCCAGCGCGCCAGCGCCGGGCTGCTGATCTCCGAGGCCACCGCCATCAGCCACCAGGGCCAGGGCTATGCCGACGTGCCGGGCCTGTACGCGCCCGAGCAGATCGAGGGCTGGAAGGCGGTCACCGGGGCGGTGCACCAGGCCGGCGGCAGGATCGTGGCGCAGCTCTGGCACGTGGGCCGGATCTCGCACACCGAACTGCAGCCCGGCGGCGCGGCGCCCGTGGCGCCCTCGGCCATCCGGGCCAAGGCCAAGACCGTGCTGCTCAAGGACGGCGTGGCCCGCTTCGAGGAGACCTCCGAGCCGCGCGCGCTGGCGCTGTCCGAGCTGCCGGGCATCGTCGAGGACTACCGCCGCGCCGCGCTGGCGGCCCGCGAGGCCGGGTTCGACGGCGTGGAGGTCCATGCGGCGAACGGCTACCTGCTCGACCAGTTCCTCAAGACCGGCAGCAACCACCGCACCGACGCCTACGGCGGCGCGATCGAAAACCGCGCGCGCCTGCTGGACGAGGTGATGCGCGCGGTGACCCAGGCGATCGGCGGCGACCGCACCGGCATCCGGCTCTCGCCGGTGACGCCGGCCAACGACGCGCTGGACGCCGATCCCCAGCCGCTGTTCGAACACGTGGCGCGCCGGCTTGCGCCGCTCGGCCTGGCCTACGTGCACATCATCGAAGGCGCCACCTCCGGGCCGCGCGAGATCGCCGACCGCCCGTTCGACTACGCCGCCCTGCGCGCGGCCTACCGGGCCGCTGGCGGGCGCGGCGCCTGGATGGTCAACAACGGGTACGACCTGCCGCTGGCCGAGCAGGCGCTGCGCGAGGGCGCGGACCTGGTGGCGTTCGGCCGGCTGTTCATCGCCAACCCCGATCTCGTGGCGCGCCTGCGGCGCGGCGGGCCGTTCAACACGCCGGACCGCGCCACCTTCTACGGCGGCGACAGCCGGGGCTATACCGATTACGCGGCGCTCTGAGGCGCCCTTATCCTTGCGCCATGAAGCTCTATTCCTACTTCCGCTCCTCGGCTGCCTTCCGCGTCCGCATCGCGCTCGCGCTCAAGGGGCTGGCCTATGACTACGTTCCGGTGCACCTGCCCAGCGGCAAGCAGCGCGAGCCCGGCTACCTGGAGGTCTCGACCGACGGGCTGGTGCCCGTGCTCGAGCTCGACGACGGCACGCGGCTGTCGCAGTCGATGGCGATCATCGAGTACCTGGACGAGGCGCACCCCGACCCCGCGCTGGTGCCGGCGGACCGGATCGAGCGGGCACGGGTGCGGGCGCTGGCGCAGACCATCGCCTGCGAGATCCATCCCCTCAACAACCTGCGCGTGCTCAAGTACCTGACCCGCCAGCTCCGTGTCGAGGAAGAGGCCATGAACACCTGGTACCGCCACTGGGTGCGCACCGGCCTCGAAGCCTTCGAGCGCCAGTTGGCGCAGCAGCCGGCGTCGCACTATTGCTGGGGCGATACCCCCACGCTGGCCGACTGCTGCCTGGTGCCGCAGATCTTCAATGGCCAGCGCTACAACACCAGCTTCGACGGCTTGCCCCGCACCATGGCGGCGTTCGAGGCCTGCATGCGGCTCGAGGCGTTCCAGCAGGCCCAGCCTTCGGCCTGCCCCGACGCCGTGGCCTGATCGATGTCCGCCGCTGCGGACTGGCTGGTGCCCGACTGGCCTGCGCCGGCGGGCGTCAAGGCCTTGTTCACCACGCGCGCGGGCGGCGTCTCGCGGCCGCCCTTCGACAGCCTGAACCTCGGCGACCACGTGCGCGACGAGTCGGCGGCCGTGGCGGCCAACCGCGCGCGCCTGGCGGCCGCGCTGGACGGCGCGCGCCCGGTGTTCCTGCGGCAGGTGCACGGCACACGGGTGGTCATGCTCGCGCCGGACGTGCCCGACGGCGCCGAGGCCGACGGCTGCATCGCCGCGCAGGCCGGGCTCGCCTGCACCATCATGGTGGCCGATTGCCTGCCGGTGCTGCTGGCCCATCGCGGCGGCGGCGTGGTCGCGGCGGCGCACGCGGGCTGGCGCGGGCTGTGCGCCGGCGTGCTGGAGCAGGCCTTCGAGGCCCTGGCGAGGGCCGTCCAGGGGCGGCAGCCTGGGGGGCCCGGCACGGCCGTATCGCGCGCGGCGATCGCGCGCGATACGGTGGTCTGGCTCGGCCCCTGCATCGGGCCGGCTGCGTTCGAGGTGGGGCCCGAGGTGCGGGCGGCCTTCGTCGCTGCGATGCCGGAAGCCGGGCGGCATTTCGCGCCAGGGGCGGCGGGCGGCGACCGGTACCTGGCGCACCTGCCGGCGCTGGCCCGGCAGCGGCTGCAGGCGATCGGCCTGCGGTCCCTCCACGGCAACGATGGATCGCCGCCCTGGTGCACCGTCACGCAGGCCTCACGGTTCTTTTCCCACCGCCGCGACGCCGCCATCCTGGGCAGCACCGGGCGCATGGCCGCCTGCATCTGGATCGGTTGAGGGGCTGCGTGGGGCGGGTGCGGCTGGGGCGGCCGCCAGTGCGTTTTGCCGCTCGGCGGCTTCGCGGGCCCGGATGGCCCTGCGGCGCTGGGGCGTGCGCATCAGGTAAACCACCAGTGCGAGCGGCAGCAAACCGTAAAGAAAAAAGGTCACAATGGCTCCCAGCACGGAGCCATTCGTGTTGGTCGCCTCGGCCACCGACATCATCAGCACCACATACATCCACGCGACCACGACCAGATACACGCCCATCCCCCGTAGGCCGGAAGCGTCGGCGGCGCGGCTCGAAGCAAGCCGGGCGTCCGGGCGTCCGGATAATCATTCCCAGACCAGAAGAGGCCATCATAGGCTGCATAGGCCGTACAGGCGATTCACGGAGACCACCATGACACCGGGCACCCCCTCTCCCACCCAATGGCTGGAAGCCGCCCAGCGGTTCCAGCAGAGCCTCGTCGCCCAATGGACGCAGCTGGCGCAGAGCCTGCCGGGCGCCGCCGCCTTCCCGGGCATGCCCGGCGTGAACGAGCTGTTCGGCCAGGCCACCGGGCAGCAGGCCGTGAGCTTCGATCCGGCCCGCCTGCTGGAGATCCAGAACACCTACCTCAAGGAAGCGGCCGCGCTCTGGAACCAGGGGCCCCACGTGAAGCCCCAGGGCGACCGGCGTTTCGCGTCCGAGGCCTGGACCGGCAACCCCGTGGCGGCCTTCGCGGCCGCCACCTACCTGCTCAATGCGCGCACGCTGATGGCCATGGCCGATGCCGTGCAGGGCGACGCCAAGATCCGCAGCCGCGTGCGCTTCGCGGTGCAGCAGTGGATCGACGCGAGCGCCCCGAGCAATTTCCTGGCCTTCAACGCCGAGGCCCAGAAGAAGGCGATCGAGACCCAGGGGGAAAGCATCGCCAAGGGCATGGCCAACCTGCTGCACGACATCAAGCAGGGCCACGTGTCGATGACCGACGAAAGCGTGTTCGAGGTCGGCCGCAACGTCGCCACGACCGAAGGCGCGGTGGTGTACGAGAACGAGCTGTTCCAGCTCATCGAGTACAAGCCGCTCACGGCCAAGGTATACGAGCGGCCGTTCCTGCTGGTGCCGCCCTGCATCAACAAGTACTACATCCTGGACCTGCAGCCCGAGAACTCGCTGATCCGCTACAGCGTGGAGCAGGGCCACCGCACCTTCGTGGTGAGCTGGCGCAATCCGGACGAGTCGCTGGCCGACCAGACCTGGGACGACTACATCGAGCACGCGGTGATCCAGGCGATCGACGTCACGCGCGAGATCACCGGCGCGCCGACCGTCAATGCGCTCGGCTTCTGCGTCGGCGGCACCATGCTGGGCACCGCGCTGGCCGTGCTGGCCGCGCGTGGCGAGGAACCGGTGAACTGCGCCACCTTCCTCACCACGCTGCTGGACTTCACCGATACCGGCATCCTCGACGTGTTCATCGACGAGAACTTCGTCAAGTACCGCGAGGCGCAGTTCGCGGGCGGTGGCCTCATGCCCGGGCGCGACCTCGCCACCACCTTCAGCTTCCTGCGGCCCAACGACCTGGTGTGGAACTACGTGGTCGGCAACTACCTCAAGGGCGAAACGCCGCCGCCCTTCGACCTGCTGTACTGGAACTCCGACAGCACCAACCTGCCCGGTCCCTACTACGCGTGGTACCTGCGGCAGACCTACCTGGAGAACAACCTGGTCAAGCCCGGCAAGGTCAAGGTCTGCGGCCAGAAGATCGACTTTCGCCAGGTCAAGCTGCCGGTCTACATCTATGGCTCGCGCGAGGACCACATCGTGCCGATCGGCGGGGCGTACGCCAGCACGCAGGTGTTCCCGGGCAAGAAGCGCTTCGTCATGGGCGCCTCGGGCCACATCGCGGGCGTGATCAACCCGGCCAGCAAGAACAAGCGCAGCCACTGGATCGGCCCGGCCGGCAAGTTCCCGGCGGACGTCAACCAATGGATCGCCAGCGCGACCGAGCACCCCGGCAGTTGGTGGACCGACTGGGCCGCGTGGCTCAAGCCGCAGGCCGGAAAACAGATTGCCGCACCCAAGGCATATGGCAGGGGCAAAACCTACCCGGTGATCGAGCCCGCGCCTGGCCGCTACGTGAAGGCCAAGGCCTAGGGAGGTTGGGCGCAGGGAGGTTGGGCGTTGGGCGTATGGCGTTCAGCGTGAACTCCCCCTCCGGCCTGCGCATCCTTTCTTCGCTCAACGCTCAACGCTCAACGCTCAACCCGATTCCCAACACAACGCAAGGAGCACTTCATGCAAGACATCGTCATCGTCGCCGCCACCCGAACGGCCGTCGGCAAGTTCGGCGGCACGCTCGCCAAGACGCCGGCCACCGAACTGGGCAGCATCGTCATCAAGGACCTGTTGGCCCGCACCGGCCTGCCGGCCGATGCCGTGGGGGAGGTGATCCTGGGCCAGGTGCTGGCCGCGGGCGTGGGCCAGAACCCGGCGCGCCAGGCCATGATGAAGGCCGGCGTGGCCAAGGAGACGCCGGCGCTGACCATCAACGCCGTGTGCGGCTCGGGCCTGAAAGCGGTGATGCTGGCCGCCCAGGCCGTGGCCTGGGGCGACAGCGAAGTCGTGATCGCCGGCGGCCAGGAGAACATGAGCGCCTCGCCGCACGTGCTCAATGGCAGCCGCGACGGCCAGCGCATGGGCGACTGGAAGATGGTCGACACCATGATCGTCGACGGCCTGTGGGACGTCTACAACCAGTACCACATGGGCATCACGGCCGAGAACGTGGCCAAGGCGCACGGCATCACGCGCGAGATGCAGGATGCGCTGGCGCTGGGCAGCCAGCAGAAGGCCGCTGCCGCGCAGGAGGCCGGCCGGTTCAAGGACGAGATCGTGGGCGTGAGCATCCCGCAGCGCAAGGGCGATCCGGTCGTCTTCGACGCCGACGAGTTCATCAACAAGAAGACCAGCGCCGAGGCGCTGGCGGGCCTGCGCCCGGCGTTCGACAAGGCCGGCAGCGTGACCGCCGGCAACGCCTCGGGCATCAACGACGGGGCCGCCGCCGTCATGGTGATGAGCGCCAAGAAGGCGGCGTCGCTGGGCCTCAAGCCGCTGGCGCGCATCGCCGCCTTCGGCACCAGCGGCCTGGACCCGGCCACCATGGGCATGGGGCCGGTGCCGGCCTCGCAGAAGGCGCTGGCGCGCGCCGGCTGGAAGGCCGGCGACGTGGACCTGTTCGAACTCAACGAGGCCTTCGCGGCCCAGGCCTGCGCGGTCAACAAGGCGCTGGACATCGACCCGGCGCGCGTCAACGTCAACGGCGGGGCGATCGCGATCGGCCACCCGATCGGCGCCTCGGGCTGCCGCGTGCTGGTGACGCTGCTGCACGAGATGCAGCGGCGCGACGCGAAGAAAGGGCTGGCCGCCCTGTGCATCGGCGGCGGCATGGGGGTTTCCCTTGCCGTCGAACGCTGAAATATTGGGTTTAATCGGAACGTTCACCGGGCGCGGCCAGCCGCCGTGTCCATCGGCAAAACACTTCAAAGGAGCGATTACATGAGTCAGAAACTGGCCTACGTCACGGGGGGCATGGGCGGCATCGGGACCGCCATCTGCCAACGCCTGCACCGGGAGGGGTTCAAGGTCGTGGCCGGCTGCGGCCCGACGCGCGACTACAAGAAATGGCTGGACGAGCAAAAGGCCCTGGGCTACACCTTCCACGCCTCGATCGGCAACGTGGGCGACTGGGACTCCACCGTGGAGGCCTTCACCAAGACCAAGGCCGAGCACGGCACGGTCGACGTGCTGGTGAACAACGCCGGCATCACCCGCGACCGCATGTTCCTCAAGATGTCGCGCGAGGACTGGGACGCGGTGATCGAGACCAACCTGAACTCCATGTTCAACGTGACCAAGCAGGTCGTGGCCGACATGGTCGACAAGGGCTGGGGGCGCATCATCAACATCTCCTCGGTGAACGGCGAGAAGGGCCAGGCCGGCCAGACCAACTACTCGGCCGCCAAGGCCGGCA
>CAZAPJ010000074.1:0-23000 GCA_964487025.1 uncultured Hydrogenophaga sp.
CCATGCCCACTTTCAGGAACACGTTGACGATGCCGGTGTCCTGGCAGATCGGGCGCTGGCCGGTCGCGCTCATCTTGCTGTTGGTCAGGATCTGCGCGATGGCGTCCTTGGCGGCGGGACTCTGTTCGCGTGCGTAGGCCCGGGCCAGGTGGGCGATGTAGTCGGCCGGGTGGTAGTAGCTGATGTACTGGAGCGCGGCGGCGATCGATTCGATCAGGTCCGCTTGCTGGATCGTGGACATGGGTGTTCTTTCGTGGGCGGGTGATTTTCACAAACGCGAGTCAATCGCATTCAGGGGTATGCTCTTTACTTTCCGTGCCGTATGCACGCCCCTTATTTTGACAGCGGAGCAGGCCATGAAGAATGCGACCGTAACCGGCATGCCGGTCTCTGTATCCGTGCTGGTGTTGGCCGTGGCGGCGGTTCTGGCGGGGTGCGATCGCCCGGCCGGCGAGTCTGCCGGGGCGCAGGAGGCCTCCGCCCAGGAGGGAGGCCGGCCGCCGGCCGACGCCCGGCAGGGACTGCCGCCGATGCCGCCACCGCTGGACACGCGGCGCCTGCAGGCGGCGCAGATCATCGACCACAACGGTTTCAACCAACCGGTGGTGGCGGCCGATCTGCAGATCCCGGCGGGGTGGAGCGCGGTCGGCGGCATCACCTGGAACGACGGCACGCCCTGCGTCAGCAACCAGTTGCAGATGAACTGGACCGTGCTGGGGCCGGACAGCCTGACGGCGGTGGGCAAGCTGCCCGGCTTCAGTTGGCAGGTGGCCGGCACGGCGCAGCAGTTCAACCCCTGTCCCGCCGCGCCGATGCGCAGCGCGCGCGAGTTCCTCGAAGCCACCGTGCAGAAGCTGCGGCCAGGCGCGCAGGTGCGGAGCTATCAAGACGTGACCGCCGAGGCGCTGCGCTCGCTGAAGAGCCCGCCCGGCCCGCAGGTGCGCCTGGACGCCGGTCGATTGCTGATCACCTACGTCGACAACGGCGTCGCCATGGAGGAAATGCTGACCGCTGCCGTCAGCTTCACCAACACGCAGGGATCGATCATGGGCGGCACCGGCGTGATCGACACCCATCGCGCGCCCGCGGGCCGGCTCGACCCGGAACTGCCCCAGCGCATTGGCGCCACCATGCGCCTCAACCCGCAGTGGCAGCAGGCCATGGCCGCGCGCATGCAGGCCAGCGTGTCGCGCTACCACGCCGGCATCAGTTCCAGCATCAATGACTGGCACAACCGCGAGATGGCCATGATCAACGCGCGGGGCGCCGCCGACCGGCATGCCATCCGCATGCGAGCCAACCAGGAGGTGGCCGGCATCTACAGCGCCATCGCTGCCAACACCAGCGCCACCAACGACCGCATGCACCAGCGCACGCTGGAGGGTGTTGGCGAATACGACCGCTACAAAGGCGTGGATGGCGCCCCGGTGCGCAACAGCATCCACAACGGCCCGCGCGTGTTCCAGGACACCAACAACCCGAACAACGCCTACAGCACCGACCAGCCCTACGCCACACCGCCCAGCGGCCATGTCGAGCTGGAGCGGATGCGCTGAACGAGCGGCGACCCGCGCAGCGTTAGAGCGTGGGGGCTTTTTTTGAAAGAGAAGGAGATATGTCCATGACCGCCACGCGTACCGAACGCGATACCTTCGGCCCCATCGAGGTGCCCGCCGACAAACTGTGGGGCGCGCAGACGCAGCGCTCGCTGCAGAACTTCGATATTTCGGGCGAACGCCAGCCGCGCGAGATCATCCGCGCGCTGGCGCTGGTCAAGCAGGCCTCGGCCAGCGTGAACCACGCGCTGGGCCTGCAGGACAAGGCCAAGACCGACGCCATCGTCGCCGCCGTGCAGGAGGTGATCGACGGCAAGCACGACGGCGAATTCCCGCTCGTCGTCTGGCAGACCGGCTCGGGCACGCAGACCAACATGAACGTCAACGAGGTGCTGGCCAACCGCGCCAGCGAACTGCTCGGCGGCGAGCGCGGCGAAGGCCGCAAGGTGCACCCCAACGACGATGTGAACCGCAGCCAGTCCAGCAACGACGTGTTTCCCACCGCCATGCACGTGGCGGCGGTGGAGGCCATTGCGCACAAGCTGCTGCCGGCCATTCGCCGCCTGCGCGGCACGCTGGCGCAGAAGGCCAAGGAATTCGACGGCATCGTGAAGATCGGCCGCACCCACTTGCAGGACGCCACGCCGCTGACGCTGGGGCAGGAGATTTCCGGCTGGGTGGCGCAGCTCGACCAGGGCGAGAAGCACGTGCGCGCCGCGCTGCCGCACCTGTGCGAGCTGGCGCTGGGCGGCACGGCGGTGGGCACCGGCCTGAACGCGCCCAAGGGCTACGCCGAGGGTGTGGCGGCCGAGCTGGCGCGCCTCACTGGCCAGCCCTTCGTCACGGCGCCCAACAAGTTCGAGGTGATGGCCGCGGCCGACGCCTTCGTGTTCGCCCACGGCGCGCTCAAGACCCTGGCCGCCAGCATGATGAAGATCGCCAACGACGTGCGCTGGCTGGCCAGCGGCCCGCGCAGCGGTATCGGCGAGATCAGCATCCCCGAGAACGAACCCGGCTCGTCCATCATGCCCGGCAAGGTCAACCCGACGCAGAGCGAAGCCGTCACGATGCTGGCGGCCCAGGTGTTCGGCAACGACGTGGCGATCAACGTAGGCGGTGCCAGCGGCAACTTCGAGCTGAACGTGTTCCGCCCCATGATCGCGCACAACTTCCAGCAGAGCGTGCGCCTGCTGGCCGACGGCATGGTCAGTTTCAACGACCACTGCGCCGTGGGCATCGAGCCCAACCGCGAGCGCATCGCCGAACTGGTCGGCCGCTCGCTGATGCTGGTGACGGCGCTGAACACCCACATCGGCTACGACAAGGCCGCCGCCATCGCCAAGAAGGCGCACAAGGAAGGCACCACGCTGCGCGAGGCGGCGCTGGCGCTGGGGCATGTGAGCGCGGCGCAATTCGACGAGTGGGTGGTGCCTGAGAAGATGACTGGCCCCTGAATGGGCAACGCTGGGAAATGCTCACGACTGGAGGTGGGCGTTTTGTGAATCGGTGCTCAAGGAGACGACATGGAAAAACCCTCTCGAACGCCTGGTCAGGTGCAGCAGGCAGAAATGCGCCGGAAAGTGGACCAATGCGTCCCCAAATTGGGGGAGTTGACCAATGGGGTGCTGTTCGGCGACATCTGGGAGCGACCGCAATTGTCAAAGCGCGATCGCAGCTTGATTACCTGTGCCACTTTGGTTGCATTGGGGAGAGTCGAACAGATGCCTGGACATTTTTCGAGGGCATTGGACAACGGCGTGACCCGGGAGGAACTCGTTGAATTGGTCACCCATCAGGCGTTTTATGCCGGCTGGCCCACTGCGATGAGCGCTGCGCTGCGTTTGCATGATCTCTTTGCCGAGATCGATCAGGCAACCGGCAAGACGTTGAAATAGCAATAAGCGCTTCCGGTCGAACAGCGACGGCGGCAGCCGATGGCGCGAAGGGCCACGCGAGGCGTGGCCCTTCGGCGGATCGGGCAGCCGCTCGACTTCAGCGCTTGGCCGCCGCGAGGGCCTGGGCGATCCAGCCGTCGAAGGTCTTCTGGTGGGCCTTGATCCAGGCGTCGGTGTGGCGCTCCACGTCCTGCGGCTTGTTTTCGCCGTCGCGCATGCGCAGGTTCTGGGCGTTGATGTCCGCCACCGGCAGGCTCATCACTTCGAACAGCCGCGCGGCCGCCGGGTTCTGTTCGGCGAACCGCTTGTTGGCCACGATGCGCTGCGTGTTGAGCACGAAGCCGTAGTTCTGGCCGTTGGGCAACTGGGTGTCGAGCTTGGACTGCTCGCCGGGCAGCGAGGAGAACGGCACCTGCAGCCAGACCACTTCCTGGCCGGGCCGCAGCACCCCGCTGACCCAGTAGGGCGTCCAGGTGTAGTAGAGGATGGGCTGGCCCTGCTTGTGGCGGGTGATGGTGTCGGCGATCAGGGCCGAATAGCTGCCCTGCACGTGCGTCACCGTGTCGCGCAGCTTGTAGGCGTTCAACTGGTGCTCGATCACGGCTTCGCAGCCCCAGCCCGGGTTGCAGCCGGTCAGGTCGGCCTTGCCGTCGCCGTTGTGGTCGAACAGCTTGGCGATCGCCGGGTCCTTCAACTGGTCGATGCTCGTGATCTTGTGGGCGTCGGCGGTCTTCTTGTCGATCAGGTAGCCCTGCGCCGCGCCGGGCGAATACGCGCCCTGGCGGTAGAGCTTGGCGTCGCCGCCGGCGTTCTTGTAGAAGTCGGCGTGCAGCGGATCCCAGTGGTCGGCCATGAAGGTGGCATCGCCGTTGGCGATCGCGACGTGGGCGGTCGGGTACTCGACTTCCTTGATCGGCTGCACGTCGTAGCCGAGTCGGGCCAGCGCGCGCGAGACCAGCAGGGTCTGGAAGGTCTCCTCGGCAATCGAGCTCTGCAGCGGCTGCACCTTGATGCCCTTGCCGGGCAGGTCCTGGGCGGCGAGCGGGGCGGCCATGGCGGCGGCCAGGCCGATGCCGATCAGCGAGCGCCAGAAGCGGGTGGGCGGATGAAGCGTCATGGGGTGGGTCCTTTCGACGATGGGGGATGGAAAAGGCCTGGGCGCGAGGCTCAGGAAGGGGTATGCGAAGGCGAGGGCGCGCCTGTGGATGGGGCCGGCCGCCGCACGGCGCGCAGCAGGCGAAGCGCCAGGCCCGCGGGGCCGCTCTCCCACCAGTGGCGCGCGCCGCGGCCGGGCTGGCGGCCCATGGCCTGCGTGATGCGGTCCAGCGCGATGGCCAGCAGCACGATGCCCAGGCCGCCGACCGTGGCCATGCCCATGTCGAGCCGGCCGATGCCGCGCAGCACCATCTGGCCCAGGCCGCCGACGGCGATCATCGAGGCGATCACCACCATCGACAGCGAGAGCATCAGCGCCTGGTTGACGCCGGCCATGATGGACGGCAGCGCCAGCGGCAACTGGACCTTGGCCAGCATCTGCCAGCGCGACGCGCCGTAGGCGCGCGCGGCCTCGATCAGGTCCGGTCGCACCTGGCGGATGCCCAGGTCGGTCAGGCGCACCAGCGGGGGCAGCGCGAACACGATGGTCACGATCACGCCCGGCACGTTGCCGATGCCGAACAGCATCACCACCGGGACCAGGTAGACGAAGGCCGGCGTGGTCTGCATCGCGTCCAGCACGGGGCGCGCGAAGCGCTGCGTGCGGTCGCTGCTGGCCAGCAGGATGCCCAGCGGCAGGCCGATGACGATGCAGAACACCAGCGAGGTCAGCACCAGCGCCAGGGTCACCATGGCCTCGGGCCAGATGCCGAGCATGGCGACCACCAGCAGGGAGAGCACGGTGCCGATCGCCACCGCGCGGCCGGCGAACTGCCAGGCCAGCAGCCCGATGAACGCGACCATGGCGGACATCGGAATGCCGAGCAGCAGCTGCTCCACGCTGGTGAGGGTGGTGTCGATCGGCGCGCGCACGGTCTGGAAGAAGGGGCGGAAGTGCGTCACGGTCCAATTCAGCGCTTCGTTGATCCAGCGCTCGACCGGCAGGGTGCCGTCCCAGAGCTGGCTGAGGCGAAAGCCCTCGTCGGCGGCCGCGGCCTGCGCGCCCGCTGCGTCCGCGCCGGCGGGCGCACCCAGCCAGTTGTCGCTGCCCGCCGCCGCGGGTGCTGGGCTGCCCCAGGCGCTTTCCGCGCTGTCCATGGTTTCGGCGGTCGGGGTGAAGGGGGTATGGGTGTCGTTGTTCATGGCTTCAGTTGGCGGCGCTGCGGTCGAGGAACTTGAGCAGGGTGTTCTTGCTGATGGCGCCGCAGTAGCGGCCATCGGCGTCGACCACGGGCAGCGGGTAGGGCGCCTGCGCGGCCTGGCCGAACAGCTCGGCCACCGGGTGCGTGGTCTGGATCACCTGCACGTCCGGCAGGTAGGCGTGCGACAGCCCCAGGGAGCCTTCATGGTCCCTGAGCGCGGCGCGCAGCGAGTCGGCCGAGACCAGGCCCAGGTAGCGCCGCTCGGGGCTGATCACGTAGGCCCAGTCGCGGTCCTTTTCCTCCAGCATCTTGAGCGCGGAGCGCGCGCCGCGGTTCGGGTGCTCGGCCACCACCACCTGGGTCTGGCGCGCGATGTCGCCGGCCTTGAAGACGGCGGCCGCGTCGACGCCGCGCACGAAGTCGCGCACGTAGTCGTTCGCGGGCTGGCGCAGGATGTCTTCCGGCGTGCCGACCTGGACCACGTGGCCGTCCTTCATGATGGCGATGCGGTCGCCGATGCGCATGGCCTCGTCCAGGTCGTGCGAGATGAAGACGATGGTGCGGCGCTTGACCTGTTGCAGCCGCATCAGCTCGCTCTGCATCTCGGTGCGGATGATCGGGTCCAGCGCCGAGAAGGCTTCGTCCATCAGCAGGATGGAGGGGTCGGATGCCAGGGCGCGCGCCAGGCCCACGCGCTGCTGCATGCCGCCCGAGAGCTCGTCGGGGTAGCTGTCGCCCCAGCCCGCGAGCCCGACCTGCTCGAGCGCCTGGTCGGCCAGCGGCAGGCGCTGCGCGCGCGGGACGCCTGCGAGCTCCAGGCCGAACGCGGTGTTGTCCCGAACGGTCATGTGCGGCATCAGTGCGAACGACTGGAACACCATGCCGATGTCCTTGCGGCGCAGCGCGCGCAGTTGCGCGTCCGGCAGGTCGTTGATGCTCTGGCCGTCGATCAGGATGCGCCCGGCGGTGGGCTCGACCAGGCGGTTGAGCAGGCGCACCAGGGTGGACTTGCCCGAGCCGGACAGCCCCATGATGACGAAGATCTCGCCGGCCTGGATCTCGAAGTCGGCGTCGAACACGCCGATCGACTGGCCGGTTTCGGCCAGGATCTCCTGCTTGCTGCGACCTTCCCGGATCTTTTGCAACGCAGCCTGCGGCTGCTCGCCGAAGACCTTGAAGACGTGCTCGATGCGGATGTGCTTGGCCATGCGCGTGGTGCTCCTTCCTGTGCATGTGGGACAAGGCACCGCAGACGGTCCTGGGCTGGCACGGGCGCGCACGCGCGCCTGGCCGGGTCAACAGGACCGCAGACAGACACTGACAGCGACGAATCGGCAAACCCAGCGCCTGCCATCGCAGGGGCCCGGCCAGCGAGGCCCGGTCGAGGGGGCTGGCAGCGGGTCGATGCGACGCGGCGTCGAGGCCGGAAGACCGGCCATTGAAATCCCCGTGCCGCGACGGGATGCGCGACGATCCGCGAGTAGCACGGGAGCGCCACCCGGCAACCGCCCGGTGGCTGAAAGCGTCAATTGTAACTTTTATGCCGCCGGGGCGCCACCCCCGGCCGTTCGCGCCGCGCCGTATATTTGGGTTTTTCCGGCTCGCGGACGGTGTAAGTGGCTCGTAAGAGCGCGTGCGCACAGTCTGGCGTCAACCGCGTTCCGACAACATCACCTGAGGAGACAACCCATGTCCGCGCCTTCGTCATCGATCGAATCCATCTTGGTGGAAAACCGCGTCTTCGAGCCCAGCGAAGCCACCGTGAAAGCGGCGCGGATCTCGGGCATGGCGGCCTACCAGGCGCTGTGCGCCGAGGCGCAGAAGGATGCCGAAGGCTTCTGGGCCCGCCTGGCGCGCGAGACGCTTGCCTGGCACAAGCCGTTCACGCGCACGCTGGATGGGTCGAACGCCCCGTTCTACAAGTGGTTCGACGACGGCGAGCTCAACGCCTCCTACAACTGCCTGGACCGCCACATGGGCACGCCGGTCGAGAACAAGACCGCCATCATCTTCGAGTCGGACGACGGCCAGGTCAGCACCATCACCTACAAGGAGCTGCTGGCCAAGGTCTCGCGGCTGGCCAACGCGCTCAAGGCCCAGGGGGTGAAGAAGGGCGACCGCGTGGTGATCTACATGCCCATGACGGTGGAGGGCGTCGTCGCCCTGCAGGCCTGCGCGCGCATCGGCGCCACCCACAGCGTGGTGTTCGGCGGCTTCTCGGCCAAGGCCTTGCAGGAGCGCATCCAGGACGCCGGCGCGGTTGCCGTCATCACCGCGAACTACCAGTTGCGCGGCGGCAAGGAGCTGCCGCTCAAGGCGATCGTGGACGAAGCCATCGCCATGGGCGGCTGCGGATCCGTGCGGAACGTGATCGTCTTCCAGCGCACGCCCACCGCCTGCAACATGGTGGCCGGGCGCGACCTTTTCCTGCACGACGTGCTGGCCCAGGCGTCCGACGTCTGCCCGCCCGAGTTCGTGGGCGCCGAGCACCCGCTGTTCGTGCTCTACACCTCGGGCTCCACCGGCAAGCCCAAGGGCGTGCAGCACAGCACCGGCGGCTACCTGCTGTGGGCCCGGCTCACCATGGAATGGGTCTTCGACCTGCGGCCGGACGACGTCTTCTGGTGCACGGCCGACATCGGGTGGGTCACCGGCCACACCTACGTGGCCTATGGCCCGCTGGCCGCCGGCGCCACGCAGATCGTCTTTGAGGGGGTGCCGACCTATCCGGATGCCGGGCGCTTCTGGCAGATGATCGAGCGGCACAAGTGCACGATCTTCTACACCGCGCCGACCGCGATCCGTTCGCTGATCAAGGCGTCCGAGGGCGACGCCAAGGTGCACCCGGCGCGCTCGGACCTCTCCAGCCTGCGCCTGCTCGGCTCCGTGGGCGAGCCGATCAACCCCGAGGCCTGGATGTGGTACTACCGGAACGTGGGCGGCGAGCGCTGCCCCGTGGTGGACACCTTCTGGCAGACCGAGACCGGTGGGCACATGATCACGCCGCTGCCCGGGGCCACGCCGCTGGTGCCGGGCTCGTGCACGCTGCCGCTGCCGGGCATCGAGGCCGCGATCGTCGACGAGGCGGGGAACGACGTGCCCAACGGCGCGGGCGGCATCCTGGTGGTCAAGAAGCCCTGGCCGGCCATGATCCGCACCATCTGGGGCGACCCCGAGCGCTTCAAGAAGAGCTACTTCCCCGAGGAGCTCAAGGGCTACTACCTGGCCGGCGACGGCGCGGTGCGCAGCGCCGACCGGGGCTACTTCCGCATCACCGGGCGCATCGACGACGTGCTCAACGTCTCGGGCCACCGCATGGGCACGATGGAGATCGAATCCGCCCTGGTGGCCAAGACCGACCTGGTGGCGGAAGCCGCCGTGGTGGGCCGCCCCGACGACCTCACGGGCGAGGCCATCGTGGCCTTCGTGGTGCTCAAGCGCTCGCGCCCCACGGGCGAAGAGGCCAAGGCCATCGCCAAGCAGCTTCGCGACTGGGTGGGCAAGGAGATCGGCCCGATCGCCAAGCCCAAGGACATCCGCTTCGGCGACAACCTGCCCAAGACCCGCTCGGGCAAGATCATGCGCCGCCTGCTGCGCGCCATCGCCAAGGGCGAGGCGATCACCCAGGACACCTCCACGCTGGAGAACCCGGCCATCCTGGATCAACTGGCGGAGAACAACTGACGGACAGCCACTGGCGGTGGATGACCGCATCGGGTCGCCAGGAAAAAACAAAACCCGCTGGATTCCAGCGGGTTTTGTTCGTTCTTGTGGCCTGGGTTGCTTACTTCAGGCTCATGATCCAGGCCGAGAGCTTCTTGGCGTCGGCTTCGCTGACCTGCGTGTTGGCGGGCATGGGGATCGCGCCCCAGACGCCGGAACCGCCCTTGACGATCTTGACCGCCAGCGCATCGATGGCCTTGGCATCGCTGGCGTACTTTTTCGCCACGTCCTTGTACGAGGGGCCGACGAGCTTCTTGTCCACCGCGTGGCAGGCCATGCAGTTCTTGCTCTTGGCCAGCGCTTCGTTGGCCATGGCGGGAGCCGCCAGCGTGGCCGTGGCGGCCATAATCAGGAGAGCGCGTTTCATGGGGATCCTTGTGGTGATGGCTGCAACCAGCATGGCGCGATTCTAGCGAGCCAGGCGGGGGCAATAACGACCGGTTACAGTTTCTTGCCGGCTTTGTCGGGCCTTTACGGGAGCATGTGATGTTTTTCCTGATCGCGGGTGTGGCGCTGTTGTTGATGAAGTACCTGCAGGTCGGCTTCGTCGCCGACCTCTCCTGGTGGTGGGTGTTGTCGCCTTTCGCGCTGGCCGTGGCCTGGTGGGCCTGGGCCGATGTCTCGGGCTACACCAAGCGCAAGGCGATGCAGAAGATGGAGGAGAAGAAGCAGGCGCGCGTCGACAAGCAGCGCGAGGCGCTCGGCCTCAAGAACCGGCGCCCGCGCTGAGCGGCGCCCTGACGCTGCGGCACAATCGGCCGCATGCTGATGCACCCCCAAATCGATCCGGTGGCCCTGCAGCTCGGGCCGCTGGCCATCCACTGGTATGGCCTGACCTACCTGGTGGCCTTCGGGCTATTCTATTGGCTCGGCACCCGGCGGCTGCGGCACCCCGGGTTTGCCGGCACGGCCTGGTCGCGGCGCGACGTGGAAGACATCCTGTTCATGGGGGTGCTGGGCGTGGTCGCCGGCGGGCGCATCGGCTACTGCCTGTTCTACAAGCCGGCCTACTACCTCGCGCATCCCCTGGAGATCTTCGCCGTGTGGGAAGGCGGCATGAGTTTTCATGGCGGCCTGATCGGCGTGATGCTGGCCATGGCGTGGTTCGCCCGCAGCCGCCAGCGGCCCTTCATGCAGGTGATGGACTTCGTCGCGCCCTGCGTGCCCCTGGGGCTGGCGGCGGGGCGGATCGGCAATTTCATCAACGGTGAGCTCTGGGGCCGCGTGGCGGACCCGTCGCTGCCCTGGGGCATGGTGTTCCGCGGCGCGGGCGAGCTGCCGCGCCACCCCTCGCAGCTTTACCAGTTCCTGCTCGAAGGGTTGCTGCTGTTCGTGCTGCTGTGGTTTTACGCGCGCAAGGAACGTGCGCGCGGCCAGGTGTCTGCCGTGTTCCTGTTCGGCTACGGCGTGTTCCGCTTCATTGCCGAGTTCTACCGCGAGCCCGACGCCCACCTGGGCCTGCTTTCGCTCGGCATGAGCATGGGGCAATGGCTGTGTGTGCCCATGGTCGTGGGCGGGGCCTTCATGTGGTGGTGGTTCGGGCAGCGGCGCGAGGCTTGACCCCCGGCGCTGCGCGGCTTTCCAGACTGCGGGTAAGTACCGGTGCTGGGCCGGTGCCTGCCTTTTACAATTACTTATAATTACAGGTGATTACGGATGCGGCTGGTGCTCCATTCAATGCACGACGAGGTGGCGACCCAGCTGCGGGAGCGCATCTTCGCGGGCGGGCTCGCGCCCGGCAGCTTCGTCGACGAGCCGGCGCTGTGTGCCGAGCTGTCGATCTCGCGCACGCCGCTGCGCGAGGCGCTCAAGGTGCTCGCCGCCGAAGGGCTGCTGCGCCACGAGCCGCGGCGCGGCTGCTTCGTGAATCAGATCACCGAGCGCGACCTGGACGAGATCTTTCCCGTCCTCGCGCTGCTGGAAGGGCGTTGCGCCTTCGAAGCCGCCACCAACGCGAGCGACGCCGAGATCGCCGCGCTGGAACAGCTGCACGACCGGCTCAACCGCGCCGCGCGCGCCAAGCGCATCAACGAGTACTACGACGCCAACTTCACCATCCACGAGGCCATCATCACGCTGGCCAACAACCGCTGGCTGGCGCAGACCATCACGGACCTGCGCAAGATCGTCAAGCTCGCCCGGCTGCAGCAGTTGCACGCCCCGGGGCGGCTGGAGCAGAGCCTGTCCGAGCACATGGCGGTGTTCGCCGCGCTCAAGGCGCGCGATGCCGAAGGCGCCGAAGCCGCCATGCGAACCCACCTCACGCGCCAGCGTGTGGCCTTGCGCGAACTCGCGCGCGCCCGGAAGTCGAGGTTGTCGGCATGAACCGACCGTGGAAGGAGGGCATCGAATGAGCACCGCAGAATGGCTGTCGCAGGGTGTGTCGATGCTGCTCCCGGCCGCGAAACCCGAGCGCCCGCGCTCCACCCAGGAGCGTCTCAAGGCCACCTTGCGCCACGACGAGGAGGCCATGTCGCCGCGCATGCTGCGCCAGACGCTCAAGGAACTCCAGGCCATCATCGATCCGATGGTGAGCGAGGTGGAAGGCGGGCGCCGCGCGCAGGCCATGATGGACTGGTACGCCAGCGCCACGCCGCCGCACCGGCGCGACCTGTGGCTGCTGATGAGCGAGCATTTCGTGGCCGACCCGGCGCGCGTGAAGAAGGCGCAGGAGCAGTTCGCGGCGGCGGTCGGCACGCCCGACGAGGCGGCCGCCGAGGTGCTGTACCGGCGCGCCACCGTCTCGCCCCGCCGGCGCGTGCTGCAGCGCTTCAGCGCCAACCCCGGGGGCGTGCGCTTCCTGGTGGGCATGCGCGCCGAACTGCAGCCTCACCTCAAGACCGACAAGCGCCTGCTCGCGCTCGACGTCGAGATGGAGTACATGTTCTCCACCTGGTTCGACGTGGGCTTTCTCGACCTGCGCCGCATCAGCTGGGACTCGCCGGCCTCGCTGGTGGAGAAGCTCATCAAGTACGAGGCGGTGCACGACATCCGGAGCTGGGCCGACGTGAAGAACCGGCTCGACAGCGACCGGCGCTGCTACGGGTTCTTCCACCCGCGCCTGCCCGACGAGCCGCTGATCTTCGTCGAGGTGGCGCTGATGAACGAGGTTGCCGCCAGCATCACGCCGCTATTGGACGAGTCCGCCGCGCCGGCCGACCTGGACAAGGCCACGACGGCCGTCTTCTATTCGATCAGCAACACGCAGACCGGCCTGAAGGGCGTGGGCTTCGGCGACTCGCTCATCAAGCGCGTGGTCGAGACGCTCAAGCAGGAATTCCCGCGCCTCAAGACCTTCGTCACGCTCTCGCCGATCCCTGGCCTGCGTGCGTGGCTGGCGAGGAACGCGCCGCCCGACATGGCGAAGGCCTGGGAGCGCCCCGAGGAACTGGCCGATGGGTCGCCGGAGCAGCGCGCCCTGCTGGGCTGGGCGGCGCGCTACCTGGGCGAAGAGCTGGACGACGGCAAGCCGCTGGACCCGGTGGCGCGCTTCCACCTGGGCAACGGCGCACGCGTCGAGCGCCTGAACTGGGCCGCGGACCCCTCGGCCAAGGGGCTGAGGCAGTCCTATGGCCTGATGGTGAACTACCTCTACGACCTGCGGCGCCTGGACAAGCACCGCGCCATGCTGGCGCAGGGAAAAGTCCCGATAGCCGCGGCCATCAAGCGCCACTACCTTTGAGGCCGCCATATTTCAACCACAATGAGACGACAGCATGAGCGACCGCCTGAACAGACGAGACATCCTGCACGCGGCCATGGCGGGCGCCGCCCTTTGCCGCACGGCGGAGCATGCCCAGTCACCAAACAGCGCAGCCCAGCCCTGCCCAACGTGCCCTGCGCGGCGTTCGCCAACGTGAGCGGCCCGCAGTTCGACGCCTTCGCCAAGGCCGAGATCCGGCAATGGGCCTAGGTGGTCAAGGCCTCGGGGGCGATGCTCGAATGCCGGGGCGGGTGACCCTGGCCATCGATCACGCGCTGGCGCGGGTCACGCTGTCCCATCCCGGCAAGTTCAACGCCATGTCGCGCGCGATGTGGCGGGCGCTGAAGGCGATCTTCGAGGATCTCCAGGCCCGCGCCGAGCTGCGCTGCGTGGTCGTGGCGGGCGAGGGCGGGCACTTCTGCGCCGGCGGCGATATCGCCGAATATCCGGGCTTCCGGTTCGACGCGGACCGGTTGCGCGATTTCCACGAGGACGATGTCTGGGGCGGTCTGCAGGCCGTGCTGGCCTGCGATCTGCCGGTGCTGGCGCAGATCGAGGGCCATTGCATGGGGGCGGGCCTGGAAATCGCGAGCTGCTGCGACATCCGCCTGGCCGGCGAAACCGCGCGCTTTGGCGCGCCCATCGCCCGGCTCGGTTTTCCGATGGCGCCGCGCGAGGCGGCGCTGGTGGCCCGGGAGGCGGGGCTGGCCACTGCACGCGAAATGCTGCTCGAGGCCGCGGTGTTCGATGCCGCCGAGATGAAGGCGCGCGGGTTCCTGCAGGCCGTGTTGCCCGATGCCGCCTTGGCCGTGGAGGTCGATGCCCGTGCCCGCCGCATCGCCGCGCTGGCCCCGCGCGCCGCCCGCGCCAACAAGCGCACCCTGCGCGCGCTGGGCCAGTGCGCGCCGGTTGAATCCCTGCTTGCCGACGCTTACCGGTACGCCGACAATGCCGAGCACCGCGAAGGCATCGAGGCCTTTCTGGCCAAGCGCAGGCCGCTTTTCTGAGTCTGCGCTTGCGAGCCGCGCTCCTGGCGTTCCTTTCGCTTACCACCACGTACCATGGACAACCACAACATGTACGCCGCGCTGCGCGCGGCCTTCCCCGCCGATCTGGAGGCGACCGCCGTCGAGACCGTGGGCGGCGCCCAGGCCGGCCTGCGCTATTCCTGGCGCGACCTCGACCGCGCCAGCGCCATGCTGGCCAACCTGCTGGACGCGCTCCATCTGCCCGCGGGCTCGCGCATCGCGGTCCAGGTGGACAAGTCGGTCGAGGCCATGATCCTGTACCTGGCCACCTTGCGCGCGGGGCACGTGTTCCTGCCGCTCAACACCGCCTACCAGGCGGGCGAGATCGAATATTTCATCGGCAACGCGGAGCCCCCGGTGGTGGTGTGCAGCCGGGCCAACTTCGGCTGGGTCTCCAAGATCGCCTTCAAGGCCGGCACGCGCCACGTGTACACGCTCGACGACGACCGCAGCGGCACGCTGCTGGACCGCGCCGCGCACCACAGCGACGTGCATGTGCCCGCCGTGCGGCAGGCCGACGACCTCGCCGTGATCATCTACACCAGCGGCACGACCGGGCGCAGCAAGGGCGCCATGCTCACGCACGGCAACATGCTGAGCAACGCGCAGGTGCTGCGCCGCTACTGGGGCTGGCGGCCCGATGACGTGCTGATCCATGCGCTGCCGATCTTCCACGTGCACGGCCTGTTCATCGCCATCCATGGCGCCCTGCTCAACGGCAGCCCCATGCTGTGGCTCAACCGTTTCGATCCGCGCGCGGTGGTGGACCTGTTTGCGCGCGCCACGGTGTTCATGGGCGTGCCCACGCTCTATGTGCGCATGCTGGCCGAGCCGGCCCTCACGCGAGAGCAGGCTGCGCCCATGCGGCTGTTCATCTCGGGCTCGGCGCCGCTGCTCATCGAGACCTTCGAGGCCTGGCGCGAGCGCACGGGCCACACCATCCTCGAGCGCTACGGCATGAGCGAAACCGCGATGCTGACCTCCAACCCGTGGACGGCCGACGAGCGCTTCGGCGGGCAGTCGGAGCGGCGCGGCGGTACGGTGGGCTTTCCGTTGCCGGAGGTGGAACTGCGCATGGTCGGCGACGACGGCAGGGCCGTGCCGACCGGCGAGATCGGCGGCATCCAGGTGCGCGGGCCCAATGTGTTCAAGGGCTACTGGCGCATGCCCGAGAAGACCGCCGAGGAATTCACCGCCGACGGCTTCTTCAAGACCGGCGACGTGGGGCGCATCGACGCGCACGGCTACGTGAGCATCGTCGGGCGCAGCAAGGACCTGATCATCTCCGGCGGCTACAACGTGTACCCGGCCGAGATCGAGGGCTGCATCAACGAGATGGCCGGCGTGGCCGAGAGCGCGGTGGTGGGCGTGCCGCACCCCGATTTCGGCGAGGTCGGGGTGGCGGTGGTGATCGCGAAGGCCGGCGCCGGCGTGGACCCTGAGCAGGTGCTGGCTGCGCTCAGGGCTCGCCTGGCCAACTTCAAGATCCCCAAGCGCTGCGTGGTGGTAGCCGAGCTGCCGCGCAATGCCATGGGCAAGGTGCAGAAGAACCTGCTCAGGGAGCAGTACAAGGACAGCTGCGCCTGAGCGAGCGGCCCTCGGGCGGGGGACTACCTCAGCACCAGCACCGGAATGTGCGAGTGCGTCAGCACCTGCTGCGTCTCGCTGCCCAGCAGCAGGCGCTTGATGCCGCGGCGGCCGTGCGAGGCCATCACGATCAGGTCGCACTTGCTGCGCTTGGCCGTGGTGATGATGGCCTCGGAGATCAGGTCCGACTTCACCGTCATCGGCTTGACCTTGACTTCCTGCTTCTGGCCGGCCGCCTTCACGGCATTCACGATGGCCAGGGCCTCGTCCTGCCACTGCTTCTCGATGCGGCTCACCTCGGTCGCGGCCAGCACCATGCCGCCGTCGAAGTAGGCCTGGGGGTAGCGCGGCACGACCTTGAGCGCCACCACCTCGGCGCCGGTCAGGTCGGCCAGTGCGATGGCGTGCTTCACCGCCTGTTGGGACAGCTTCGATCCGTCGGTCGCGACCAGGATGCGCTTGTACATGCGTTGCTCCTCAGAGTTGTGGAATAGGACCGAAGGGTAGCAAGATCGGGCCGCTTGTGGTTGACTTATGTCAACGGTGCCATGGAAGAACCGCATTACGCTCCCCGCATGAACCAGGCTGCCACGATGCCACCGGCCGGGCCCGCGCTCGCCGGTGCGGCGTCCACGCCGCCCGCCGCATCGCCGCGCGCCTTCCTGCAGGACGGGCTGGGCGCGCACCGCGGTCCGCTGACGGTCACCGATGATTTCGCGGTCCTCGACGACCCGGTGGAGCAGCAGGCGTTCACGGACGTGGCGCCGGTGGACGGGCGGCCGATGGCCGAGTCGGTGCTGATGGTGCAGGGCATGTACTGCGCAGCCTGCGCCGATGCGGTGGAGTCGGCCCTGCAGGGCCTGCCCGGCGTGGAGCAGGCGGCGGTGCACGCCGCGACGCGGCGCCTGCGGGTGCGCTGGGATCCTTCGGTCACGCGCCTGTCGGCGCTGGCGCGGGCGGTCGGCGCCACCGGCTACCGCCTGCTGCCGGTGCAGGAAGCCTTGTCGATCGACCAGCGGCTGCGCGAGACGCGCCAGGCGCTGTGGCGCCTGTTCGTGGCCGGTTTCTGCATGATGCAGGTCATGATGTACGCATGGCCGGCGTACGTGACCGAGCCCGGCGAGATCCCGGCCGACATCGACCAGTTGCTGCGCTGGGCGAGCTGGGTGCTCAGCGTGCCGGTGGTGTTCTTCGCCAGCGGACCGTTCTTCCGCAGTGCCTGGAACGATCTGCGGCGCGGCCGCGTGGGCATGGACACGCCGGTGTCGATCGGCATCCTCGTCACCTTCCTGGCCAGCTCGGCGGCGACCTTCGACCCGAGCGGCCCCTGGGGCGCGGAGGTCTGGTTCGATTCGCTCACCATGTTCGTCTTCTTCCTGCTCGGCGGCCGCTACCTGGAGCACAAGGCGCGCGACCGGACCGCCGGCGCGCTCGACCACCTGATGAACCGGCTGCCCGCGGCGTGCGAGCGCCGCACCGCGGCGGGCGTGTTCGAGACCGTGTCGATCCGCCGGCTCGCGGCGGGCGACGAGGTGCGCGTGCCCGCCGGCCAGGCGTTTCCCGGCGATGGCGAACTGCTCGACGAGCGGGCCACGGTGGACGAGTCCCTGCTGACCGGCGAATCCCGCCCGCTGGTGCGCGAGCGCGGGCAGGGCGTGGTGGCGGGCAGTTTCAACCTCGGTGGCCCGGTGCGCGTGCGGCTGGCCCGCGTCGGCCGCGACACCCGCTTCGCCCAGATCGTGCGGCTCATGGAGCAGGCCTCCACCGAGAAGCCGCGCCTGGCGATCCTGGCCGACCGCATCGCGGCGCCGTTCCTGGTGCTGGTGCTGCTGGCCGCGGCCCTGGCCGGCGGGTACTGGTGGCGGATCGACCACACGCAGGCGGTGGCGGTGGCCGTGGCGGTGCTGATCGTCACCTGTCCCTGCGCGCTGTCGCTGGCCACGCCGGCGGCCATGCTGGCTTCGGCCGGCACCCTGGCGCGCCGCGGCGTGCTGGTGCGGCGGCTGCAGGCGTTCGAGTCCCTGGCCCAGGTCAACGCCGTGGTGTTCGACAAGACCGGCACCCTGACCCACGAAGGCCTGCGGCTCGGCCAGGTGAGCACCCGCCCGGGTACCGACCGCGAGGCCGCGCTCGCGCTTGCGGGCGCGCTGGCCGAAGGCTCGCTGCACCCGGCCTCGCGGGCGATCGCGCGCGAAGTCGCCGGCCTGGCCGCGCCGGCACTGCATGGGCGCGCCGAAGCGGCGGGGCAGGGCATGCAGGCCCGGCGGGCCGATGGCGGCTGGGTGCGCCTGGGATCGGCGGCGTTCTGCGGTATTGGCTCGACCGCCGCCGCGGACGGCGAGGCGCCGGTGGTGCACCTCGGCGACGAGCAGGGCTGGCTGGCCAGCTTCGCGCTGGAGGAGTCCGTGCGCGCCGACGCGCGCGACGCGGTGGCCGCGTTGCGGGCGATGGGGGTGCGAAGCTGGCTGCTGTCCGGCGACCGGCCGGCATCGGCCGGGCGGATCGGCGCGCTGGTCGGGGTGGACCAGGTGATTGCCGGCGCCTCGCCGGAGCGCAAGCTCGACGAGGTGGCCGCGCTGCAGGCCCAGGGGCTGAAGGTCGCGATGGTGGGCGACGGCCTGAACGACGGCCCCGTGCTGGCGCGGGCCGACACCTCGTTCGCGCTCGGCCACGCGGCGCCGCTGGCGCAGGCGCAGTCGGACTACGTGATCCAGGGCGGGCAGGTGATGGACGTGGTGCGCACGCTGGCGCAGGCGCGCGCCACCATGCGCATCGTGCGGCAGAACCTGGCCTGGGCCGCGGCCTACAACGCGGTGAGCGTTCCGTTGGCCCTGGTGGGGTGGATGCCGCCCTGGCTTGCGGGCCTGGGCATGGCGGCCAGTTCGCTGCTGGTGATCGGCAACGCACTGCGCCTGTCCGGCCCGTCTTCACACTTTGGTGCTACAGCGGCGCCCGCCGATGGCCTGGCCCAGCCGCCGGTATCGGCGTAGCATGCACCCGGAACCCACGCCCCGCGCCCCACCATATTCCAGGAAACGCCATGGACGTCCTCTACCTCCTGATTCCCCTCTCCGTGCTGCTCGTGTTCGCCATCATCGGCGTCTTCTGGTGGGCGCTGCAATCGGGGCAGTTCGACAACATCGAGCGCGAAGGCGAGCGCATCCTCAAGAGCGATTGACCTAGGTCAAGGCGGCGCAGGCGGGCCGTGGCGACACTCATGCTAGCGATAAATGCGAGGAGTTCTGTATGTCCGTGACAAGCAAGGACAGCCGTTCGGCGGTCTATAACGACAAGGTGGTGCGGCAGTTCGCCATCATGACGGTGGTGTGGGGGGTGGTCGGCATGCTGGTGGGCGTGATCATCGCCGCCCAGTTGACCTGGCCGTCGCTGAACCTGGGCATCGAGTGGCTTTCCTACGGCCGCCTGCGTCCCCTGCACACCAACGCCGTCATCTTCGCCTTCGGCGGCTGCGGGCTCTTCGCCGCCAGCTACTACGTGGTGCAGCGCACCTGCCAGACCCGCATCTTCTCCGACGGGCTGGCCGCGTTCACGTTCTGGGGCTGGCAGCTCGTGATCGTGCTCGCGGCGATCACGCTGCCGCTGGGCATGACCCAGGGCAAGGAATACGCCGAGCTCGAATGGCCGATCGACCTGCTGATCGCGGTGGTCTGGGTGGCCTATGCGGTCGTCTTCTTCGGCACCATCGGCATCCGCAAGGTGCGCCACATCTACGTCGCCAACTGGTTCTTCGGCGGCTTCATCCTCGCCGTCGCCCTGCTGCACATCGTCAACAGCGCGGCGCTGCCGGTGGACCTGTTCAAGTCCTATTCGGCCTACGCCGGCGTGCAGGACGCGATGGTGCAGTGGTGGTACGGCCACAACGCGGTGGGCTTCTTCCTCACGGCCGGCTTCCTGGGCATGATGTACTACTTCATTCCCAAGCAGGCCGAGCGGCCGGTGTACTGCTACCGCCTGTCCATCGTGCACTTCTGGGCCCTGATCTTCACCTACATGTGGGCGGGCCCGCACCACCTGCACTACACCGCGCTGCCGGACTGGGCGCAGTCGGTCGGCATGGTGTTCTCGCTGATCCTGCTGGCGCCGAGCTGGGGCGGCATGATCAACGGCATCATGACCCTCTCGGGCGCCTGGCACAAGCTGCGCGACGACCCGATCCTGAAGTTCCTGATCGTCTCGCTCTCGTTCTACGGCATGTCGACCTTCGAAGGACCGATGATGTCGATCAAGACGGTCAACGCGCTCTCGCACTACACCGACTGGACCGTGGGCCACGTGCATTCCGGCGCGCTGGGCTGGGTCGGCCTGGTGACCATGGGCTCGATGTACTACCTGATCCCGCGCCTGTTCGGCCAGAAGAAGATGTATTCGGTGCCCGCCATCGAACTGCACTTCTGGATCTCCACCATCGGCATCGTGCTCTACATCGCCGCGATGTGGATCGCCGGCGTGATGCAGGGCCTGATGTGGCGCGCCGTGAACCCCGACGGCACGCTGACCTACACCTTCGTCGAGTCGGTCAAGGCCACCTTCCCGTTCTACGTGATCCGGCTGCTGGGCGGCGTGCTCTACCTGGCGGGCATGGTGCTGATGCTGTGGAACACGATCATGACCGCTCGCAACGGCCAGGTGGAAGACGTGCGGATTCCCGCCGTCAACCCCGCCCACGCCTGATGGCTTGCCCGAGGACAACCCCATGACCAAGAACAAAACCCAGGGTTTCACCCACGAGCGGATCGAGACCAACAACTTCCTGATGATCGTGCTCATCGTGCTGGTGGTGTCGGTCGGCGGACTGGTCGAAATCGTTCCGCTGTTCTTCCAGAAGTCCACCACGCAGCCGGTCGAGGGCCTCAAGCCCTACACCGCGCTGCAGATCGCGGGGCGCGACGTGTACGTGCGCGAGGGTTGCTACAACTGCCATTCCCAGATGATCCGGCCGTTCCAGGCCGAGACGCTGCGCTATGGCCACTATTCGGTGGCGGGGGAGTTCGTGTACGACCGGCCGCACCAGTGGGGCAGCAAGCGGACCGGCCCGGACCTGGCCCGCGTGGGCGGCCGCTACAGCGACGAGTGGCACCGCATCCACCTGATCAACCCGCGCGACCTGGTGCCCGAGTCCAACATGCCGGCCTACCCCTGGCTGGAGAAGAAAACCGTCAAGGCCGAGGGCATTCCGCGCCGCATGGAGGTGCTGCGCACGCTGGGCGCGCCCTACACCGACGAGGAGATCGCCGGCTCGGTGGAGGCCGTCAAGGGCAAGACCGAGATGGACGCCCTGATCGCCTACCTGCAGGTGCTGGGCACCTCCATCAAGTGACCCGGAAGCGGTCGAACGCCAGGAAGAAGGAGGATTGACGCCATGGACATCAACGACCTGCGCAGCGCCGTGACCGTGGTCAGCCTGCTGGTGTTCCTGGGCATCGTCGTCTGGGCCTGGTCCCGGCGCAACAAGGAGCGTTTCGACGAGGCCGCCCGGCTGCCTTTCGAGGACGAATGACCCCCGCCCCACGAACAAGAGAAGAAAACCCATCATGAGCGATTTCACCAGCAACTTCTGGTCGATCTACGTGGCCGTGCTGACGGTGGTCAGCATCGTCGCCTGCCTGATCCTGCTCTGGGTCAGCGGCACCACCAAGGTGACCAGCGCGTCGGACAACACCACCGGCCACGTGTGGGACGGCGACCTGCGCGAAATGAACAACCCGCTGCCCAAGTGGTGGGTCTACCTGTTCATCATCACCGTGGTCTTTGCGCTGGCCTACGGCGTCCTGTATCCCATGTACGGCTCCTACCAGGGCATCCTGAACTGGTCGTCGGACGGCCAGCACAAGGCCGAGGTGCAGAAGATGGAAAAGGCCATCGAGCCGATCTACGCGCGGTTCCAGGGCATGCCGGTCGAACAGCTCGCGGGCGACGCCCAGGCCATGGCGATCGGCGAGCGCCTGTTCATGAACAACTGCGCCCAGTGCCACGGCTCGGATGCGCGCGGCGCGCGCGGCTTTCCCAACCTCACCGACGGCGACTGGCTCTGGGGCGGCACCCCCGAGGCGATCAAGACCACGCTGACCGATGGCCGCAGCGGCGTCATGCCGCCGATGGCCGAAGCGGTCGGTTCGCCGGACGACGTGCGCAACGTGGCCCACTACGTGCTCAGCCTCTCCGGCACCCCGCACGACTCGGTGCGCGCGGCGCTGGGCCGCGCCAAGTTCGGCGTCTGCGCGGCCTGCCACGGCATGGACGGCAAGGGCAACACCGCGCTGGGCGCGCCGAACCTGACCGACGGCATCTGGCTGCACGGCTGGGGCGAAGAAGCCATCGTGCGTGCCATCACCACCGGCTTCACCAACCAGATGCCGGCGCAGGCGGACAAGCTCAACGCCGACCAGATTCACGTGCTCGGCGCCTACGTCTGGGGCCTGTCGAACACGCCCGCTTCCCGCAACAACTGATTCTTCCCGTGTCCGTTTCCAGCCGGGGCGCCGATCCGGCGCCCGCCAAGACCATCGTTCCCATCGTCCCCGCGCCGGAAGGCGGGGGCGGCGATGAAGTGATGGTCTCGTTGTACGCCTCGCGGCAGAAGATCCACCCCCGTTCGGTCTCGGGCCTCTTCTCGCGCTGGCGCTGGCTTTTCGTCTGGCTCACGCAGATCGTGTTCTACGGGCTGCCCTGGCTGCAGTGGAACGCCCGCCAGGCCGTGCTGTTCGACCTGGAGGCGCGCCGCTTCTATTTGTTCGGGCTGGTGCTGTATCCGCAGGACTTCATCTACCTGACCGGCCTGCTCGTCATCTCGGCGCTCGCGCTGTTCCTGTTCACCGCCGTGGCCGGCCGGCTGTGGTGCGGCTTTGCCTGCCCGCAGACGGTCTACACCGAGATCTTTCTCTGGATCGAGAAACTGGTCGAAGGCGACCGCTCGGCGCGCCTGCGGCTGGACAAGTCGGCCATGACGGCGTCGAAGTTCGGCAAGCGCTCGCTCAAGCACGCCCTGTGGATCGCCTTTTCGCTCTGGACCGGTTTCACCTTCGTGGGCTACTTCACGCCGGTCCGCGAACTCGGCGTGCTCGCGTTGACCGCGTCGCTCGGCCCCTGGCAGATTTTCTGGGTGCTGTTCTACGGCTTTGCCACCTATGGCAATGCGGGCTTCCTGCGCGAGCAGGTGTGCAAGTACATGTGCCCCTACGCGCGCTTCCAGA
>CAZAPJ010000075.1:0-20326 GCA_964487025.1 uncultured Hydrogenophaga sp.
GAAGATCGCGCCCATGCTGGGCGCACAACGAAAACGGCGCCCTGAGGCGCCGTCGGGTGGAGAGACCGCGCCGAGGCGCGAGGCTATTCGACCTTCACGCCGCCCTTCTCGATCACCGACCGCCAGCGTGCGATTTCGCTGGTGATGAGCTTGGCGAACACCTCGGGCGGGTTGGGCGTGGCCTCGGCCCCTTCGCTGGCCAGGCGTCCACCGATCTCCGGCGACGACAGCAACTGGTTGATCTGCTGGTTGAGCTTGGCGATCACCTCCTTGGGCGTGCCCGCCGGCGCCACCACGCCATACCATTGGTCCGCCTCGAAACCGGGGTAGCCGCTCTCGGCCACGGTGGGCAGCTCCGACACCGCTTTCACGCGCTGCGGCGACGACACCGCGATCGCCCGCAACTGCCCGGCCTTCACCTGCTTCATCACCGCCGGCACCCCAGTGAACATCAACTGGATCTGCCCGGCCATCAGGTCCGTGACGGCCGGCGCCGTGCCCTTGTAAGGCACGTGCTGCATCTGCGTGCCGGTTTGCAGCTTGAGGTACTCGGTGGCGATGTGGGCCGCGCTGCCATTGCCGCCCGAGCCATAGTTGATCTTGTTGGGGTTGGCCTTGGCGTAGGCGATGAGTTCCTGCACGGTCTTGGCGGGCACCGAGGGGTGCACCACCAGCACATTGGGCACCCGCGCCACCCAGGCCACGGCCGCGAACGCATTGATCGGGTCGTAGGGCAGCTTGGAATAGAGCGAGGGCGTGACGGCCAGGGTGCCGATGTGCCCCATCAGCAAGGTGTAGCCGTCGGCCGGCGCCTTGGCCACCTTGTCGGCGCCGATGGAGCCGCCGGCGCCGGGCACGTTGTCGATGATCACTGTCTGGTTCCAGACCTGGCTGAGCTGCTGGCCGATGGTGCGGCCCAGGATGTCGGTGGAGCCGCCCGGCGTGAAGGGCACGACCAGGCGGATAGCCTTGTTGGGATAGGCGCTGGCGTCCTGGGCACGGGCGCTGAGGAAGGGCGCGGCCAGGGTGCCTGCAGCCGCGGCGGCGATCAGGCCGCGGCGGCGCGTGTCGATGCCGGCACCGGTGCTGCGCAGGGTCGATGGCGAGAAAGGTTTGTGCATGGTTTGTCTCCGTTGGTGATGGGTCGTTGGTGATGGGTGCCGGTCATTTGCGCTGCGCCAGCAGGCGGTCGGCGTAGTCCTGCCATGGCGATTGGCTGGTCAGGCCCTGGAACACGCCCTCGCGCGCCAGACCGGCCACCCAGTCCTGCTTGTCGGCGATGGCGCTGGCCATGGTGGGGGCGAAGCCCGTCTCTTGCACCGTGTTGGCGGACTCGCGCATTTCCTCCGCGCGGCGCTTGCCGTGCTGCACCACGCGGCTGAAGAAGTAGGCGCCCTGCTGGCTCCAGTCGATCTGGGGGAAGGTCTCCTGCAGCGTGGGCAGCACGAGGTCTTCCACGCCATGGGCGCGGGCGTTGGTATAGGCCTCGATCACCAGGGCCTCCAGGCCCTTGATCATGATGCTGCGGCTCATCTTGACGGCCGAGGCCACGCCCAGCTTCTCCGACACGGCCTTGGCGTCCATGCCCCAGCCCGCCAGCGTGCGCGCCAGATCGGCGGCCCGCGCGCCGCCCAGCAGCATCGGCACCCGGATCCCGTAGGGCGGCACCGAGGTCATGACGCCGGCCTCCACGTAGTGGCCGCCCGCGGCCTCGATGGCGGCCGCCGCGCGCTGCTTGGTGCCGGGCGAGGCGGAATTGAGGTCCAGGAACACCGTGCCGGGACGGACATGGCGCGCGGCCTCCTCCGCCACGGCCCAGGTGTTGGAGGCGGTGACGGCGGAAATGAGCAGCGTGGCCTCGGCGCACAGGCGGGCCATGCCGTCGGCGGGCGCGATGCCGTCGGCGCTGGCCGCAGCGCGCTCGGCCGCCCCTTCGGCGCCCGCGAACTTCAGGTCCCAGGCGTGCACGGCGTCCACACCGCTCTTCTCGCGCAGGCCACGGCCGAAGATGCCGCCCACCTCGCCGAAGCCGACGATGCCCAGGGTGATGTTTGCCATGTGTCGTGTCCTCGTGCCAGGAAAGAAGCGTTGCCACCGATTCGGCAGGTGGGTACGCATTGTTGAAACATCGGGCCCGGCCGAGGTTGCTTTGTGGGCGGCACAGTGTTCGAATTTGCGAATGGGGTGATCCGAATGGGTATAGTGGGACGCTGCCATGCTGCCGCTGCGCCACATTCGCACACTGAGCGCCGTCGCCGGCGCCGGCGGGGTGCGGCCGTCGTCCGAATCCCTGCGGCGCGCGGCCTCGGCCGTCAGCCGCACAGTGGCGCTGCTGGAAGCCCTGCTGGACGTGCCGCTGTTCGAGCGCAAGACCCGCGGCATGCTCCCCACGGCGGCGGGCGCGCTGGTGCTGGCGCGCTTCGACCGCATCCAGGACGAGCTTTCCGTCGTGCTGGAAGAAGCGGCCACGAGCGCCAAGGCCACGGCCCTGCCGGCCGCCGCGATGGACGTGCTGTACGACGAGCGGCGCCTGTGGGCGGCCTCGCTGCTGGCGGAACTGCACCATATGCCCACCGTGGGCCGCCGGCTGGGCGTGTCGCAGTCGGCGGTGAGCAGCGCCGTGGCACGGCTCGAAGGCGCCTTGCGGCACAAACTCTTCCTGCGCACCGCGCGCGGCCTCATGCCCACCGACGCCGGGGCGCGCTGGATGCCGCGCTTCGACCGCGCCCTCGCCGAGCTGCGCTACCTGGAGGACGACATCGCCGCCGCCCGCGGCAGCCTGCAGGGCCAGATCACCGTCGGCAGCCTGCCGCTGGCGCGCACGCGCGTGCTGCCGCAGGCCATCGCGGCGCTGCGCGCGGCGCATCCGGGACTGCGCATCCACTCGCTGGAGAGCCCGTATGAACAGCTCTACGCCGGCCTCATGAGCGGCAAGGTGGACTTCATCATCGGCGCGCTGCGCCCGGTGGCCGACCGCGCACTGGCGGTGGAAACCTTGTTCGAGGACGAACTGGGCGTGATGGCAGCGGCCACCCATCCGCTCGCGCGCAAACGCCGGGTGGGCTTCGGCGACCTGCGCGGCCAGTCCTGGGTGCTGTCGCGGCCCGGCACCCCGCTGCGCGCATCGCTCGACCGCTTCTTCGTCCACCATGGCGAGCAGGCCCTAGTACCGGCGGTGGAAACCGGGGACCTGGCCCTGGTGCGCGGCATGCTGATGGAAGGCGGCATGCTCACCGTGCTGTCCACCCACCAGTTGCGCTATGAAGTGGACGCCGGCCACCTGCGCGTGCTGCCCTTCCCGATGGACGGGCTGCGCCGCCAGATCGGCCTGTCCACCCGCGCCGGCGCCCGGTTGCCGCCGGGCACGCTGGCGCTGATGGAGGAAATCCGGCGCTTCAGCCGCGGCGAGCGCGCTTAGTGCCGTGCGCCGGCAGCCCGCAGCCTGCGGATCGTCCCGCTGTCGAAGCCGGCCTCCGAAAGGACCTCTTCGGTATGCTGCCCTCGGGTCGGTGGCGGGAGGTAGTCGGTGCGGGCACCGGACGCAAGATGGTTGGGAAGACCGATGTTCCAAACCGCCCCCTCCGTGGGATGGTCGGTTTTCGTCAGCAGGCCGACGTCGCGCAGGTGGGGATCGTCCAGCAAGGATTCGAGGGTGTGGTACGGCATCGCAGGGACGTTGCAGCGGTCGAAAATATCCAGCCATTGCGCCGTGGTCTTCTCCCGAAGCGCACCCAGTCGGAATTCGAAGTAGTCCTGGACGTTCGCGAACCGCGCGGCGACCGTGTTGAAGCGAGGGTCCGCCTTCATCTCCGGCCGCCCGATCGCGTCGAAGAACGCAAAGGTCTGCGCATCGGTGTTGGCGGAAATGCAGATGTACCCGTCGAGTGTCGGCAGAGGGCGGTTCTGCGGATCGAGAATGCGCGGGTCACCCGTGCCGCCCAATGGCGGATCGAAGCTGCGCAGCGACATGTGCTCGCTCAGCATGAAGGCGGCCATGTTCTCGAACATCGGCACCTGGACTGCGTCGCCATCGCCGGTCTTTTCCCGGCGGTACAGCGCCATCACGATCATCTGCACGGCGATGAGCCCGACCGTGTGGTCGGCCATCAGCACCGGCGCGTAGCCCGGCGTTCCATGCAAACGCTCCATGGCGCCGGCGACGCCGCTGGCGCCCTGGATGATGGTGTCATAGGCCGGCTTGTCGGCGTACCTTCCCGCCTGGCCGAAGCCCGTCAACCAGCAATGGATCAGCCGAGGGTTCCGGGCGCGCAAGGCTTGCGCGGTCAAACCGGCGCGCTCGAGCGCACCTCCACGCATGTTCACCACGACCACGTCGGCCGTGGCGCACAGCGATTGGATGGCACTGCGCGCATCTTCTCGCTTGAGGTCGAGCACCACCGAACGCTTGTTGCGATTGAAATGAAGGTATTTCGGCGACATATCGCCGGAGGGCGACCGTCCTCCGAGCTTGCGCATCAGGTCGCCTTCGGGTGGTTCGATCTTGATGACATCCGCCCCGTAGTCGGCCAGAAACTGGGTCGCGACGGGGCCGACAAGCACGGAAGTGAGATCGAGGACCCGTACGCCTTCGAGAGGCCCCCCGCTCATGCGGCACCCCCCAGGTCGGACCAGTCGGCGATGTGCATGCTTTTCATTTTGTGCTGGGGCTGTGTTCGAGTTCTTCCGAATTTTGCACCGGAGATCGCATCGACACCGAGCCGCACAAAGAAAAAGCCCCGGCGACTTCTCGCAAGGGCTTGATTCAGAAGGATTTTCCTGGTGGGCGGTGCAGGGTTCGAACCTGCGACCCCTGCCGTGTGAAGGCAGTGCTCTACCACTGAGCTAACCGCCCGGCCGATGGACCGGCTCACCTATCGGTGCGGGCCAATCCGATCGCTCGGAAGCCTTGGATTATAGCCGGCTTTCCGGCCGCTCCCAAAGGCGGGCGGTGAAACGGAGGTCAGGCGGCGTCGGCCTGCTGCAGGCGCCAGATGGTCCTGCCCTTGCTGGCCTTGTCCAGCTCGGCCAGCAGCGCTTCGTGCGCCTGGCTCTCCTGCTCGTTGGCGCTCAGCACCGGCAGGTCGAAGCGGCTGAGATCGATCTGCTCGATCACGCCGCCCTCGCCCGGCGCGTCGCCCAGGTCGATCAGCAGGGCGTCCTGCCCGCGCGTCATGTTGATGTAGACGTCGGCCAGCAGCTCGGCGTCGAGCAGCGCGCCGTGCAGGGTGCGGCCCGAGTTGTCCACGCCCAGCCGGTCGCACAGCGCGTCCAGGCCGTTGCGCTTGCCCGGGAACATCTCCTTGGCCATCACCAGGCTGTCGGTCACCTGCGCGACGACGGTGGTGATCGGCGGCCGGCCCAGCAGCTGCATCTCCTTGTTCAGGAAGGCGATATCGAACGGCGCGTTGTGGATGATGATCTCGGCGTCGCGCAGGTAGTCGATCAGCTCGTCGGCGATCACCGCGAACTTGGGCTTGTCGCGCAGGAACTCGTTGCTGATGCCGTGCACCTTGAGCGCGTCCTCATGGCTGTCGCGCTCGGGGTTGACGTAGAAGTGCAGGTTGTTGCCGGTGAGCTTGCGGTTGAGCAACTCCACGCAGCCGATCTCAATGATGCGGTCGCCGGTCTCGGCGGACAGGCCGGTGGTTTCGGTGTCAAGAACGATTTGTCTCATGGCATGTTTGCGTCAATGGATCCGGCGCCGGGCCGCCCCAAGCCGGATCAGCCCCCTCGGGGGGCAGCGACCCGCGCAGCGGCGGAGCGTGGGGGCTCAATGGTTTTCTTTCGCGTGGTTGATCGAATACTTGGGAATCTCGACGGTCACGTCCGCCTGCGCCAGGATGGCCTGGCACGACAGGCGCGAATGGGGCTCCAGCCCCCAGGCCCGGTCGAGCAGGTCCTCTTCGTTCTCGTCCATCTCGTTCAGGCTGTTGAAGCCTTCTCGCACGACCACGTGGCAGGTGGTGCAGGCGCAGCTCATGTCGCAGGCATGTTCGATGCGGATGTCGTTGTCGAGCAGCGCTTCGCAGATGGAGGTGCCGGCCGGCGCGGTGATGCTGGCGCCCTCGGGGCAGTATTCGGCGTGGGGCAGGATCTTGATCGTGGGCATGGGAGAAAAGGAAAAGACGCGCCGTCATTCTTCAGACTTCTTCGAGCTTCTTGCCGGCCAGCGCCTGCTGGATGCCGCGGTTCATGCGCAGCGCGGCGAAGGACTCCGTGCCCTGGGCGAGTTCGCGGGTCGCGGCTTCGATCGCCGCGGTGTCGGCGCCCTGCTCCACGGCGGCGGCCAGCGCGGCCATCAGGACCTCGATGTGCTCGCGCTCGGTGGGCGAGAGCAGGTCCGCGTCGGCCGCGAGGGCGGTGCGCGTGGCGGCGATCAGGCGCTCGGCGTCCACCCGGGCTTCGACCCGTGCGCGGGCCTGGATGTCCTGCTGCGCGGTGGCGAAGCTGTCCTGCAGCATGGCCGCGATCTGCTCGTCGCTCAGGCCGTAGGCGGGCTTCACGTCCACGCGCGCCTCCACCCCGCTGCCCAGTTCCTTGGCCGCAACCGAGAGTAGGCCATCGGCGTCGATGGTGAAAGTGACGCGGATGCGCGCCGCGCCCGCCGCCATGGGCGGAATGCCGCGCAGCTCGAAGCGCGCCAGGCTACGGCAATCGGCCACCAGGTCGCGCTCGCCCTGCACCACGTGCAGCGCCAGCGCGGTCTGGCCGTCCTGGTAGGTGGTGAAGTCCTGCGCGCGCGCGGTGGGGATGGGGCTGTTGCGCGGCACGATGCGCTCGACCAGGCCGCCCATGGTCTCGATGCCGAGCGAGAGCGGGGTCACGTCCAGCAGCAGCAGGTCGCCGTCGCGGCTGTTGCCGGCCAGCGCGTTGGCCTGGATCGCCGCGCCCAGCGCCACGACCTCGTCCGGGTTGAGGTTGACCAGCGGCTCGCGGCCGAAGAAGCCGCCCACGGCGCGCAGGACCACGGGCATGCGGGTCGAACCACCGACCATCACCACGCCCTGCACCTCCTCGCGCGTGACGCCCGCGTCGCGCAGCACCTTGCGCACCGTGGCCATGGTGCGGGCCGTGAGCGCGTCGGTGCAGGCCTCGAAGTCGGCCCGGGTGACGGTCTGCTCGATCGCGCGGCCCGCCGCTTCGGCGCGAAAGCCCTCGCTCTCCGCGGCCGACAGCACTTCCTTGACGCGCCGGGCCTCGGCGTGCACCGCGGCGCGCCCGGAAGCGCCGAGCTGCGCGGAGTCGATCCCCTGCCGCTCCAGCACCCAGGCGGCCAGCGCCCGGTCGTAGTCGTCGCCGCCCAGCGCCGAATCGCCGCCGGTGGCCATCACCTCGAACACGCCCTGGGTGAGCTTGAGGATCGAGATGTCGAAGGTGCCGCCGCCCAGGTCGTAGATCGCATAGACGCCTTCGGCGGCGTTGTCCAGGCCGTAGGCGATGGCCGCGGCGGTGGGCTCGTTGATGAGGCGCAGCACGGGGATGCCCGCGAGCTGCGCGGCGTCCTTGGTGGCCTGGCGCTGGGCGTCGTCGAAGTAGGCGGGCACAGTGATGACCGCGCCGTACAGGTCGTCGTCGAAGCTGTCCTCGGCGCGGTAGCGCAGCGTGGCCAGGATCTCGGCGCTCACCTCCATCGGCGTCTTGCGGCCCGCCACGGTCTCCACCACGGCCATGCCGTCCTGGTCGACCACGGTGTAGGGCAGCTTGTCGACGTCCGCCACCTGGGCCCGGCTGCGCCCCATGAGGCGCTTGACCGAGCTCACCGTGTTGGCCGGATCCTGCACCTGGGCCGCCAGCGCGTCGAACCCGATCTGCCGCCCGGAGCCGCCCTGGGCCGGATCGAGGTAGCGCACCACGCTGGGCAGGATCACGCGCCCGTCGGCCGCCGGCAGGCACTCGGCCACGCCATGGCGCACCGCCGCCACCAGCGAATGCGTGGTGCCCAGGTCGATGCCCACCGCCAGGCGGCGCTGGTGGGGATCGAGGGACTGGCCGGGTTCGGAAATCTGCAGCAGCGCCATGGGCAACAACGATCGGATCGGAGAAAGCAGTCGGACGGAGGGGAGCCGGTTATTGTCCCAGCGAATCGATCCGGCTCTCCACGTCGCCGGCAAAGCGCTCAACGAACATAAGGGCTCTGACCTGCCCGGCCAGCGCGGGCCAGTCGCCTCGCTCGTCGGCGGTGGCCCGCAGGTCCTGCAGCATGGCGCGGCGCGCGGCGTCCACCTCGTCGGCCATGCGTTCCAGATCCGGCAGGCCGCTCGCCTCCTCCAGGTCCTCGCGCCAGCGCATCTGCTGCATCAGGAAGTCCGGCGGCATGGCCGTGTTGCGCTCGGCCTCGACCGGCGCACCGTGCAGCTCGCACAGATAAGCCGCGCGCCTGAGCGGGTCCTTCAGGCGCTGGTAGGCCTCGTTGATGCGCACCGACCACTGCATCGCCTGGCGCTGGGCCTGCGCGTCGGCGGTGGCGAAGCGGTCGGGATGCGCCTCGCGCTGCAGCGCCTTCCAGCGCGCGTCCAGCGTGGCGCGGTCCAGGTCGAACCGCGGGCTCAGGCCGAAGATCTCGAAATCGTTGGATTGCAGGTTCATTGATGGAAAAGCGCCGGCGCCCCCTTGAGGGGGTCGCGCGCAGCGCGGCGGGGGTGGGTCAAACCCTGAAGCTCTCGCCGCAGCCGCAGCGGTCGCGCTCGTTCGGGTTGTTGAACCGGAAACCCTCGTTGAGGCCCTCGCGCACGAAATCGAGCTGGGTGCCGTCGATGTAGGCCAGGCTCTTGGGATCGACCAGCACCTTCACGCCGTTGTCCTCGAACACCACGTCCTCCGGCGCGATCTCGTCGGCGTACTCCAGCTTGTAGGCCATGCCGGAGCAGCCCGTGGTCTTGACGCCCAGGCGCACGCCCACCCCCTTGCCGCGCTTGGCGAGGTAGCGGTTGACGTGCCGCGCGGCGGCTTCGGAGATCGTGATGGCCATTGGGGTTCGGCGTTGAGCGTTTAGCGTTGGGCGAAGGGAGCGTCGAGCGAAGGGTGTTCACGCCGAACGCCCAACCCCCTACCTCAGTTGACGTGCTTCTTGCGGTAGTCGTCCACTGCGGCCTTGATCGCATCCTCGGCCAGGATGGAACAATGGATCTTCACCGGCGGCAATGCCAGCTCCTCGGCGATCTGGCTGTTCTTGAGCGCCGCCGCCTCGTCCAGCGTCTTGCCCTTGACCCACTCGGTCACGAGCGAGCTGGAGGCGATCGCCGAGCCGCAGCCATAGGTCTTGAAGCGCGCGTCCTCGATCACGCCCGTCGAGGGGTTGACCTTGATCTGCAGCTTCATCACGTCGCCGCAGGCCGGCGCCCCCACCATGCCGGTGCCCACCGAGTCATCGCCCTTGTCGAAAGAGCCGACGTTGCGGGGGTTTTCGTAGTGGTCCACCACTTTTTCCGAATAAGCCATGGTGTTTCTCCTTCAATGCGCTGTCCACTGGATGGTGGACAGGTCGATACCGTCTTTGAACATTTCCCACAGGGGCGAGAGCTCGCGCAGCTTGGCCACGTTGTCCTTGATGGCCGCGATCGCATAGTCGATCTCTTCTTCGGTCGTCCAGCGCCCGATCGTCATACGCAGGCTACTGTGCGCCAGCTCGTCGCTGCGGCCCAGGGCGCGCAGCACGTAGCTGGGCTCCAGGCTGGCCGAGGTGCAGGCCGAGCCGGACGACACCGCCAGCCCCTTGATGCCCATGATCAGCGACTCGCCCTCGACGTAGTTGAAGCTCATGTTCAGGTTGTGCGGCACGCGCTGCGCCTCGTGGCCGTTGATGAACACCTCCTCGATGCCCTTGAGGCCATTCACCAGCCGGTCGTGCAGCGCCTGGATGCGCTGGTTCTCCTGGTGCATCTCTTCCTTGGCGATGCGGTAGGCCTCGCCCATGCCCACGATCTGGTGGGTCGGCAGCGTGCCCGAGCGCATGCCGCGCTCATGCCCGCCGCCGTGCATCTGGGCCTCGATGCGCACGCGCGGCTTGCGGCGCACGTACAGCGCGCCGATGCCCTTGGGCCCATAGGTCTTGTGCGCGGTCAGGCTCATCAGGTCCACCGGCAGGACTTTCACGTCGATGTCCACGCGGCCGGTGGCCTGCGCCGCGTCCACGTGGAAGACCACACCCTTCTCGCGGCAGACCGCGCCGATGGCCGCGATGTCCTGGACCACGCCGATCTCGTTGTTCACGAACATGACCGAGGCCAGGATGGTGTCGGGCCGGATCGCCGCCTTGAACGCCTCCAGGTCGACCAGGCCATCGGGCTTCACGTCGAGGTAGGTCACCTCGAAGCCCTGGCGCTCGAGCTCGCGGCAGGTGTCGAGCACGGCCTTGTGCTCGGTCTTGACCGTGATGAGGTGCTTGCCCTTGGACTTGTAGAAATGGGCCGCGCCCTTGAGGGCCAGGTTGTTCGACTCGGTCGCGCCGCTGGTCCAGACGATCTCGCGCGGGTCGGCGCCGATCAGCGCCGCCACGTGGGCGCGCGCGGCCTCCACGGCCTTCTCCGCTTCCCAGCCCCAGGCATGGCTGCGTGAGGCCGGATTGCCGAAATGCTCGCGCAGCCAGGGGATCATGGCGTCCACCACCCGGGGGTCGCACGGGCTGGTGGCGCTGTAGTCCATGTAGATGGGGAAGTGCGGAGTGCTGCTCATGGCGTTCGTTCTCTGGTTCGTTTTGTTCTGTTTCTGCGGTTGCGCCGGCGGGGCCAGCCTCATTTCGACAACGCGCTCCCCCCCAGGGCGAACACCGAGTTGGGCGCGTTCACCCGGATCGGCTTGACCACGGGCGCGCTGGAGATGGCCCGCTTGATCATGGGCGCGTTCTCGACCACCACGCCCTTGGCGAGCTGGTCGTCCACCAGCGACTGCAGGGACACCGAGTCGAGGAAATCGACCATCTTGGCGTTGAGCGCGGCCCAGAGCTCGTGCGTCATGCAGCGGTGGCCCTCGCCCAGACAGTTCTCCTTGCCGCCGCACTGGGTGGCGTCGATCGGCTCGTCCACCGAGACGATGATGTCGGCCACGGTGATGTCCGACGCCTTGCGGCCCAGCGTGTAGCCGCCGCCCGGTCCGCGGGTGGACTCCACCAGCTCGTGCCGGCGCAGCTTGCCGAACAGTTGCTCCAGGTAGGAGAGCGAGATCTGCTGGCGCTGGCTGATCGCGGCCAGCGTGACAGGTCCGTTGTTCTGGCGCAGGGCCAGATCGATCATGGCGGTGACCGCAAAGCGGCCTTTGGTCGTGAGGCGCATCTTCAAGCTCCTTGAAACATAGGCTTGACCGTCGTGGTATGGCCCGGAGACCGGCTTGCGCCGCCCGCCAGGGCACCTTCTCCACCCGCCCCGACCCGTGGGGTCTGTTGATCGAAGGCTATCCCGACTGTTTTCGTCGAGTATAGCGTAAACCCCAGTGTTCTGCTCGACATTTTACCGGCGCGGGGCCGCGTGCCCCGCCGCGCCGGCACCCGGTGGCCGGCTCAGGCCGGGCTGTCCGCGCCCGGCGCCCCGAACACCTGGGCCTTCAGGTGAGCCAACTGGTCGCGCACGCCCGCGGCTTTCTCGAACTCGAGGTTGCGGGCGTGCTCGAGCATGAGCTTTTCCAGCCGCTTGATCTCGCGCGCCAGGTCCTTTTCGCTCATCTCTTCGACGCTGGCGCGCTGGGCGCTCTCCGCCGCCAACCGGTCGGCTTCCCGGCCGGATTTCTCGCTGTAGACGCCGTCGATCAGGTCCTTGATGCGCTTGCTGACGCTGCGCGGCTCGATGCCCATGGCCTGGTTGTGGGCAATCTGCTTGGCACGGCGGCGCTCGGTCTCGTCCATGGCGCGCCGCATCGAGTCGGTGACCTGGTCGGCGTAGAGAATGGCCCGCCCGTTGAGGTTGCGCGCGGCGCGGCCGATGGTCTGGATCAGGCTGCGCTCGGAGCGCAGGAAGCCTTCCTTGTCGGCGTCCAGGATCGCGACCAGCGAGACCTCGGGAATGTCCAGCCCCTCGCGCAACAGGTTGATGCCCACCACCACGTCGAACGCGCCCAGGCGCAGGTCGCGGATGATCTCGACCCGCTCCACGGTGTCGACGTCGGAGTGCAGGTAGCGCACCTTGACGCCGTTTTCGGTCAGGTAGTCGGTGAGCTGCTCGGCCATGCGCTTGGTCAGCGTGGTGATGAGCACGCGCTCGCCGCGCTCCACCCGGATGCGGATTTCCTGCAGCACGTCGTCCACCTGGTGGGTGGCGGGACGCACCTCCAGTTCGGGGTCCACCAGCCCGGTCGGGCGGACCACCTGCTCCACCACTTGGCCCGAATGGCGCTTCTCGTAGTCGGCCGGCGTGGCCGACACGAACACCACCTGCCGCATGCGCTGCTCGAACTCCTCCAGCTTGAGCGGGCGGTTGTCCAGCGCGCTGGGCAGCCGGAAGCCGTACTCCACCAGCGTGGTCTTGCGCGCGCGGTCGCCGTTGTACATGCCGCCGAACTGGCCCATCAGCACGTGGCTCTCGTCCAGGAACATGATGGCGTCCTTGGGCAGGTAGTCGGTCAGCGTGGGCGGCGGGTCGCCCGGCCGCGCGCCCGAGAGGTGGCGCGTGTAGTTCTCGATGCCCTTGCAGTGCCCGACCTCGCTGAGCATCTCCAGGTCGAACCGGGTGCGCTGCTCCAGCCGCTGCGCCTCCACCAGCTTGCCCATGCCCACCAGTTCCTTGAGCCGGCCGTCGAGCTCCTCCTTGATGGTCTCGACCGCGCGCAGCGTCTTCTCGCGCGGCGTCACGTAGTGACTGGACGGGTAGACGGTGAAGCGCGGCACCTTCTGGCGGATGCGGCCGGTGAGCGGGTCGAACAGCGACAGCGACTCGACCTCGTCGTCGAACAGCTCGATGCGGATCGCCATCTCGGAGTGTTCGGCCGGGAACACGTCGATGGTGTCGCCGCGCACGCGGAAGGTGCCGCGCGCGAAGTCCTGCTCGTTGCGCTGGTACTGCATGCGCACCAGTTGGGCGATCAGGTCGCGCTGGCCGATCCGGTCGCCGTTGCGCATGATCAGCCGCATCTGCATGTAGTCCTCGGGCGTGCCGATGCCGTAGATCGCGCTCACCGTGGCCACGATCACCACGTCGCGCCGCTCCAGCACGCTCTTGGTGGCCGACAGGCGCATCTGCTCGATGTGCTCGTTGATCGCGCTGTCCTTCTCGATGAACAGGTCGCGCTGCGGCACGTAGGCCTCGGGCTGGTAGTAGTCGTAGTAGCTGACGAAGTACTCGACCGCGTTCTTCGGGAAGAACTCGCGGAACTCGCTGTACAACTGCGCGGCCAGCGTCTTGTTGGGCGCGAACACGATCGCCGGGCGGCCCAGGCGCGCGATCACGTTGGCCATGGTGAACGTCTTGCCCGAGCCGGTCACGCCCAGCAGGGTCTGGAACACCTCGCCGTCGCCGATGCCCTCGACCAGTTGCCGGATCGCCTCGGGCTGGTCGCCGGCCGGCGGATACGGCAGGAAGAGCTCGAACGGCGAGCCGGGAAAGGTGACGAACTCGCCCACTGCGGGCGCATCGTGCGCCGTCGCGGCGGCGGCGATCGGGGGCGAGGTCGTATGCGTCGTCGCGGGCATCCGGACATTGTGCCGGATGCGCGGGCCTGGCCCCCTCTTGCTACCCCCCGGTGGACCGATCCAGCCACCCGCGCACATGGGCATTGAACGCCGCGGGCTGCTGGCGCATCACCCAGTGCCCGGTCTCCATGCCCTGCACCGCGCAGCCCGGCGCGGCGGCGAGCTGCTCCAGCCAGCGGGCCGAATGGAACATGAACGGCTTGCGCCGGCCGTAGAGGTACAACATGGGGATGGAGACGCCGAGCAGGTGGTCCATCCGGGCCACGCCGCGCAGGCCGCCGTAGGCCCCGAACCAGCCCATCGCATAGGGGTAGTTCATCTGCCAGCCGATCTGCCCGGGCGGGTTGCGGCAGCCAATGGCGCGCGCCATGAACCGCGTCATGCGGTCGGCCAGCCCCGGCAGCCGGGGCCCGAGCGTCCAGGCCAACGCCAGCCACAACTGGTAGCCGGCGATCATCGCCTTCTCCTTCACGCGCAAGCTCTTGAGGTACGCGCCCGAGCCGGTGTCGCCGATGTCCACGCCCACCACCCGCGCCACCCGGCCGGGGTGGCGGGCGGCGAACTCGTAGCCGAAGAAGCAGCCCCAGTCGTGCAGCAGCAGCGTGACGGGCTGCGCGGGGCTCACCGCATCGGCCACCTGCCCGATGACGGCGGTGATCCCGGCCACCGAGAGCGGCCGCGGCGGCTGCGCCAGGTCGTAGCCGGGCAGGCACATACGCACGCACCGGTAGCCGTCGCCGAGCCCGGCCACCGTGCTGTCCCACAGCGCGGGCGTGTCGGGCCAACCGTGCAGCATGAGCACCACGTGGTCGCCCCGCCCATCGACCTGGACGTCGATTCCATTGATCCGGAAGCTGTCGGGCATGGCGGGCCCTCCGAGGTTGATGGGGTCGGCCGGACGCGGGTCGTCGCCGAGCGACATCCATCGAAAGCGGCGAGGCAAGCCTGCATTGTCGTCAAATCCACCGGCGCCGGAACAACAAGGCCCTAGACTCCGCCCATGAACCCCACGCAGATAGAAGCCTTCTTCGCCACCCTCAAGGCCGCCAACCCCCACCCGCAGAGCGAGCTGGAATACACCACCGTGTTCGAGCTGCTCGCCGCCGTCCTGCTCTCGGCGCAGGCCACCGACGTGGGCGTGAACAAAGCCACGCGCCGGCTGTTCCCGGTGGCGAACACGCCGCAGGCCATCCTCGACCTCGGCCAGGAACGGCTGGAGGGCTACATCAAGACCATCGGTTTGTTCCGCAGCAAGGCCAAGCACCTGATGGAGACCTGCCGCAGACTGGTGGAACGCCACGGCGGCGAGGTGCCGCGCACACGCGAGGCGCTGGAAGCCCTGCCCGGCGTCGGCCGCAAGACCGCCAACGTGGTGCTCAACGTGGCCTTCGGCGAGCCGACGATGGCGGTGGACACGCACATCTTCCGGGTCGGCAACCGCACCGGCCTCGCGCCAGGCAAGACGCCGCTGGCGGTGGAGCAGCAGCTCATGAAGCGCGTGCCGCCGGCCTATGCGGTGGATTCGCACCACTGGCTGATCCTGCATGGCCGATACGTGTGCCAGGCGCGCCGGCCGCTGTGCCCGAGGTGCGTGGTGGCGGCGTACTGCGATTTCGCGGACAAGACGGCGGGCTGAGGCCCGCTTCCACAGCGCTACAGATCCACCACCACCCACTCCCCAAACCCCGGCGCATCCCGCGGCCACTCCGCAGCCGACCGGATGTGCACGCGCCCGCTGGCCAGGACGAAGCGCACGGCGCGGATCACGCCAGCATGCGTCACCCAGAGCACGTCGGCGGCCGGCGCGGGCCGCAAGCCGGCCATCGCGCCCGCCACGCGGTCGATGAGTTCCTGGGCGCTCTCGGCGCCGCCGAAGCGGTGGTGCGCGAAATCGGCCATCCAGTCGTCGAAGGCGGCGCGGGGTATCCCGGCCCAGGGCTTGAGCTCCCAATGGCCGAAGTCCATCTCGTTCAAGCGGGTGTCGACGCGCACGGCGCCCAGGTCGGGCCGCTCGGCCTGCAGCGCGCCCGCCAATTGCTGCGCGCGCAGCAGGCCCGACACCCAGACCGGCGTGCCCGCGGGCAGCCGCGGCGCGATGGCCCGCGCCGCCTGGCGCGTGAGCGCCGCATCGGCCGGCACGTCGCTCGCGCCGCAGCACAGGCCGGGCTCGAGCATCACCGGCGCATGGCGCAGCAGCCAGAGCCTCATGCGGCGGCACCAGATGTGGCCGTGGCCGTGCCCAGGTAGGCTAGGGCGCCCATGACCCGGCCCGTGACCGGGATGCGGGTGAGGAACTGCAGAGCCAGCAGGAAGTGGCGCCCGAAACGGGCAAGGCGGCTCATGGGGTGTCGGCGATGAGCCGGTCGAGCACGCCGGGCTCGAAATGGGCCTCGATGAAGTCGGCCAGGCCGTCGAACACCGCGTCCAGGGTGGGCGCCTGCGCGCCGAACAGCGCGCGCAGCACGCCGGGGTCTTCGAACAAGCCGTGCAGGTAGACGCCGAGCACGTTGCCGGCCGCGTTCTGCCAGCCCAGCCCGCCGGGCAGCAGCACCTCGCGCGCGGTCTGGCCGGCGGCGGCCATGGCCGGGTGCGGCGCGGTCAGGCCATGGTGGATTTCGTAGCCCGCGATCGCCAGGCCCGAGAGCGGCGCCCACGGACCGGCGAGCGCGCCGAAGGCGGCCCGCGTGCGCCGCACGGTCTTGCCGCGCTCGAACTGCGTGACCACGGGCAGCAGCCCCAGCCCGGGCCCGTTGCCGTCGATACCGTGCGGGTCGATCAGCGCCTCGCCCAGCATCTGCAGCCCGCCGCACACACCGAGCACCGCGCCGCCCTGCCCTGCGTGCGTGGCCACCGCGCGGTCCAGCCCCTGGGCGCGCAGCCAGGCCAGGTCGGCGGCCGTGGCCTTGCTGCCGGGCAGCACGATCCAGTCGGCCCCGGCGCAGTCGGCCGGGCAACGCGCCCAGACCAGCCGCACGCCGGGCATGTTGCGCAGGGGCTGGAATTCGTCCAGGTTGCTGATGCGCGGGTACGCGATCACGGCGATGGTCCGCTGCACCGGGCCATCCACGCGGGACGTGCGGTCGTCGAACACGCCGTCCTCCTCCGGCAGGCCGTGCCGCCACCACATCGGCAGCGTCGCCACCACGGGCACGCCGGTCAGTTCGTGCAGCGTCTGCGGCGCCGGCGCGAGCAGGCTGGCATCGCCCCGGAACTTGTTGAGCACGAAGCCCTGGATGAAGCCGCGCTCCTCGGGCGGCAGCAGCGCCCAGGTGCCGTAGAGGTGGGCGAACGCCCCGCCGCGGTCGATATCGGTCACGAGCAGGCAGCGCGCCTGCGCGTGCCGCGCCACGCGCATGTTCACGATGTCGCTGCCGTGCAGGTTGATCTCCGCCGGCGAGCCCGCCCCCTCGATCACCACCACGTCGTTCTCCGCCCGCAGTTCGTCGAGCGCGGTCGCCACCTGCGGCCACACGCATTGGCTGCGCTCGCGCCAGGGCATGGCCGAGAGCGCCTCGTCCACCTGCCCCATCAACACCACCTGGCTGCGCGTGTCGGCTTCGGGCTTGAGCAGCAGCGGGTTCATGCGCACGCCGGGCTCGGCGCGCGCGGCCAGCGCCTGGAAGTACTGCGCGGCGCCGATCTCGCCGCCCTCCACCACCCGGGCGTTGTTGCTCATGTTCTGGGCCTTGAATGGCGCCACCTTCAGGCCCTGCCGCGCGAAGTACCGGCACAAGGCCGTGGCGAGCCAGCTTTTGCCGGCACCGCTGGTGGTGCCCAGCACCATCACGCAGCGCGCGCGCCGCCGCCCGGCGAGTGGGTGGTTTTCACCGGGCATCAGGCATCCCGTGATCCGATCGCTACCGGGGCAGCGCGACCCATTGGTCGCCCAGCGGGTGGATCGCGATGCGGTGGTCGAAGACCTGCTCCAGCGCACGGTGGGTGGCCGGGTCGCCGCAGGCGCCCTGGTGCCGCACCCGGCCCTGCGCCACGACCACCATTTCGTCGGCGTGCAGCGCCATGCCGATCTCGTGCAGCACGCTGACCACGGTCTTGCCCCGCGCCACCAGCTCCCGCACCAGGCGCAGCCAGTCGGCTTGGTGCGGCGGGTCGAGGTTGGCCAACGGCTCGTCCATCAGCAGCACGTCGGCGTCTACCGCCAGCAGGCGCGCGAGCAGCACCCGCTGGCGCTCGCCGCCGGACAGCGCGCCGAGCGCGCGGTCGCGCCAGGCCCATGCCTGGGTCGCGCGCAGGGCTGCTTCCACGGCAGCGCGGTCGGCCAGCGAAGGCGGCGCCAGCCAGGGCTGGTGCGGCAAGCGCCCGAGCATGGCCACGTCCCAGACGCTGAGATCGTCCGCGCCGCTCTCGCCCTGTCCCAGCCAGGCCAGCCGGCGCGCGCGTTCGCGGCTGCGCCACTGCGCCAGCGGCCGGCCCAGCAAGTCCACCGCGCCCTGGTGAGGCAACAGCCCCGCGAGCGCCTTGAGCAGGGTCGACTTGCCGGCGCCATTGGGGCCAACGACGCTGGTCCAGCGCCCGGCGGGCACGGCCACGTCGACACCGTGCAGCACCGGCACGCCACCCAGCGCCACGCCGATGCCGCCGGCCCTCAACGCGGCCGTCATGAAGACCGCTCCATCGCGCGGCGGCGGTGCATCAGCCACAGCAGGTAGCTGCCGCCCAGCACGGCGGTGAGCACGCCGACCGGCAACTCCTGCGGCGCGACCACCCAGCGCGCGAGCACATCGGCCGCCATCAGCAGCAGCCCTCCCATGAACGCACTGAGCACGATCAGACGGCCGTGCGTGGTCTTGACGATCGAGCGCACCAGGTGCGGCGCGGCCAGGCCGACGAAGGCGATCAGGCCGGTCTGCGCCACCGCCGCGCCGGTGGCCAGCGCGAGCGCGGCCACCAGCACCGCGCGCACCGCCGCCAGCGGCAACCCCAGGCTGCGCGCGGTGCTTTCACCCAGCGCGAGGCCATCGAGCACGCGCCCGGCCGCGGCCGCCACCGCCGCCACGACCAGCAGCAGGGCCACCATCACGGCGCAGGCCGGCCAGCCCACGAAGCCGGTGTTGCCCAGCATGAAACCCTGCATGGCCTGCAGGGTGTCGGGCGCGGCAAGGGTCACCAGCTCGCGCAGCGCGCTCAGCACCACCCCCACGATCACGCCGGCCAGCAGCAGGCGCAGCGTGTGCTGCACGCCCTGCGCCAGCACCAGCGTGAGCACCACGCCCAGCACCGCGCCCACGAAAGCCGCGCCGGTCATGCCCAGGCGCAGCAGCCACTGGGTGGCGAACGGCGAACTGCCGAACAGCACCAGCGCGAGCGACACGCCAAGCGCCGCGCCGGACGCGCTGCCGAGCAGGTAGGGATCGGCCAGCGGGTTGCGGAACAGGCCCTGGGCCACCGCGCCGGCCAGGCCGAGCAGGCCGCCGGCCAGCCACGCGCCCAGCGTGCGGGGCAGGCGGATATCCCACAGGATCTGCCAGGCCACCGGGTCGTGCCGGGCGTGGAGCACGCCGTCGAAGCCGGTGCTGCCCACGCCGGCACCCAGCAGCAGCACCGCGCCGGCGCCCAGCAGCAGGGCGGCGCCCAGCCAGAGGCTGCCGCGCGGGCGGCGGCTCACGGCGCGACGCCCCTCTCCGCGATGCAGCGCGCCAGCAGCCGCGCGGCCTCCGCCATGCGCGGCCCCGGGCGCACCAGCACGTCGGACTCCGCTTCGCTGAACACGCACACGCGCCGCTCGCGCAGCGCGCGCAGGCCGCTCCAGCCCGGGCGCTGCTCCATACCGTGCGCGTTGCGCGCGCCGATCAGGATCAGATCGGGATCGGCGCGCACCACGTGCTCGGGATTGATGCGCGGAAACGGACCGAGCCCGGGCGCGACGATGTTGCGCAGGCCCAGACGCGCCATCACCTCGCCGATGAACGACGAGGGGCCGGCCGCGTAGCCGCCGGCGCTCGCCTCGTAGTACACGCGCAGTCCGCGCGCGCCGGGTGGCAGCGACTGCGCGGCGGCCGACACGCCGGCATCGATCGCGCGCCAGATGCGCGCCGCATCCGGCACCCCGAGCAGCGTGCCCATCCGGTCCAGCGTGCGCTGGACGTCGGCGGCGTTCTTGGGCTCGATCGCCAGCACCTTGAGGCCGAGCGATTCGAGCCGTGGCGCGCCGCGCGCCGACGTGGCCATGAGCACCACGTCCGGTCGCAGCGCCACGATGGCTTCGATGTTGGGGTCGATGCCGCCACCCACCTGCGGCAAGGTCTGCACGGAAGCCGGGTGGTTGGAGTAGCGGTCCACGCCCACCAGCCGGTGGCACTGACCCAGCTCGCAGACCGTTTCCGTCAACGACGGCAGCAGCGAGACGATGCGCTGCGGCGCCTGCGGCAGCGCCACGGTCACGCCACGGTCGTCGGTGATGCGCAGGTCCGCGGCTTGCAGCGCCGTGGCCCAGGCGAGCAGCGCGGCCAGGCACAACCACCGCGGCAGGCACCCGCGGCGCGGCGTCGCTTCAGCCATGCCGCACCATCCACTCGGCGACGATGCGGTGCATCTGCGCCACGCCGTCGGTCAGCGCCGCGGGGCCGGGCTGCAGGATGTCGGCCGACTTGATCTCGAACAGTTGCCCGTTCCTGACCGCGTTCACGCCATCCCAGCCCGCGCGCGCCGCCACCTTCTCGGGCCGGAACTTCTTGCCGCACCAGGAGCCGATCACGA
>CAZAPJ010000076.1:0-20296 GCA_964487025.1 uncultured Hydrogenophaga sp.
TCTGCATCCTGAGCGACGCCGACGTCGACGGCTCGCACATCCAGGTGCTGCTGCTCACGCTGTTCTTCCGCCACTTCCCCAGGCTGATCGAGGCCGGCCACGTCTACGTGGCGCGCCCGCCGCTGTTCCGCGTCGACATTCCCGCGCGCGGCAAGAAGCCCGCCGCCAAGCAGTACGCGCTGGACGAAGGCGAGCTGCACGCCATCCTGGACAAGTGCGCCAAGGACGGCGTGCCGCGCGAGAAATGCCAGATCAGCCGCTTCAAGGGCCTGGGCGAGATGAGCGCCGAGCAGCTCTGGGACACCACGCTCAACCCCGACACCCGGCGCCTCATGCCGGTGACCCTCGGCAGCCTGGACTTCGCCGGCACCGAAACCCTGATCACCAAGCTCATGGGCAAGGGCGAAGCCGCCTCGCGCCGCGAGCTGATGGAACTCCACGGTGACACCGTGGAAGTGGATATCTGATGTCTGACCTGAACACCCCCGAAGCGCCGCTGTCCGCCGCCGAGCCCGACGACAGCCTGGGCAGCTACGCCCAGCGCGCCTACCTCGAATACGCGCTGTCCGTCGTCAAGGGCCGGGCCCTGCCCGATGTCTGCGACGGCCAGAAGCCGGTGCAGCGGCGCATCCTCTACAGCATGGACCGCATGGGGCTGGGCTATTCCGGCAACACCGCCGCGCGCCCGGTCAAGAGCGCGCGCGTGGTGGGCGACGTGCTGGGCCGCTTCCATCCGCACGGCGACCAGGCCGCCTACGACGCGCTGGTGCGCATGGCGCAGGACTTCGCGCAGCGCTACCCGCTGATCGACGGCCAGGGCAACTTCGGCAGCCGCGACGGCGACGGCGCGGCCGCGATGCGCTACACCGAGGCGCGCCTGTCGAAGATCACCACCCTGCTGCTCGACGAGATCGACGAAGGCACGGTGGACTTCGTGCCGAACTACGACGGCTCCACCGAGGAGCCGCGGCAACTGCCCGCGCGGCTGCCGTTCGCCCTGCTCAACGGGGCGTCCGGCATCGCCGTGGGCCTGGCGACCGAGATCCCGAGCCACAACCTGCGCGAGGTGGCCGACGCCTGCGTGGCGCTGGTCCGCAACCCCAAGCTGGCCGACGAGGAACTGTTCGCGCTGATCCCCGGGCCCGACTACCCGGGCGGCGGCCAGATCATCAGCCCGGCCGCCGACATCGCCGAGGCCTACCGCAGCGGGCGCGGCAGCCTCAAGGTGCGCGCGCGCTGGAAGATCGAGGACCTCGCGCGCGGCCAGTGGCAACTGGTGGTGACCGAGCTGCCGCCGGGCGTGAGCGCGCAGCGCGTGCTGGAGGAGATCGAGGAGCTCACCAACCCCAAGGTCAAGGCCGGCAAGAAGGCGCTCACGCAGGAGCAGACGCAGCTCAAGGCCAGCGTGCTCATGGTGCTCGACGGCGTGCGCGACGAGTCGAGCAAGGACGCGCCGGTGCGCATCGTGTTCGAGCCCAAGAGCAGCCGCATCGAGCAGCAGGAGCTCATCACCACGCTGCTCGCGCACACCAGCCTGGAGACCTCGGCGCCGGTCAACCTGACGGTGGTCGGGCTCGACGGGCGGCCGACGCAGAAGTCGCTGCGGCAGATGCTCGCCGAGTGGGTCGCCTTCCGCCAGGGCACCATCACCCGCCGCTCGCAGCACCGCCTGGCCAAGGTGCTGGACCGCATCCACATCCTCGAGGGCCGGCAGCTCGTGCTGCTCAACATCGACGAGGTGATCCACATCATCCGAAACAGCGACGAGCCCAAGGCCGCGCTGATCGAGCGCTTCCGGCTGAGCGACCGCCAGGCCGAGGACATCCTGGAAATCCGTTTGCGCCAGCTCGCGCGGCTGGAGGCGATCAAGATCGAGCAGGAGCTCAAGAACCTGCGCGAGGAACAGGGCCGGCTCGAGGACATCCTGGCCAACCCGGCCAGCCTCAAGCGCCTGATGGTCAAGGAGATCGAGGCCGACGCCAAGGCCTTCGCCGACGAGCGCCGCACCCTGATCCAGGCCGAGAAGAAGGCCGTGGCCGAGATCAAGGTGGTGGACGAGCCGGTGACCGTGGTGGTCTCGGCCAAGGGCTGGGTGCGCGCGCGCACCGGCCATGGCCACGAGGCCGCCAGCTTCGCCTTCAAGGCCGGCGACGGCCTGTACGGCACCTTCGAATGCCGTACGGTGGACACGCTGATCGTGCTCGGCAGCAACGGGCGCGTGTACTCGGTGCCGGTGGCCAGCCTGCCCGGCGCGCGCGGCGACGGGCAGCCGATCACCACGCTGATCGACCTGGAAAGCGGCACCCAGCCGCTGCACTATTTCGCCGGCCCGGCCAACGCCACGCTGCTGCTGTCGAACACCGGCGGCTACGGCTTCCTGGCCACGGTGGAGAACATGACGTCGCGCCAGCGCGGCGGCAAGACCCTCATGAGCCTGGGCCAAGGCGAGGCGCCATGCGCGCCCTCGCACGCGGCGTTCGGCTCCGGCAGCCAGCCGCTGGCGCCGGCCACGCACGTCTGCTGCGCGTCCACCGGCGGGCGCATCCTCACCTTCGAGATCGGCGAGCTCAAGCTGATGGAGAAGGGCGGCCGCGGCTTGGTGCTGCTCGACCTCGACCCCAAGGACAGCCTGGCCGGCGCGGCCGCCTACACGCGCAGCGTGAAGATCGAGGGCATCGGGCGCGGCGGCAAGGCGCGCGAGGAAACGCTGGAGATCCGCAGCCTGAACAACGCCCGCGCAGCCCGCGCGCGCAAGGGCAAGGCCGCGGACCTCGGCTTCAAGCCCAACCGCATCACGCGGGTGGAGTGAGGCGATGGCGCGCAGCTCGCCCACGCTGGCCGAGCTGCGCCGCTACGCGATCGCGCGCAGCCTGTTCAAGCCGGTCACGCTGCCGGCCGCGATTCGCCGGCTCGGCTTCGTGCAGGCCGATCCCATGCGCGCACCGGCCCGCGCGCAGGACCTCATCCTCTACCAGCGGGTGCGCGGCTACCGGGCGGGCGACCTGGAGCGCCGCTACGAGCGGCTGGGCATCGAGGAAGATGCCTTCGTCAACTACGGCTTCGTGCCGCGCGGGATGCAGGCGCTGCTGCACCCGCGCACGCTGCGCAACCCCTGGGACGCGGCCACGCTGCACCGCGCCCGGGAGGTGCTGGCCTTCGTGCAGGCCCGTGGCGTGGTGCATCCGCGCGAGGTGGGCGAGGCCTTCGCCCACCATGGCCGTGTGGCCGGGTACTGGGGCGGCGAACTCAACGCCAGCACCCGCCTGCTCGAGCGCATGCACCACCACGGCTGGCTGCGCGTGCGCCGCCGCGAAGCGGGCATCCGCGTGTACGAGGCGGTGGACCACACCGAACAGGATCAAAGCCCCGCGGCCCGCCGGGCGCGCGCCGAGGCGCTGGTCGACGCCATCGTGGCGCTGTATGCGCCGGTGCCGGCCCCCAGCCTGGGGTATCTGGTGACGCTGCTGCGCTACGGTGCTCCGCAGTTGTCCGTCGAGACCCGTGCGGTGGTGAAAGCCGCGCGCGAGCGGTACGGCCATGCCGTGGTGAATGGCACCACCTGGTTCTGGCCCGCGCACGAAAACCCGGCCTCGCGCCGCCACCAGCCCGACGAAGGCGTGCGGCTGCTCGCACCTTTCGATCCCGTGGTGTGGGACCGGCGGCGCTTCGAGATGCTGTGGAACTGGGCGTACCGTTTCGAGGCCTATGTGCCAGCGTCGAAGCGCACCATGGGCCATTACGCGCTGCCCGTGCTGTGGGGCGAACAGGTCGTGGGCTGGGCCAACCTGCGCATCGAACGCGGGCGGCTGCGGCACGCGCTGGGGTTCGCCGCGGCGCGCCCGCGCGACGCGGGCTTCCGGCGCGAACTGGAGGCGGAGCTGGCGCGGTTCGAGGCCTTCCTGTCCCCAGAGGCTGCCTGCGGGCAGGGAAGGGTGGGTGCCTTGAGGCGTGGTGTTGATCGTGTGGCGCAGGGGGCGTCGTGAATATGGAAAACCTCGATCTGGGCGGTGTGGTGATCGCCGCCGTGCTGGCGGTGCTGTGCTTCGGCGTGGCGCGGTTCGTGGTGCGCCGCGCCGCGCGGCGGCGCGCCGAAAAGGCGCAAGCCGAGATGCAGGCCAGCCAGAGCCGTCAGGTGCGGCGGGCCAACGAAAGGCGCCAGAAGAAGCGCTGAACGGCTGGCGTCATTTCAGTTTTCATGGTGCTGCGCACCACCCGCAGCGCATGAACGCGGCAACCCAGCCCAGTGCACCCGCGGAACCGGCTTTGCCGGGCCGCTGGGTGCGCCCCCCAGTGGGGGGAGGCGCCGCAGGCGCTTCGGGGGGCGTTCATTTCATGTCGTGAAGCGGATCCCGCAGGGATGGGGTGAGAACCGCACCGCGTCCTTCAAGGCTTCGCCAAGCGCGCCGCGAACCGCGCGGATGGCCGAGGTGTAAGGGCGGTTGAGCGTGATGCCGAGCACGAGCCGGGTGTCGACGGCAGGGTTCTTCAGTTTGCGCACCACGAGATCCCCGCTGAGGATTTCGGTCATCACCGCCGGGATCGCCAGCACGGTGTGGGCGTCGCCGCACCGCACGATCTCCTTCAGGAGCGGGAGGGCGTCGATCTCATGGTCGACGTTCAAGGCGATGCCGACGCGTTGGCTCGCGGACTCCAGCGTTTTGCGCAGCCCATGCTGGCGGCTCGGCAGCACCAGCTTCACCGTGCCGAGTTGCCGCAGGTCGAACGACGTGGCCTTGCGCTCCGCGGTCGTCAGCGTGCGGGGCGCCGACACGAGGTGAAGCGCGGCCGTCGCGAGCGGGTCCACGGTGATGTGCTTGCTGCGGCGGTTGTCGTGCAGCAAGCCGATGTCGATGGCGCCCGACGTCAGCCATTCGTGCACGTAGCCGCTGTAGTTCGAAACCACGCTGAGCTTGATGCCGGGGTACTTGTCCCGGACCAGGTGCATCAGGCGAAGCCCAAACAAATCCAGCATGGTTGGCGTGAGCCCCACCGTCACCCGGCCCTGGGGATTGAGGTGATCGGCCTGCAGGTCGGCAACGAGTGAGCGCATCTCGCGCAAGAGCGGATGCATGCCTTCGACGAACCGCTCTCCCTCGGGGGTCAGCGTCACGCCGCGGCCATGGCGGTACAGCAGCCGCACCCCGCAATCCTGTTCCAGCTTTTCGATCTGGCGGCCCAGGGCGGGCTGGGCGATGCCGATCCGGGAGGCCGCCTTCGAAATGCTCTGGCACTCCACGATCACCAGAAGATGTTCCACCAGCTTGAGTTCCACCGAGGCCTCCGCGTCCATGTGCACGGCGCCAGTATAGGTTCGTAGCTCTGAGCCAACCCGTTTCGGCATAGCTGAAATGCACCCGCCGATCGCCCGATTCTTTTGTAATGGTCGGCGATCTTCACGAAAAAAAGCATGGAACCGACACCCCCGTTCACGTCCGCACACGCGCTGCTCAAGACCTTGGCAGTGAATGGCATCGACCGGGTGTTCCTGGTCCCCGGAGAAAGCTATCTCGGCGTGCTGGATGCGCTGAACGATTTCCCCGGCATCGACGTCGTCACCTGCCGGCACGAAGCCGGCGCCGGGTTCATGGCGATCGCGGACGCGCGATTGACCCGCCGCCCCAGTGTGGCCATGGTGAGCCGGGGGCCTGGCGCGTCCAACGCGGCCATCGCGGTGCATACCGCCGAGCAGGATGCGGTGCCTCTGGTCCTGATGGTGGGCCAGGTGCCCCGTTCCCACCTTCGCCGGGGCGCCTTTCAGGAGATCGACTACCAGGCCATGTTCGGCCGCATCGCCAAGCGGGTCATCGAGCCCGCCCAAGCCTCGGAACTGGGTCTGGCGGCGCGCCGGGCATTGCAGGTCGCCTTGTCCGGCACGCCGGGCCCGGTCGTCGTCGTCCTTCCCGAGGACATCCAGCAGCAGGCCGTGGCCGATGTGCGGGAGCCTGTGGTCGCCCTGCCCGAGAGGCAGCCGTTGCCGTCGGATATCGACCAGGTGGGCGCCGCTCTCGGGCGCGCCGAGCGGCCTTTGATCGTTGCCGGCGATGCCTTGGGCGCCCCCGGGGGGCGCGAAGCCCTGCTGCGGTTCGCCCAGGCTTGGCACGTGCCGGTGGTGGCCTCGTTCCGGCGCAACGACATTTTTCCGAACAGCCACCCCTTGTACGCCGGCGAACTGGGACTCGCCAATCCCCCGGAGCAGATTCAGGCGTTCGACCGCTGCGACCTGCTGCTGGCGCTGGGCACGCGGTTCGGGGACATCACCAGCCAGGGCTACCAATTTCCCACGATGCCGCGGCCGGCGCAGACAGTGGTGCATTGCCACCCCGACGGCGCGCACCTCGGGCGGCATTTCACGGCCGATATTCCGGTTGAGTGCGATCCGGTGGCGCTGGTGCGCGCGGCGCTTCCCGGCGGCGCCTGGCAGGCCTCTCCGGAACGAAATGCCTGGTCATCCCGGTTGAGGCTGCTGCGCGAACAGCATGCGCAATGGCCCGCCGAAAAGAGCCGCCCGGGTGTGGTGAGCGCGGCGGCCATCGCGAGCGCGCTGGGGAAGCTGATACCGCCGGACACGGTGGTCACCTTCGATGCCGGCAGCTTCGCCGCGCCCTTCTATCGGCACTTCACGTTCGACGGGCCGGCACGGATGCTGGCGCCGATCGCGGGCGCCATGGGTTTCGGCGTACCGGCGGCCGTGGCGGCCAAGATGCGGGAGCCGTCCAGGACGGTGGTCTGCACCGTCGGCGACGGAGGTTTCCTGATGACCGGCAACGAGATGATCGCGGCGGTCGAGCGCAAGCTGAAGGTGGTCTTTCTGCTGTTCAACAACGGCGGCTACGGCTCCATCCGCATCCACCAGCACCGGGAGTATCCGGCGCGCCGTGGCCATTCGGGCACCCGCCTTTTCAATCCCGATTTCATCGAGATGGCCCGCGCCTTCGGCCTGGAGGCGGAACGCGTGTCGGATGAGCGGGAGATCGAAGCGGCGCTGCGCCACAGCCTGTCCCGGGATGGGCCCTGCTTGATCGAGTTCATGACGGAGTTGGGCATGGTGCAACCCGATTCCAAGTGACCGCCTGTGAGCGCACCGCTTGAAAGTTCCTACACACAAGGAGACATACCCATGCAACCGCATCCCCTACACCGTCGCGTTCATGGTCGCCACCTGCTGATCGGCCTGGCCGCCGCGCTCTTCGCCGGCCTGGCCCCGGCGCAGTCCTCGTATCCGAACCGGCCCATCAAGCTGGTCGTCCCGTCGTCGGCGGGTGCGATCACCGATGCGACGGCCCGCGCCTTGGGCATCAAGCTCGGGGCAGAACTGGGACAATCCGTCGTGGTCGAGAACAAGCCCGGCGGCGGTGGCCGCATTGCTCCACCGGAAGTGGCCCGCGCCGCGCCGGACGGGTACACCTTGCTGTACGCAAACAACATTGGCCAGGCGCTGCTGCCCGCGGTGGCCAAGTCGGTGGCGTACGACCCGATCAAGGACTTCACGCCGGTCGCGATGCTGTACGCGTACACCACAGTTCTGGTCTGCCACCCGTCGGTGCCAGCGAACTCGGTGGCAGAACTGATCGACTACGCCCGCAAGAACCCCAACAAGTTGAAGATGGCGTCCGCTGGTCAGGGGAGCGGCAATCACTTCATAGGTGAACTGTTCAACGCCACGGCGAATGTCCAGACCCTTCACGTTCCGTACAAGGGCAGCGGGCCTGCGATGCTGGACGTGATTGCCGGCGTGGCGGATTGCACACACGATGGCGCTCCAAAGCGGCACCTCGACGCGGGTAGCGTGAAGGGGCTCGCGGTGGCGAGCCTGACCCGCGATCCCCGCTACCCCAACCTGCCCACACTCGATGAAAGCGGGCTCAAGGGGTTCGAGATGATCTGGTGGCAGGCCATCGTCGGGCCGGCCCACATGCCGCCGGAGATCGTGGAGAAGCTGAGGGCGGCGCTGCAAAAAACCGTGAACAACCCCGAGCTGAAGGCGCAGGTCTACGAGATTGGGCTGAACGCGAATTTCGGTGGGCCTGACCAGGTCGTCAAGGCCATTACCGCCGACATGGCCAAGTTCAAGCAGATCGCGGCGGCGGCCAACATCACGCTGGAATGATGAACCAGGAACTGGCCATGGCAGCCCAGCGGCTGGCCGTCACGTCGGAAGGGGTTGCGATTCCGGCGGTCTATTGGGCGCCGCCCGGGGCCTGCCGGGGCATCGTCCTGGCGTGCCACGGCGGCAGCGGGCACAAGCTGTCGTCGGCCATCCTCGCGATCGCCGGCGCCGCGCTGCCGCTGAAGCTGGCCGTGGTGGCCATCGACGGCCCGGTCCAGGGCGAACGCCGCGCCGATGGCAACCTCGATCCCCAGGTGGCGGTGAGCAGCTTCCGCGAAGCCTGGCGGGCCGGCATCGGCCACGCCAGCATGGCCCGCGAAATGGGCGCGGCGCTCGATGCCCTGCTGCGGCTGCCCGGGTTCGCGGGGCTGCCGATCGGCTACATCGGAGTCTCGATGGGGACCGGCTACGGCATCCCGCTGCTGGCCGCCGACCGGCGCATCCGGGCCGCCGTGATCGGGCTGTGGGGCATGAGCTACCCCAGGAGCGAGCACCTGCTCGAGCACGCGCGTGCCATCACCTGCCCGGTCTGGTTCACGCAGCAGTGGCACGACGAGCGTTTCGACCGCGAAGGCACGTTCGCCTTGTTCGACGCCATCGGCTCGCCGGACAAGCGGCTGGTGGCCTACCCGGGCCCGCACCTGGAGCTCGAAGGCGAGCGCCTGGCCGACGCCATGGCGTTCATTGCCGGCCGCCTGTCGGCCACCTGAAGCGTCTTATTCTGAGGAGCAACTTTCCATGACAGCCACCACGACACCCGCCACCCGGCCCGGCGCGCTGAGCACCGCGCAGATGGAAGCCATTCTGGCTCGGGGCCCTTCGTACCGCGCTTCCGATCAAGCGCCAGCGGTGGCGCATGCCGACACCGTGCAGCGCCTCTGGGGCGGACGCCTCACGCCGATGATGGCCGCTTCCGAGGCGAAGGGCCGATTCGCCCGCGCCGCGCTGACGTGCCCACCAACCGCCTGCACCGGCATGCTCACCCTGGCCGAGGGCGCGCGCTCGAAGGCGTGGCGCAGCCCGGATGCGATCGAGAACGTGTTCTGCTTCGAGGGCCACCTCGAACTGCGCTACGGCGCAAGGCTCGAGCACACGCTCGTCCTCGATCGGTTCGACATGGTGTCGGTGCCCGCCGGCGTGCGGCATGCGCTGGCCAACGCCGGCGGCGGCGAGGTGCGCGCGCTCGTCGCGTTGAGCATTGCTGCCGGCGGCACGTACGACGCCATCTTCGACGCCGCGGAGGCGGAGCCGCCGTCTCCGGCGCTCGGCGCGCTGGGGGTGCGCTTCGATGACGGCCGCGGCGTCGAAGTGGAGGCCGAATCGGTGGCGAGCCGCGTGACCCGCTTCGCCAAGCTGGTGCCGTACAAGAAAGACCTCAAGCGCACCGGCGGGCTGCCGCCCGAGGCGACCGAGGCGCTCTCGGCCGGGTCGGTCTTCACGCTCATCGTGCCCGAGGGCCACGTCGGGCGCTCGCGCACCGCGCCGATGTACGGCAACCAGGGGCTGTACATGTCGATCGCCGAATGCCTCAGCAGCGACGACAACCCCCCGCCGCATTCCCACTCGGACACCCAGGAGTCGTTCTTCATCCTCGAGGGCGCGTTCGACGTCTGCACCGGCTTCGACAACGAGTCCGTCGTGGCGGTCGGTCCGGGGGACCTGATCGCCATGCCCAAGCAGGTGATGCGCACCTTCTGCAACACCAGCGCGGGGCCGGCGCGCCTGCTGGCGATCATCCAGGGGCCGGACCGGATGACCGACACGGTCTCGTATTCGCGGCGCATCGGCGCCGAGTTCGAGCGCCGCTTCGGCCCCGAAACGATCGAGGCCTACAAGCAGATCCACATGACGTTCGATGCCGAGGAGCGCCTGGGGCTCTGACGGCCGCAAGGCGGCCCGCCACGCCAGCCGCCGCTCAGTGGCGGGCTACCCCAATTCCGCGATCAGCTCGATCTCGACGCAGGCGCCCATCGGCAGTTGCGCCACGCCGAAGGCGCTGCGCGCGTGCGCGCCCTTGTCGCCGAAGACCTGGGCGATCAGCTCGGAGCAGCCGTTGGTGACCAGGTGCTGTTCGGTGTAGGTCGGGGTGGAGTTGACCAGGCTGAGCACCTTGACGATGCGCTTGACGTCGTCGAGCGTCTTGCCGGCGGCCTGGCAGGCGGCGTTCAGCGTGCCCATGAGGTCGATCGCCACCGCGCGCGCGGCGGCCTGGCCCTGCTCGGTGGTCATGGTCAGGCCCAACTGGCCGACCCAGGGCTTGCCGTCCTGCCTGGCGATGTGGCCGCTGAGGAAGATCAGGTTGCCGGTCTGCATGAAGGGCACGTAGGCGGCGGCGGGAACGGCGACGGGGGGCAGGGTGATGCCCAGGCGGCTGAGCGCGGTCTGGATGGTCATGGGAGGAGGCTCCTGGAAACAACGGATAGCGGTGCGGGCCATTCTATCGGCGCGACCCGGCCTGGTCGGCTACCGCGGCTCAAGCAGCGCGGCGAACTCCTCGGGCGGCGCCACCGTGACCTCGACCCAGAGGCTGTGCCGCGCGCCGCCCTGGATCACGCCGCGCATGGGCGAGACGTCGCCGAAATCGCGGCCCGTCGCCAGGGTCACGTAGTCTTCGCCCGGACTGCCCCAGCCGCAGCGGTTGTTGGTCGGGTCGAAGTCGAACCACGCGCCGGGCTGCGGCGGCGCCCCGTCCTCGGCCGGCGGCGCGGGCACGTAGACCGACACCCAGGCATGCGAGGCGTCCGCGCCGATCAGGCGCGGCCGGCCCGGCGGGGGGCGCGTGAGCAGGTAGCCGCTGACGTAGCGCGCCGGCAGGCCCAGGCTGCGCAGGCAGGCGATCATGATGTGGGCGAAGTCCTGGCACACGCCCTTGCGCTGGGCCAGGGCCTCGAGCGCCGGCGTGCTCACTTCGGTGCTGTCGGCCTCGTAGGCAAGTTCGGCATGGAGGCGCTCCATCAGTGCGCGGGCCGCCTCCAGCACGGGCCGGCCGGGCGGCATCGCGGGCCGCGCGAAATCGGCGAAGCGGTCGTCGCGCGGCGCGTAGGGCGAGGCGAACAGGAACTCGCTAGCGGCGTCGTACGGCGCCTGGGCGCGGTAGCGGAAATGCTCGCGCACGCGCTCCCAGCCCATGCCGCGCCAGGGCGGCCCCTCGGGCAGCCGGCGCGGCGCCTGCGTGCGCACCAGGCTGTCGGCCGTGACCGCAAGCTGCGCGTGCGAGGACTGCAGCGAGAAGAAGGTGCGCCGGTTGCCGAACACGTCGATGGCGTCGCTGCGCGCCGCGGGCTCGGGGTCGATGTGCAGCGCATGCCGCAGCACGCGCTGCACCGCGGTGTCCGCCGGGCGCAGGTGCACCACGTGCTGCGCCATGTCGATGGCGGCCTGGTATCGGTAGCGGGTGCGATGGACGACGCGCAACAGCATCTCAATACCCGTCGGCCGGCACGCGAACAGCAACGCACAAAGCAACGCCCAACCCAGAGACAGCAAGGGTCCGGCTCCGCCGGCCCGAGCTGTCGTCCCCCCTCCAAGCGCCGCGCAGCGGCGCGCCAGAGAGGGGGGAAGCGCCGAAGGCGCGCAGGGGGGAGTTCATAAGCTCTCACTGCGCTGGTCGGCGTGGTGGAAGTGCAGGCGCGTGATCTCGTCGGAGAGGTCGATCGCCGAGGCTTCGCAGTCGTCGAGCAGGTCGGCCAGGTCGCGCCAGAGCGGCGGGCCGCCGGGTCCGCCGTCGTGGTGGCTGCCCTGGGCGTCGCAGAGGGCGGCCAGCGACCAGGTGCCGGGGTCGGGCAGGCCGCGAGCGAGCACGGCGTCCTGCGGCGTGGCGCTGTTGGCGATCTTGGCCAGGCGCGCGCGCAGCGTGTGCACCACCCAGGCCAGCGAGCGCGGGTTGTCGCGGTCCATCACGAGCAGGTCGATCAGGGCCACCATGTCGCGGCGCTGCTGGTGGCGCGCGTGAAAGGTGATGGTGCTGTCGAACAGCGCCACCACGGCCTCGAAGCCGGCGTCGTCGTGCACGCAGCGGTGTTCGAGCGCCAGCGCCAGCGCGCGCGAGAGCATGATCAGGCGCTCGATGTGGCGCCCGATCGAGAGCATGCGCCAGCCGTCGTCGCGCACCATGCGGTCGGTCTGCGCGCCGGTGATGGCGGCCAGCAGCTCGCTGGCGCGCTGCAGGGCGTCCAGCGCTTCGGCGCTGGCGTACTCGGCGTCGGCCGAGAGCGCCTCGCCGTCGTGCGCGAACCGGGCCTCGACGCGCTCGATCAGGTGCCAGTGCTCGCGCGACAGGCGCTCGCGCACCTGCGCGGCCGCGGCCTTGAGCGCGCGCAGGTTGAAGCCCACCCCGAGAACCTGTTGCTGCGGTTGCGGCTGCGCGGCCTGGCCGGGCGAGAGCGAGGCGATCAGGCTGCGCGCGAACACCCGGGGCGAGAGCGTGGCCGCGGGCACGTCGGGCAGCACCAGCGCGTTCTCGCGCGCGGTGTCGGACAGCCAGGCCAGCAGCGGGTGCGAGCCGGGCGCGCCGCCGGCCAGGTGGTCGAGCGCGATCCGGGCCAGGCGGATGGTGTTCTCCGCGCGCTCGGTGTAGCGGCCCAGCCAGAACAGGTTCTCCGCGGCGCGGCTGGTCACGGGGGGCTTGTGCTGCGCCAGCGCCAGCGTGCCCGGCGTGGTCTGCAGCAGGCTGGTGCGGTCGACCTCGCCGTCGGTGAGCACCCAGCAGTCCGCGCTGCTGCCGCCGCGCTGCATGGCCGCGATGAGTTCGCCGCGCGGCGCCAGGCGCACCAGGCCGCCGGGCAGCACGCGCCAGGAGCCGGGGCCGTCGGCCAGGGCGAACACGCGCAGCATGGCCGAGCGCGGCACCAGGCGCTCGCCCGACCAGGTGGGCGTCTGCGACAGCGGCAGCCAGGACTGCACGGTGTAGTGGTCGGGGTGGCGCACCAGGCGGCCCGCCCATTCGTCGAGCTGGCGCTCGTCCAGGTGCTGGCCCATCACGGTCTCCAGGCCGGAGCGCGGGTAGGTCGGCTTGATCACGCTGCCGCGCAGCAGCGGCAGCGCCTCGCGCAGGGCCGCGTCCTCGCCGCACCACCAGGTGGCCAGCGAGGGCAGGCACAGCGCTTCGCCCAGCAGGTGGCGGCTGATGGCGGGCAGGAAGCCGAGCAGAGCGCTCGATTCCAGCGGCGCCGAGCCGGGCGCGTTGGCCAGCAGCAGGTTGCCGGCGCGCAGCACCTGCAGCAGGCCGGGCACGCCCAGGCGCGAGTCCGCGCGCAGCTCCAGCGGGTCCAGCCACTCGTCGTCGAGCCGCTTGATGAGCGCGTGCACCGGCTCCAGGCCGCCCAGCGTCTTGAGGAACAGGCGCTGGTCGCGCACCGTGAGGTCGCTGCCTTCGACCAGCGTGAGGCCCAGGTAGCGCGCGAGGTACGCGTGCTCGAAGTAGGTCTCGTTGTACGGGCCCGGCGTGAGCAGCGCGATGCGCGCCTGCTCGCCTTCGGGCGCCATGCGCTGGATGCCGTCCATGAGCGCGCGGTAGCTCGCGGCCAGCCGCTGCACCTTCATGTCGGCGAAGGCCTGGGGGAACTGGCGCGAGACCGTGATGCGGTTTTCCAGCAGGTAGCCCAGGCCGGAAGGGGCCTGCGTGCGCTGGCCCACCACCCACCACTGGCCGTCGGGGCCCTGGGCGAGGTCCAGCGCCACGATGTGCAGCCAGGTGCCGCCGGCCGGCCGCACGCCCTGCATGGCGCGCAGGTAGCCCGGGTGGCCCTGCACCAGCGCGGCCGGCAGCAGCGCGCGCCGCAGCAGCTCGCGCTCGCCGTACAGGTCGTCCATCATGGCGTTGAGCAGCCGCGCGCGCTGCCGCGCGCCGGCCTCGATCTTCACCCAGTCGGCCGGGGTGACGAGCTTGGGGAACAGGTCCAGCGCCCAAGGGCGTTCCAGGCCCCGCGCCGCGTCGGCGTACACGTTGTAGGTCACGCCGTTGTCGCGGATCTGGCGCTGCAGGTTCTCGTGCCGGCGGTTCAGGTCGGCGAAGCCGTCTTCGGTGCCGATGTGTTCGAGGAAGCGGGCCCAGGCCGGCGCGAGCCCCGGCCAGCCCGAAACCGCATCCCCCGCCCGCAACTCGTCGCGATGGCCGGCGTCGGCCGGCACCGACAGCGACAAGGCCCAGTCACCCGGGCTGTCGGGTCGCAGGCCGTCGAAGAGAGAGGCAGTCGGTTCAGGATCCACGGGGCCCGAGTATGCCCGCAGCCGCGACCGCCCCCGACAGCGCCATCACCACTCCGTTGCATCCATCACACAGGTGGTCTGCCGGGTTCCTGAGGCAAGCGAAGCGAGCCGAGCCAACCCAGGGGCAGCGAGGGTCCGGCTCCGCCGGCCCGAGATGCCGTCCCCCCTCCAAGCGCCGCGCAGCGGCGCGCCAGAGAGGGGGGAAGCGCCGAAGGCGCGCAGGGGGGAGTCACCATCTCATATCCAGGGTGAACGGAAACTCCCGGCTGCGTTCGGCCGGCGGCACCTCCATGCGCCCGGGCGTGTGGCCGATCTGGAAGAAGCGCGCCAGCCGCCGGCTCTCGGCTTCGTAGGCGTTGACGGGGAAGGTGTCGTAGTTGCGCCCGCCCGGGTGGGCGACGTGGTACTGGCAGCCGCCCAGCGAGCGCTGCAGCCAGGTGTCGACGATGTCGAAGGTCAGCGGCGCGTGCGCCGGGATCGAGGGGTGCAGCGCCGAGGGCGGGCTCCAGGCCTTGTAGCGCACGCCGGCCACGTACTCGGCCGCGGTGCCGGTGCTCTGCAGGGGCAGCGCGCGGCCGTTGCAGGTGACCACGTAGCGGCTTTCGTTGAGGCCGCTGACACGCACCTCCAGCCGTTCGAGCGAAGAGTCCACGTAGCGCACGGTGCCGCCGATCGCGCCTTCCTCGCCCATCACGTGCCAGGGCTCGAGCGCGTTGCGCAGCGTGAGCTCGATGCCGCGCGCGGCGACCTGGCCCACCATCGGAAAGCGGAACTCGAAGTGCGGTTCGAACCAGGCCATGTCGAAGCGGTAGCCGAAGCGGGCCATGTCCTCCAACACGTCCTCGAAGTCCATGCGCACGAAGGTCGGCAGCAGGAAGCGGTCGTGCAGCTCGGTGCCCCAGCGGGCCAGGCCGCCGCGCCACGGCTGCTGCCAGAAGCGCGCGACCATGGCGCGCAGCAGCAACTGCTGGGCGATGCTCATGCGCGCGTGCGGCGGCATCTCGAAGGCGCGCAGCTCCAGCAGGCCGAGGCGGCCGGTCGGGCCGTCGGGCGAGTACAGCTTGTCGATGCAGAACTCGCTGCGGTGGGTGTTGCCGGTGACGTCGATCAGGATGTTGCGCAACATTCGGTCCACATCCCAAGGGCGCATGTCCTGGCCGTGGATCTGGCGGTTCTTCTCGATCTGCGCCAGGGCGATCTCCAGTTCGTACAACTGGTCGTTGCGCGCCTCGTCGACGCGCGGGGCCTGGCTGGTCGGGCCGATGAACAGGCCGCTGAACAGGTACGACAGCGACGGGTGGTTGTGCCAGTAGGCCAGCAGGCTGCCGAGCAGCTCGGGCCGGCGCAGGAACGGCGAGTCGGCCGGCGTGGCGCCGCCGAGCACGAAATGGTTGCCGCCGCCGGTGCCGGTGTGGCGGCCGTCGGTCATGAACTTCTCGGCGCACAGGCGCGTGTGGTGCGCGGCGTCGTAGAGGAACTCGGTGTGCTCGACCAGTTCGCGCCAGTGGTGCGCGGGGTGGATGTTGACCTCGATCACGCCGGGGTCGGGCGTGACCTGCAGCATCTTCAGGCGCGGGTCGCGCGGCGGCGGATAGCCTTCGAGCACGACGCGCAGGCCCAGTTGGCCGGCCGTGGCCTCGATCGCGGCGAGCAGGTCCAGGTAGTCCTCCAGGTGCGCCAGCGGCGGCATGAAGACGTAGAGGTGGCTGCTCTTGGCGCCGCCGGCGTTTTCGGCTTTCGGGCCGTTGGCGCGGTTGGGGTCGCGCGCCTCCACGCACAGCGCGGTGCGCGCGAGCCAGGCGGCCGATTCGCCGCGCTGCGGCAGGCGCGCGGCCAGCGCCTGCGGCGCTGGCGCGGTGCGGCTTTCCAGCGTTTCGCTGCCGGCGCCGGCGTCCACGCCGGCTTGCAGGGCGACCGTGCCGCCTTCGGCGAAGCCGCCGCCCGCCTGGTGCGGCGCCAGCTGGCGCCGCAGCGCCGCCGCGCGCGGCAGCGGGTCGCGCGGGGCATGCGGGTCGCGTTCGATGTGGTATGGGTAGTCGCCGGCCGAGACCCAGGGCAGCGAGTCCAGCGGCAGCCGGTAGCCCATGGGCGAGTCGCCGGGAATCAGGTACATGCGCTCGTCGCGGAAGAACCAGGGGCCGGTGGACCAGACCGCGCCCGCCAGGCCCGGGCTGGCACCCGAGGCCTGCAGCGGCAGCACGTAGCCGACCGTGGCTTCCAGGCCCTGGCTGAACACGCGGCGCAGGCGCGCGCGTTCGAGCTCGTCGTCGAGCCGGCTGTCGAACGGGTCCACGTTCACCGGCAGGCGGCGCTCGCGCCAGAGGTAGTACCAGGTGTCCTCGTAGCCGGGCGTGATGTACTGCGTGGACAGGCCGAGCGTGCGCGCCAGCGCCTGGGTGAAGCGGCGCGCGTCGTCGCTGGTGTAGTGGGCTTCGTCGCGCTCGTCGGCCAGCAGCGCGGGGTCGCGCCAGACCGGCTCGCCGTCGGCGCGCCAGAACAGCGACAGGGCCCAGCGCGGCAACTGCTCGCCGGGGTACCACTTGCCTTGTCCCATGTGCACGAAGCCGCCCGCGCCGTACTGCGTGCGCAGCCGGTCCAGCAGCTCGGTGGCGTAGCCGCGCTTGGTGGGGCCGAGCGCATCGGTGTTCCACTCGGCCGCGTCGCGGTCGCCGGTGGCGACATAGGTCGGCTCGCCGCCCATGGTCAGGCGCACGTCGTGCTTCGCCAGGTCGGCGTCCACCTGCTCGCCCAGGGCCAGCACGCCGGCCCATTGCGCGTCGGTGTAGGGCTTGGTGACGCGCGGCGACTCGTGGATGCGCGTCACGCCCATGTGGTGGCTGAACTCGACCTCGCAGGGGTCGACCCCGCCTTCCACCGGCGCCGCGCTCGAGGGCTGCGGCGTGCAGGCCAGCGGGATGTGGCCTTCACCCGCCAGCAGGCCGGAGGTCGGGTCCAGGCCGATCCAGCCCGCGCCGGGCAGGAAGACCTCGCACCAGGCGTGCAGGTCGGTAAAGTCGTTTTCGGGGCCGCTGGGGCCGTCGACCGACTTCACGTCCGGCGCGAGCTGGATCAGGTAGCCCGAGACGAAGCGCGCCGCCAGGCCGAGGTGGCGCAGCATCTGCACCAGCAGCCAGCCGCTGTCGCGGCACGAGCCGCTGCCGAGCGCGAGCGTGTCTTCCGGCGTCTGCACGCCGGGCTCCATGCGGATGGTGTAGGCGATGTCGCGCTGCAGCCGCTGGTTCAGGTCGACCAGGAAATCGATGGTGCGCCGGGGGCTGCGGTCGACCTGCGCCAGGTAGGCTTCGAGCCGCGGCGTGAGCGGCCCCGTGGCCAGGTAGGGCGCCAGTTCCTGCCGCTGCGCCTCGGCGTAGGAGAACGGCACCTGCTCGGCGGCCGGTTCGAGGAAGAAGTCGAACGGGTTGTGGACCGCCATCTCGACCACCAGGTCGATCGTGACCTTGAATTCGGTCGTCGGTTCGGGAAACACCAGCCGCGCCTGGTAGTTGGCGAACGGGTCCTGCTGCCAGTTGATGAAGTGGTTCGCGGGTTCGATGCGCTGCGAATACGAGAGCACCTTGGTGCGGCTGTGCGGCGCGGGCCGCAGGCGGATGACCTGAGGACCGAGCTTGACCAGGCGGTCGTACCGGTATTGGGTGACGTGGCTTAGGGCGACATGGATGGCCATTCGGTGCTTTCTTCGGTACGTTCGTCGTGTTCGGCGGAAGCGTCAGGCGCGTCCGATCGCGATGCTAGCAAGAGTCAAGCCACGGAGCGGCGTTCGGACCTGCCCATGGCCTGCGGCCCCATTCCCGAGCCGGATTCTCACAAAGTAAGAACTGGCGTTGACCGCTGCCATGGCGCGGAGACACCATGGCAGCCCTTTTTCGTCGCTTCGCATTCTCAAAGGCAAAAGGAGACACCATGAAACCATCCAGCATCCTGGCGCGCACCTTGGCCGCCATTGCCATCGGCCTGGGCGCGGCGAGCGCCGCCTGGGCCGGGCCGTTTCAAGGCGGCATCGTCACGTTGATCACGCCGGCCTCGTCCGGCAGTTCGTTCGACAACGCGGCGCGGGCGGTGGCGGAGGGCCTGGCCAAGTCGTGGGGCATTCCCGTCGTGGTCAACAACCGCCCGGGAGCCGCGACCATCCTCGCCACCAGCGCCGCCGCCAAGGCCGCTCCCGATGGCCGCACCATCCTGCTGGCCGTGACGCCGACGATTCAGGCGCCGTTCCTGTCCACCCGGCTGGACTACGATCCGGTCACCAGCTTCGCGCCGGTCGCGCAGATGTTCGATGCGCGCCTCTGGCTGGCGGTGAACGGCCAGATTCCCGCCCGCACCGTCAAGGAGTTCGTGGCCCTGGCGAAGGCGCCGGGCGCGCGGTTTTCCTACTCCTCCGCAGGCAACGGCTCGACGCCGCACCTGAATGCGAGCCAACTGGCTCACCAGGCCAAGATCGACCTGCTGCACGTGCCGTACAAGGGCGTGGCGCCCGCCGTGGTCGATCTGGCCGGCGGCATGGTCAGCAGCACGTTCGCCAGCTACTCGGACCTGCTGCCGCACGTGCAGAGCGGCCGGGTCCGCATTCTGGCCAGCACGGGCGCGGAGCGTTCGCCGCTCAGCCGCGATGTGCCCACGATGAAGGAGGCCGGCTATGCGGGCTTCGAGACGGTGGGCTTTGGCGGACTGGTCGTGCCTGCGGGCACGCCCCAGCGCCTGGTCGACGAAATCGCGCGCGATGTCCTCCAGGTGCTCGCCCAGCCGGAAGTCAAGGCACGCCTGATCACCCTGGGCTTCGAGCCCAACAGCCAGGGCCCCGCGGCATTCGCCAAACTCCTCAAGGCGCAGACCGCCTATTGGCAGCAGGTGATCAAGGACGCCGGCGTGAAGCCCGAATGACGCGCAGGGGAACCGCATTCATGACCACTTCCAGCACCTCTCCGCGCATCGAGCGATCGCACCACCTCCGGTTCGTCGGCGACTGGGGCCAGGCCAACTTCCATCGCATTTGCTCATGGCTGTGCGAGGAGTTCTGCAAACGCAGCGGTCCGCGCAGCCGCGTGGCCATCTGGAGCATCCGGGCCGGCGGCATCGAGGCCATCGACCTGGTGGAGGAGGGCGAGGCCGACCTGTGCATCGTCACGCCGGCCATGCTCATGCCGGCCGCCCTCGACGGCCGCCTCATCTTCCAGGGGCGGCCCGCGCCGCACCTGCGCGCGCTGGCGGTGCTCCCGCAGAACGACCGCATGGTGCTGGCCCTGCGCCCCGATCTCGGCATCCGGAGCTTCGAGGCGCTTCGGCAGAAGCAACCGGCGCTGCGCATCGCCACCTCGCGCGACGACGGCACCAACTTCATCGGTTACGTCGCGCGCCTGTTCATGCAGGCGCATGGCATCGACGAAGCCACGTTCGCCGGCTGGGGCGGCACCTACGTGGAAGATTCCAATCCGCGCGAGAGCCTTCAGCGCATGCAGGACGGCGAAGTCGACGGGGTGCTGCAGGAAGCGATCATGACGCCCTGGTGGTCCGACATCGTCGAGTCCGGCAAGGTGGTTCCCCTGCCATCGGAAGAGGCCGCCCTGCAGCAACTGGCCAGGGACTATGGCTTCCGGCGCAACGACCTGCCCGCGGGCTACTGGCGCACGCTGGATGCGCCGCTGCCCGCGCTGGACTTCTCGGACTTCCTGATCCTGGTTCGCGACGACATGCCGGACGACATCGCCCATCTCCTGACATGGTGCCTCGTGGAGACGCGCGCGGCGATCGAGCGGCAGTACCGGCACCTGCCGGCACAGCGCAGCCCCCTGAGCTATCCGCTGGTGCCTGCCGCGATGGCGCAACCCTCCATTGCCCTGCATCCGGGCGCGCGCCGCTACTACGAGGCGGCCGGCCACTTAATGAAATGAAGCACCCCCCTGCGCCGCTTCGCGGCTCCGTGCCGCCGCCAGAGGCGGCGGCTCTTCGGGCACGTCCAAGCCTGCG
>CAZAPJ010000077.1:0-19213 GCA_964487025.1 uncultured Hydrogenophaga sp.
GTGGTGGCGGCGGCTGATGCGCAGGATCGGCTTGTCGGTGCGCACGTCGAACTCGGCCGTCACCTCCGCCGGCACGCCGCTGGCCGTGGCTTCGCGCAGCTTGGCCTGCAGCGCGGCGGCACTGGCCTCGGCCTGTTCCAGGCTGTCGAGGTTGAGCGCGACGCCGTCGGCGATCGCGCGCAGCGCCTCGGCGTCCATGAAGTTGGACAGGCGCGCGATCACGTTCTCGGCCACCTGGTGCTTGCGCGCCAGCTCGGCCAGGGTGTCGCCGCTCAGGACCGTGGGCGTGGCGCCGCCGGTGGAGACGGCGGCGTCCTTGAGCGCGATGCGCAGCAGGAAGCTGTCGAGCGCCGGGCCATCCTTGAGGTACAGCTCCTCCTTGCCGGCCTTCACCTTGTACAGCGGCGGCTGCGCGATGTAGATGTGGCCGCGCTCCACCAGCTCGGGCATCTGCCGGTAGAAGAAGGTCAGCAGCAGCGTGCGGATGTGCGCGCCGTCCACGTCGGCATCGGTCATGATGATGATGCGGTGGTAGCGCAGCTTGGCGGCGTTGAAGTCGTCCGCGCCCGCGCCATTGCCGTTTCCGTTCCCATTGCCCTCGCCGCCGGCCTTGCCGATGCCCGTGCCCAGCGCCGTGATCAGCGTCAGGATCTCGTTGCTGGTCAGCAGCTTCTCGTAGCGCGCCTTTTCCACGTTGAGGATCTTGCCGCGCAGCGGCAGGATCGCCTGGAACTTGCGGTCGCGCCCCTGCTTGGCGCTGCCGCCGGCCGAATCGCCCTCCACGATGTAGATCTCGCACAGGGCCGGGTCCTTCTCCTGGCAGTCGGCCAGCTTGCCCGGCAGGCCCATGCCGTCGAGCACGCCCTTGCGGCGCGTCATCTCGCGCGCCTTGCGCGCCGCCTCGCGCGCCCGGGCGGCCTCCACGATCTTGCCGCAGATGGTCTTGGCGTCGTTGGGCCGCTCCTGCAGGTAGTCGCTCAGCAGCCGGGCCACGATGTCCTCCACCGGGCCGCGCACCTCGCTGGAGACCAGCTTGTCCTTGGTCTGGCTGCTGAACTTGGGCTCGGGCACCTTCACGCTCAGCACGCAGCACAGGCCCTCGCGCATGTCGTCGCCGGTGATCTCCACCTTGGCCTTCTTGGCCAGCTCGTTCTCTTCGATGTACTTGTTGATCACCCGCGTCATCGCCGCGCGCAGGCCGGTCAGGTGTGTGCCGCCGTCGCGCTGCGGGATGTTGTTGGTGAAGCACAGCACCTGCTCGTTGTAGCCGCTGTTCCACTGCATCGCCACTTCCACGCCGATGTTCGTGCCCTGGTCGCTCATGCGTTCGCCGAGCGCGTGGAAGATGTTCGGGTGCAGGACGGTCTTGCCCTTGTTGATGAACTCCACGAAACCCTTGACGCCGCCGGCGCCGGAAAAATCGTCTTCCTTGCCGCTGCGCTCGTCGATCAGGCGGATGCGCACGCCGTTGTTGAGGAAGCTCAGCTCGCGCAGCCGCTTGGAAAGAATCTCGTAGTGGAAGTCGCTGTTCTCGCGGAAGATCTCGTCGTCGGGCAGGAAGTGCACCTCGGTGCCGCGCTTCTCGGTCGTGCCCGTCACGCGCATCGGCGAGATCCCGACGCCCTCGGGCGTCGTCTCCAGCAGGCGGTTCTGCACGAAGCCGCGCGCGAACTCGATCTGGTGCACCTTGCCGTCGCGCCGCACCGTCAAGCGCAGCCACTGCGAGAGCGCGTTCACGCAGCTCACGCCCACGCCGTGCAGGCCGCCCGAGACCTTGTAGCTGTTCTGGTTGAACTTGCCGCCGGCGTGCAGCTCGGTCAGCGCGATCTCGGCCGCCGAGCGCTTGGGCTCGTGCTTGTCGTCCATCTTCACGCCGGTCGGGATGCCGCGGCCGTTGTCCACCACGCTGATCGAGTTGTCGGTGTGGATGGTCACCACGATGTCGTCGCAATGGCCGGCCAGCGCCTCGTCGATCGAGTTGTCCACCACCTCGAACACCAGGTGGTGCAGGCCGGTGCCGTCGGAGGTGTCGCCGATGTACATGCCGGGGCGCTTGCGCACCGCTTCCAGGCCTTCCAGGATCTGGATCGCGCCCTCGCCATACGTGTCGCTGGGCACGGCAGCCTTGGGCAAGGCGTCGGCGGCGGCGGCCTCCACCCCGGTTTGGGCGTCGGTGGCGGGCGGGTTGGCTTCAGACATACATGAATCTCACAGACTTCTAAAAACGCCAAACCCGCTGGTCAGCGGGTCGGTCGGGCTCCGGGCAAGCTGATGCGTCGGGGGGTCAGATGCGCATCGGCATCACGACGTACTTGAAGGCGTTGTCGTCGGGGTTGGTGATCAGCGCCGAGCTGTTGCCGTCCGACAGCTCCACCCGCACCATCTCCTGCGACATGTTCTGCAGCGCGTCGATCAGGTAGGTCACGTTGAAGCCGATCTCGATCGTGTCGCCGCCGTAGTCGATGTCGAGCTCGTCCACCGCCTCCTCCTGCTCGGCGTTGTTCGAGGCCACGCGCAGCAGCCCGGGCTCGACGTTCAGGCGCACGCCCTTGAACTTCTCGCTCGTCATGATGGCGGTGCGCTGCAGGCTGGAGAGCAGCGGCGCGCGGCCCAGGGTGACGATGTTCTTGTGGTTCTTGGGGATGACGCGGTTGTAGTCGGGGAACTTGCCCTCGACCAGCTTGGTGACGAACTCCATGCCGTCGAAGCCGAACTTGGCCTGGTTGGCGGCGAACTGCATCTCGATCGCCCCTTCCTTGTCCGACAGCAGGCGCTGCAGCTCCAGCACCGTCTTGCGCGGCAGGATCACCTCCTGCTTGGGCACCTCCACGTCCAGCGTGGCCGAGGCGAACGCCAGCCGGTGGCCGTCGGTCGCCACCAGGCTGAGCTGCCGGCCCTCGGCCACGAACAGGATGCCGTTGAGGTAGTAGCGGATGTCGTGCACCGCCATCGCGAACGACACCTGGCCCAGCAGGCTCTTGAGCGTCTTCTGCGGCACCGAGAACACCGGGCCGAAGCTGGCCGACTCCTGCACCAGCGGGAAGTCCTCGGCCGGCATGCTCTGCAGCGTGAAGCGGCTCTTGCCGCCCTTGAGAATCAGCTTGCCCGCGTTCGATTCGAGGCTGACCACCTGGTCGCCCGGCATGGTGCGAAGAATGTCGATCAGCTTGCGCGCGCCCAGCGTGGTCGCGAAGTTGCCATCGTCGCCGTCCAGCGTGGCCGTGGTGCGGATCTGGATCTCCAGGTCGCTGGTGGTCAGTTGCACCTGAGAACCCGTCTTGCGCAACAGGACATTGGCCAGGATCGGCAGCGTGTGGCGGCGCTCCACGATGCCCGCCACCGATTGCAGCGCGGCCAGCAGTTTGTCCTGGGTCGATTTCAAAACGATCATGTTGGATGCTTTCGTTCTCTGGTTGCTTGCATGCTTGCCGATGGAGGGGCCGCGGCGCCTCTCCTCCCCCGAAACGCCCCCCGCCGCCGCTGACATCGTCACCGGCGCCAAATCCCGCTATTTTCGCCGATTACGGCTCATCCCTTTAATGTCTGTTCGAGCACGTGCAACTGCTGGTTCAGCTCCGTGTTGCGCAGCCGCTCCGCGCCGATCTTGCGCACCGCGTGCAGCACCGTCGTGTGGTCCCGCCCGCCGAACAGCTCGCCGATCTCCGGCAGGCTCTTCTGCGTCAGCTCCTTGGCCAGGAACATCGCGATCTGGCGCGGCCGGGCGATGCTCGCCGGGCGCTTTTTGCTGTACATGTCCGCAACCTTGATCTTGTAGTAGTCGGCTACCGTCTTCTGGATGTTTTCCACGCCGATCTGCCGGTTCTGGATCGACAGCAGGTCCTTGAGCGCGTCGCGCGCCAACTGGATCGAGATCTCCTTCTGGTTGAAGCGGCTGTAGGCCAGGATCTTGCGCAGCGCGCCCTCCAGCTCGCGCACGTTCGAGCGCACGTTCTTTGCCACGAAGAACGCCACCTCCTCCGGCATCACCGCGTTCTCCACCGCCGCCTTGTTGATCAGGATCGCGACCCGCATCTCCAGCTCCGGCGGCTCGATCGCCACCGTCAGCCCCGAATCGAAGCGCGACACCAGCCGCTCGTGGATGTCCGCCAGCCCCTTGGGGTAGGTGTCGCTGGTCAGCACGATGTGGCTCTTGCGTGCCAGCAGCGCCTCGAACGCGTTGAAGAACTCCTCCTGCGTGCGCTCCTTGTTGGCGAAGAACTGCACGTCGTCGATCAGCAGCAGGTCCAGTGAGTGGTAGCGCTGCTTGAACTCGTCGAACGTCTTGCGCTGGTAGGACTTGACCACATCCGAGACGAACTGCTCCGCGTGGATGTACAGAACCTTGGCGCCCGGCTTGTCGGACAACAACTGGTTGCCGATCGCGTGCACCAGGTGCGTCTTGCCCAGGCCCACGCCGCCGTAGATGAACAGCGGGTTGTACAACTGCCCCAGGCTGCCCGCCACGTGCATCGCCGCCGCGCGCGCCATGCGGTTCGCCGAACCCTCCACCAGCGTGGTGAACGTCAGCGCCGGGTTCAGCCGCGTCTTGACCGGGCTGCCGCCCACGCCCGTCTCGGCCGGCGCCAGGTCCGGCAGTTCGGCCAGCACCTGTTCCTGCACCGTACGTGGTATAGATACCGACTTTACGGGCGCTTCACGCGGAGCAAGCGCCAACTCCAACACCACCGGCGCGCCCTGCACGGTCTCCAGCAGCGCCGTGATGCGGGCCGCGTACTGCGCGCGGATCCAGTCCAGCTTGAACCGGTTGGCCACCGCCAGCGACACCCGCGACCCATCGGGTGCGACCGTCGCCGTCAGCGGCCGGATCCAGGTGTTGAACTGCTGCTCGGGCATCTCCCGCGACAACAGGTCCAGGCAGGCCGGCCACAGCGCATGGGGGTCCGCGTGGAGGTCCGCCACGGGCGTTTCAGGGAGGCTGTCCTCGGTCATGCAGGGAGAGGGAAAGGCGGTTCGGGTTGTGGACAAAGGTCCCGCGGGCGGTCGGCCATTGTAGTGGCGGCCGGGAGTTATCCACAACCCCCACGGCGCCGCCGACGCGGCCCGGTGCGGTCGCCAAGGCGCGGCCGGGCCGAACGAGCGCTGCCTGCCGTTCGCGCGGGACGAGGTCGGGGCGCTGCCGCACCCGGTGGACTTTCTCAAGATCGACGTGCAGGGCTCGGAGCTAATTGCCCACGATGGGGTGAAGCGCCGCCGGCGCTTCGGGGGCGTTCATGCCAGCCGGACCTGCTCGCGCAGCCGGTGCACGTCGTCCTTCAGGCACAGCCCGGTGCCCGGCGTCAGCAGGGCGGCCGAGCCGGCGGCCATGGCCCAGGTGAAGGCCTCGGGCGGTGTCTGCCCCTGCTGCAGCGACCAGACCAGCGCACCGACGAAGCTGTCGCCCGCGCCGACCGAGCTGACCACCGCGATCGGCAACGCCTCGGCGCTCCACACGCCCTCGCGCGTGACCAGCAGCGCGCCGCGCTCGCCCAGCGACAGCGCCACCACCTCGGCCCGGCCGCGCTCGACCAGGTCCTGCGCGGCGGCCCGCCACTGCGCCGGCGTATCGAGCGGCCGCTGCACCAGGTCCCGCAGTTCGCGCAGGTTGGGCTTGACGAGGTACACCCCGGCCTCGACGGCCGCGGCCAGCGCCGGCCCGGAGCTGTCGAGCACCAGCCGCGCGCCGCGCCCACGCACGCGCTCGGCGAGTTGCGCGTAGAAGTCGTCCGGTACACCGGGCGGCAGGCTGCCGCTGGCCACCACGAACGTCGGCAGGCACGGCAGGGTGTCGACCGCGTCCAGGCAGGCCCGCCACTCGGCCTCGGCGAGCGTCGGGCCCGGCAGCACGAAGCGGTACTCGGCGCCGTCGTCCTGCGCCTGCACGGTGAAGTTCTCGCGCGTGTCCTCGGCCAGCGGGATGCGCCGCACCGGCAGGCCCGCCGCTTCGAGGTGGCTCACCAGCCATTGGCCGGCCGGACCGCCGGCGGGAAACAGCGCGCTGCTGCGCCCGCCCAGGCGCTGCACCACGCGCGCCACGTTCAGCCCGCCGCCGCCGGCGTCGCGCCGGGCGGGCCCGCAGCGCAGCTTGTCGGTCGGCACCACACGGGGCGCCTGGGTGGACACGTCCACCGAGGGGTTCATGGTGAGGCAGAGGATGGGGTCAGGGAGCGCTTGGGGGTTCATGGCTTGGGGTTTTACTGCAATCCGGCGGCTGTCCACCCACCCCCGGTTATTGTTAATCATTCTCATTTATTTATACTGGTGCCATCGTCGACCGGCGTCCTTTCCTGCACCCTTGCCGGCAGCCGAAACGCGCCACGGTCGACCGCATCCATCCCTTCGCTTGTCCACCGCTTCCACCATGAAACCCACCCTGCTCGCCCTGGCCCTGGCGGCCGCGTTCTCCCTGCTGCCGCAGGCCCATGCGCAACCCGCGCCACCTGCCCCGGCCTCGGCTCCCGCCAGCGCCGCCGTCAGCCATGCCAGTGTGGCCAGCCACTACGCCGCGCTGGTGTACGCCAGCTACAGCGACACCCTGGCGGCGGCCAAGGACATGCAGGCCGCGATCGCCGCCTTCGTGGCCGCGCCCTCGGCGGACCGCCTGGACGCCGCGCGCAAGGCCTGGCTGGCCGCGCGCGAGTTCTACGGCCAGACCGAGGCCTTCCGCTTCTACGGCGGCCCGATCGACGACGACAAGGGCCCCGAGGGCCAGATCAACGCCTGGCCGCTGGACGAGTCCTACGTGGACTACGTGGAAGGCAAGCCCGGTTCCGGGCTGATCAACGACCCCAAGTTCCGGATCACCAAGGCCAACCTGGCCAAGTTCAACGAGCGCGGCGGCGAAGAGAACATCAGCGCCGGCTGGCACGCGATCGAGTTCCTGCTCTGGGGCCAGGACCTGAGCGAGACCGGCCCGGGCAACCGCTCGTTCGAGGACTACGTGGACGGCAAGGCGCCCAACGCCGACCGCCGCCGCCAGTACCTGCGCGTGACCACCGAGCTGCTGATCGATGACCTGGGCTACCTCGTCCGGGCCTGGGAGCCGGGCAAGAAGAACAACTACCGCGCCCGCTTCGAGAAGGGTGGGCGGGAATCGGTGCGCAAGATCATCGTCGGCCTGGGCTCGCTCTCGCGCGGCGAGCTGGCCGGCGAGCGCATGGAGGTGGCGCTCAATTCGCAGGACCAGGAGGACGAGCACTCCTGCTTCTCGGACAACACGCACCGCGACATCGTGACCAACGCGCTGGGCATCCAGAACGTGTGGCTGGGCCGGTACCAGCGGCGCGACGGCAGCCTGCTGCAGGGCCCGGGCGTGCGCGACCTGGTGGCGGCGAAGGACGCCGGCCTGGCCGAGAAGACCACCGCGCAGATCGCCGCCTCGCTGGCGGCGGCCGAAGCGATTCCCGCACCGTTCGACCAGGCCCTGATCGGCGGCCGCAACGCCCCGGGCCCGCAGGCGATCCAGAAGACCGTCGACAGCCTGGTGGAGCAGTCCAAGCTGCTGGTGCAGTCGGCGGGCGCGGTGGGGATTGCCAAATTGACCCTGGTGGAGCCTTAGGACTCCCCCCTGCGCGCCTTCGGCGCTTCCCCCCTCTCTGGCGCGCCGCTGCGCGGCGCTTGGAGGGGGGACGACAGCTGGGGCCGGCGGAGCCGTCCCGCGCTGTCTCTGGGGTGGGGGTTTTCTTTGTTGCCGCGCTGTTGTATTGCTATAGGCCTTTTCATCATGTTCTTTCGTCCCGCAGCCATGCGCCTTGCGCTCGCCATGGGGGTTCTCGTGGGAGGCTTGGCCGCGGTCTTCGTGCTGCATGCCGGTCCCGACGACGATCCACTGGGCGAGAAGACCGGGGGGGCGACCACGGTGTACGCCACGGGCAAGAACGCGTTCTCGTTCCCGCTGGCCAACCTGGACGATCCGGGGCGCACGCGCTTCGTGATCGGCAACTCGTTCTTCCGGCGCAACTGGGTCGAGGCGCCGGCGTCGACCACCGCGCGCGACGGCCTGGGGCCGCACTTCATCGCGCGTTCGTGCGCCGGCTGCCACGTGCTCGACGGCCGGGGCGAGCCGCCCGAGTGGAAGCGCACCCTCGGCCCCGAGCCGGAGCCGACCGTGGCGCTGCTGATGCGGCTGTCGGTGGCCGGCGCGGCCGACCCCAGGCTGGGCGTGCGGCCCGACCCGGTCTACGGCGACCAGCTCAACAACGCCGCGATCCAGGGCGTGCGGCCCGAAGGCCGGGTCGAGATCCGCGAGCAGGTCCTGCAGGGCCGCTTCGCCGACGGCACGCGCTACACGCTGCGCAAGCCGCTGTACACGCTGGCCGACCTGGCCTACGGGCCGCTCGCACCGGGCGCGATGCTCAGCCCGCGCATCGCGCCGCAGATCGCCGGCATCGGCCTGCTCGAAGCGATTCCGGACCAAGAGATCCTGCGCAACGCGCGCGAGCAGGCGGCCGCGGCCGACAGCCCGATCAAGGGCCAGCCCAACCGCGTCTGGGACGCGTTCGCCCAGGCCGAGCGCCTGGGCCGCTTCGGCTGGAAGGCCAACGTGGCGAGCATCGCGCACCAGACGGCGGCGGCGTTCCACGGCGACATCGGCATCACCTCGAGCGTGTTCCCGCACGAGACCTGCACCCCGGCGCAGGCCGACTGCCTGGCCGCGCCGCACGGCGGCGGCAAGACCCGCGGCCGCGACGGCATCGTGCCCGCCGCCCGGGCCAGCGCCACCCAGCCCGAGATCGACGACGAGACGCTCGGCCACGTGATCTTCTACCAGGCGACCCTGGCGCCCGCGGCGCGGCGCCAGGTGGACAACGCGCAGGTGCTGCGCGGCCAGGCGCTGTTCGCGCAGGCCCAGTGCGCCACCTGCCACCGGCCGAGCTACGTCACCGCCAAGGGCCCGTTCCCCCGCTTCACCAGCTCGGCGCTCGAAGGCCAGCGCATCTGGCCCTACACCGACCTGCTGCTGCACGACATGGGCCCCGACCTGGCCGACGGCCGACCGGACTTCCAGGCCAGCGGCAGCCAGTGGAAGACGCCGCCGCTGTGGGGCATCGGCCTCATCAAGGACGTCAACGGCCACACGCGGCTGCTGCACGACGGGCGCGCCAGCGGCGTGCTCGAAGCCATCCTCTGGCACGGCGGCGAGGCCCAGGCCGCGAAGGAACAGGTGCTCAAGATGAACCGGCGCGACCGTGACGCCCTGGTCAAATTCGTGGAGTCGCTATGACGACGATGAAGCCTACCGTTTTGATCGCCGCCGCCCTGGCGGCGGCGCTGGCCTGCCCGCTGGCCGCCGCGCAGACGGCGGCCACGGCTGGTACCGAAACGGCCGCACCCGTGGTGGCCGCGCCCTACTACTCGGCCGAGCAGGCCTTGCAGGGCGTGTACACCCACCACCTGCCGCCGCTGGCGCGCGCGTTCCACGCGCAGGCCGACCGGCTCGCCGAGGTGGCCGCGCGCCACTGCAAAGGCCAGGCCTCGCTGACCGAGCTGCGCGCGCAGTGGCAGGCGGCCTTGCTGGCCTGGGAAACGCTGTCGACGCCCTCGGTCGGCCCGCTGGTCACGCGGCGCTCGCAGCGCCAGATCGACTTCTGGCCCGCGCGCCCGGACCTGCTGCGCCGCTCGATGGCGCGCGCGCCCGCCACGCTGGCCGACATGGAGCGCGTGGGCACCCCGGCCAAGGGCTTTCCCGCGCTCGAACTGCTGATGGACCAGTGGGCGAAGCAGGCACTCAATGCCGCCGCTTGCCGCTACGCCGAGCTGATCGCGCAGGGCATCGCCGTGGAGGCGCGCGAGCTCGACGCCGAGTTCGCCCAATGGGCCGCCAAGGACTGGAGCGAGGAACCCGAGGCCACCACCGAGGCCCTGGCCGAGTGGGTCAACCAGTGGCTCGCGGGGTTGGAGCGGTTGCGCTGGGCGCATATCGAAAAACCTGTCACCACCCACCAGACCACCGGCAACGCGGCCAAGGGCCTGCCGCTGCCGTTCGCCCGCCTGGACCGCGAGACCAGCCTGCGCGACTGGCGCGCGCAGTGGCAGAGCCTGCTCGCGCAGGGCCGCCGGTTGCCGCCCGGCGCGCCCCCGCCGGCCGCCGGCCAGGCGCTGGTGCCCATGGAGGCGCTGCTCATGGGCCGCGGCCACCTGGCGCTGGCGCAGCGCTGGGCCCAGGCGCTGGACGGTGTCACGGCCGCCATGGAGGCGCTGACGCCCCAGTCCGGCGAGCGCGACCTGCTGGCGGCAACCAAGGCGATGAAAGCCGCGACCGTGCTGTTCCAGAACGAGGTGGCGGGGGCGCTGGATGTGCCGCTGGGGTTCTCGGATGCCGATGGGGACTGAGGTGGACTCCCCCCTGCGCGGCTTCGCCGCTTCCCCCCTCTCTGGCGCGCCTTCGGCGCTGGGAGGGGGGACGACATCTCGGGCCGGCGGAGCCGGACCCTTGCTGTCTCTGGGTTTGGGGCTACCTCGCTCCGGAGAGCGTGTCTTGGCCCCCTCTCCCACTGGTGGGAGAGGGTTGGGGTGAGGGCCGCCGGGGCACAAACTATGGCAACGACAATAACCGGCCCACCGTTCTCCCGCCGCCGCTGGCTGCTGGCCATGGCTGCGCTGGGGGGCTGGCCGGCCTGGGCGGCGCGGGGAGGTGGCGCGGGGGGGCTGCTGGCGGCCTGGCAGGCGGCGGGCGAGCAGCACATCGGGCTGATCGACGTGGCGGGGCCGCGCTGGTCGGTGCGGCGTTCGCTGGTGGTGCCCACGCGCGCGCATGGGCTGCTGTTCGAAGCGCAGGGCAGCGTGCTCGCGGCGGCGCGGCGCCCCGGCGACTGGCTGTTGCGCTGGCACCCGGCCAGCGGGCGCACGCAGTGGCACTGGATCGAGGACGACCGGCGCTTCAATGGCCACGCGGTGACCAGCGCCGACGGCCGCACGCTCTGGACCACCGAGACCGACCTGGAAACCGTGCAGGGTCGGCTGGCGGTGCGCGCGCCGGCCTCGCTGGAGAAGGTCGCCGAATGGCCCACGCACGGCAGGGACCCGCACCAGCTCATGGTGCTGCCCGCGCGCGTGGACGGGATCCCGGCCGGCAGCCTGCTGGTGGCCAACGGCGGCATTCCCACCCTGCCCGAGACCGGCCGCAGCAAACGCCAGCTCGACCGCATGGACGCCTCGCTGGTGGCGCTGCAGCCAGGCGACGGCGCCCTGCTCGGCCAGTGGCGGCTGGACGACCCGTTTCTCAGCATCCGCCACCTCGCCTGGGACCCGGCTTCGCGCACCGTGGGCATCGCGCTGCAGGCCGAGCACCCCGACGATGCCGCCAAGCGCGCCGCGCCGGTGTTCGCCGCGTGGAACGGCCAGGCGCTGAAAGCCGCGCAGGCGCAGCCGGCCCTGCAGGGCTATGGCGGCGACATCTGCGCGCTGCCCGGCGGCGGCTTCGTGGTGAGCTGTCCGCGTGCCGATGCGCTCGCGCTGTTCGACGCCGAGGCGCGCTGGCGGCACAGCCTGGCGCACCGGGAGGCCTACGCGCTGGCGGCGCGCCAGGGCCGCTGGTGGGCCAGCGGCGCCGACGGGGTGTGGTACGCGCCCGGGAACACGCTGGCCCGCAGCGCCGCCACCAGCCCCGATGCCGCGCCGGACCGCAGGGTGCAATTCGACAACCACTGGGTGGCGCTGCCGGGCGCATGAGCGCAGCGCCGGGCCGCCCCCAAGCGAACTCGCACCGCAGCCTGCCAGGGCGGAGGTACGCCAATGAGCGCCGCACGGCCGCCCGAAGGCGCTCGCACCGCAGCCCGCCAGGGCGAAGGTACGCCAGTACGCGCCGGGCAGCGCTACGTGGTATCCGTCTCGTCCAGCGGCAGGACCTGGGCGCACGCTGCGCCGGTCCGGCGGCACACGCCGTCGGCATCGAGCCAGGGATGGGCGTGGCCCACGCAGCCGGTCTGGCAGATCACGCGGTCGGCCTCGGCCATGGCGCGGGCCTCGGCCGCCTGCGGTGTGCGTGGTCTTGGCGGCGGCGCGGCGCGGCTCGCGCGGCGCGCCACGCCGGCCGCGCCCAGGCCCCAGAGCATGCAGGTGCGCGCCACCACGAGCTGCGCGCGCAGGCGCAGCACCTCGTCTTCCAGCGCCGCCATGCGCCGCGCCTGGGCCTGCAGCTGCTCGCCCAGGTGGCGCTGCAGCCCGGCCACCTGGCGCGTGAGCGCGCCGTGTTCGGCGGCGATCTCGTGCGCGGCGGCGATTTCGTGGCCGTTGGCCGGCCAACGCAGGCCGGCGGGGGTGGTCAAAGCGGTCATGGCAAATCCTTTCCAGCAGAGGAAGCGGGTTTCGGTGCGGATTCGGCGGCCGAGATCAGCAGTTGGCGCACGCCGTCGGGCGCGCGCACGGCGCTGGCCTGCACCTGCCACACGCGCCGCACCCGCTCGGGGTGCAGCGCGCGCGCCGGCCGGCCGCTGGCGTGCACGGCGCCGCCCTCGAGCACCCAGGCCCGGTCGGCATAGCGCAGCGCGAGGTTGGGGTCGTGCAGCACGGCGAGCACGCCGACGCCCTGCTCGCGCGCCCAGCGCCGCACGGTGCCCAGCGCCTCGTGCTGGTGGCGCAGGTCGAGCGCGGCGGTGGGTTCGTCGAGCAGCAGCCAGCGCGGCGCGCCATCCGCGCCGTCGGCCTCCCAGATCTGCGCCATCACCCGCGCGAGCTGCACGCGCGCGCGCTCGCCGCCGCTCAGGCTGGCCATGCTGCGCGGCGCCAGCGCGGCCACGCCGGTGGCCCGCATCGCCGCCTGCACGATCGCGGCCTCGTGGCGCGAGGGCCGGTTCAGGTGCGGGTAGCGCCCCAGCGACACCACCTCGTGCACGCGGAAGTCGAACGCCACCGCAGTTTCTTGCGGCAGCACCGCGCGCTGCCGCGCGAGCAGCGGCGCACGCGCGGGCGTGACGGGCTGGCCGTTGAGCCAGACCCCGCCGCGCTCGGGCGCGCGCAGCCCGGCCAGCACCGAGAGCAGGGTCGACTTGCCCGCGCCGTTGGGGCCGAGGATGGCGCCGACCTCGCCCGGCGCCAGCCACAGGTCCACCGCGCGAAGCAAGGTGCTGGCGCCGGCGCGCACCTCCACGCCGTGCGCGCGCAGGCCCGCACCGTCCGGTGCGGCTTCGGCGCCGTCGTGGCCGTCGCCGTCGCCGTCGTCCGGGTCGAAGTCGAGCCAGAGCGGCTGCTCGCCCGCGGGCCAGGCGCTGCCGCAGGCGCTGTGCCACTCGGCGTCGAGCCGGTGCGCGCCGCGGCTCACAGCCGCCTCCCGTGCGGGCCGCGCAGCAGCAGCAGGAAGAACGGCACGCCCACCGCGGCCGTGAGCACGCCCAGCGGCAGCTCGGCCGGCTGCACCACGGTGCGCGCCACCGCATCGGCCAGCAGCACCAGCACCGCGCCCAGCAAGGCCGAGCCGGGCAGCACCCAGCGGTGGTCCGGCCCGGCCGCCAGGCGCACCATGTGTGGTGCCACCAGCCCGATGAAACCGATGATGCCGGTGGTGGCGGTCACCGCCCCCACGGCCAGCGCCGTGGCCACGATCGCCACGCGCTTCACGCGCTCGACCGGCACGCCCAGCAGCACGGCTTGCGCCTCGCCCAGGGCCAGCGCGTTGAGCGCGCGCGCCAGCCGAAGGCCCGCGATCCCCGCCGCCAGGGCGATGCCGCCCACCAGCACGACCGCGCTCCAGCGCGCGCCACCCAGGCTGCCCAGCAGCCAGAACTGCAGGTTGCGCAACTGCTCGTCGCTGGCCAGGAAGTTCAGCAGGCCCAGGCCGGCGCCGGCCAGCGCGTTGACCGCGATGCCGGCCAGCAGCATCAGGCCCACGCGCGTGCCGCCCGCCTCGCCGCGCGACAGCAGGTAGATCAGCACCGTGACCGCCAGGCCGCCGGCGAACGCCATCAGCACCAGCGTCCAACTGCCGAGCGAGCGCGGCAGCTCGGGAAACCACAGGCTGCCCATGACGATGGTGCAGCCGGCCGCGAGCGCCGCGCCGCTGCTCACCCCGATCAGGCCGGGGTCGGCCAGCGGGTTGCGGAACAGGCCCTGCATCAGCGCGCCCGCCAGCCCCAGCGCCGCGCCGGCCGCCAGGCCCAGCACCAGGCGCGGCAGGCGGATGTTGAAGAACACCAGCCCGGCCGCATCGCCGCCACCGCCCAGCAGCACCCCGGGCAGTTCGCGCAAGGGCAGGCTGTAAGCCCCCTGGCCCGCCGCCCAGACCAGTGTGGCCAGCAGCCCCACGCCCAGCACCAGCAGCAACACCGGCCCGGGCAGCGCCCCAATCCCACCGCGCCGCATGGCAACCGCCGCACCCATCGATTCACTTATACCCATTGCTCAACACGCCAACGCACCATCCGCAATGCCCACCTAAAGTCAGCGAGGATCCGGGGCGAGCGAAGCGAGCCGACGCCAACCCAGGGGCAGCGAGGATCCGGCTCCGCCGGCCCGAGATGCCGTCCCCCCTCCAAGCGCCGCGCAGCGGCGCGCCAGAGAGGGGGGAAGCGCCGAAGGCGCGCAGGGGGGTGTTCACCCCCTCACCATTTCGTGCAGGCGCTCGACCACCTCGGGCAGGCGCGGGCCGAAGCCGAGCAGCTCCAGCGCGTCCAGGTGCAGCAGCGCGCGGCCGCTGCCGCGGCGCCGCCAGGCTGGCGTCAGCGCCAGTTCGGGGCGCTGCCAGAACACCGCCTCGCCGCCCAGCGCCTCAATGCCCTGGGTGGTGGTCAGGATCACGTCGGGCGCGGCCTGCGCCATGGCCTCGGCCGTCATGGGCCGGTAGCCGCCGAAGCCGCCCAGCGCATTGCGCGCGCCGATGAAGCGGATCAGCGCGTCGGCCGCGGTCTGCTCGCCGGCCACCTGCGGGCTGCCGGTGTGCGAGAGCACGAACAGCACCTTGGGGCCGGGTTCCTTCGCGCCCTGCACGCGCGCGCGCACCGCCTGCCAGCGCGCGTCGAGCCGGGCCGCCAGGTCGCGCGCGGCGGCCTCGCGGCCCGAGGCCCGTCCCACGGCCGCCACCTTGCGCCGTACCTCGTCCCAGCTGTGGTCCGCGAGCACCAGCTCGACGCGCACGCCGGCGCTGCGCAATTGGTCGAGCACCACCGGTGGGCCGGCGTCGCTGCCGGCGATCAGGGCATCGGGCCGCAGGGCCAGCAGGCCCTCGGCCGAGAGCTGGCGCATGTAGCCCACCTTGGGCGTGGCCTGGGCCGCGAGCGGGTACAGGCTGGTGGTGTCGGTGCCGACCAGCTGGTCTTGCGCGCCGAGGGCGTACACCACTTCGGTGATGCCGCCGCCCACCGTGACCAGGCGCGGGCGGCGCGCTGGCGCAGCGCCGCTGCCCGCGCCTTCAGCGCCGGAACCGGGGCGCGCCGGCTGGCTCAGCGCCGGCAGCGGGCTGGCCGCAGCCACAAGCGCAGCCGTCCAGGGCCATCCAGCGGTTGCCGCTGCCGAGCCAGCCAGAGCGGCGCCCGAGAGCCTTCTGAGCGCGCTTCTGCGCGAGGCGCTCGCGGAGGGACGAAGAAGTGGAAGCGGGATCTTCATGAGGGGATGGGCGGTGTTCCATGGGCATGGGAAAACAGGGTGGCGACGGATTCACGACAGGGCCTGCGCCGCCGCGGCCTCGCGCAAGCCCGCCACGAGGCCGCGCCAGGCGGCCAGCTCCGGCTGGCCGGGCTTGCGCGCACCGAAGAACATGGCCATGAGCTCGCCGCCGGCGTCGAACGCCTCGACCGAGGTGACGGTGCCGTCGCTGGTGGGCTTCTCCACCACCCAGACCGTTTCGATCAGGTCTTCGCGCAGGTGCAGGCTGAAGCCGGGATCGAGCACGTTGAGCCAGGCCTGGCCGCCCCGCTCCATCGGCTCGACGCGCCGCACCGGGCCGGTGTGGATCTGGATGCAGCCCGGGCTGCCGACGAAGACCATGATGGGCGTGCCGTCGAACGCGGCGGCCAGCAACAGGTCGCGCACCGCGGCCTTGTCGACCGGGTGGGCGAAGTGGCCCTCGACCAGGCGCAGGCTTTGCTGTCGTTCGAGGCCGAACTTGCGCAGCAGCGGGAAGAACTGGTGCGTGTCGGTCATCGCGGCGCACGGCGGCGTGGACGAAGGTCCGCTGCGCGCCGTCGCGCTGCGATCGCAGCGCCCTCGCCCAGCCCGAGCGCCTCGGCCGCCTCGCGCGCGCAGCCCGCGATCGCGCTCGGCCTGGAAGGCGCTGCGGATGTCCTGGATGGTGTGGTGGTGGTCGTGCATGGTGGGTCCTCTCGATGCGGACGGAAAGGGCGCGGCTACTGCACACGCCCCGGTGCCGGATGCCACAGCGGCGTGGGCTGGCGCGGCGCCACCGCGGCAGCGGCGGCCCGGGCGCCGGCCACCCGCTCCAGCTCGAGCTGCCAGCGGGTGCGCAGGTTGGCCAGCATCGCCTGCATGGGCACCGACAACTGAGGGTGGCCGGCCAGGCACAGCAGGTTGTCCACCAGCTTGGCCGCCATGGCCGTGCGGTGCGCGCCGTCGGGCGCGCCCTGCGCATAGCCGGTCATGAGCGCCAGCGTGCCCGCCAGCAAAGCCTCCAGGCCTGGAAGGGTGTACTCCTCGTCGGCGTCGATGGCGTCGTTGCGTGGGGGCTCGGCTTGCATGGCGTGGTCTCCTGTCTTGGTCGGCGGCGGTTAGAAATCGGCGATCAGCGCCACCGACACGCTGCGGCCCGGCGCGGTGTAGGCGTCGAGCACCGGCGAACTGGCCTCGATGCCGCGCACGTTGGTCCACTCCCAGTACTTGCGGTCGGTCAGGTTGTGGACCGCGGCGCTGAGCCGCATGCCGGGCTGGACCTGCCAGCTTGCGCGCAGGTCGAGCGTGGTGTACGCGGGCGTGGCGAACTGGTTGGCCGCGCCGGTGTGGTCGATGTCGCGCGCCCGCTTCTTCAGGCTGTGCACCAGCGAAGCCCCGAGCGACCAGTCGCCCACGCGGTGGTCGACGCCGAGCACCAGCCGGGCCGGGTTGACCGAATTGAGCGGCAGGCCGCTGGCGGTGTCGGTGCCGCGGGTCTGGCCGTAGGCGGCGCGCAGCGTGGTCTGCGCGGTGAGCCGCGCCGCGCCCTTGAACTCGAAGCCGCGCAGCCGGACCGACTGCCGGTTGACCGACTGGAACTGCAGCACGGGTGCGGTCTGCACCGTCACCAGGTCCTCGATGAAGTCCTTGTAGCGGCCCGCGAAGGCCACCGCCTCCCAGTCGAACCGGCCGCTGCGCCCGCGCGTGCCCAGCTCGAGGGTGCGGCTCTTTTCCGGGCGCAGGTTGGGGTTGGGAATGGTCTCGTAGTTGCCGAAAGGGTTCTGGAAGAAGTTGTTGAGCTGCAGCGGATTGGGCGAGCGGAAGCCCGCGGCGAGGTTGCCGAACAGGCTCCAGTCCTCGCCGCCGCGCCAGATCACGCCCAGCTTGGGCGTGAGCGCGCCGTTGGACAGCGAGACCGGCTGCAGCGGATAGAGCGCGCTGGCGCGCGCGTCGAGCTTCACGCGGTCGTAGCGCAGCGCGGGAATCAGGCTCCAGCGGTCGTTCGCGAACTCGCTCTGCACGAAGACCGCCGCGGTGTTCTCGACGGTCTCGGGAAAACGCCGCAGCGGATAGGTCTCGTAGGCCGGGCCGTTCACGCCCGTGACCAGGTTGTCCATGCGGGCCTGCGAGAAGTCCGCGCCATAGACCAGCTTCTGCGACCAACCCGCCCCCAGGGGCCGCAGCTTCTCCGCCTGCAGCACGAGCTGCAGGATGCTTTCCTCGTAGGTCACGTCGCGCTCGCGGTCGCGCGTGGCGGGCGGCTGCAGGGGCCGGAACTCGTGCGTGATTTCCTGCGACTCGGAGACCTGGTAGCCGACCGTGGCACGCAGCTCGTCGGCCCAGGCCGAGCCGACCGGGAAGCGGCCGTCCCAGCTCAGGCGCGAGCGCGCCATCTCGGACCGACCGTCCAGGTCGCCCACGTGCGCGGGCGCTGTGACGGTCGGCGCGCGCCCGGTGTAGGCCTCGACGTCGCTGCGCTTGTCCACATGCTCGAGCGTGACGGTGTGCCGCTGGCCGCCGCCGGGCGTGAAGACCAGCTTGCCCATGGCCGCGACCTGCCGGTCCTTCTGGGGGTTGGGCGCGGTGCGGCGGCTGTCGAACGATTCGTCGGTGCCCTGGTTGTCCAGCGCCCGGCTGCGGCCCATTTGCACGCTGCCCATCCACTGCAGGGTCTCGCTGGCCACGCCGGCGAGCGAGACGCCGACGCGGCGCCCGCCGTCCTCGCCGTCGTAGGCCAGGCCCACACGCCCGCCCAGCGTCCGGCCCGGCCGGATCAGCTCGTGCGGCTCGGTGGTGAACATCGCCACCATGCCCGCCAGTCCGTCGGAGCCGTAGAGCGCGGAGTGCGCGCCGCGCAGGATCTCCACGCGCGAAATCAAGCCCAGGTCGTAGTAGTCGCGCCCGAACGCCGCCGGCCCGAACACGCCGCTGCTCAGCTCGCGCGGCACACGGATGCCGTCGATCGTCAACAGCACCCGGTTGCCTTCCAGGCCGCGGATGTTGAAGCCCGCGTTGCCGTCGCGCCCCGTGTTGCCGGACACGCCGCCGAAGCGCACCGGCGCGCGCTTGACGCTCACGTTGGGCAGTTCCCGCACCAGGTCGCGGATGTCCTGCACGCGGGCCGGGTCCAGATCCTCGGCGCTCAGAAGGTCGACCGCGGCCGGCACCTCGTCGAGCGCACGCTCGCTGCGCGAGCCGCTGATGACGACCTCGCGCAGCGTCGTCGCCGTGGCCTGTGCGCTGCCGCCGCTGGCCTGCGCGAGCGCCGCGCCGCTGGCGAGCAGGGCGCAGGCCGCCGGGAGGGTGGACCACACCAACCGCGAAGCCTGTCGGCACCGGCGCGGGTCGGCCGCGCGCAGGGGGTGGCGGAAAGGCGGTGGGAAGGCGAAGGAGAAAGAAGAAGAGCTCACGACAGCAGCACCTGGACAGGAAAGGACAAGGCTGGCGTCGCGGCTGGGGACCATCGGCCCGGCCGCCGGCTGGCGAAACCGCATCATATAAGAATGATTCTTATTTGCAAGCCGTGGCGCATGGTAAGCATTCGTATTCGGAAAACGGAGCGATTCGCATGACCCGCTCGATGACACCGGGCGCGCACAATCTGCGTTTTCGCCCAAGAACATCGGAAGGAGTGAATGGAATGGACGCCTCCCACCTTGACACGGGGGCGTGGTGCGCCGCT
>CAZAPJ010000078.1:0-7525 GCA_964487025.1 uncultured Hydrogenophaga sp.
GCTTGGACGTGCCCGAAGAGCCGCCGCCTCTGGCGGCGGCACGGAGCCGCAAAGCCGCGCAGGGGGGAGTCCCTAAATAAACCGCCGCGATTTGGCAATCGACATCAGGATGCCCAGCCCGACGCCCATCGTCACCATCGCCGTCCCCCCATAGCTCACGAACGGCAGCGGCACGCCCACCACCGGCAGGATGCCGCTGACCATCCCCATGTTCACGAAGGCGTAGACGAAGATGTTGAGCGTGATGGCGCCGGCCAGCAGGCGGGAGAACAGGGTCGGGGCCTCGACGGCGATCGCCAGGCCGCGCACGATCAGGAAAAGAAAGCCCGCCATCAGCGCCAGCACGCCGACCAGGCCGAACTCCTCGGAGAACGCGGCGTAGATGAAGTCGGTGGTGCGCTCGGGAATGAACTCCAGGTGGGTCTGGGTGCCCTGCATGAAGCCCTTGCCCCAGATGCCGCCCGAGCCGATGGCGATCATGCCCTGGATGATGTGGAAGCCCTTGCCCAGCGGGTCCTTGGAGGGGTCGAGCAGGGTGCAGACCCGCTGGCGCTGGTATTCGTGCAGCACTTTCCAGTCCACGCCGGGCTGGCACAGCGTGGGCTCCATCAGGATCACGAAAATGACGACGGCCACGCCCAGCACCACCGGCGGCAGGATCAGCTTCCAGCTCAGGCCGGCGAAAAAGATCACGAACAGCCCCGAAGAAAGCACCAGCAGCGAGGTGCCCAGGTCGGGCTGTTTGAGGATCAGCGCCAGGGGAAACAGCAGCAGCAGGCCCGCCACCACGAAATCCATCGGCTTGAGCTGGCCCTCGCGGCGGTGGAACCACCAGGCCAGCATCATCGGCATCGCGATCTTCATGAGTTCGCTGGGCTGGATGACGATGCCCACGTTGAGCCAGCGCTGGGCCCCCTTGCGCTCGATGCCGAACAGCTCCACGCCCAGCAGCAGCAGCACGCCGGCCATGTAGATCGGCACGGCCAGGCTCATGAGCCGCTGCGGCGGCACCTGCGCGACCACGAACAGCACGCCCGCGGCCAGCAGCATGTTGCGGCCATGCTGGGCGAAGCGCAGGCCATGGTCGAAACCCACGGAATACATGGTTACCAGACCGATGCCCGCCATCAGCAGAATCGCGATCAGCAGCGGCAGGTCGAACCCCTGGAAGACGGGGGCGATGCGCTGCAGCAGGTTGGGTTTTTCGAGAACGACGGCCATGGAGGCCGATTATCCTTCGCGCCATGGACCCCGTCGCCACCACCCACCTGCTGTACCTGCACGGCTTCCGCTCCTCCCCGCGCTCGATCAAGGCGCAGAAAGTCGCCGAGCGGGTGCGCGCCCGGCACCCAGCGCTAACCTGGTGGTGCCCGCAGTTGCCGCCCTCGCCGGCCGAGGCCATGGCCCTGGTGACGCAGGGCACCCGGGACTGGCCGCGCCCCACGATGGCGGTGGTCGGCTCGTCGCTGGGCGGGTTCTACGCCCGCTGGCTGGCGCTGCGCACCGGCTGCGCGCGCGCCGTGCTGCTCAACCCGGCGGTGTTCCCCGCGCGCGACCTGGCGGCCCACATCGGCGAGCAGACCGCCTGGCACGACCCGCAGGCGCGCTTCCATTTCCAGCCCACCCACGTGGACGAGCTGCGCGCGCTGGAAGCCGACATCGCGCGCCTGGCCCCCAGCCGGCCGGCCACGCCCGAGCGGCAGTTCGCCATCGTGGCGCAGGGCGACGAGGTGCTGGACTGGCGGGAGATGCAGGCCTTCTGCGCCGGCGGCGCGCTGCGCCTGCTGCCCGGCAGCGACCACGCCCTGAGCGATTTCGACGACCACATCGACGCCGTGTTCGAATTCCTGTTCGAGCCCCCACGCTCCGCCGCTGCGCGGGTCGCTGCCCCCCGAGGGGGCTGATCCGGCTTGGGACGGCCCGGCGCCGGATCGGGCGGGCCTCACCCCCCTGCATGGGACAATTCCGCGCATGCACATCCTGTTCGACGAAGCCGGCAAGCTGCTGACCGGCCGCCTCCTGTCCGAAGCCGAGAGTTCCCTGCAGGTCGAGCTCGATTCGGGCAAGCGGGTCAAGGTCAAGTCCGCCCACGCGCTGCTGCGCTTCGACAAGCCGGCGCCGGCCGAGCTCATGCCCGCCGCCGCCGCCCTGGCCGACACCATGGAGCTGGAGCTGGCCTACGAATTCGCGCCGCCGGACGAGTTCGGCTTCGCCGACCTGGCGCGCGAATACTTCAGCGACCACGCGGGCACGGCCGAGCAGGTCGCGGCCCTGCTGTGCCTGCACGGCGCGCCGCATTATTTCCGCCGTGCCGGCAAGGGCCGCTACAAGAAGGCGCCGCCCGAGGTCCTGGCGCAGGCCCTGGCGGCGATCGAGAAGAAGAAGCAGGTCCAGGCGCAGATCGACGCCTGGGCCGCCGAGCTGGCGGCCGGCCGGTGCCCGGTACCGGTGCGCGAGCAGCTCTACCGCATCCTCTTCAGGCCCGACAAGAACGCGCCCGAATACAAAGCCGTGGTGGAGGCCGCCCGGACCAGCCACACCGCGCCGCTGGCCCTGCTGCAGCGCGCCGGCGCAATCAGCAACGCCTACCAGTTCCACTGGCAGCGCTTCCTGTTCGAGCACTTCCCCAAGGGCACCGGGTTCCCCGCGCTGCCGGTGCCGGCCGTCGAGGGCGATCTGCCGCTGGCCGAGGTGCAGGCCTTCTCGATCGACGACTCGCACACCACCGAGATCGACGACGCGCTCTCGCTCCAGGGCCTGGGCAGCGGCACCGTGACGCTGGGCATCCACATCGCCGCGCCGGGCCTGGCCATTCAGCCCGAGAGCGCGCTGGGCGAGGTGGCGCGCAGCCGCCTGTCCACGGTCTACATGCCGGGCCACAAGATCACCATGCTGCCCGACGACGTGGTACAGGCCTACACGCTGCAGGCCGGCCGCGCCTGCCCGGCGGTCTCGCTCTACGTGGAGATCGACGAAGCCACGCTGGCGCCACGCGCCAGCCGCACCGCGCTCGAGCGCGTGCCGATCGCGCTCAACCTGCGCCACGACCAGCTCGACACGGCGATCACCGAAGCGTGGCTCGAAGGCGGCGGCAACAGCAGCAGCGACGGCCTGCCGGCCGAGATCGCCGCGCTGCAGCCGCAACTGGCCTTCCTGCACCGGCTGGCGCGCCACCTGAAGGCGCAGCGCGAGGTGGTGCGCGGCAAGCCGGAGACCTTCACCCGGCCCGACTACACCTTCCGCCTCGAAGGCGTTCAGGGCGACGAGCCGGCCGGCGACGAGCGCGTGGCGATCGGCGTGCGCCAGCGCGGCGCGCCGCTGGACCTGATGGTGGCCGAGGCCATGATCCTGGCCAACAGCACCTGGGGCCAGTGGCTGGCCGACTGCGGCGTGCCCGGCATCTACCGCAGCCAGGCCAGCCTGGCGCCGGGCGTGAAGGTGCGCATGGGCGCCAAGGCGCTGCCGCACGCGGGCATCGGCGTCAAGAGCTACGCCTGGAGCACCTCGCCGCTGCGCCGCTACGTGGACCTGGTCAACCAGTGGCAGATCATCGCCTGCGCCCGCTTCGGCAAGACCGCCGCGCTGGCCGCGCCGTTCAAGCCCAAGGACGCCGGCCTGTTCTCGGTCATCAGCGCCTTCGACGCCGCCTACACCGCCTACAACGGCTTCCAGAACGGCATGGAGCGCTACTGGACGCTGCAGCACCTGCGCCAGCAGGGCATCGCCGAGCTCACCGCCGCCCTCATCAAGGACAACCTGGTGCGCGCCGACACGCTGCCCCTCGTGCTGCCGGTGCTGGGCGCGGACGGGCTGCTGCGCGGCGCCCGCGTGCGCGTGCGCCTGGGCGAGATCGACGACATCACGCTCGACGTGCACGGCACGGTGATCGAGCGCCTGGACCCGCCGCCGGCCGGCCGGCAAGGTGATGGCGCCGATCCGGGCGAGGAGGATGAAGAGGGCGAAGAGGAAGCGCTGGCCGCGCCGCTGGCGCTCGCCATCGACGTCGACGAGGGCGACGCCGACAGCGGCACGGGAGGCGGCACCGGGGACAGCGGCGCCGCCCAGCCCCTCCAAACGCCCGGCCCGGCGGCTTCCTGAGCCCGAGCCCGCCCGGGCACGGGATAATGCCCCCCGTGAAGTCCATCACGCCGTTCCTGAAACGACTGAGCACGCTGCAACTGGCGCTGGGCGTCTCGGTGGCGGTGCACGCCGCGCTGCTGACCGTGCGCTTCGTCGACCCCGAAGGCTTCAACCGGGTATTCCGGGACACGCCGCTGGAAGTGATCCTGGTCAACACGCGCGCCGACGAGAAGCCCGAGAAGGCCACCGCCATCGCGCAGGCCTCGCTGGCCGGCGGCGGCGACGCCGAGCGCGGCCGCGCCACGTCCCCGCTGCCGCCGTCCATGGTGGCGCGCATCGGCGACACGCCGGAGGAAGACGAGCGCATGATCCAGGCGCTGCGCGAGCAGCAGAACCAGTTGCTCGCGCAGGTCCGGCGCGAGCTCGCCAGCCTGCCGCCGCCCGACGTGGTGTCGGTCACGCCCAGCCGCGAGGCCATCGAGCGCGAGGAAAAGCGCAAGGCGCTGGTGAAGATCCTGGCCGAGATCGAGAAGCGCATCAATGAAGAGAACAGTCGCCCCAAGAAGCGCTACATCAGCCCGGCCACGCGCGAGGAGGTCTACGCGATCTACTACGACGAGCTGCGGCGCAAGATCGAAGACCGGGGCACGCTGAACTTCCCGGAGTCGGGCGGCCGCAAGCTCTACGGGGAACTGACCATGGCCATCACGGTCAACCACGGCGGCCAGGTGCTCGACACCGAGATCGTGCAGACCTCGGGCATCGCGCCGCTGGACCGCCGCGCCCAAGCCATCGTGCGCAGCCTCAGCTTCGGCCGCTTCAACGACGCCATGCGCCGCCAGGCCGACCAGATCGTGGTGGTCTCGCGCTTTCGCTTCACGCGCGAGGAAACGCTGCAGACCCAGATGACGGGACAATGACCCGCGCCGCGCCACCTTCTTCCCCACGAACATGAAGACCTTCGGACGCTGGCTGCTCTGGGTGTTGCTGGCCGGCATGGCGCTCCAGTTGTTCTTCGTGCTGCGCATCGCGCTGATGGCGGTGGTCGACCCGTCCAGCACCACCTTCATGCGCTCCGAGGCCTGGCGCATCGCCGGTGCCAGCCTGGAGGGCGGGCAGCGCTGGCGCTGGTCGCACCGCTGGGTGGACGGCGCGCAGATCAGCCCCCACCTCAAGCGCGCCGTGATCGCCTCCGAGGACGCCGGCTTCATGGACCACCGCGGCGTGGACTGGGCCGCGATCGAAACCGCCTGGGAAAAGAACGAGCGCCGCCAGCAGCAGGCCGAGCGCCGCGCGGCCCGCCAGCCCGACCAGCCAGCGCCGCGCGCGCCCCGGGTGGTGGGCGGCTCCACCATCACGCAGCAGTTGGCCAAGAACCTGCTGCTCTCGGGCGAGCGCCAGTTCCTGCGCAAGGGACAGGAACTGCTGCTCGCGGTCGCGCTGGAGCTGCTGCTGGACAAGCGCCGCATCCTGGAGATCTACCTCAACAGCGTCGAATGGGGCGAAGGCATCTTCGGCGCCGAAGCCGCCGCGCAGCGTTACTTCAACAAACCCGCCAGCCGGCTCACGGCGCACGAGGCGGCGCGGCTGGCGGTCATGCTGCCCTCGCCGAAGTTCTTCGAGACCCGCCAGGGCTCGGCCTACCTCGCGCGGCGCACCGGCACCATCGTGGCGCGCATGGGTGCGGTGAGCCTGCCATGAGGTTCGCCGCCCCGGCCGTCGGCTACCTCCTGCTCGGGCTGGTGCGCCTGCTCACCGGCGCGCAGGCGCGCTGGCACGGCTGCCCGCCCAAGGCCGAGCAGCGCATCTACTTCGCCAACCACCAGAGCCACGCCGACCTGGTGCTCATCTGGGCCGCGCTGCCGCAGGAGCTGCGCAGCATCACCCGGCCGATCGCCGCCCGCGACTACTGGACCGCCTCGGCGTTCAAGCGCTGGATCACCACCGAGGTCTTCAACGCGGTCTACGTGGAGCGCGAGCGCAAGGGCGAGGAAGACCCGCTGGCGCCGCTCATCCAGGCGCTGGACAGCGGCGACTCGCTGATCCTGTTCCCCGAAGGGACGCGCGGCCACGAGGAAGAGCCGCAGCCGTTCAAGTCCGGGCTGTACAACCTCGCCAAGCGCTTTCCGGACGTGGTGCTGGTGCCGGCCTGGATCCACAACGTGCAGCGCGTGATCCCCAAGGGGGAAGTGGTGCCGGTGCCGGTGCTGTGCTCGGTCACCTTCGGCGAACCGCTGGCGCTCGGGCCCGACGAGCCACGCGCCGACTTCCTCCAGCGCGCCCGCGAGGCCGTGATCGCCCTGCGCGACGCCTGAGCACCGACCCATGGGATCCTTTCTGCGCAGCCTCACGCCCGACCAGCAGGTCGGCCTGGTGTTCGTCGTGCTGTTCGGGCTGCTCGCGCTGGCCAGCGGCGTGGAGCTGCTGCTGTCGCTGCGCGAGCGCCACGCCGGCGATCCCGATTCCAGCGCCGCCCTGCGCCGGCGGGACAACGGGGCGCTGTTGCGCAGCTCGTGGGTCATGACGCTGGTGTTCTGGGTCGGCTGGGCCCTGGGCGAAGGCGGGGCGATCGTGCTGTTCGGGCTGGTGTCGTTCTTCATCCTGCGCGAGTTCATCAGCCTCTCGCCCACCCGGCGCGGCGACCACCGCAGCCTGGTACTGGCCTTCTTCGCCGTGCTGCCGCTGCAGTACGCGCTGGTCTGGACCGAGCGCTTCAACCTGTTCACGGTGTTCATCCCGGTCTACGTGTTCCTGGCCATCCCGGTGGTCAGCGCGCTCGGCAACGACCCGCAGCGCTTCCTGGAGCGCAACGCCAAGCTGCAGTGGGGCATCATGGTCTGCGTCTACGGCCTGAGCCACGTGCCCGCGCTGCTGCTGCTGAACTTCCCCGGCTTCGCCGGCCGGACCGCCTTTCTGGTGTTCTTCCTGGTGCTGGTGGTGCAGACCTGCATGCTGGTGCAGCACCTCGCGGCGCGGCGCGGCCGGCGCCAGCCGGTGGCACCGGCCATCAGCAGCAGCTTTCACTGGCGCAGCTGGGCCATGGGCCTGGCCGCGGGCGGCCTGCTCGGCGCGGCGCTGGCCGGCTTCACGCCCTTCAAGCCGCTGCCGGCCATGGCCATGGCGCTGGTGGCCTGCGCGGCGGGCAGCTTCGGCCACCTGGTCATGAAGGCCATCAAGCGCGACCGCGGCGTGACCCACTGGGGCATGGCCGGCCGTTCCGTCACCGGCGCCAGCGGGCTGCTCGACCGGGTCGACGCGCTGTGCTTCGCCGCGCCGGTGTTCTTCCATTCGGTGCGCTGGACCTTCGATCTCTGATCGCCCGCTCGATGATCAGGGCAGACCCGCGGACCTGATGACCTGAGTCAGGAGCTTCAAGCAGGCATGCAGTGCAGGCGGAACTTCGGGGTGTCCCGCACCTTCTCCGCGAAGGCTGCGGCAGGCTGCT
>CAZAPJ010000078.1:7625-18840 GCA_964487025.1 uncultured Hydrogenophaga sp.
AGTCCGCTAGTCCGCTAGTCCGCTAGTCCGCTAGTCCGCTAGTCCGCTAGTCCGCTAGTCCGCGAGTTGCGAATGCCATCGCCGCCGCCGGGCACCCGCTCGTATGTATGTCGCCAGCTCAGCGCTCATCGCGTCGATCGCCAGTGACCTGGGTTTATCGCGGCGCACGGCGATCGACATGCGCCAATGCATTTCCGGAGAGCCGATGGGGATGAAGCGCAGTTCACCTCGCTCGACTTCGTCGTGTACGCCGATATGCGCCATGACCATGAAGCACTGCCCGCTGCGCACGAGCGCTTTGGAAAGGGTCGCGCTGTCGGTTTCCATCACGATGGAAGGCGTCGTTTTGCCCTTCGCGCACGCCTCCTCAACCATCTCGCGCAACACATGGCCACGCGAAGGCAGAACGAGCGGAAGCGCGACAGCCTCCGCCAGAGGAACAAACTTCCTATTCCGTAACTGAACGGGTGGTTTGGCGTGCGGTGGTGGCGCGACGAGCCCGAGCGGCAGGTCGAGCAGCGGGATGAATTCGAGTTCGTTGCGCCGTGGGTTCTGATAAAGAACGGCGATATCCAGCGTGCCGGCGACCAGATCGTCGGCAAGCCGGTCGGAATTGCCTTGCCGAGCGCTCAGCGTGACCTGCGGATACTTCTTTCGGTAGCGCCGCAAGACTTCAGGCAGCAGGTATTCGCCGGCCGCCCAAGGCACGCCCAGCGAAAGCGGGCCCCGAGGCTGGCGCGACGCCTCGTGCACGATGTCCTGCAAGGCATCGATGCGGGCGACGATGTCACGCGCATGCAACGCGAGCTGCCGCCCTGCGTCCGTCAAGACAAACCGATGACCGTCGCGACGAAGGAGGCGCGTTCCGAACGAACGCTCGAGCGACTGGAGTTGCCGGCTGACGGCCGGCTGGGTGATCCGCAACATGCGCGCCGCGCCCGAATAGCTTTGGGACTCGGCCACTGCGAGAAAGTAGCGCAAAGAAGTGGCATCGGAATTTATGGGCATGCTGGGCTCCTTGCACCCGACGCCGGGTGCCTCAAGGTGGTATCTAAAGCAATGTAGCCGGCCCGTCGAATTGCAGGCATACGTGTCGGGCGTGCCAGACCGGGGACACGGAATCCCATTTGAGCGGTCGCGACAAGACGGAACGCGCGCTGAAGCACGCGTTCCGTCAATCCCACCAGAAACGCAGGACTTGCGCCTGTAGAAGGGCCAGCCTGCCGGCTCGCTGTTCTGTCCATCTCTGTCCTATCCGTCGCCTTTTCACACTTGCCTCATACCAGCGGTTATAAAAGAAATGACTGTTTATGCCGTTGCGCTATCGATAGCGGCACTCCTAATATTGATCTCAACACGGTTCGACACATGAGAACGGACGTGAAGCGCTTCCATTCGAGGAGACAGACATGAAGCCAGAACTCATCAGCAGGCGATACGCCATCACGGCGATCGCAGCCGCACTCGCGCCCCTGGGCCTGCCGCTGCACGCTCAAGACCGCTACCCGTCGCGGCCGATCAGGGTACTCCTCGGCGTTCCCGCGGGGGGCTCGTTCGACTTGGTGATGCGGCCGCTGGCGGCACAGTTGAGCCAGCGTCTCAGCCAGCCCGTGTTGCTGGATCACCGGCCCGGCGCCAATCAGCAGATCAGCGTCACCGGGGTAACCAAGGCCACCCCCGACGGCTACACGCTGTTGATGGCCAGTGACGCCGCGCTTTCGGTCGCTCCGGCGATGCAGACATCGCTGCCCTACGATCCGAAGAAGGAGCTGATCCCCCTGGGCGTCATCAACCACATCTCCCTGATGCTTGTGACGCAGCCGGCCAATCCCATCTCCACACTGGCGGACTTGGTCGCACGTGCCAAGGCGATGCCTGGACAGATCAGCTATGCATCGCTGGGCGTGGGAAGCATCGCCCACATCGCGATGGAGGCGTTTGCCGAGCAGAACGGCATCGAGCTCCTGCACGTTCCTTACCAGGGCACGGCGCCGGCGGTGACGGCAACGGCTGGCGGGCAGGTCGATCTCACCATGGTCTCGATCGGCGTGACGCTGCCGATGATGCCGCAACGGCTCAAGCCGATCGCCTTGGCCGGTGTCGAGCGCAACCCCCAACTGCCCTCCGTGCCAACCTTCATGGAGGCGGGCTTCAAGGATTTCGAGGTCCGCGCATGGTTCGGACTGTTCGCGCCCCGCGGCACGCCGGATGCCGTGGTCGCCCTGCTGCGCAAGGAAGTGTGGGACATCGTTTCGTCCAAGGCCTTCATCGACAGTGCAGTGCTCGCGCACGCATCCGAGCCCTCCACTGTCTCGCCGGAGCGACTGGATGCCTTCTTGAGCGCAGACCAGGAGAAATGGGCGGGCTGGGTACGCCGTGTGGCGTCGCGCATCAAGATCTGAAACAACACACACGGGCCCAGTGCCCGCGAGGATTCAAATGACTGGAAACTACATCGCCGTGGACACCGGCGGGACATTCACCGACCTGGTCGCCTTCGATCCACGAACCCGCCGCGTGCGTTTCACGAAGAGCCTGACCACTCACGAAGATCCGATCGAAGGAATCGCCGACTGCCTTCGCAAAACACAATTGCCGCTTGGCGAAGCTGCCTTGTTCAAGCACGGGACCACCCTCGTCATCAATACGCTGATCGAGCGCAGTGGACCCCGCGTCGCCCTGGTCACGACGATGGGCTTTCGCGACGTGCTGGACCTTGCGCGGGGCAACCGACTGGACCCATTCGACCTGTTCTACAAAAGGTCTGCCGCGCTGGTGCCCCGCACGTCGCGTCTTGAAATCGACGAAAGGGTTGCGGGGAACGGCGAGGTGCTGCGTCGGCCCCAGCGCGCGGACGTGGAGCGGCTCGCTCAGCAGATTCGAGACCTGGGTGTGAGCGCAGTTGCCGTGTCGCTCTTGAACGCGTATCGCGAGCCGGCCAATGAGCAACTGGTCACCCAGTGGCTGCGAACGCTGCTGCCTGATCTCTTCGTCACCTGCGCAACGGAACTGAGCCGGGAATGGTACGAATACGAGCGCACGTCCACGGCAGCGGCCAACGCGTACACCGGCCCCAAGGTCAGCCAATACGTTGGCGCGATGGCCCAGCGACTCACCGAGGGCGGTTTCCAGGGGCAGTTTCTCGTGATGGGGTCCAACGGCGGCATGTTGTCGTCGCGGCAGGCCAGCGTGGCTCCCGTCATGCTGATCGAATCCGGTCCGATCGGAGGGTGCATCGGCGCAGGCGCGTACGCCACGGCACTCGGCCTGGACCATCTCATCGCCTTCGACATGGGTGGCACCACCGCCAAGGCCGCCCTGATCCAATCCGGCAAGTTCGATGTCGTCGGTACCTACTACGTGGGCGGCTATGGCAAGGGCCTGCCCATCCGAACACCCGTCATCGACATCGTGGAAGTGGGCGCGGGGGGTGGATCGATCGCCTGGACCGATGGGCAAGGGCTGCATGTCGGGCCACGCAGCGCAGGCTCCATGCCCGGGCCTGTCTGTTATGGCCGTGGCGGCACGCAGCCGACGGTGACCGATGCCAACCTCGTGCTGGGCCGGTTGAACGCCGCCTGTTTTCAGGGCGGCGAGATGGCTCTTGACGCATCGGCGGCGCGCACCGCCATCGAAACGCAACTGGCCGCTCCACTGGGGTACACGGGCGACGCCAACGCAATGGAGCTGGCCGGCGGCGTGGTGTCGATCGGAGTGGTCACCATGAGCGGCGCGATCAAGCGGATTACCGTCGAGTGCGGCAAAGACCCGAGAGACTTTGTTCTGTTCGCCTATGGCGGCGGCGGCCCACTTCACGCGGCAGACATCGCGCGCGAGCTTGGGATGACGAAGGTCATCATCCCGCCCCAACCGGGCAATTTCTCCGCGCTCGGTATGCTGATGAGCGACATCCGCCGCGATCAGAGCCGCACATTCCTGCATCGACTGGACACGCAGGCGCCGCAGGCCATGGCCACGCTCTACGAGGAAGTGGAAACGCAACTGCTGGCCGGTCTTCGCGAAGATTTCGGTGACATCGTGACGCACGTGCACCGCGCGGCTGAAATAAGGTATGTCGGCCAGTTCCACACCGTCCGTCTGCCGGTCGATACCGGCGATGCCGTGCAGTTGCGCGAGGCCTTCGACAAGGAATACCTGGCGCGGTACGGACACAACATCCCCTCTGGCAAGGCGGAGATCGTGTCCCTCCACGTCAGCGTACTGGGAGCGTTGCCGCATCCGGATCTGGCATCCGCCTTTGCCACGGAGCCAGGCAGGGCCGGCAAGGTCAGAGGATCGCGCGCGATCTGGTTTCCCGAAGGCGAGAGGCTGTTCGAGGCGAGCGTTTACGCCCGTGAAGAACTCGGGCAAGGCTTCCGCGCCGAGGGCCCGGCTGTCATCGAGGAATATGGCTCCACCACCATCGTCGGACCACGCGACAGCTTTGAGATCGGTGCGCTCGGCGAGATCCACATCGAAGTGGCGCCGCTGGTGAACACGCTTCAATGAATGCGAAGGGAGCCATCCATGAATCACGAGACGTCGAGAGCGACGGGGGTCGACCCCGTCACGTTGGAAATCATCCGGGCCCACCTGCAGTCCGTGCCAGACCTCGTTGAAACCGACCTGACGCGCACCGCATTCAGCCCGCTGATCTACGAATACAAGGACTACGCGGTTGGCTTGGTGGATGCACAGGGCCGCATCATCGCGCTGGCGCGCCACGGACTACCCCTGTTCACCGCAAGCCTCATTGGCCAGTCGGTCCAGGACGGCATCGCCTGCCACGGCTTGGCCGGTTTGGTGCCGGGCGATGTGCTGCTGACCAATTACGCAGGAACCATCGGTCAGCACTTGAACAACGTCGTGATGTACATGCCGATCTTCGATGGTGACCGCGGCATTGTTGCCTTCATGGCGATCATCTCCCACTGGATCGATATCGGTGGCCAATACCCCGGCTCGTGCTCCGGCACGGATACGACCGAGGTGTTCCAAGAGGGGTTGCAACTGCGTTCGGTAAAACTCGTGAGCGGTGGCGAGCCGGTCCGGGACATTTATCGCATCATCGAATGCAATACGCGAACCCCCGAGATGCTGATGGGAGACATCGCTGCGCAACTGGCGGGTTGTATGAAGGGGGCGCAGATGTTCCGGGAGATGCTCGGGCGCCATGGCTATACGGTGCTTTTTGACGCCATCCATACGATCTGGGAAGCATCGGCCAGGACGGCGCGCCAGGCGATTCGCGAGGTGCCGGACGGCACCTACAGCATGAGCAGCTTCCTCGACGACGATGGGGTCGAAAAGGGCAAACGCATCGCCCTCGACATCAAAGTCAGGATAGAGGGCGACCGCTTTACCGTGGACTACGGAGCCATCGGGGCGCAGGTCCGCGGGCCTTACAACTCCGGCCGCTATGGCGGCGGCGAGACCTGTGCACGCATCGCGTTCAAGTACCTGTTTGCACCCGAGGAGCCTGCCAACGAAGGTAGCTTCGCACCCGTCTCGCTGCAACTCCCCCCCGGGAAGTTCCTCAGCGCCTCACCCAGTGCGCCTTACGGCAAGTATTCGACACCCCTGCCGTCCGTGGTCGATACGATCATTGCCAGCATGGCCTCGGTGCTGCCGCATCGCGTCGCCGGTGGGCACCATGGATCGTGGGGTGCCTACAGCGTGAGCGGCTTGCATCCCGACACGGGCGCCTACTTCAACTACCTGGATAGCGCACATGGCGGCTTTGGCGGCTCGGCCAAGGGCGATGGTGTAGGTCCCTACAAGAGCCTTGGCCACTCGGACAACAAGGATATCCCCGTGGAAATGCAGGAGGCTCTCTACCCCGTGCGCATCGAATGCCACACGTGGCGCCCCGATTCCGCGGGCGCTGGCGAGCACCGCGGCGGGTTGGGCGTGCGCAAGACGTTCGTGGCCCTGGGAGCGTTCAAGGCCAACTTTTCCTTCGAGCGGTTCAACTGCCCGCCGTGGGGCGTTTTCGGCGGCGAAGCCGGACAGCCCGGCAGGGTCGAAGTGGAAATTGCCGGGGAAGAGCGGCGCATGGTTCTAAAGGCGAGCGGCTTGGCATTCGAGCCGGGCGACCGCTTCCACGTGCTGTCCGGCGGCGGCGGCGGATTCGGATACCCGTGGCGACGCGATGCCAGGCAGGTGGCCGAAGATGTGGAGGCGGGTCTGGTGTCCAGAGATTGCGCCGCCAGTCGCTACGGCGTCCGGTTCGCGGACGATGGCTCGATCGATGAAGAGGGTACTCGCGAACTCAGGTCGGCGCTCTCTACCGCGGGCAGGCAGGCAGCCACGGCCGCTCACGCATCATGAAGATCGGCCGTTATACCGGTGCCGACGGCCTGGAGAAGCTGGGCGTGGTTGTGGAAGCGGGCGGCCGCCTGCGGGTGCTCGATCTTGTAGCGGCGACGGTCGCGCGGAATCTGCCGGTGGCGTCGACGATGGATGCATTCATCGACTCGGGAGCGAGAGGAATGGCGCAAGCCTATGAGACCACGGCGTGGGCGTTAACGCGCGCCGATGCAGCCTGGTTCACGGACGAAGAACACGTTCCCTGGCTTACGCCGGTTTCGCCGCGTGACTGCTTTGCCGCCGGCCGCAATTTCGGGGAGCACCGGGATGAGACGGCTGAGTTCTGGAAGAAGCAGGGAACGGGTTTCCATACGGATATCCCGATGGGTTTTGTCAAGTTGGCGCGCACCCTGGTGCCCACGCGTGCGTCGGTGGACAGGCCGCCTGCCACCTCGCGGTTCGACTACGAGGTCGAAGCCGCCGCCGTGATCGCTTCGCCCTGCCTGGGTGTATCCGAACACGACGCGCTCAAGAAGGTGTTCGGCTACACCGTGTTCAACGACCTGTCTGACCGGGCCATCCAGCGTAAGGAAATGGCCAACCAGGCGCTGATGGTCGGCAAGAACCTCCCCGGCTTCGGCCCCCTCGGGCCATGGATACTGACGGCTGACGAGGTGCCGGACCCGTCCGAGCTGGAGCTCGTGCTGAAGGTCAACGGCCACGAGCGCCAGCGGGCCACGTGTGGGAAGATGCTCTTCTCGTTTGCCGAACTGATTGCGTACTGGTCGTCCATGGGACTCGTGCGCGGCGACCTGATCGCCTCAGGCACGCCCGGCGGTGTTGCGAGTGGCCGCGCGAATCCCGACGAGTTCTATCTGCGGCCGGGGGATACGGTTCACGCCGAAATCTCGCAGGTTGGCATTTTGGAGACGCGCATCGGGTGAAGCGCTGAACACACTATCCGGGCGAAACCATAGGCGCCTGGCAGGCGTCTTCTAGAATCGGCGCCATGCTCTCCCGCCCCACTTCCGCCTTCGGGCTCCTGTCGGCCTATGGGCGGCTTGCTCGGGCCATTGGGCATCCATGAGGATCCTCGGCATCGACCCCGGCCTGCAGTGCACCGGCTTCGGCGTGATCGACGCCGAGGCCGGGCAGATGCGCTACGTGGCCAGCGGCACGATCCAGACCAGCCCGAAGGACGGCGCGCTGCTGCCGGCGCGCCTGCGGGTGCTGTTCGACGGCATTTCCGAGGTGGTCCAGCGCTACCAGCCCGAGGTCTCGGCCTGCGAGATCGTGTTCGTGAACGTCAACCCGCAGGCCACGCTGCTGCTGGGCCAGGCACGCGGCGCCTGCCTGACCGCGCTGGTGGCCAACGGGCTGCCGGTGGCCGAGTACACCGCGCTGCAGCTCAAGAAGGCGGTGGTGGGCTACGGCAAGGCCGCCAAGCCGCAGGTGCAGGAAATGGTCAGGCGCCTGCTGCAGTTGCCCGGCCTGCCCGGCAAGGACGCGGCCGACGCGCTGGGCCTGGCCATCACCCACGCGCAGGTCAGCCGCACCGCCGCGGTGATCAACAAGGTCTCGCCGCTGCAGGCGCGCACGCATGCGGCGTACCGCGGCGGACGAAGCTATTGATGGCGCAAGAATCCTCATGAGGCACCGGTGGTACTTCGGTTGGAACATCGTGGCCGCGGCCACGTTGTTGACCTTGCTCACGGTGGGCATGCGCCTGGGTATCGGCCCGTTCTTCCTGCCCATGATCGCGGACCTGGGCATCAGCCGCAGCGAGTTGTCGGGCATCGTCGCGGCCGGCATGCTGTGCTATGGCGTCGGCATGCCGCTGGCGGGTTACCTGACGGCGGTGCGCGGAACGCGCTTCGTGCTGCTGCTGGGCACGGCCATCACCGTCGCCGCCGCCATCTGGACGGTGCTGGCGCGCGACCTGCTCAGCCTGTTCCTGTCGTTCGGCGTGGCCCTGTCGCTCGGGCTGGCCTTCACCAGCCCGGTGACCCTCACGCCAGTGCTCAGCCGCTGGTTCGTGCGGCAACGCGGCATGGCGCTGTTCTTTCTTTCCACCGGCTCGATGGCCGGCATCGCGATCCTCACGCCGGTGTTTTCCTGGGCCATCGAACGCACCGGCTGGACCCAGACGCTGCTCGGTTTCGCCGCCTTCTTCACGCTGCTCGCCGTGCCCATGGCACTGTTCGTCATCCGCGACGAGGCGCCCGCGCAGGCGGATCGGCTCACCGCCGCGCCGCCGCCTTCCGCGGCCAAGGCCGCTGCGGCGCCCATGGACCGCATCCGCGATGCGCTGCGCACGGCGCCGTTCTGGCAGATCACCTTCTGCCTGTTCACCTGCGGCTTCAGCATGAACCTGCTCGGCACGCACGGCATGCCCATGCTCATGGACCACGGCTTCGATGCCGCCACGAGTTCACTGGGCATCGGCACGATCGGCCTGGTGGCGATCTTCAGCACCCTGGTGCTCGGCCGGCTGTCCGACCTCTGGCCGCGCCGCGCGCTGCTGGCCGCCATCTACCTCGTGCGCGGCGCGGGCTTCTTCGCCATCGCCGCGGTCACCCTGCCCTGGGAGCTCTACACCACGGCGACCATCGGCGGACTGGCCTGGGCCGGCAGCATCGCCCTGTCTTCGGCGATCCTGGCCGACGTCTACGGCGTGCGCCTGGTCGGCGTGCTCTACGGCTGGGCCTACTTCGGCCACCAGGTGGGCGCCACCGTCAGCTCGCTGCTCGGCGGCTGGGCCTACGACGCCTTCGGCACCCACTGGGTCGCCTTCGGCTCGGCCAGCGCCCTGCTGGTGGCCGCGGCCGTGGTGGCGATGCAGTTGCCGGCCCGGCCGGGCAAGCCGGCGCTGGCGGCGCGGGCCTGAGCCGGCCCGTCAGGGCGTCAGAGCAATCGTTCGAGCGCCAGCACGCCGAAGAAACCCAGCGCGGCCAGCACGGTCCATTTCAGGATCACCAGCCCCCAGGCCCGGTAGCGCGCCTGGCCGGTGCCGATGTAGAAGGCAAAGCACACGCCCGCCGCGATCAGCAGCAGCATGAGGGTCCAGCGGAACAGCAGCATCGGGCGGCCTTTTCCGCGGGCCGCTCACCAGGCCGGCGCCAGTTGGGCGAAGCCGCGCGGCGCCTCGCGCTCGTGCTCGAAGCTCACCACCTCGTAGGCCTCGGGCCGTGCCAGCAGCGCGCGCAGCAACTGGTTGTTCATCGCATGCCCGCTGCGGAAGGCGCTGTAGGCCGCGAGCAGCGGCCTGCCGACGATGTAGAGGTCGCCCATGGCGTCGAGGATCTTGTGCTTGACGAACTCGTCCTGGTAGCGCAGGCCATCGGCGTTGAGCACCTTCACATCGTCCATCACGATCGCGTTGTCCAGCCCGCCGCCCATCGCCAGGCCGTGCGAGCGCATGGCCTCCACGTCGCGCGTGAAGCCGAAGGTGCGCGCGCGCGCGATCTCCCGCGCGTACTGGCCGCTGCCGAAATCGAACTCGACGCGCTGGCCGGAGGAGTTCACCGCGGGGTGGTCGAACTCGATCTCGAACGCGAGCTTGTAGCCGTGGAACGGGTCGAGCCGCGCCCACTTGAGGTTGCGCCCCTCGCCTTCACGGACCTCCACCGGCTGGACGACGCGGATGAACCGCTTGGGCGCGTTCTGCATCACGATGCCCGCGCTCTGCAGCAGGTAGACGAAGGACGCCGACGAGCCGTCGAGGATGGGCACTTCCTCGGCGGTGATGTCGACGAACAGGTTGTCCAGGCCCAGGCCCGCGCAGGCGCTCATGAGGTGCTCGATGGTGTGCACCTTGACGTTGCCATTGGCGATCGTCGACGCCAGCCGGGTGTCGCTCACCGCCTCGGCGCCGACCCGGATCTCGACCGGCTCCGGCAGGTCCACGCGCCGGAACACGATGCCCGTGTCGGGCGCGGCCGGCCGCAGCGTCAGCTCCACGCGCTGCCCGCTGTGCAGACCGACCCCAACGGCCTTGGTGAGCGATTTGAGGGTGCGTTGAGCAAGCATGACGGATGGGATTTTATTCGTCCCTGCACGAATACGGTGTTTGGCCTGCGGGACGACCTCTGCAGCATCTGGGAGAGGCAAACGAGGCGAGGCGAAGCGAGCCGACGCAAACCCAGGGACAGCGAGGGTCCGGCTCCGCCGGCCCGAGCTGTCGTCCCCCCTCCAAGCGCCGCGCAGCGGCGCGCCAGAGAGGGGGGAAGCCGCGTCAGCGGCGCAGGGGGGTGTCCCTGTCAATCCGCCTGCTTGCGCAGGAAGGCCGGGATCTCGAAATCGTCCATGCCGCCATTCGCCAGCGCGTCCACCCGGGCGGCGGCCTGGGTGCGGTTGGTTCGCCAGACGCTGGGCACGGCCATGGAGTGGTAGTCCGGCTGGACGATGCCGCCCGCGCCCGGGCCGCCGACGGCGGTGTTGACGGTCGGCACGTTGTTGTGCAGCGGCAGGTTGTCGGTGCCGGTGCGCAGCACCTGCAGCGGCGGCGCGGTGCGGCGCGCGGCGCCGTGGCGCGACAGGCCGGTGGCCACCACCGTCACGCGCATCTCGTCGCCCAGGCTGTCGTCGTAGGCGGCGCCGTAGATGACGTGGGCCTCGGACGAGGCGTAGGCGCGGATGGTGTTCATCGCCAGCTTGGATTCGGCCAGCTTGAGCGAGCCCTTGGCGGCCGTGACCAGCACCAGCACGCCCTTGGCGCCCGAGAGGTCGATGCCCTCGAGCAGCGGGCAGGCCACGGCCTGCTCGGCGGCGATGCGCGCGCGGTCCGGGCCGGCGGCCACGGCCGTGCCCATCATGGCCTTGCCGGGCTCGCCCATGACGGTGCGCACGTCCTCGAAGTCGACGTTGACGTTGCCGTACTCGTTGATGATCTCGGCGATGCCGCCGA
>CAZAPJ010000079.1:0-18146 GCA_964487025.1 uncultured Hydrogenophaga sp.
CGGCGCAGCCAGCGGCGCAGCTCCTTGCGCACCTTGGCGTCGAGCGCGCCGAAGGGCTCGTCGAGCAGCAGTACCTTGGGCTCCACCGCGAGGGCGCGGGCCAGCGCGATGCGCTGGCGCTGGCCGCCGGAGAGCTGGGAGGGGTAGCGGTCGGCCAGCCAGTCGAGCTGCACCAGCTTGAGCAGGTCGTGCACCTTGGCTTTGATCTGCGCGTCGCTCGGGCGCTGGTCGCGCGGCTTCACACGCAGGCCGAACGCCACGTTCTCCAGCACGGTCATGTGCCGGAACAGCGCGTAGTGCTGGAACACGAAGCCGACGTTGCGCTCGCGCACGTGCACGTCGGTGGTGTCCTCGCCGCTGAAGAGGATGTTGCCGGTGTCGGGCGTCTCCAGCCCGGCGATGATGCGCAGCAGGGTGGTCTTGCCGCAGCCGGAAGGGCCGAGCAGCGCGAGCAGTTCGCCCGACTCGATGTCGAGGTTGACGTTCTTCAGCGCCTGGAAGGTGCCGAAGTGTTTGTTGATGTGGCGGATCTCGATGCTCATGCTCTTCTCTCTTTCACTCGCGCTCACCGCTGGGGAGCGGGCGCCAGGCCGAAGGCGGGCGCGTTCGGGCGCTCCGGCGGCAGCTCGGCCAGGGCCTTCATCTCGCGTTCCATGTTCCATTCCGCGACCGTCTTGATCACCAGCGTGACCAGGGCCAGCAGCGCCAGCAGCGAGGCCACGGCGAAGGCGGCGGTGGACTGGTATTCGTTGTAGAGGATCTCCACGTGCAGGGGCATGGTGTTGGTCTGGCCCCGGATGTGGCCCGAGACCACGGAGACCGCGCCGAATTCGCCCATGGCGCGCGCGTTGCACAGGATCACGCCGTAGATCAGGCCCCACTTGATGTTGGGCAGGGTGACGTGCCAGAAGGTCTGCCAGCCGGAGGCGCCCAGCACGATGGCGGCCTGCTCTTCGTCGCTGCCCTGCGCCTGCATCAGCGGGATGAGTTCGCGCGCGATGAACGGAAAGGTGACGAAGATCGTCGCCAGGATGATGCCGGGCACCGCGAACACGATCTTGATGTCGTGTTCGGCGAGCCACGGCCCGAGCCAGCCCTGGGCGCCGAACACCAGCACGTAGACCAGGCCGGCCACCACCGGCGAGACCGAGAACGGCAGGTCGATCAGCGTGGTCAGGAAGGACTTGCCGCGGAACTCGTACTTCGCCACCGCCCAGGCCGCGGCCACGCCGAACACCAGGTTGAGCGGCACGGCGATGGCGGCGGTGAGCAGCGTGAGCCGGACCGCGGACCAGGCATCGGGGTCCTTCAGCGCTTCCAGGTAGGCGTCGAAGCCCTTGCGCAGCGCCTCGGTGAACACCGCCGCCAGCGGCAGCACGAGGAACAGGAACATGAAGCCCAGCGCCACGCCGATCAGCGTGCGCCGCACCCAGGGGGCTTCCGTGCGTGCGGGGTTGTTTTTCATTGCCGGGCCGCCCCAAGACGAAAAGGTACCCGCTCGGGGGGCAGCGACCCGCTCAGCGGTGGAGCGTGAGGGTCATGTTTCATTGCAGATTTCCCCCCGATCGCCTGCGCTGCCAGGCCTGCAGGCTGTTGATGAGCAGCAGCAGCACGAAGGCGAACAGCAGCATCACCAGCGCCACGGCGGTGGCGCCCGCGTAGTCGTACTGCTCGAGCTTGCCGATGATGATCAGCGGGGTGATCTCGGACACCATGGGCATGTTGCCGGCGATGAAGATCACCGAGCCGTATTCCCCGACCGCGCGCGCGAAGGCCATCGCGAAGCCGGTCAGCAGGGCGGGCGCGATGCTGGGGAAGATCACGCGCCAGAAGGTCTGCCAGCGCGTGGCGCCCAGGCAAGTCGCGGCTTCCTCGAGTTCCTTCTCCGCGTCTTCGAGCACCGGCTGCACCGTGCGCACCACGAAGGGCAGGCCGATGAAGATCAGCGCGATCACCACGCCGTTCGGGTTGAACGCGAGCTGGATGCCCAGCGGCTCCAGGTACTGGCCGATCCAGCCGTTGCCCGCGAGCAGCGCGGTCAGCGAGATGCCGGCCACGGCGGTCGGCAGCGCGAACGGCAGGTCCACCAGCGCGTCGACGATCTTCTTGCCCGGGAACGGGTAGCGCACCAGCACCCAGGCGACCAGCAGGCCGAAGAAGGCGTTGACGAGCGCCGCGATCAGCGAGGCGCCGAAGGTCAGGCGGTAGGAGGCCAGCACGCGTGGCGCGGTGACGGCCTCCCAGAATTGCGCCCAGCTCAGGGAAAAGGTCTTGAAGAACAGTGCCGAGAGCGGGATCAGCACGATCAGGCTCAGGTAGAAGACCGTGAAGCCCAGCGTGAGGTTGAAGCCCGGCAGCACGCGCCGGCCGGGCCGCCGGCGCGGGGTTTCGAACGCGAGCGGACCGGGGGCAGCGCCGGCCAGCACAGCGGCGGAAGGCGCGGATGCCATGGGCTTACTTGCCGACGGTGTAGATCTTGTCGAACTGGCCGCCGTCGTTGAAATGCACTTTCTGCGCCTCGGCCAGCGAGCCGAAGTACTCGTTCACGGTGAACAGCTTGATCGGCTTGAAGGCGGCGGCATACTTCTTCAGCACCGTTTCGTCGCGCGGGCGGATGTTGTGCTTGGCGGCGATCTCCTGGCCTTCGGGCGAGTACAGGAGGTCCAGGTAGGCCTTGGCCTCGGCCGCCGTGCCCTTCTTGGCCACCGTGCGCTCGACGATGGCGACCGGGTTCTCGGCCACGATGGAGGCGCTGGGGTGGATGGCGTCGACCTTGCCCTTGCCGAACTCGTTGTTCACCGACACCACCTCGGACTCGAAGGTCACGAGCACGTCGCCGATGTTGCGCTGCAGGAAGATGCCGGTGGCATCGCGCCCGCCGCGCGCCAGCACCGGCACGTTCTTGTACAGCTTGCTCACGAACTCGAGCGCGTCGGCGTCGGAGCCGCCCTTGCTGCGCACGTAGCCCCAGGCGGCCAGGTAGGCCAGCCGGCCGTTGCCGCCGGTCTTGGGGTTGACCACCACCACCTGCACGCCGGGCTTGATCAGGTCGTCCCAGTCCTTGATGTTCTTGGGGTTGCCGTTGCGCACCAGGAACAGCATGGTGGACGTGGTGGGCGCGGCGCCATGGGGGAACTTCTGGCGCCAGTCCTTGGCGACCACGCCTTTGTCGGCCAGGAAGTCGACGTCGGTGGTGGTGTTGAAGGTCACCACGTCGGCGTCCAGGCCGTCGGCCACGGCGCGCGCCTGCGCGCTGGAGCCGGCGTGCGACTGGTCGATCTTGATGTCCTTGCCGGTGGCCTTCTTGTAGTGGGGCACGAAGGCGGCGTTGATGTCCTTGTAGAACTCGCGCGCCACGTCGTAGGAGACGTTCAGCAGCGAAGCGGTCTGGGCGCCGGCCAGGGTGGAAGCGGTCAGCGCCAGCGTGGCGAACGCCGCGCGCAGGGTTTTGTTTTTCATCAGGGAACTCCGAACGGAAACAGGATGCGGCGGATTCTGGGCGCGCGCCCAGAGAAACCAAACGACTTTGTTTTTGTTTTCTTATTTCGATCAGGAATAAGCGGGTGACCGGGTTGCCGCAGGGGCCTGCCGGATCTCCGGCACATGCACGCCCAGCGATTGCAGCAGCGCCAGCCCGAGCGGCCAGGGGCCGTGGCCGGAGTCCACGTTGATGTGGCCCGCATCGTTCAGGCGCACGAATTCGCTGCCCCAGGCGCGCGCATAGGCGCCGGCCGTGCGGATCGGGCAGAAGGGATCGGTGGCGCTGGCCACGAGGATGCTCGGATAGGGCAGGCGCTGGTGCGGCACCGGCGCGAAGTCGGCCAGGGTGCCGCGGCGCTCGGGATCCGCCGGCGCCACCAGCAGGGCACCCTGGATGCGCCCGGCCACCCGGTCGGGCAGGTGCGCGGTGGCGATGCAGCCCAGGCTGTGGGCCGCGATCACCACCGGGCCAGGCGCCTGTTCGATGGTCTCGCCCAGGCGCGCCACCCAGGCCTCGCGCAGCGGCGTGGCCCAGTCGTCCTGCTCCACGCGCCGCGCCCCCGGCAGACCCTGCGTCCAGAGCGTCTGCCAGTGGCCCGGGCCGGAATTGCGCCAGCCCGGCACGATCACGAGGGTCGGAGTAGAGGTCATTTCAGTGGTCACCGAACCGGCGTGCGGCCCGCAACGAACGAGGAAACGCAAACCCAGAGACAGCGAGGGCCCGGCTCCGCCGGCCCAAGCTGTCGTCCCCCCTCCAAGCGCCGCGCAGCGGCGTGCCAGAGAGGGGGCTGAGGGCCGCGGCTCCAAGCCTGCCTGCGCAGGCTTGGACGTGCCCGAAGAGCCGCCGCCTCTGGCGGCGGCACGGAGCCGCAAAGCGGCGCAGGGGGGAGTTCAACGGTCCGGCTGCGGCGTCAGCCGCAGATAGGGCCGCACCGCGTTGAACCCCTTGGGAAAGCGCCGCGCGAGCTCGGCCGGGTCCTGCAGGCTGGGGACGATCACCACCTCGTCGCCATCGTTCCAGTTGGCCGGCGTGGCGACCTGGTGGCTGTCGGTGAGCTGCAGCGAATCGATCACGCGCAGGATCTCGTCGAAGTTGCGGCCGGTGCTGGCCGGATACGTCAGCGTGGCGCGGACCACCTTCTTCGGGTCGATGATGAACACGCTGCGCACCGTGGCGGTGGCCGACGCGTTGGGGTGGATCATGTCGTAGAGCGTCGCCACCTGGCGGTCCGCATCGGCCAGGATCGGGAAGTTCACCGTCGTGTTCTGGGTCTCGTTGATGTCGAGCACCCAGCGGTCGTGCGACTCCAGCGGGTCCACGCTCACCGCGATCGGCTTGACCTTGCGCCGGGCGAACTCGGTCGCCAGCGCGGCGGTCTTGCCCAGCTCGGTGGTGCAGACCGGGGTGAAGTCGGCGGGATGGGAGAACAGCACGACCCAGTCGTCGCCGGCCCAGGCGTGGAAGTGGATCGGCCCGGCGGTGGAGTCCTGCGTGAAGTCGGGGGCGGTGTCGCCCAGGCGGAGAGTACCCATGATGTCGCTCCTGGATGAATAGGCTCGAGAAAGGACCATTGTCCGGAGCAACGCCCTGGAAGCAAAAGAATATGAAGTAGTTTGTTTATGGAATTTTGGTCATATGGTTGGGTGCATGGCGCACCCGTGCTGGCCAAGTTTGGCGGTCGGTTTTGAACCGCCCTCGATGGAGATTCCTATTTTTCGGCACTTGAAAAATCGGAAAGGGTGCTTGCTGCGGTAGGGGCATTGCGGGTGACTTCACTTGTATCGCTCATATTTGCAGCGGGTTGCGGTGGCGGCGACAGCGAGTCGCCACCGGCTGGCCCGACCTCGCCCAGTCCAGCGCAACTGGCTGCTGCCTGCCCTCAGCTAGGCGCTCCGGCCGTCGCTGCGGCCCTGGCTGTCGCGAATGTCGACATCTCGACGGCCGAACTGGTGGCGGCTGCAGGCAGCGCCCCGGAGCATTGCCGCATCGACGGCGAGATCAACCGGCGTACGGGAATCGATGGCCAGAGCTATGCCATACGGTTTCGCCTTCGCATGCCCACTGCCGATTGGAATGGCCGCTTCTTCATGGGTGGCGGCGGTGGCACCAATGGCACCCTGGTCGATCCGACGGCGCAGCTCGCCCTGGGTTACGCCACCATCGGAACCGATAGCGGCCACAACAACGCAACCAACAGCGTCGCCACGGCCGGCGGCTCCGTGGCTTTTGGCGTGGACCCTCAGGCTCGCATCGACTTCGCCTACAGGGCGTACGATCAAGTGACGCAGGTGGGCAAGGCGTTGGTCGAGCGGTTCTATCTGGAGAAACCGCGCCGCTCGTACTTCATGGGGTGTTCGGAAGGTGGGCGCGAGGGCATGATCCTGAGCCAGCGCTTCCCTGACCACTACGACGGTATTGTGGCGGGCGACCCCGTGATGAGGATTCCGCTCGCGCCGATGGCCGGCATCTACACCACCCAGTTGTTCCATGGGCTCGCACAGCGCAGCGGGCTTTCGCATGCCAGTGGCGTTCCTGCCATCAACAAGACCTATTCCGATACGGACCTGCTGCTGATGCGCAACGCCATTCTGGATGCCTGCGATGGACTTGACGGCCTTGTCGATGGCATCGTGGACAACCAGCAGGCTTGCACGACCGCTGCCGTGGCGCCCAGGCTCGCGGCGGTGCAGTGCGCCGGCGCCAAGGACAATAGCTGTCTCACGGTAGATCAGGTCGAAACGATGAAGAAGGCTTTCGCAGGCCCCGTGAATTCGTCCGGCGCGGCGCTCTATGTCGATTGGCAATGGGATGGCGGTATCGGCGGATTCAATGGCACCAGCTACAACCCTTCCTGGCGCTCCTGGTGGCTGGGTTCCTATGCTGCCAACAGCAATGGCGCCTCGAAGCTGACATTCGCCGCCGCGCAGGCCGTGATTTATTCGACGCCTCCCGTGCTTCCCATCACGGCGGCCGATACGCTGAATTATTCGCTGGCCTACAACTTCGATGTCGACCCGCTCAGCATCTACACCACCACGGCGACCTATGCCGAGTCAACGTCCAAGCTGATGTTTGCCGATGCATTGGACCTGACGCGCTTCCGGGATCGCGGTGGAAAGATCATGCTTTACCACGGTTCCAGTGATGCCTCCGTGTCGATCAAGGACACGCTGCGCTGGTATGACGCCATGAGCGCCACGATGGGGCCGAATGTTCAGGACTTCTCGCGCATGTTTGTCGTTCCCGGCATGGGGCACTGCAATGGCGGCCCCGCCACCGATCGGTTCGACATGCTGCCTCAACTGGTGGATTGGGTCGAGAACGGCAAGGCGCCTGACGCCGTGATCGCAAGCGCGTCGACCCCCGGTTACTTTGGGGTCTCGGCGAGGACGCGGCCGTTGTGTCCGTACCCCAAGCAGTCGCGCTACAAGGGCAGCGGTGACATCAACGACGCCGAGAATTTCACTTGCCAATGACCATCGCTTCCAGCGGTTGGCCGGCTTCCCCTTGATCGGCGCGGCTCAAGGTCTGGCACCGTCCAAGGTGCCCTGTATCAGGTCGGCCATGCGCTGGGAGGCGTCGTGGCCATCCTGGCGCAGGGCGTCTAGGGTGCCGATCCGGTCCTGCAGGTTTTCGTCCTGACTGGCCTTGAGCTTGCCCTCCAGGCGGTCCACGGCGATCTCGATGCCCACGATGCGCTGGAGCATCTGCTCGATGTAGGACGCCGGCGCGTCGCGCACGCGCCACGGCGCGGGCCGCCCGGCTTCATGGGTGTCGGTGAGCCGGTTCAGCATCGCCAGCAGCCATGCCTTTTCGCGCACCGCACGTGCCATGCCGTGCGCGTGCGCCACCACGTAGTTCCACGTCGGCACGACCTTGCCATGCGCGGCCTTGCCGGGATACCACCCGGGCGACATGTAGCCTTGCGGCCCCTGAAACATCACCACCGATGGCCGCGCGGTATCCAGTTCGCGCCACACCGGGTTGGCACGGGCCACGTGGCCGATCAGCGTGCCGGACCCGCCCCGGTGGCGTTCCAGGAAGAACGGCACGTGGTTCGCGACCAGGCCACCCGGCGTCTGGCACACCCAGGCGCCCAGTGGATGGGTTTCCATCAGCGAGAAGATCGCTTCCGGGTCGGGGAGTCGATGGTGCTTGGCGATGTACATGCTGTTCCTTCAATCAATCGGCGCCGACGACGTGGCGCGCCAGCAGCCAGGCGGCCAGCGCCCCCATCGTGAGCCCGATCAGGGTGTCCAATGCCTGCCAGGCGCGGGGCCGTGCGAACCAGGGTGCCAGCCAGCGCGCGCCAAAGCCCAGCAGCCCGAACCAGAGCAGGCTGGCGGCGCTGGCTCCCGCCACGAACCAGGCCCGCAGCGCGGCGGGCTGCTGGGCGCCGATGCTGCCCACCAGCAGCACCGTGTCCAGGTAGACGTGGGGGTTGAGCAGCGTGAACGCGGCGGCCTGCGCGAGTGCCGTTCCCCGGCTCAACCCTTCATGGCCATCGGCCGGCTTCAAGGCTTGCGGGTGCCGCGCGCGCCGCAGGGCCCGCCAGCCGTAGGCCGCCAGAAACGCCGCGCCCGCCAGCGCCAGCGCGCGTGTCAGGCCCTGGTTGTCGCCCAGGGCCTGCGCCATGCCCATCACGCCGGCCGTGATCAGCGCCGCGTCGGCCACGGCGCAGAAAGCCACCACCGTGCCCACGTGCTCCCGGCGCAGCCCTTGCCGCAGCACGAAGGCGTTCTGCGCGCCGATGGCCACGATGAGCCCCAGGCTCAGCGCCAGGCCCTGCAGGAAAACCACCGGACCCGGCGCAGCGATGCTGGTGGACGTGAGCGTCATGCGGCGAGATTGCCAGCGCATGCCGATGAAGGCAAACTGTTTCTCCTGTATCCGATTAAGGAAAACTGCATTCATGCTGGACTATCCATCGTTGTCCGCCCTGGCGGCCGTGGTGCGCGAAGGCAGCTTCGACCGCGCCGCGCGTTCGCTGCACGTGACGCCCTCGGCGATCTCGCAGCGCGTTCGCCTGCTCGAGGAGCGCGTGGGCTGCGCGCTGGTGGTGCGGGGCCAGCCCTGCCGGGCCACGGAAACCGGCCGGCGGCTGTGCCAGCATCTGGACCGCGTCCGCCTGATGGAGCAGGAGCTGCAGGGCACGCTGCCCGCGCTGGCCACCGACGGCGCCGCCCGCGTGACGCTGCCGGTGGCGGTGAATGCCGACAGCCTGGCCACCTGGTTCGCGCCCGCGGTGGCCGGCTTCGCGGCGCAGGCGCCGGTGCTGATGGAGGTGGTGGTGGACGACGAGGGCCATACCTCCGAATGGCTGCGCGGCGGCGCGGTGCTGGCCGCCGTGACAGCCACGGCCCGGCCCGCCACCGGCTGCAACAGCCAGCCTCTGGGGGCCATGCGCTACCTGGCCACCGCCAGTCCCGCGTTCGTCGCGCGCCATTTTCCGCACGGGGTGGGTGCGGGCAGCTTGTCGGTGGCGCCCAGCCTCGTCTTCAACGCCAAGGACGAACTGCAGGCGTGCTGGGCGCGGCGCCTGTGCCACCGGCACGTGGAGCTGCCCCGGCATACGCTGCCGTCTCCCCACGCCTTCGTGGCGGCCGCGGTGGCGGGCATGGGCTGGGGTTTGCAGCCGGAGGGGATGGTGCGCGCGCACCTGAAGGCCGGCACGCTCGTCGAGCTCGTGCCTGGCGCGCCGCTGGACGTGCCCCTGCACTGGCAGCAGGCCCGCGCGGCCTCGGCCCTGCTCGACGGCCTGGCGCGGCGCGTGGTGGCCGCCGCCCGCACCGCCCTGATCGCTGCGCTGCCTGCGCCGCTGCCGTCCCGATGAGGCGGCAGCGCAGGCAAGGGGGTCACAGCAGCGCGTCGGCCCAGATGTTGCGGGCCCACGAACGCGCGTACTGGCCTTCCAGCGGGTTGGCGGTGGGCGTGAGGCCGCCCGAGCCCTCCACCGGCACCAGCGTTTTCTGCGCGGCATTCCATTTGTGCACCGAGGCCACGTGCACCACGTCGGTGTCGCTCACGAAGCTGTAGCAGGTGTTGGCAAGGATCGGCTCGGGGTTGACCGGCTCCCCCTTGATCAGCGCGATCACCGCGTCGGCCGCCACCTTGGCATGGTTGTTGGCCATGAAGCCCGACTTGGGCATGCCCGGCGCGGACAGCGTGGCGTCGCCGAGCACGTGGATGCCCGGCGCCGCGGTCGACTCGAAGGTCTGGAAGTTGACGCCGCACCACTTGTCGTTGGCCGTGATGAGCCCGGCGGTCTGGGCGATGCGGCCTGCCCGCTGCGGCGGCACCACGTTGAGCACGCCGGCGCGCACGGTCTCGAACTGCAGCTCGATGGTGTTGGTCGCGGCGTCCACGCGCACCAGTCCGCTGTTGGGCCGGTACTCCACGATGCCGGGGTAGCGGTCGCTCCAGGCCTTGAGGAACAGGCCCTTCTTGGAGGTGATGTCCGGGTTGGCGTCGAGGATCAGCACCTTGGAGCGCGGCTTGTGCTGCTTGAAGTAGAACGCGATCTGCGAAGCGCGCTCGTAGGGGCCGGGCGGGCAGCGGTACGGCGCGGTGGGGATGTGCAGGGCGTACGTGCCGCCGTCGGGCAGCGCCTCGAGCTGGCGGCGCAGCGCCACGGTCTGGGGGCCGGCCTTCCAGGCATGCAGCACGCGGGCCTGCGCCTCGGCGGTCTGCAGGCCGGGTACCTGGTCGTACAGGAAATCGACGCCGGGCGAGACGATCAGGCGGTCGTACTTCACCGCGTCGCCGCGCGCCAGGCGCACTTCCTTTTTGGCGGCGTCGATCGCCACCGCCTCGTCACGCACCACGCGCACGCCGTGCCTGCTCTTGAGCGCGTCGTAGCTGGTGGTCAGGTTCTCGATCGTCTCGGTGCCGCCGAGCACCAGGTTGCTCAGCGGGCAGGACACGAAGGCCGCCTCGCGCTCGATCAGCACGACCTCGATCTCGGGCGCCCATTGCCGGATGTACTTGGCCGCCGTCGCGCCGCCGTAGCCGCCGCCGATCACCACCACGCGCGCCTTGGGCGCACTGGACACCACCGAGGCGCAGCCTGGCAGGGCCAGGGCCGCGCCGGCCGCGGCCAGCAGGCGCCGGCGCTGGAGGGGGAGTTGTTGTCGTGTCGTGCTTGTTGTCATGTCGGTGTCTCTCATCGTACGGCTGCGTTATTTCGGTTGGCGCGAGAAATGGTCGGCCAGGCGTTCGAGCTCGGCGTCCGTATAGCCCTTGGCGTGCTGGTGCATCACGGTGGCGGGCAACTGGCCGCGCTTGTAGGCCAGCAGCTTGGTCAGCAGGACCTGCTTGTCCTGGCCGGCGATGGACGGGATGGCGCTGTTGCTCTTGCCGCCGGTGCCGTGGCAGGCGGCGCAGGAGGCGGCCCAGACGCGGGTCTGGCGCTCGGGCGAGGGCGTTTGCTGGGCCGACGCGCCGGCCGTGGCGGCCAGCGCGAGCAGGGCGATGAGGGTGGTTCCGTGGGTCGTTCGTGTTGTCATGAAGATCTCGCTGTCTCTGGGGTTGCGTGGCTTCGCTCGCAGGCCGACTGTATAGGAACGGCAAACCGGGGGGAGCCCCGGATGATCCCGGCAAAGCGGCAAAGAGTGAAAGAACGATTTGTCAGATGCTTATTCCGCATGCATCTAAGACCCTGAACGAACTCCAGGGACGCCCCCTCGGGAAAGCGCGCTTGCAATGTGCCGGGTGGCGCCATATACTTAGACCTCTAACTATATTGCCGCCAAACCCCTTCCTGGCCCTGCGATGAGGCGGCGCTTCCTACCCACAGAGGTCTGACATGATCACTCCCGAAGAGAACGAACTGCTCTGCCGTGTCGTTGGAGACGCCCCGATGGGGCAGTTGATGCGGCGGCACTGGACCCCGGTGTGCCTGATCGAGGAGGTGCCCGAGCCGGACGGCGCGCCGGTCAAGGCGCGCGTGTTCGGCGAGGACCTCGTCGTGTTCCGGGACACGGACGGCAACGTCGGCGTGCTGGACGAGAAGTGCCCGCACCGCCGCGCCTCGCTGGTCTACGGCCGCAACGAGGAGGGGGGGCTGAGGTGCCTCTACCACGGCTGGAAGATGGACGTCGGCGGCAAGGTGCTGGAAATGGTGTCCGAGCCGGCCGGCAGCGGCTTCGCGGAGAAGATCCAGCACAAGGCCTATCCGGTCAAGGAGTGGGGCGGTTTCGTCTGGGCCTGGTTCGGCCCGGCGGATGCGGTGCCCGAGTTCGCGCCGCCGCCCTGGGCGCCGACCGAGGAGACCCGGGTCTCGATCGCCAAGGTGCTGCTGCCCTGCAACTGGGCGCAGATCCTCGAAGGGGCGATCGACTCGGCGCACAGCTCCAGCCTGCATTCGTCCGACATGGTGCCCGCGCGCGTCGGCGGGGCCAAGGCGACCGACAAGATGTGGCTGCGCCCCTCGACCGACAAGGCGCCGCGCATGCAGGTGCAGCGCGCCGGCTACGGCTTCCGCTACGCGGCGATCCGCCGGCCGATCCAGAACGCGGCGACGCACGACTACGTGCGCTCGACGGTGTTCGTGGCCCCGGCCTCGGCCCTGATCCCGCCCAACAACCTCTACAACGTGGCGAACGTGAACGTGCCGATGGACGACACGAACACAGCGTTCTACTTCATCGCCTGGGGGCACCCGGCCCAGACGCCCGAGACCGAGACCTGGCGCAAGTTCCTGCGGCAGACCGTGGGCGTGGACCTGGACGCCGACTACCGGCCGCTGCGCACCGAGGCGAACCGCTTCTGGCAGGACCGCCAGGCCATGAAGGCCGGCAACTTCACCGGCATCAGGGGTTTCCCGAACCAGGACGTCGCGATGTGGCTCACCATGGGGCCGATCGCCGACCGCACGAACGACCGGCTGGGCGCGAGCGACATGGCGATCGTCGAGTTCCGCAAGCAGATGCTGGACGCGGTGCGCGCGTTCCAGCGCGGCGAAACGGCGATCGGCACCGGCGAGCACGCCATCCCGCACCACGTGTGTTCCTTCCAGGCGGTGGTGCCCAAGACGACCGACTGGCGCGAATACGAGGCGACCTACGTGTGGGCCGACGGCGTCGAGCGCCCGGAGCTCGAACCCTCCTACTCCGTCGCGGCCTGAGGTGCGCATGGCCAAACTCCAGCTCTCGGTCGCGATGGGCGACTACGACCGCACCCGGGCCCTGCTCGACGGGCGGGTGCAGATCGATGGCGTCGATCCCGTCTTCATGAACCTCTACCCGGAGGAAATGTTCTTCCGGGCGATGCGCAGCCAGGAGTTCGACATCTCCGAGCTCTCGTTCTCCAGCTACGCGGTGAAGACCGCGCGCGACGAGTGCCCCTATATCGCCGTGCCGGTGTTCCTTTCCCGGGCCTTCCGGCACACCTCGATCTACGTGCGCAAGGACCGCATCCGGCGCCCCGAGGACCTCAAGGGCAGGCGCATCGGCCTGCCCGAGTACCAGTTGAGCGCCAATGTCTGGGCCCGCGCGCTGCTGCACGACGACTATGGCGTCGCGCCCGAGGACGTGACCTGGGTGCGCGGCGGCATCGAGACACCTGGCCGCCCGGAGAAGATCACGCTGCAGTTGCCCGCGGGCGTGAAGCTCGAGAACGCGCCCGAGGGCGTGACCATCACGGAGCTGCTGGACCGCGGCGAGATCGACGGCTTCATGGCGCCGCGCCCGCCCGGCGCCCAGGCCCTGGCCAACCCCCACGTGGGCTGGCTGTTCGACGACCCCACGGCGGTGGCGAAGGACTACTACCGGCGCACCGGCATCTTCCCCATCATGCACGTGGTGGGGGTGCGCAGGACCCTGGCCGCGCAGCACCCCTGGCTGCCCGGGGCGGTGTTCAAGGCCTTCTCGCAGGCCAAGGCCGCCGCGCTCGAGGCGCTGTCGGACACCTCGGCCACCAAGGTCACGCTGCCGTTCGTCGAGGAGCAACTGAAGGCGGCGCGCGAGGCGATGGGCGAGGACTACTGGTCGTACGGCGTCGTGCCCAACCTGGCCACCATCGACACCTTCCTGCGCCACCACCATGCGCAGGGGCTGTCGGCGCGGCGGCTGTCGCCGGAGGAGATCTTCCACCCGGCCACCTACGAGACCTACGCTATTTGACGGACCGGCCCCGCGTGTCGTCGGGGCAGGCCTCTTCCTCTGCCAGGTTCTCGATCATCGCGAGCAGGCACTTGCGCACGGTGGACAGGGAGCGGGCCGGCAGGCCCTGCACGCTGACGCGGTTGACCTCCTCGGCCAGCGGCACCAGCGCCTGTTCGAGCGCGCGCCCGGCCGGCGAGAGGAAGACGTGCATGTTCTTGCGGTTGCCCGCGAGCTGGCGCCGCTCGATCAGGCCCATGCGCTCCATCGCCTTCACCGCGCTGAACGTGGTGGGCTCCATGACCCCGGCCAGATCGCTCAGCTCGCGCTGCGTCAGCCCGTCCTGGATCCAGAGGATGCGCAGGAAGGTCCAGTGCCCGAACGAGACGCCGTGCGCGGCCAGCCTCGTCTGCAGGGCGCGCATCTGCGCGCGCGCGACGTCGCGGATCAGGTGGGCCAGGCGGTCCTGGGGCACGGCCTCGCGCCAGTGGTGCAGCAGGTGTTGGGTGGTGTCGACGTCAGCCATGACGGGTGGGGGCAGGGGGTGGATAGCCAACTTGGAGCCTGGGCATGATATCCACCGCCTGGCGGCTCGAGGCCAGGATCGCCAGGCACACCTCCAGCGTCGCCCGTGACCAGGGCCCGCCGTGCAGCGGGGCCTGGCCCGCGCGCGCCACGCCCCAGAGCTCGTCGATCACCTCGGCGCGCGGCACCGAGGGCGTGCCCGCCTCGACGAAGCGGCGCCCTTCGCGGTCGAACACCTGCACGCCGTGCGGCGTCAGGCGCAGGTCTCCGCCTTCGCAGCTGGCGATCACCGGCCCGAAGTGCTGGTGCGCCGCAGGCGGCGGGCCTGCCGGCGCGACGAACTGGCGGCCGCCGAAGTTGCGCTCGGCCTTGAGCGCGGCCTCCTGGGCTTCGTCGGCCACGGCCAGCAGGCGCGCGCGCGTCTGGTGGTGCGCGTCCGGGTCTTTGGGGCGGCCCATTTCGCCGATGCCTTCCATGAGCAGGTCGGTGTCGTAGAAGCCGTAGCCGTTGTAGGTGGCGCTCGCGAACGCGCCGTTCGCGAAGTTCAGCAGCGCGGTGAAGGCGCCTTCGGTCGGCCGCTTCGGGTCCCAGGCGCCGGTGGTGGCCCTGACCTGGGTGGTCAGGCCGCCCGCCAGCAGCCGCACGATGTCGATCTGGTGGGCCGCCTGGCTGAACACCACGCCGCCGCCGCGCGCGGTATCGAGCTCCTCGGGGCGCCGGGGGCGGTACAGGAAGTCGGTGTACTGCATGGCATGCACGAAGCGCACCGCCCCGAAGGCGCCCGAGTCGATCAGGCGGCGGGCCAGCAGAACCGGGGCGTTGAAGCTGTGGCTGTGCCCAACGATCAACTGCGTGCCGGCGCGCTCGCCCGCGTCGATCATCCGCGTGCAGTCCTCGAGCGTGAGCGCCATCGGTTTTTCCACCAGCGCGCTCTTGCCGTGCGAGGCCGCGAGCGCGACGTGCTCGGCGTGCATCTGGTGCGGCGTCGCGACATAGACCCATTCGACCTCCGGGTCCGCGCACAGCGCCTCGGCGCTGGCGTGCGCGGTGCCGCCGAAGGTGGCCTCGAACTGCGCGCGCGCCGTCTCCCTGGGATCGAACGCCGCCACCAGCCGCACGCGCGTGTCCGCGAGGAAGGTCGGCAGCATCAGGGTGAAGGCCCGGCCCAGGCCCAGCACGCCGAGGCGGACCGGCGCGCGGGAAGGGGATGCGCGGCCGGCGTTCATAGGTCCAGCACCAGCCGCGGCGACCGGGCGCGCGAGACGCAGACCATGATGTGATCGGCCTGCTCCTCCTCGAGCAGCACCAGGTCGCGGTGATCGGCTTCGCCTTCCAGCAGCCGGGTCTTGCAGGAGCCGCAGGTGCCGCTTTCGCAGGAGCTGGGTATGTGCACGCCTTCGGCGCGCAGCGTGTCGAGGATGGACTTGCCGACGGGAACCACGAAGCGCCGGCCATCGCTGCCCAGCTCGACCTCGAACGGCTGGTCGTCCGCGTGCGGCTTGGTGTCGCCGCCGAAGCTCTCGAAATGCACCGTGCTGCCGGGCCAATGGCCCGTCATGTCCTTGACGGCATCCATCAGGGGCTTGGGGCCGCAGCAATAGACGTGGCGCCCCGCCAGGGTGCCGGGTTTTTCCAGCACCGGCCAGAGATCGTAGGCCTGGTCGGGGTCGCCGTGGTCGTGGTGGACGACCACGCTGGACGCGAAGTCGGCGTCCTGGATCTCCTGCAGGAAGGCCGTGCTTTCCGGGTTGCGCGTGAGGTAGTAGAGCTTGAACGGCCGCTCGCCTTCGGCCGCGAGGTGGCGCGCCATCGCCATCATGGGCGTGATCCCGATGCCGCCGGCGATCAGCACGAAGCTGCGGGCCTTGGGGTCGAGCCCGAACAGGTTCTCGGGCATCCCCGCTTCCACGGTCTGTCCGGCCCGGACCTGGTCCACCAGGCTCATGGAGCCGCCCCGGCCGTCGTGCTCGCGCTTGACCGCGATCACGTAGCGGTGGCGCTCGGCCGGGTCGTTGCTCAGCGAGTACTGGCGCACCGCGCCGCTGGGCGTCTTGATTCGGATGTGCGCGCCGGCCGTGAACGGCGGCAGCTCGCCGCCCGCGGGATCGATGAGCTCGAAGCGCTGGATGCCGCGCGCGGCGGGCTCGGCGCCGAGCACGACGAGGTTCATGAAGGGGGCATCGGACATGGGGCAGGCCCTGGTGGGGACGAGAAGGGTTTTCGGCGTTGACAGGGGTCGGCCGGTTTGCAATAATGAATTATCTTAGTTATCTAAGTAAATTGCAAGAAATTCACGAGAGACCCCACCTCGACAGGAGACAACATCCATGCAACGCAGAACCCTTTCCGCCGCCGCGCTCGCGCTGTGCCTGGCCCCGCTGGCGGCCACGGCCCAGGCGACCTATCCCTCCAAGCCGGTGAAGTTCATCGTGCCGTATGCGCCCGGCGGCCTGCCCGATACGGTCGCGCGCCTGGTCGCCAAGCACCTCAGCGAGCGCCTGGGGCAGTCCGTCGTGGTCGACAACCGAGCCGGCGGCAATGGCATGGTCGCCTACCAGACGCTGCTGCAGAGCACGCCTGGGGATGGCCATGCGTTCATCGTCTCGGACGGGTCGATGCTCTCCATCACGCCGCTGGTCAACAGCTCGGCCAACTACCGGGTGGGCCAGGAGATCCTGCCGGTGTCGCTGATCGCGCGCTCGCCGCTGTTCCTGGTGGCCCACCCGAAGACGGGCGTGAACACGTTCTCGGAGTTCGTGAGCCTGGTCAAGAGCAAGCCCGGGGCGTTCACGTACGGCTCGTCCGGCATCGGCAGCACGCACCACCTGACCATGGAAGCGCTGAAGGTGGCGCTGGACCTCGACGTGCGCCACGTGCCGTACCGCGGCTCCGGCCAGTCCACGCCCGCGCTGGTGGGGGGCCAGGTGGATTTCTCGGTCGCGGCGCTGCCTTCGGTGCTCGGTTTCATCAAGAGCAACCAGGTCAAGGTGCTGGCCAGCAACGCGCCCAGCCGCTCGCCGCAGGCGCCCGACGTGCCCGCGATCGCCGAGACGGTGCCGGGCTTCGACTTCTCGGTCGTGATCGGCGTGCTCGCGGCCGCCGGAACGCCGCAGGCCGCCATCGACCGCATCAGCCGGGAGATCGCCGAGGTCGTGAAGGTGCCCGAGATCGTGAAGACCTTCGACGGCGCGGTGATCGAGCCGATTGGCGCGGGGCCGGCGGCGTACGGGCAGGTCATCGCGCGCGAAAACGATTTGATGGCCAAGGCAGGGAAGGCGGCCAACCTGAAATCGGAGTAAGGGACTCCCCCCTGCGCCGCTGCGCGGCTTCCCCCCTCTCTGGTGCGCCGCTGCGCGGCGCTTGGAGGGGGGACGGCATCTCGGGCCGGCGGAGCCGGACCCTTGCTGTCTCTGGGTTTAGACTGCCTCTTTTCCTGACTTCTTCCGGTTGGCCGTAAACCCAAGGAACGATTGACATGAGCGCTTCACCCCACGTATCACCCCCTCCCGGCTCGGCAAACCCGCTCGTCTGGAGCGATGCCCGCCTGCTCGGCTACGGGCCGATGGACGAATCGCATCGCGAGTTCGTCGAGGTCGTCTCCGCGCTGGTGGAGGCCGACGACGAGCAGCTCGGGGCTTGCCTGGACCGGGTCGAGGCGCACCTGCTCGATCACTTCGGGCAGGAGGACCGCTGGATGCGGGAGACCGCGTTTCCCGCGAGCGAGTGCCACATCGACGAGCACGCCGCCGTCCTGCGTTCGCTCGAGGAGGTGAAGGCGCTCTGCGCGGTCGGCGAGCGTGCCGTCGCGCGGCACTTCGGCGCCGAACTGGCCCGCTGGTTTCCCGGCCATGCCGACTACCTGGACGCGGCCCTGTCGCACTGGATGAGCAAGACCCGCCTGGGCGGCAAGCCCGTGATCCTGCGCCGCCGCATCGCGTTCGACGACACCGTGCCGCTGGAGAAGTGAGGCGCCTGCGCTGATCAGTTCTTGGTGTAGATCTGGTCGAAGGTACCGCCGTCGGAGAAGTGCACCTTGGCGG
>CAZAPJ010000080.1:0-17886 GCA_964487025.1 uncultured Hydrogenophaga sp.
GGGGGACGACAGCTTGGGCCGGCGGAGCCGGACCCTCGCTGTCTCTGGGTTTTGGCGCTCCTTCGCTCCGGGGTTCTTACAATGTCCTGATGATTGCTCGCGAACCCACCCTGGCCCGGCTGGCGACGGCCCAAGGGCTTTTGCTCGAACCTTTTGGCCTCACCCCCGCGCACCTGCAGCGCGCCCTGGGGGAGATCCTGTCGCACGGCGTGGACGATGCCGACCTGTATTTCCAGACCACCCGCAGCGAAGGCTGGAGCCTGGAGGAGGGCATCGTCAAGACCGGCAGCTTCAGCATCGACCAGGGCGTGGGCGTGCGCGCCGTCAGCGGTGAGAAAACCGCCTTTGCGTACTCCGACGACCTGTCCTGGGACTCGCTGCTCGATGCGGCGCGCACGGTGCGCTCGATCTCGGCGCTGGGCCAGGTGCGCCAGAAGGTGAAGCGGCCGGCGACCCGGGTCGCGAAATCGCGTTCCCTGTACCCCGGCCTGGACCCGATCGCCACGCTGGACAGCACCGCCAAGGTTGCCCTGCTGGAGAAGGTGGAGCGGCTGGCCAAGGCCAAGGACCCGCGCGTCAAGCAGGTCATGGCCGGACTGGCCAGCGAGCACGACGTGGTGCTGGTGGCGCGCGCCGACGGCACGCTCGCGGCCGACGTGCGGCCGCTGATCCGGCTGTCGGTCACGGTGATCGCCGAGCAGGGCGGGCGACGCGAGTCGGGCTCTTCCGGCGGCGGCGGGCGCTTCGGCCTGGCGTACTTCGACGACGCCATGGTGCAGTCGTACGTGGACGAGGCCGTGTCCTATGCCCTGACCAACCTGGAGTCGCGGCCCGCGCCGGCCGGCGAAATGGTGGTGGTGCTGGGTTCCGGCTGGCCGGGCGTGCTGCTGCACGAGGCGGTCGGCCACGGGCTCGAAGGGGACTTCAACCGCAAGGGCTCGAGCGCCTTCGCCGGGCGCATCGGCCAGCGCGTGGCGGCCAAGGGCGTGACGGTGCTCGACGACGGCACCATCGCCGATCGCCGCGGCTCGCTCAACGTGGACGACGAGGGCCACGCCACGCAGCGCAACGTGCTGATCGAGGACGGCATCCTGCGCGGCTACATCCAGGACGCGATGAACGCCCGGCTCATGGGCGTCAAGCCCACCGGCAACGGCCGGCGCGAGAGCTACGCGCACGTGCCCATGCCGCGCATGACCAACACCTACATGCTCGGCGGCGACAAGGCGCCCGAGGAGATCGTGGCCAGCATCAAGAAAGGCCTGTACGCCACCAACTTCGGCGGCGGGCAGGTGGACATCACCAGCGGCAAGTTCGTGTTTTCCGCCAGCCAGGCCTGGTGGGTGGAGAACGGCCAGCTCCAGTACCCCGTGAAAGGGGCGACGCTGGTGGGCAACGGCCCGGACGCGCTGACCCGGGTGACCCTGATCGGCAACGACCTGCGCCTGGACAGCGGCGTGGGCACCTGCGGCAAGGAAGGCCAGAGCGTGCCGGTGGGCGTGGGCCAGCCGACGCTGCGCATCGATGGGCTGACCGTCGGCGGGACGGCGTGAGATAAGGACTCCCCCCTGCGCGGCTTTGCCGCTTCCCCCCTCTCTGGCGCGCCGCTGCGCGGCGCTTGGAGGGGGGACGACATCTCGGGCCGGCGGAGCCGGACCCTCGCTGTCTCTGGGTTCTTGCTCGCTTCGCTCGTTTGGGGAGGGCTTCTCTGCGCTATGGAAGACCGGGTTCCGCCGCGCATTCGTAGGTGGTTTCCGGGTAGAGATCGTCTGTGCCGTCCGGCAGTGCCGGCGCAGGGGCTGTGCAGCGCAACATCTGCTGCTGCGCACCGGAGGGTGCCGGCAGTGCGATGTGCCGGATCCGCGGTTCTTGGGAAGCGGGCTCGAACAGCAGGGCATGGCCGCTGGAATCCTGGTACAGGCGCTCCATGGCGGTGTCCGCCGCGCGGCGGGTGTGGGTGGCCTGCAGCGGCGTGTCCGCCGTCCCGGCTTGCACGAAGCGCACCCGGTGCCAGCGCCCGTCCGGCACGCGCAGGGTCTGGATGTTGCCTGGGAACAGGAAGACCGGCATGGTGCCGGCCGATGCGTCGCTGACCGGGCCCGGCGAGACCGTCAGTTCGGGCGCGTAGCCCGCGGGCACCGGCACCAGCAGCCGGGACGCGGCGGGCACGTCGAACCGCCGCTGGCCCAGGATCACGGTCTGCGGGTCGACCGAATCGTTGACCACCTGGACCGCGCCCATGCCCTTGGGGTCCAGCGGCGAGGCGTGGCCGCGCACGGGGTGGGTCAGCGCCAGGCCGCCGGCGGCGGACAGGCCGTAGTGGGCCGTGGCCGAACCCGTCGCCTGACGGAAGCGCCCCGGTGCGTGCGAGGCCGACACCTGCACCGCCAGCGGCCCGGCCCAGCCTGCGAACTGGTGGTTGAAGGCCGCCTGCCGGGCGTCGCCCAGGCGGCGCTGGACGCTGTGCGACATCGACGTCAGCCAGCCACGGGGTTCGTCGAACCGGTGGTTGAACCCGGCCGCGAGGCTGCCCTGGCCGTCGCGTCCCAGCGTCAATGAACCGAACGCCAGGGTGGCCCCGCGGTCCAGCGGGATGCTCAGGTGGGCGTACAGGCCGATGTCGCGGCTGGGCCAGCTGCGGCGCAGCGTCATGGCCAGCCGCGCGCCGGCGAGGCCGGGCAGCGGCAGCGCGGTCGTGCTCTGGAGCAGCAGTTGGCGCGTAACTGGCTGCAGGTTCGTGCGAGTGCCCGAATAGCTCAGCGACACCGGCCAGCCTTGCACGCCCAGGCTCAGCGCCGCTCGCGCGTACGGCTGGCTGGCGTAGCACAGCCGCACCGTGCCGGCCTGGCACGGATCGCGGCCGCCGCCGGCCTTCGGCGGCTGGTACCGCGTGGCCGTCCAGCCCAGTTGCAGCGGGCCCCTGGACAGGCCCTGCGCGGCGAAGTGCCAGCCCGATTCGCCCCACCGGCCCTGCACCGCGTTCAACAGCCAGCGCCGGCTCTCGGGCGCGACGCTCCAGCCGATGCGCGCCATGCCGTTGGCTGTCGTCGCCTGCAGGCCGAGCTGCACCCGGTGGCGCACCAGTTCGAAGCGGCGCGCGGCGGTGAACAGCCAGGGCTGCGCGGCGGCGGCCGGCTGGCCGGCGGCCGCGAACGACGTCTCCTGCACCACCCGGCCCAGCTCCGCGAGCCAGCGCGTGCCCAGGTCGGACAAGGTGGCCGGTACCTGGAACCGCTGCCGCAGGCCCGCGTCGTCCTGCGTCTCCACGTCGACGAAACCCGCGTTGACGCCGTCGAACACGATGCGGTGCTCGCCGACGCCGTACAGGCCGGCGTGGACCTGCACGCCGCCGGCGGACACCGTGACCAGCGCCGGGGTCGGCAGGGCGACCACGATCTCGCTCGACACCCCGGTCTGCAGCACCTGGCCTTCGGCGCGCAGGGCCAGGCCCAGCATGCGCGGGTGGATGAAGAACTGCTGGGCCGCCGCCGGCCCGCCGACGCCGCCGGAGCGGAACAGCCCGGCATGGCCGCGCGTGCCGGCCGGCGTCGGGAACCCCAGCAGCAACAGGTTGCTCCAGGCGCGCGTGGCGCCCCCCGAGGGCAGGCCGAGGCCGTGGGCGCTCAGGTTGAACTGGTACTCCAGCGACGCGTCGCCCCAGCTCAGCCGGCCGTCGGTGGACAGGCTGGCCGCCTGTGACGCCTGTCCCCCTGCGGCGCGCGAGGCCGACAGCGCGGCCGACGCGCTGCCCAGCATCGACAGCCCGGTGCCGGGGGCCTGCGTGGGGCGTTGCGCGGGCCCGGCCTGCAGCTCCAGCAGGCCGGCTTCCAGGAGCGCCAGCCGGACCGGCACGCAGTCGCTCGACCGCTGCAGCGGCAGGCATTCCGTGCGGTCCAGGGCCAGGTCTTCGGTGGCCAGCCACAGCCGCGCGGCCCGGGGATGCACGCCGACGGCCGTTTGCAGCAGCTCCGCCAGCGACCGCACGGCGCTGGGCGCGAACCAGACCGCGTGGGCCCGGTCGAGGCTGCGCAGCGCCGTGATGCCGGGCTGGGCCTCTCCGCGGAACTGCAGGAGGAGCTGCGCGGTTGCGGCCTCCACGGGAAAACCTGGCGGAGCGGTCAGGCTCAACCGCACGCGGCCCTCGGCAGGCGGGTCGGAGGACGCAGCAGCCGGTGCGCGTGCCTGCGCCAGGCCGCACGACGGCCATGCCAGGCTGCACGCCAGCAGCAGCGCGCGCCAGGGCATGCAGGCCACCGTCACCCGGCGGCGGGCACGGCGGGGGGGCGAGGGATGAACAAGGCCTGCGATCGCCCGGTCGTGTCCAGCGAGGGAAACAGCCACAGCCCGAGGAACGGTGCCTGGACATCGGGGATGTCCAGGGTTTCACCCGGCAGCATCGACTGGCGGGGAAAGGCGGGAATGGCCTGGCAGTCCTTGAGGGCCTGCTGGTCGTCGGCGCAGCGGTAGCCGCCGTTGAGCATCACGTGCTGGCCGCTGCGGTTGCTCAGGCGCAGCGGCCGGGACGCCCCTCCGTCACCGCCCGCCAGCGTGAACGCATCGGCCGGCAGCCGCGCGGCGGGCTGCCGGTTCACGGACACCAGCACGTCGTAGGCCAGCGAGATGCCCTGGGCGACGCCGCCGTCCTCGCCGGACGCCACGGTCCGGGACACGTCGGTCAGCGTGGCATAGAAGCTTTGGTTGCCGGGACCGTCGAGCCGGCCCGCGTCGGCCAGCAGCCGCACGGTGACCGCGCCACCCGGGCGCACCACGAACTCCGCAGGGTAGATGCGCAGCGCCCCGGCGGTCTCGGGCCGGCGCTGGCGCCGGCCGTCCTCGACCGCCAGCGCGTGCACGGCGGTGCGCACGTACAGGGGGCGGTCGGCAGGGTTGGTCACGACCAGCGCGGTGGTGAACCGGTTCGACGGGGCGAGGACCACCATGTTCGACGACAGCGACCAGGCCGGCTGGGGTTGGGGCTGGGCCCCGGCCGGGGCCCAGGGCAGCGCGAGGGCCAGGAAGCCCGTGGCGGCGGCCAGGACGCCCTGGGCCGCCGCCACGGCGCGGCGCACCGGGGAGCGCCGCCTCATTGCGGCGTGGCCACGAGCGTGATCTGGTCGACGTAGATGTTGCCGTCGGTCGGCAGCGTGGTGAAGGGATTGGCGCCGTCGAGTGGCATCATCACCTTCCTCACGTTGCCGCTGCCGCAGAAGCCGGGCAGGGTGGGCGGGGTGGCGACGACGAGCGCGTCGTTGCTGTCGTTGAACGCCAGGCCGGCGCCGCCGACGGTGTCCTCGAAGTACATGAGGTAGCGCATTTCATCGCTGGTGGTGCCGTCGACGGCCAGGGGTACCCCCCCAACGAATCCATTGGTGTTGCTGGCCACCATCTCCACGCTGCTGCCGCAGGTGTTCACCACGCAGAAGCGGTCTTCGACGCCGAGGCCGGTCAGCGTGCTGCCGTCGACGCTGTAGCTGGCGGAGAGGGTGCCCCCATGAACCGTCGCGTCCTTCAGGTCCAGCACCTGGACCTGGCAGGTGCCCGTGGCGTTGATGGTGTTCGTGAACGTACCGGTGGACGTGGCGCCCAGGTCGCCGTCGGTGGCGGCCATGGCGGTGCCCGCGACGAGAGCGCTGGCGGCGGCGATGAGTCGGATGGTTCGGTGCATGATGACCTCCAGAAGAAGTGAACAAGGGAGCTTCATCCTGCTCCCGGTCCGGCGGTTGAGGTGCGCCATGGAACGAAGCGGGCCGCCGGGGGCACGAGGAGGCGAATCGGGGAGCGAACCTTGGCGCCGCATGCATTACACTTGCTGCCCATGCGTGCCCGTTCCGCGTTTTTCTTTGCCTTTTATTTTTGGTTCTCTGTCCCCGGCGGACGAGAGGCGAGGCTGTAAGCGCAAGCAAGCACGATCACCGAACACCTCGATCAACCGCCGGGCCCGCAAGCCCGGCGGTTTTTTTTGTTCCCTCCGTTACCGTTTTCCCGCCAACCCCACTCAGGAGCCCCGCGATGACCCCGAAGAACGCCCCCGCCGGCAGCAGCGATGCCTGGTACGCCCGTCCCGTCGACAAGACCAGCGAGACCGACGACGAACGCATTCAGGACATCACCGTGCTGCCTCCGCCCGAACACCTCATCCGTTTCTTCCCGATCGCCGGCACGCCGGTGGAGACCCTGATCGGCCAGACGCGCCAGCGCGTGCACCGCATCCTGCGCGGCCAGGACGACCGCCTGCTGGTGGTGATCGGTCCCTGCTCGATCCACGACCCGGACGCGGCGCTGGACTACGCCCGCCGGCTCAAGCCGCTGCGCGAGCGGTACGCCGACACGCTGGAGGTCGTGATGCGGGTGTATTTCGAGAAGCCGCGCACCACGGTGGGCTGGAAAGGGCTGATCAACGACCCCTACCTCGACGAGAGCTTCCGCATCGACGAAGGGCTGCGCATCGCGCGCCAGTTGCTGATCGAGATCAACCGCCTGGGCGTGCCGGCGGGCAGCGAGTTCCTGGACGTGATCTCGCCGCAGTACATCGGCGACCTGATCGCCTGGGGCGCGATCGGCGCGCGCACCACCGAGAGCCAGGTGCACCGCGAACTGGCCTCGGGCCTGTCGGCGCCGATCGGCTTCAAGAACGGCACCGACGGCAACATCAAGATCGCCACCGACGCGATCCAGGCCGCCGGGCGGGGGCACCATTTCCTGTCGGTGCACAAGAACGGCCAGGTCGCGATCGTGCGCACCCGGGGCAACCGGGACTGCCACGTGATCCTGCGCGGCGGCAGGGCGCCGAACTACGACGCCGCCAGCGTGGCGGCGGCCGCCCAGGAGCTCGAGGCGGCCAAGCTGACGCCGCGGCTGATGGTCGATTGCAGCCACGCCAACAGCAGCAAGCAGCACGAGCGGCAGCTCGACGTGGCGCGCGACATCGCCGGCCAGGTGGCCGGCGGGTCGCGTGGCATCTTTGGCGCGATGATCGAAAGCCACATCGAGGCCGGCGCTCAGAAGTTCACGCCCGGCAAGGACCGCGTGGCCGACCTGAAGTACGGCCAGAGCATCACCGATGCCTGCCTGGGCTGGGCCGATTCGGTGCAGGCGCTCGAGGTGTTGTCGGAGGCGGTGCGGGCGTCGCGGCGGTAGGGATCAGCCGGCAGGCGCGGGCACCACGGTGCCGACCGCTTCGCCGAAGCCGACGCGGCCGTGGCTCGGCGCCTCGCACCAGCCGCGCAGGATCACGCTGTCGCCATCGTGCAGGAAGCCGCGCTGGTCGCCGCTGTTGGCCAATGTGAAGGGCTCCCGGCCTCGCTTGGTCAGCTCGATCATCGCGCCCGCCTCCGGCGCCGTCGGGCCCGAGATGGTGCCCGTGCCCAGCACGTCGCCCGCCTGCAGGTTGCAGCCGCCCACGGTGTGGTGCGCGACCATCTGCCCGATGCTCCAGTACTGGTGGCGGAAGTTGGTGCGGCTCATGCGCGAGGCCGGCCTGCCCTCCGGCCTGAGCCACACCTCCAGCTCGATGTCGAGCGCGCCCCGCGCGCGGTTCTCGGCCGATTCGAGGTAGGGCAGCGGCTGCGGATGGTCGGCCGGGCGCGTCCAGGGCACGCCGAACGGCGCCAGCGCATCCATCGTGACGATCCACGGCGAGACCGTGGTCGCGAAGTTCTTGGCCTGAAAGGGGCCGAGCGGGGCCATCTCCCACAACTGGATGTCGCGTGCCGACCAGTCGTTGAGCAGGGTGATGCCGAACACGTGGTCCATCGCGCGCGCGAGCGGGATCGGCGTACCACGCGCATTGCCTGCGCCGACGACGACGCCCAGCTCGAGCTCGTAGTCCAGTTCGGCGCAGGGCCGCAGCACCGGCGGCTGGTCGGCCGACGGCCGCGCCTGGCCCCAGGGCCGCGGGATGGGCGCGCCGCTCACGACCATCGAGGAGCTGCGCCCGTGGTAGGCGATGGGCATCCACTGGAAGTTGGGTGCCAGGCCCGCGGGCGGATTGCGCATGCGGCTGGCGTTCTCGGCGTGGTGGATGGAGGTGTAGAAGTCGGTGAAGTCGCCCACCCGGACGGGCAGCGCGTGCTCGGCCTCGGCTTGCGGGAGCAGCGCGGCCTGCAGGGCCGTGGCCTTCGGATGCGGGGTGTTCGCATCGAGCAGGCGCGAGAGGCCATGGCGCAGGGCGCGCCAGGCGGCGGGGCCCATCGCGAGCAGGTCGTTGAGCGTGGTGCCGGAGGCGGCGCGCGCGGCGCCCTCGGCCAGGCCTTCGAAGCAGCCGCCGGCCTGCGCCGTGGCGAGGCAGATGATCTGGTCGCCGATCGCGACGCCGCCTCGGAAGGCGTCTTCATGCGTGCCCTTGCGGCGGAAGACGCCGAAGGGCAGGTTCTGCAGCGTGAAGTCGCCGCCTTCGGCGTGTGCCGAGGCGACGGTGCAGCGGCGTGTGCTGTCGTGGGTGAAGTCGAGGGTCATGGAGTGCCGGTGAGTGGGAAGTTGGGGCGGAACGCTTGGGAGGGGCATCGTGGCGACGGCGCGTCAGCCGTCTGTCAGCCGGTCGTCGAAGATCGCGACGGCGCGCGTCCAGCCGGCCGACGCGCCGCGGATCTTATGGGGAAAGCATGCGACGAAAAAGCCGTCGGCGGGAAGCGACTCGAGGTTGTGCAGCTTCTCGAGGTGGCAGTAGCCGATCTGCCGGCCCGCCTTGTGGCCTTCCCAGATCAGGCTTGCGTCGCCGGTTTCCGCGTAGCGCCTGGCGGTGTGTACGAAGGGTGCGTCCCAGCTCCAGCCGTCGGTTCCCGTGAGGCGCACACCGCGCTCAAGCAGGTACATGGTGGCCTCGTAGCCCATGCCACAGCCCGAGCTGACGTAGGCCGGATCGCCATAGAGCATGCCAGCACGCGTGTTGATCATCACGATCTCCAGTGGCGAGAGCGCATGGCCGATGCGGGCGAGTTCGTCCTCGACGTCGCGCGGCTGCACCACGTAGCCGTCGGGCAGGTGCCGGAAGTCGAGCTTCACGCCGGGTTGGAAGCACCACTCCAGTGGAACTTCGTCGATGGTGGTCGAGGGCCGGGGCTCACCCAGCGCCTTGTCCATCGTGCTGTGGAAGTGATAGGGCGCATCCAGGTGCGTGCCGTTGTGCGTCGACAGCGACACCCGTTCGACCGCCCATGCTTCGCCATCGGGCAACTCGTCGGATCGCAGCGCAGGAAAGTAGGTCGCAAGCTGGAAGTGCGAGCTCTGGTGATGGAAATACTCGATCTTCGGCCCTTTGCCCGGCGGGTCGGAAGGAACGTCATTCTCGAGGTAGATGGACAGGTCGACAAACCGGCGGTTCATGGACATCTTCGCTGCATTCGATGGTGCGTGCCGCGACTCACTGGGGCGTGATGTTGGCGGCAGCGAGGGCCTTGCCCCACAGCGGTTCCTGGTCGCGGATGAAGCGCGAGAAGTCGCCAGGCGACATCGATACGATGTCCGCACCCAGTCCGTTTAGGAAGGTCTTGGTTTCTTCGGTGGCCAGGATCTGGTTGATGGTCGTGTTGAGCTTGGCGACGATGGCGGGCGGCGTGCCTGCCGGCACGACGAAGCCACCCCATCCCACGAACTCCATCGGACTCGGCAGCACTTCGCGCAGCGTGGGTACCTCGGGCAGCAGCGGGTTGCGGCGCGCCGACGTGACGGCCAGCGCCTTGAGTTTGCCGGCCTGGATCTGCGACATGACCGCACCGATGTCGGTGCACAACAAAGGCATTTCGCCGCCGATGGTCTCGATGACCGCCTGCGGTCCGCTCTTGTAGGGTATGGCGACGATGTCGATATCGGCGGCGAGCTTGATGCTCGCACCGGTCACCGCGCCCGTGGCATGGGAGTATGAATACGACAGCTTGCCGGGGTTGGCCCGTGCGTAGGCCAGAAAGTCTTCGAAAGTGTTCAGCGAGGTGCTCTTGGGGTTGGTGATGATGGCCGAGGGAATCTCGTAGAGGCTGGCCACCGGCACCATGTCCTTGAGTGGGTCGAACGGCAGCCGCTTGAACATGTGGATCGCCGCGACCGTGTTGGTGTTGGAGACCTGCGTGATGGTGTAGCCGTCGGGCGCGGCGCGCAGTCCCTGATGGAGGCCGATGGTGCCCGCCGCGCCGGAGACATTCTCGACGACGAAGGGCTTGCCCAGCGCCACACTCATCTTGTTGGCGAAGTAGCGCGTGATGGCGTCGGCTGTGCCGCCGGCTGGGAAGGGAAGAACCATCCGCACCGGTTTGGTGGGGTACGAGGCGGCTTGCGGCTGTGCCAGACACGCTGGTGACGCCACGCCGAGGGCGAGCGCGGCGAGGCTGACTTTGAGGAACGCGGCTCTTTGAATCGAATACATATCTCCATCTCCTTGTGTGAGCCGGGCGTGTGGTGCACCGGCGATGCGACGACTGACCGAATGACTACGCTCCAAGCCCGGGCATGCCGCTGGGCAACCCGAGCCGGACACGGCCGTAGGCCGGTCCCGATACATCCCATTGAAGGCCGAACTGCGCCGCGCCCGCATGCACGTCGCGCCACATGCGCTGAATGCCGTCGGATTCCTGCAAGCCGGCGCCGCCCGTGCCCGCGAAGACCAGGTCCATGGCCTGCGTGACGAGGCGTGCGCAGAAGGCCGAATCGCGCCGCAACCGCGCGCTGAGCGGGCCGTCGATCGTCGGCTGGTGTGCCAATGCATCGATGGCGTCGCGCCAGCTCTTGTGGGCGATGAGCAGCGCCGCATCGAGTCGCGCCTCGACGTTGGCCACGCGGTCCTGTACGCCCGGCAGATCGGCTTGACTGCGCGAGCCCACCGTGGTCTTGCGCTGGCGCACGCGCTCGATGTAATCGTCTGCAGCGGCGCGTGCGGCGCCGTAGAGGATGGGCAGCAGCACGAAGCCGCCCGTGCCCTGCATGGTCAGGCGGTACAGGGCGCCCGGGTTGACGGCCAGGCCGGGCGCCTGTCCCGCGGCGATCTCGTCGAATGACAGCGTGCGGTGTCCGGGAACGAAGGTCTTGCCGATGGCCACGTCATGGCTGCCGGTGCCGCGCAGGCCCATGACGTGCCAAGTGTCGAGTATCTCGTAGTCCTCGCGTGGCACGAGGAAGTAGCGCGCATGCGGCGCTTCGCCGGCCGCGTCGGTGGTCATCGCGCCGAGCACGCACCAACTGCAGGGATGGATGCCGCTGGAGAATGGCCAGCGGCCTTCCAGTTCGTAGCCGCCTTCGCTCTTGCGTGCGATGCCGCGCGCAAAGATGTACGAGGAACCCACCAGCGTGTTGGGCGATGGCCCCCAGACCTCCTGCTGCGCCTGGTCCGGCCACAGCGCGAGGAACTGATGGTGGTAGGCCAGGTTCGAGAGCACCCAGGCGCTCGAGGCGCAGCCGCCCGCGATCTCCGCGCAGATGTCGAAGAACTCGGCGGGGTGCAGCTCGGAGCCGCCGAGGCGCGCGGGCTGCAGTGCGCGAAAGAGGCCCGCGTCGTGGAAGTCGCGCACCGTGTCGTCCGGCACGCGGCGCAGTTGCTCGGCATGCGGCGCGCGTTGGCGAAGCACGGGCCTGAGTTGCCGTGCGCGCTGCAGCAACTCGCTCGCAGAGGGTATGCACCCCGGTGCGCCGGATGAGGTGCTATCGAGATGAACGGAGGGCAAGTCGGGGTACTTCATGGTCGGATGCGGTCATCGGTTTCTCTTGCCGGTATTTTGATGATAAATTTATAAATTAATATTGGGGTTACTACTAGACCTGATCAGAGGCATTGGTAGAAGATTTTCATTGCAAAAATCCAAGAATCCCACAGGAGTGAGTTCATGAGCATCAAACTGACGTTACTCATATTGATATTTTTATTGATAAGTTTATAATCATAATGTGCGGAAAGCACTCGCCATTCACCGGAGTCCTCATGGGTATTCGCAAACTCGAACACTTCAACATTCGCACCGAGCGGCTCGAGCTCACGCTGGATTTCTATACACGCGTGCTGCAGTTGCGTGACGGGCCGCGCCCTGGAAATCCGCCACGCGCCACCGGTGCCTGGCTCTACGACGGCGATGGTGTGCCCATCGTTCATGTCACGGCCTTTGACCGCAACGATGCGCAGCGCGTGGCCTGGATGAATGACTACCTCGGCTATCGCGATCCCGATTCGCTCCAGGGCAGCGGTGCCATCGACCATGTGGCGCTGTTGGCCGAGGGCTACGAAGAGATGATCGAACGCTGCCGGCAGATGGGCATTCCGTACCGCGAGCGGCTGGTGGCTGCCCTCGATCTGCGGCAGATCTTCGTCATCGATCCCAATGGAATCTCGATCGAACTCAACTACCGCCGATGAGGGCGCCGCCCGTCATCACCTGCCATGCCGACAGTCACTCCTTCCCCTCAAGCCGACCTGCCGCGCATGCCCGCGCACGGCCGGATGGTCATGTCCTCGGGCTTCGATCGGCGCAGCTTGCGCGATGGTTTCGGCTCCTACATCACAGGTGTCACGATCGTCACAACGCTGGATGCCGAAGGCCGCCCCTGTGGCGTCACGGCCAACTCGTTCAGTTCGGTGTCGCTCGAGCCGCCGCTGGTGCTGTGGAGCCAAGCGCTCAACGCGCGCAGCTTCCCGGCGTTCAGCCGGCATGGGCGTTTCGTCGTGAATATCCTCGCGTTGGACCAGATCGAGTTGTCGCAGCGCTTCGCAGTCGCGGGCGCCGAGAAGTTCGCCGGTGTGAGCTTTCGTCCGGGCATCGAGGGGTTGCCCGTGCTGGAAGACTGCTGCGCCCATTTCGAATGCCGCAAGGTGACCACCTATCCCGGCGGCGACCATGCCATGTTCCTGGGGCTCGTCGAGCGCTTCGAGCATAAGCCTTCGTCCTACGGCCTGGCGTTTGGCAATGGGCGGTACCTGGCCACTCGAGCCCATCGCATGCCGTCGGTCGTGCGCACGTGAACTGGTATCGTGGCGGTTCTCGCATCGCCACTGCCGGATTTCATGCCACGCACCGCTTCCTCCTCTATGCCCAGGCGCACCACGACTGCCGCTGGCACCGGCGCTGTACGCCTTCGGCGCGCGGACCGCGAGCGCGAGATCGTGCAGGGTGCCATCCAGTATTTTTCGGAGGTCGGCTTTGCGGGCGACACCACGGGCCTGGCGCGGCAACTCGGTGTGGCGCAGCCTTTGCTGTACCGCTATTTCCAGAACAAGGAAGCGCTGGTCGAGCGGGTCTTCCAGGAGACCTTTCTGTCGAACTGGAACCCGTTGTGGGAAGAGATGATCCTCGCGCCGCAGCGGCCGGTGGCTTCGCGCCTGGTCGAGTTCCACCGCGATTTTGCGCGCGTGCACCTGCGCCGCGAGCGTGTGCGGCTATCCTTGTTTTTCGCACTGCATGGCTGGGACATGTCGCCTTACTTTCGCGTCATGCGCCAGCGCGTCTACGAGCCGATCGCGGTCTCGCTGCGCGAGTTCTCCGGCCTGGCATCGAGCGACCAGCTTTTTTCCGTCAAAGAGATCGAGTTGGCCAAGACGGTTGTGGAGAAGATTCAGTACTACGGCATTCGGCAGTGGGTCTACGGCCTACCCGTACCCGAGATCGAGCCCGTGATCCAGGCAAGCGTGACCAGCCTGCTCGAAGGCGTGCGGGCTGTGCTGGCCGAGCCTGGTTCGCCGAACTAGGTGGACTTCTAGGCCGCGAGCGCCTTGAGCAGGCGCTCGTGGATGCCGCCGAAGCCGCCGTTGCTCATGCAGACGATGTGGTCGCCCGGCTGCGCGGCTGCGGCGACCAGGCCCACCAGCTCGTCGATGTCGCGGCCCACGAGGGCGCGCGGCCCCATGGGGGCGAGCGCTTCGGCGGCGTCCCAGTCGAGTCCGCCGGTGTGGCAGAACGCGAGGTCGGCCGCTTCCAGGCTCCAGGGCAGTTGCGACTTCATGGTGCCCAGCTTCATGGTGTTGCTGCGCGGTTCGAAGACCGCCAGGATGCGGCCGCCGCCGTGCGATGGGCCCAGGCGGCGGCGCAGGCCGTCCAGCGTGGTGCGGATGGCGGTGGGGTGGTGGGCGAAGTCGTCGTAGACCGCGATCTTGGCGCCCTGGCGCTCCACCGCGCCGCGCACCTCCATGCGGCGGCGCACGTTCTCGAACGTGGCCAGTGCGCGTGCCGCGTCGGCCGGGTCGACGCCCACGTGCTCCGCCGCCGCGATCGCGGCCAGCGCGTTGAGCTGGTTGTGTTGGCCGGTCAGCGCCCATTCGACGCGGCCGACCCGCTGGCCGCGCTGCAGCACGTCGAAGGCGTGTGGCTCGCCCTGGGCGGTGAAGTCGCTCACCGCCGCGCCGAAGCTGCGCACCTCGCTCCACAGGCCCTTGTGAAGCACCCGCTCCAGGCTGTCCTCGAGCCCGTTGACGACCACCCGCCCCTGGCCGGGCACGGTGCGCACGAGATGGTGGAACTGCCGCTCGATAGCCGCCAGGTCGTCGAAGATGTCGGCGTGGTCGAACTCGAGGTTGTTCAGGACTGCGGTGCGCGGCCGGTAGTGGACGAACTTGCTGCGCTTGTCGAAGAAGGCGGTGTCGTACTCGTCCGCCTCGATCGTGAATGTGTCGCCGCTGCCCAGGCGGGCAGACACGCCGAAGTTCATCGGCACGCCACCGATCAGAAAACCGGGCCGCAGCTCCGCGCAGTCCAGGATCCAGGCCAGCATCGAGGTGGTGGTGGTCTTGCCGTGGGTGCCGGCCACGGCGAGCACGTGGCGGCCTTGCAGCACGTGTTCGGTCAGCCATTGCGGTCCGCTGGTGTAGGCGGCGCCGCTGTCCATGATGGCTTCCATCAGCGGGAACTTCGGCGTGCCGTCGGCCAGCCGGGCGCGGCTGACCACGTTGCCCACCACGAACAGGTCGGGCCGCAGCGCGAGCTGGTCGGCGCCGAAGCCTTCGATGAGGTCGATGCCGAGTGCGCGGAGCTGGTCGCTCATGGGGGGGTAGACGCCGGCGTCGCAGCCCGTCACGCGGTGCCCGGCCTCGCGGGCCAGGGCGGCCAGGCCGCCCATGAAGGTGCCGCAGATGCCCAGAATGTGGATGTGCATGCGGCGATTCTAGGGTTCGCCGCGAGGCCTTCGTGGACATCGAGACCCGGGGCCGCGCAGCGCGGTGCCCAAGCAGGCACAATCCCGGGATGGATTCGCGCCGAGACGACACCACCGCCGAGATCGCGTCCGTGGCGGCCCGCTTCGTGGTCGACGAGGGCATGGAGTACGCGGCCGCCAAGCGCCGGGCCGTGAAGCAACTGGGCCTGCCGCCGCGCACGCCGCTGCCGGACAACGCCGTGCTGGAGGCGGCGGTGCGCGAGGACATCGCGGTGTTCTGCGCCGACACGCAGCCGGCCGAGCTGCGCGCCCTGCGCGAGCTGGCCCTGGTGTGGATGGACCGGCTGGAGGCATTCCGGCCGTATCTCGGGGGCGCCGTGTGGCACGGCACCGCCACCCGGCACAGCGACATCCATCTGCAGTTGTTCTGCGACGACCCCAAGGCGCCCGAGTGGGCGCTGCTCGACCACCGGGTCGATTACCACCCGGGCGAAGCGCCGGGCTGGCGCGGCGAGCCGGTGCCGGCGCTGACCCTGCGCGAGCGCAGCGCGGCGCTGGGGCAGTGGGTGCTGGTGCACCTGGTGGTGCAGGGGCACGACGACTTGCGCGGCGCGCTCAAGCCCGATGCACAGGGCCGCAAGCCGCGTGGCGATGCCGCCGCGCTGCGCGCGCTGCTCGATACCTCCGGCACGGCGCGCCCGATCGGGGAGGCCGCGGCATGAGGAAGAACCTGCTCCTGCGGCGGCGCGGTGTATGGATGGCGGGCGTGGCGCTGGCGGCCGGCGGGACCGGTGCGTGGTTCTCGCAGCGCCGGCTGGCCTTGCCGCCCGTGCTCGGCGAAGCCGAGGCGGCTTTCTGGCGGGCGGCGTTCGACGGGCCGCATGGCGGCGGCGAGCCGGCGCAACCACTGCGCATGGCCGATTTCCGCGGCCGCCCGCTGCTGGTCAATTTCTGGGCGACCTGGTGCCCGCCCTGCGTGGAAGAGCTGCCGATGCTCAATGCGTTCCACCGCGCCCACGCCGCGCACGGCTGGCAGGTGGTGGGCTTGGCGGTGGACCAGCCCAGCGCGGTGCGCACCTTTCTGCAAAAGCTCCCGCTGGTGTTTCCGGTCGGCATGGCCGGGCTGGGCGGCACCGAGCTCAGCCGCAGCCTCGGCAACCCGACCGGCGGCCTGCCGTTCAGCGTGGTGTTCGGGCCGACGGGCGAGGTGCTGCACCGCAAGATCGGCAAGCTGTCACAGCAAGACCTGGACCAATGGGCCGAACTGGGCTGAACGGCGTTGGGCACGCTGTGCCTTTCGTCATCTCGCGCCAATGGATTGTTAAACCAAGGTAAATTCGGCTCGCCGGCCCATTGCACGCATGGCACCTCCGACTTTCCAGTCGAACAGCCCCGTGCAGAGCACCCAGAGAGGCCGCTTCCCTCGTGTACACTGCGACACCCTCGGTCAACTGATATCGCTCCAATTCGAGGAAATTGGATGCTTTTGATGTCGGTTTGGCCGAAATTCGATGGAGAAAACATGGATTTGAGAAAACTGAAGACACTGATCGACCTGGTGTCCGAGTCGAACGTGTCCGAGCTCGAAATCACCGAAGCGGAAGGCAAGGTCCGCATTGTCAAGAGCGCGCCCGTGACCTACAGCGTGGCCCCGGCGCCGGTGGTGGTGCCGCCGGTGGCGGCAGCGGCCGCCGCTGACGCGACCGCCGCTGCCGCGCTGGCCGCGGCGCCGGCGGAGCCGCTCGGGCACGCCGTCAAGTCGCCCATGGTCGGCACTTTCTACCGGGCATCCAGCCCGGGCGCCAAGCCTTTCGTGGATGTGGGCAGCGTGGTCAAGGAAGGCGAGACGGTGTGCATCGTCGAGGCCATGAAGATCCTCAACGAGATCGAGGCCGACAAGTCGGGCACCATCACGCAGATCCTGGTGGAGAACGGCCAGGCGGTGGAGTACGGCCAACCCCTGTTCGTGATCGAGTAAACCGGAAGATGCCGCACCCATGTTCAAGAAAATCCTGATCGCCAACCGGGGGGAGATCGCACTGCGCGTCCAGCGGGCCTGCCGAGAGATGGGCGTCAAGGCGGTGATGGTGTACTCCGAGGCCGACCGCGACGCCAAGTACGTGCGGCTGGCCGACGAGGCGGTCTGCATCGGCCCGGCGTCGAGCGCGCACAGTTACCTCAACATGCCGGCCATCATCTCGGCCGCGGAGGTGACCGATGCCGAGGCCATCCACCCGGGCTACGGCTTCCTGTCGGAGAACGCCGATTTCGCCGAGCGCGTGGAGAAAAGCGGCTTCACGTTCATCGGCCCCACGCCGGAGTCGATCCGCATCATGGGCGACAAGGTGTCGGCCAAGAAGGCCATGATCCGCGCGGGCGTGCCCTGCGTGCCCGGCTCCGAAGGCGCGCTGCCCGACGATCCCGCCGTCATCAAGCGCACCGCCAAGTCGGTCGGCTATCCGGTGATCATCAAGGCCGCGGGCGGCGGCGGCGGGCGCGGCATGCGGGTGGTGCACACCGAGGCGGCCTTGCTGCACGCGGTGCAGACCACCAAGGCGGAGGCGGGCGCCGCGTTCGGCAACCCCGAGGTCTATATGGAGAAGTTCCTCCAGAACCCGCGCCACATCGAGATTCAGGTGCTGGCCGACCAGCACCGCAACGCGGTCTACCTGGGCGAGCGGGACTGCTCCATGCAGCGCCGCCACCAGAAGGTGATCGAGGAAGCGCCGGCGCCGGGCATCCCGCGCCGGCTGATCGAGAAGATCGGCGAGCGCTGTGCGGCGGCCTGCAAGAAGATCGGCTACCGCGGCGCCGGCACCTTCGAGTTCCTGT
>CAZAPJ010000081.1:0-17385 GCA_964487025.1 uncultured Hydrogenophaga sp.
AGCAGCAGCACCTGGATGTGCGAGCCGTCGACGTCGGCGTCGCTCAGGATGCAGATCTTGCCGTAGCGCAACCCGGAGAGGTCGGGGTTGTCGTTCGGGCCGTGCGGGTCCACGCCGATGGCGACCGCGATGTCGTGGATCTCGGTGTTGGCGAACAGCCGGTCGCGCTCGACCTCCCAGGTGTTGAGCACCTTGCCGCGCAGCGGCAGGATGGCCTGGCATTCCTTGTCGCGGCCCATCTTGGCGCTGCCGCCGGCGGAGTCGCCCTCGACCAGGAACACCTCGTTGTGCATGAGGTCGCGGCTTTCGCAGTCGGTCAGTTTGCCGGGCAGCACGGCCACGCCCGAGCCCTTGCGCTTCTCGACCTTCTGGCCGGCCTTCTGGCGCGTCTGAGCGGCCTTGATCGCCAGCTCGGCCAGCTTTTTCCCGTAGTCCACATGCTGGTTGAGCCAGAGTTCGAGCGCGGGCCGCACGAAGCTGCCGACCAGGCGCACCGCGTCGCGCGAGTTCAGGCGCTCCTTGATCTGGCCCTGGAACTGCGGGTCCAGCACCTTGGCCGACAGCACGTAGCTGGCGCGCGCGAACACGTCCTCGGGCAGCAGCTTCACGCCCTTGGGCAACAGCGCGTGCAGCTCGATGAAGCTCTTGACGGCCTGGAACAGGCCGTCGCGCAGGCCGCTGTCGTGGGTGCCGCCGGCGCTGGTGGGAATCAGGTTGACGTAGCTCTCGCGCACCGGCTGGCCTTCCTCGGTGAAGGCCACGCACCAGGCCGCGCCCTCGCCTTCGGCGAAGCTGTCGTGCCCGCTGTCTGCGTAGCCCTCGCCCTCGAACAGCGGGATCACCGGATCGCCGGTGAGGGTCTGCTGCAGGTAGTCGCGCAGCCCGCCCTTGTAGGCCCAGGTCTGCGTCTCGCGGGTCTTCTCGTTCACCAGCGTGACGCCCACGCCGGGCATCAGCACCGCCTTGCTGCGCAGCAGGTGGACGAGCTCGCCCATGGGCAGCGCGGCCGACTCGAAGTACTTCGGGTCCGGCCAGGCGCGCACCGTGGTGCCCTGCTTGCGGTCGTCCTCGCCCCGGGGCGCCACGACCAGCGGCTCGGCCACGTCGCCGCCTTTGAAGGCGATGCGGGCCACCTGCCCCTCGCGCAGGCTGGTGACCTCCAGCCGGGTCGACAGCGCGTTCGTGACCGACACGCCCACGCCGTGCAGGCCGCCCGAGAAGCTGTAGGCGCCGCCGGCGCCCTTGTCGAACTTGCCGCCGGCGTGCAGCCGGGTATAGACCAGCTCGACCACCGGGGCCTTTTCCTCGGGGTGCAGGCCGAACGGGATGCCCCGGCCGTCGTCCTCCACGCTGACCGAGCCGTCGGCGTGCAGCGTGACCTTGATCTTCTTGCCGTGTCCGGCCAGGGCCTCGTCGGCCGCGTTGTCGATCACTTCCTGGATGATGTGCAGCGGGTTGTCGGTCCGGGTGTACATGCCCGGGCGCTGCTTGACCGGCTCCAGTCCCTTGAGGACGCGGATCGAGCCTTCGGAATAGTCGCTGGGTGATTGGGTCGCCATGGGGGCGGATTGTATGCGCGACCACCCCATAGGGCTGTACATAAACACAGACAAATCGACCGTCCGTCGCCGGCGATGCGCGGCGCTCATCAATCGCCGCCGGCATTGTCAAGGGCGCGGCGCGCGAAGCGGCGGCTTCTTCGCTACAGTTCCCGGATGTCCCACACCCTGCCCCAACCGGCCGCCCGGCTGTCCATCCTGCAGGTGCTCGCCTGCGGCGCGCTCATCGTGACCCTTTCGATGGGCGTGCGCCACGGCTTCGGCCTGTGGCTGCAGCCCATCACCCAGAGCCAGGGCTGGACGCGCGAGACCTTCTCCTTCGCGCTGGCGATCCAGAACCTCTCATGGGGCGTGTGCGGCATCTTCGCCGGCATGGTGGCCGACCGCTTCGGCGCCTTCCGCGTGCTGATCAGCGGCGCGCTGGTCTACGCGCTGGGCCTGGCCGGCATGGCGCTGAGCACCAGCCCGTTCGCCTTCACCCTCACCACCGGCGTCCTGCTGGGCGCCGCGCAGGCCGGCACCACCTACGCGGTGATCTACGGCGTGATCGGCCGGCAGATTCCGGCCGAGAGGCGCTCCTGGGCCATGGGCGTGGCCGCGGCGGCCGGCTCGTTCGGCCAGTTCCTGATGGTGCCGGTGGAAGGCTGGCTGATCGACCGCTTCGGCTGGCAGGCGGCGTTGCTGGTGCTGGGCGGGATGATCCTGCTCATCGCGCCGCTGGCGCTGGGCCTGCGCGAGCCCGGCTTCGCGAGCGGCCGCCCGCCGGCGCGCGAGCAGACCATTGGCCAGGCGCTGCGGGAAGCCTTCGGCTACCGCAGCTTCCAGCTGCTCATGGCCGGCTACTTCGTCTGCGGCTTCCAGGTGGTGTTCATCGGCGTGCACATGCCCAGCTACCTCAAGGACCACGGCCTCGCACCGCAGGTGGCGAGCACCGCGCTGGCGCTGATCGGCCTGTTCAACGTGCTGGGCACCTACGCCGCCGGCGCGCTCGGGCAGCGCCTGGCCAAGCGCCACATCCTCGCCTTCATCTACCTCGCGCGCTCGGTCGCCATCGTCGTGTTCCTGAGCGCGCCGCTCACACCGGCCAGCGTGTACGTGTTCGCGAGCGTCATGGGCACGCTGTGGCTGTCGACCGTGCCGCCCACCAACACCGTGGTGGCGCAGATCTTCGGCGTGGCGCACATGTCCATGCTCGGCGGGTTCATCTTCTTCAGCCACCAGATCGGCAGCTTCCTGGGCGTCTGGCTGGGCGGCCTGCTGTACGACCGCACCGGCAGCTACGACGTGGTGTGGTACCTGGCGATCGCGCTGGGCGTGTTCGCCGGCCTGGTCAACCTGTTCGTGCGCGAGACGCCGATCGTGCGCACGCCCATGCGCGTGGGAGCCGCGGCATGAAGCCCCTGGCGGTGCGCGCGCTGGCCTGGGCCGCCGTGGCCGCCGGGCTGCTGGCCACCCTGGCCCTTTACCACCGGCCGGACTTCCTCGTGAGCCTGGCCGACCAGCTCTGGAGCTGCTTCTGATGACGGGGCCGCCGCCCTGCGCGGGCGCGCCGTCGCCCTGGGTGCAACGCTGGGCGCACCTGGTGCGGCCCGGCGGCCGCGTGCTGGACGTGGCCTGCGGCCAGGGCCGCCACCTGCACTGGTTCGCGCAGCGCGGCCATCCGGTCACCGGCGTGGACCGCGCGCCGGAAGCGATCGAGGCGGTGCGGCCGGCGGCCCACCGCGCGGTGCTGGCCGACATCGAGAGCGGCCCCTGGCCCTTCGAGGGCGAATCCTTCGATGCGGTGGTGGTCACGAACTACCTCTGGCGCCCGTTGCTGCCGGTGATCCGGTCCAGCGTGGCCGAGGGCGGCGTGCTGATCTACGAGACCTTCGGCGCCGACCAGCCGAGCGTGGGCAAGCCGCTGCGCGCGGATTTTCTGCTCCAGCCCGGTGAACTCCTGCGCGCCTGCGAGGGTCTTCACGTGGTCGCCTACGAGGACGGGTTCTGCCACCGGCCCGAACGCTTCGTCCAGCGCATCGCCGCCGTGCGAAAACGCCCGCTGCCGCCCGCTTCTCCCCCCCGGTATCCCCTGGATGCCACCCAGTAAGCACTGAGTAGAATGCGTGATTCCCGCGCCGCCGGCGCCCTTGCGAAGGGCCCGACGGGCGCCCCAGCGGACCCAACCACATGACACCCATCAACGGCAGCATCGTCGCACTGGCCACCCCCATGCTGGCAGACGGCAGCGTGGACTACCCCACACTGCGCAAACTGATCGACTGGCACATCGCCGAGGGCACGGACTGCGTCTGCGTGGTCGGCACCACCGGCGAGTCGCCCACGGTCTCGGTGGAGGAGCACTGCGAGATCATCCGCGTCGCGGTCGAGCAGGCGCGCCAACACGGCGCCAAGCGCGTGCCGATCATGGCCGGCTGCGGCGCCAACTCCACCGCCGAGGCGATCGAGCTCGCGCGCTTCGCGCGCAGCGTGGGCGCCGACTGCCAGCTTCAGGTCGTGCCCTACTACAACAAGCCGACGCAGGAAGGCCAGTACCAGCACTTCAAGGCGATCGCCGAGGCGGTGGGCGACCTGCCCATCGTGCTGTACAACGTGCCCGGCCGCACGGTCGCCGACCTGCACCACGACACCGTGCTGCGCCTGGCGCAGGTGCCGGGCATCGTCGGCGTCAAGGAAGCCACCGGCAACATCGAACGCGCGCAATGGCTGATCCGCGAGGCGCCCGAGGGCTTCGCCGTCTACTCGGGCGACGACCCCACCGCGGTGGCCCTCATCCTGTGCGGCGGCCAGGGCAACATCAGCGTCACGGCCAACATCGCGCCGCGCCTCATGCGCGAGCTGTGCGCGGCCGCGCTGGCGGGCGACGCCAAACGCGCGATGGCGATCCAGTTCCAGTTGCTGCCGCTGCACAAGCAGTTGTTCGTCGAAGCCAACCCGATTCCCCTGAAGTGGGCCATGGCGCGCCTGGGCCTGTGCCAGGAGACCCTGCGCCTGCCGATGACGCCGATGTCGCGCCACCTGGTTCCGGTGGTCGAGGACGCGCTCAGGCAAAGCGGCCTGCTCGCGTGATCCACAGGTACCGTCGCGCCACCTCCATCCGTTCCTACCGAGCCATTCCCATGCTTTTCTGCTCTCCGTTCCCGCCCCTGCGCCCACGGAACCGCTCCCTCTCCCGGCCGAGCCGGCTCGGGCTGGTGGTTGCCGCCGCCCTCGTGGCATCGGGCTGCAGCGTCCTGCAGGAAGACAAGATCGACTACAAGAGCGCCCAGCGCGGCAGCACGCTGGACGTGCCGCCCGACCTGACCCAGCTCAGCCGCGATTCGCGCTACAACGTGCCGGGCTCGGTCGTCACCGCCAGCGGCTACGAGACCGCCCAGCCCGTGTCCGCCCGCGGCGGCACCGCCACCACGGGCGTGGGCGACGTGCGCATCGAGCGCGCGGGCACGCAGCGCTGGCTGGTGGTCGACCGGCCGGCCGACCAGCTCTGGAGCCCGGTGCGCGACTTCTGGCAGGAGAACGGCTTCCTGCTCGACATCGACCAGGAAGCCCTGGGCATCATGGAAACCGACTGGGCCGAGAACCGCGCCAAGCTGCCGCAGGACTTCATCCGCTCCACCATCGGCCGGGTGTTCGAGAACCTCTACTCCACCGGCGAGCGCGACAAGTTCCGCACCCGGCTCGAGCGCACGCCCTCGGGCGGCACCGAGATCTACATCAGCCACCGCGGCATGGTCGAGGTGTACTCCAACACCGAGAAGGACCAGACCGTCTGGCAGCCCCGGCCGGCCGACGTCGAGCTCGAAACCGAGTTCCTGCGCCGGCTCATGATCAAGCTGGGCGTGGCCGAGGCGCAGGCCCAGGCGGTCACCGCGACCGCCCCCGCGCAGACCGCCGCGACCGTGACCCAGGTGAACAACGCGCCGGTGGTCCGGTTCGACGACAACTTCGACCGCGCCTGGCGCCGCGTCGGCCTCTCGCTGGACCGCACCGGCTTCACCGTCGAGGACCGCGACCGCAGCCAGGGCACCTACTTCGTGCGCTACGTGGAACCGGTGGTCCAGGCCAGCAAGCCCGGCTTCTTCCGCCGCCTGTTCGGCGCCTCCACGCCGGAAGCGAGCGCCGAGCGCTACCGCGTCCAGGTGCGCAGCACCGACGACAACAAGACCACGGTCTCGGTGCTGGACGCGCAGGGCCGGCCCGACGGTTCGCCCAGCGCGCAGCGCATCGCGCGCCTGCTGGCCGACGACCTCAAGTAGCGCCGCCGTGCTGCCCGACCTCTGGTAGGACGAGGACGGGTTAGCGCATAAGAAAAGCCGCTCCAGGAGCGGCTTTTTCTTCTTTCCAACCAGGCCACACGGGTGGCCTGATTCGCCGCGCCTTACGGCTTGGCCGGCTCCACGGCCGCCTTGGCGGCATCCACCGCAGCCGCGCCGGCTTCCTTGGCCTTCTCGGCCGCTTCCTTGGCGGCGTCCACCGCCGCATTGCCGGCGTCCTTGGCGGCATCGACAGCCGCCGCACCGGTTTCCTTGGCCGCATCCACCGTAGCGGCGGTGGCTTCCTTGGCGGCATCGACAGCGGCAGAGCCCGCTTCCTTGGCCGACTCGGCGGCGCCCGACATCGAGGGTGCGGGCTCGGTGGCAGCCGGCGCAGCAGCCGGTGCCTGGACAGGGGCCTCCTCCTTCTTGCCACAGGCGCTCAGGGCGATCGCGCCCAGCAGACTGGCCAGCAGGATGGTTTTTTTCATGATCAGAGCTTTCGTTGAATGAATGAGAAACGACAACACTTCGAAAGACCGAAGGGCCTCTCTCGGCCGCACAGGCCGGCAAGACGAATCCTTCAACTGGGTCGTTCGAGGTGACATGCCGCCCAGCCGGCGCGGATGATACCGCCGCGCCGATATACCTTAGGGCGGTATAGGATTTTTTACGTTTTCTAACTTACGTTTGCTCACAAACCCAGCGTGGAGGCGGGAAACGCCAGGCTGCTGCGGCGCCACCAGGCCTGCAAGTGCTCGTGCAGGGCCACGCTGGCCTGCCGCCCGCCGCCGGCCACCAGCGTGCCGCTGGCCGCGTCGATCCGCTGCAGGCACCAGCGCGGCGACCACAGCAGGCTGGGCAGCTCGTCCGCCGGCAGGCCGGTGCAGGCACGCGCCTCGACCAGGTGCGACCAGGTCACGCGCCAGCGCACGAAGCGGGGGTGCCGCTCGCGCAGGGCGCGGTAGTCGCACGCCAGCAGTTGCAGCGAGCGCCCGCGCGCCGACCACGCCTGCAAGGCCTCCACGACCTCGCGCTCGCCCAGCGGCCAGTCGGAGAAATCCGCGTCGCACAGCACGATGCGCGGCCAGCCCTGCCGCGCGGCCGTGGCCAGCGCCTGGCGCACGAGGTCGGCGAACCGCTCGCGCCCTTCCAGGCGTCCCTCGGGCAGTGCCGCCTCACCATCGCGCGCGCCGCCAGAGCCAGGGATGTCGGTAGCCATGTGGTCGGACCTCCTCGTGTATCGAAAACCCCGCGGGCGGCGCACCAGGCTCAGGACCCGCCGCCCTCCGCGCCGGCCAGGTGCAGCCAGCCGGCCTCGAACCAGTCGCGCAGCAGCGCCTGCGCCTCGCCGCTGGACCGGGCCACCTCGGCCGCGCCCAGCCCGCGCCGGTCGGCCAGGCGCCGCATGAGCCGCGCGTCGGCGCCGCCGGCGCGGTAGCTCTCGCCGTTGATGAACACATGATGCGCGTCGTACATCATGCGCGTGCGCCGGTCCAGCCGCACGGCGCCGGGCCGCCAGTCGGCGTCGGCCTCGTCGAACCACACGCGCGGCTTGGGCTCGGTCATCACCTCGCCAAGCGCGCAGTGGAGCGATCGCCGGTCCGCCAGCAGGCGCCGCAGGGCGTCCTGCGCGAAGTCCTGCAGCGCGGCCGGCATCGCCGCCGGGTGCGGCGTGGCGGCCTGGTGCGGGTCGCGGTAGAGCGTCTCGTCCTGCGCCTCCTCGGCCATGCGCTGCAGCAGCTCGCCCGCCAGGCCGGCGCGCTGCGGCGCGCGGAAACCGATCGAATAGGTGGTGCATTCGCCCCCCACCGCCACGCCGTCGTGCGCCCAGCGCGGCGGCAGGTAGAGCATGTCGCCGGGGCCAAGCAGGTGCTCCTCCTCGGGCTCGAAGCGGCTCAGGATCTTCAACGGCACATCGGGCTGCAGCGCGAAATCCCGCTGGCGGCCGATGCGCCAGTGCCGCTGGCCGCTGGCCTGCAGCAGGAACACGTCGTAGCTGTCGACATGGGGCCCCACGCCGCCGCCCTCGCTGGCCCAGGAAATCATCAGGTCGTCCAGCCGGGCGTCGGGCACGAAGCGGAAGCGCTGCAGCAACTGGTGCGCCGGCTCCAGGTGCTGGTCCACGCCCTGCACCAGCAGCGTCCAGTCCGGACGGGACAGCGGGGGCAGCGCGCCGCGCCGCAGCGGGCCATGGCGCAGCGTCCACCGGTCGCCCTCGCGCATGACCAGCCGCGATTCGACCGAGGGCTGCGCCGCGAGCTGGAACAGCCGGGCGCGCGAGAGCAGCGGCACGAAGCCCGGCATGGCGGCGCGCACGAGCAACGGTTTCTTCTGCCAGTGCCGGCGCATGAACTGCGCCGGCGAGAGGTGGCCCAGCAGCGCGCAGGGCGCGTCCGGCGCGGGCATGGCGAAGCCCGGCGGGCTGGCTCGATCGGTGGGGGTCATGGGACAATTGTCGGATGAAAATCAACCCGCAATGCGTGGTCACGCTGACCTGGACCCTGAAGGACACGCTGGGCGAAACGCTCGACGTGCTGGACGAGCCGGTGGAATTCCTGATGGGCGGCGACGACCTGCTGGCCAAGATCGAGCAGGGACTGCTCAACCATTCGGCGGGCGAGACCGTGGAACTGCATCTCGAACCGACCGATGCCTTCGGCGACTACGACGACCGCCTGCTGTTCCTGGAGCCCCGCGACCGCTTCCCCGCCGACCTGGAGGAAGGCATGGGCTTCGAAGGGCTGCCCGAAGGCTGCAACCCGGCCGCGCCGAAGGACCGCCTGTACTTCGTGAGCGACATCTACCCCGAGCACGTGGTGCTGGACGGCAACCACCCGCTGGCCGGCATCGCCCTGCGCATCCAGCTCAAGGTCCACGCGGTGCGCGCGGCGAGCGAGGAAGAGATCGGCCAGGGCACGCTGGGCACGGGGTTCTTCCGCATCGAGGTCTCGCCGCCGGACGAGCCGCCGCCCGGCTCGCGCACCCTGCATTGATGCGTCAACCGCGGCCGGTGGAGCCGTAGCCTCCGGTGCCGCGCGCGCTGGCGGCGGCGAAGTCTTCCACCACGTTGAAGTGCGCCTGCACCACCGGCACGATGACCATCTGCGCGATGCGCTCCATGGGTTCGATGGTGAAGGCCACGTCGCTGCGGTTCCACGCGCTCACCATGAGCTGCCCCTGGTAGTCGCTGTCGATCAGCCCGACCAGGTTGCCGAGCACGATGCCGTGCTTGTGGCCCAGCCCCGAGCGCGGCAGGACCAGCGCGGCATAGCCCGGATCGGCCAGGTGGATCGCCAGCCCGGTCGGCACCAGCTGCCAGGCATTGGGCGCCAGGGTCAGCGGCACGTCCAGGCAGGCCCTCAGGTCGAGGCCGGCGCTGCCGGGCGTGGCGTAGCGGGGCAGTTGCTCGGCGATGCGGGGGTCGAGGACGCGGACATCCAGTTTCATGCAGGGTTTTCCAGGAGAACGGGGAAGGGATGGCAGGCGGCATTGTCGCCGCCACGACCGGCGCCAGCCCCGTGTAAGGGAAAGCGATTAGTCTCGCCACCCGGTTTTCGCCCCGGCCAGCGGCCCGCGCCGCAGGCCCCGCAGTTAACATCGTTGCCTCCGATTCCGCCTCCGACCCAGCCGCCGGCTGGCGCCCTTCGCGCCGGCCGCCCAACACCCATCCGCCCATGTCCATCCTGCTCAAACTGGCCCTGGCCGTCGATTGGTTCGCCGAGCGCCTGTCCAAGCTCGCCGCGTGGGCGGTGCTGCTGGCCGCCCTCATCTCCGCCGGCAACGCCTTCTCGCGCTATGGCCTCGACATGAGCTCCAACGCCTGGCTCGAGATCCAGTGGTACCTCTTCGGCGCCATCGTGATGCTCGGCGCGCCGGTCGTGCTCAAGCTCAACGAGCACGTCCGCGTCGACATCCTCTACGGCCGCCTGCCCGGCAACGGCCCGGTATGGGTCGACATCTTCGGCCTGCTGTTCTTCCTGCTGCCGGTGATGGGCCTGCTCACCTGGCTCACCTGGCCCTTCTTCTGGAACATGTACGTGACCAAGGAGATGTCCGGCAACATCGGCGGCCTGATCCGCTGGCCCGCCGCGCTGCTGCTGCCGCTGGGCTTCGGGACCATGTTCCTGCAGGGCCTGGCCGAACTCGTCAAGCGCGTGGCCTACCTGCAGGGCCGCTACCAGATGAGCACCCACTACGAGAAGCCCGTGCAGTAAGCCGGCGACGTTCCAACGACCGACCCAGGGACTTCAGCATGCAAATGGAAAACTTCGCGCCGATCATGTTCACGGGGCTGATCGTGATCATGCTGATCGGCTTTCCGGTCGCGTTCTCGCTCGCGGCGCTCGGCCTGTTCTCCGGCTTCTTCGCCATCGAGATGGGCTGGTTCCCGGCCAACTTCATGGCCAACCTGCCGATCAACATGTTCGGCATCCTCTCCAACGACCTGCTGCTGGCGATCCCGTTCTTCACGCTGATGGGGGCGGTGCTGGAAAAGTGCGGCCTGGCCGAGGACATGCTCGACTCCATGGGCCAGCTCTTCGGCCCGCGGCGCGGCGGCCTGGGCTACTCGGTGATCATCGTGGGCTTCATCCTTGGCGCCATCACCGGCACCGTCGCGGGCCAGGTGATCGCCATGGCCATGATCTCGCTGCCGGTGATGATGCGCTACGGCTACAACATGCGCTACGCCACCGGCGTGCTGGCGGCCTCGGGCACCATCACGCAGCTCGTGCCGCCCTCGCTGGTGCTGATCGTCATGGCCGACCAGCTCGGCCGCTCGGTCGGCGACATGTACAAGGGCGCCTGGGGCCCGGCCATCCTGCAGGTGCTGATCTTCGCCATCTACACCTTCCTGCTCGGCCGCATCCGCCCCGGCTTCGTGCCCGGCCTGCCGCCGAGCGCACGCACGCTGCACGGCTGGGCGCTGTGGGGCAAGTGCCTGCGCGGCATCATCCCTTCGGCGATCCTGATCTTCGCGGTGCTGGGCTCGATGGGCGGCCTGCCCTTCATGGACCACGCCATCGCCACGCCGACCGAGGCCGGCGCCATGGGAGCGGTCGGCTCGCTCGTGCTGGCGGCCATCCACCGGCGCCTGAGCTGGGCACTGCTGTGGAACGCCATGCTGGGCACCATGCGCCTGACGGCGATGGTGGTGTTCATCCTGATCGGCTCGCGCGTCTTTTCGCTGGTCTTCCAGGGCGTGGACGGCGCGATCTGGATCGAGCACCTGCTCAGCGACCTGCCGGGCGGCCAGGTCGGCTTCCTGATCGTGGTGAACATCTTCATCTTCTTCCTGGCGTTCTTCCTCGACTTCTTCGAGATCGCCTTCATCATCCTGCCGCTGCTCGGGCCGGTGGCCGACAAGCTCGGCATCGACCTGGTGTGGTTCGGGGTGCTGCTGTGCGTGAACATGCAGACCAGCTTCATGCACCCGCCGTTCGGCTTCGCGCTGTTCTACCTGCGCGGCATCGCCGACACGCTGTTCAAGGAAAAGCGCATCCCCCATGCGGTCAAGTCGAACGACATCTACCTCGGCGCCATTCCCTGGGTGGTGATGCAGTTGCTCCTGGTGGCCATCGTGATCTTCTTCCCGCAGACGGTCACGGTGTTCCTCGACAAGGAGGTGGAGGTCGATCTCGACAAGGTGCAGTTGGAGATCCCTGTCGAGGAGGAGAACGACAGCACCGGGATCAACATGGAGAACCCGTTCGGCAACCTGCCCGAGACGGCGCCGGCTTCGCCTCCCGCCGGCGAGGGCGGCGAACCGCCGGCCCAATGACGGACATCAGCGGCGGCGGCGGGCCCGCCCGCGAGTGCGCGGCCTATCCGCTGTCGCTGCGGGTGCTCGCGGGGGTCCTGGTGGCCGCGCTCGCGTTCTACGCCGTGCGCGTGCTGCCCGAGCTGCGGGCCGCGCAGTGGTCCTTCACGGGCCTGGCCACGCTGGCCCTGGCCGGCGTGCTGATCGTCTGGGTGGCCTGGTGGATCGTGTTCAGCCGCACGCGGCTGCAGGACGACCGCCTGGTGCAGACCTGGCTCTGGGACAAGCGCGTACAGGCGTACGAGGTGGCCTCGTTCAAGCTGGTCTACCTGCCCTGGCTGCGGGCGGTGGTCTCGCCCCGGCTGCTGGTGCGCCGGCACCAGGGCGGCATCTCGTGGTTCCACGCCGCCGACGCCGAACTGCTGCTGGCGTTCGCGGCCGAGGTGGTGGCGCGCCAACAACCGGCCGACCCGCCTGCTTCGGCCGCCTGACGGCCCGGCGGCAAAACAAAAAACCGCCGGCATCGCCGGCGGTTTTTCCATGGTGCAGGAGGCCGGCGCCGCTTACAGCCGCTGCTGCTGCATGAAGCGGTCGAACGTGCCTTCGGTGAAGCGGAACCAGGCGTTCTGGTCGGCCAGGAACTTGGAGTAGTCCTCGTAGACCTTCTTCCACTCGGGGTTGCTGTTGTTCAGGTCGGCGTAGATCTGCTGCGCCGACTTGAAGGCCGCGTTCATCACGTCCTGCGTGAAGGGACGCAACTTGGTGCCGGTGCCGACCATCTGCTTGAGGGCCGTCGGGTTGAGCGCGTCGTACTTGGCCAGCATGGACACGTGCGCGTGCGAGGCAGCGGTCTCCACCACCGACTTGTACTCGGCGGACAGCTTGTCCCAGGCCTTGCTGCTGATGTAGAAGTCCAGTTGCGGGCCGCCTTCCCACCAGCCGGGGTAGTAGTAGAACGGCGCGACCTTGTTGAAGCCGAGCTTCTGGTCGTCGTACGGGCCGACCCACTCGAGCGCGTCGATCGTGCCTTTCTCCAGCGCCGGATAGAGGTCGGCGCCGGGGATCGACTGGGGCACCACGCCGAAGGGCTCGAGCACCTTGCCCGCGAAGGGGTTGGTGCGGAACTTCAGGCCCTTGAGGTCGGCGACCGACTTGATTTCCTTGCGGAACCAGCCGCCCATCTGCGCGCCGGTGTTGCCGCCCGGGAAGCTCACGATGTTGTACTTGGCATAGAACTCGCGCATCAGCTTGAGGCCGTTGCCCTGGTACATCCAGGCGGTCATCTGGCGGGCGTTCATGCCGAAGGGCACCGCGCAGCCCAGGCAGAAGGTCGGGTCCTTGCCGTAGAAGTAGTAGGGCGCGGTGTGGGCCATCTCGACGGCCTCGGTCTGCACGCCGTCGACCACGCCGAACGCGGGCATGAGTTCGCCGCCGGCGTGCACCGAGATCTGGAACTTGCCATTGGTCATTTCGCTGACCTTCTTCGAGAACACCTCGGCCGTGCCGAAGATGGTGTCGAGCGACTTGGGGAAGCTCGATGCCAGGCGCCAGCGAATGGTTTCACCCGTCTGCACGGCGGGAGCCGCGGGCGCGGCCGCAGGGGCTGCCGCAGCCGCCGGGGCCTCTTCCTTCTTGCCGCACGCGGCAAGCAAGCCAGCCAGCCCGACGGCGCCCGATGTGGCGATCAGTGAACGACGATCCATTTGTGAGAGCTCCGTAATGATTGATGTGATCCGGCCCGCGCATCGCGCGCGAGCCGGTGACTCGACGCAGTCGGTTCGATTGTAGAAAGTGCCCCCACCCCACTCTTGCGGGTTTTCCCTCGTTGGCGCGAACCGCGTCGCGCGGCCGCGTCAGGCGACGACCTTGAGGCCCTGCGCGCCGTCGAGCAAGTCGCCAAAGCGACTCGTGATCGACCGCGTGATACCGGCCGCGTCCAGCCCTTCTAGGGCCAGCAGCTTGGCCGGGTCGCCGTGTTCGACGAACGCGTCGGGCAGGCCCAGCTGCAGCACCGGCAGCGCCAGGCCCTCGGCCTGCAGGGCCTCGAGCACGGCCGAGCCGGCGCCACCCTGGATGCAGCCCTCCTCCACCGTCACCAGCGCCTCGTGCGTGCGCGCGAGCTCGCGCAGCAGCTCCAGGTCCAGCGGCTTCGCCCAGCGCATGTTGGCCACGCTGGCGCCCAGCGACTCGCCCGCCGCCAGCGCCGGGTACAGCAAGGTGCCGAACGCCAGGATGGCCACGCGCCGGCCCTTGCGGCGCAGTTCGCCCCGGCCGAAGGGCAGGCCTTCCAGCCCGGCCGGCTGCGCGGCGCCCACGCCCGCGCCGCGCGGGTAGCGCACGGCCACCGGCTGGTCCTGCGCGAAAGCGGTGCTGAGCAGTTGCCGGCACTCGCCCTCGTCGGCCGGGCAGGCCACGGCCATGATGGGGATGCAGCGCAGATAGGCGATGTCGTAGGCGCCCGCGTGCGTGGCGCCGTCGGCGCCGACGAGGCCCGCGCGGTCGAGCGCGAACACCACCGGCAGGTTCTGCAGCGCCACGTCGTGGATGAGCTGGTCGTAGGCGCGCTGCAGGAAGGTCGAGTAGATCGCCACCACCGGCTTGAGCCCTTCGCAGGCCAGGCCCGCGGCGAAGGTCACGGCATGCTGCTCGGCGATGCCGACGTCGAAGTAGCGCGCCGGAAAGCGGCGCTCGAACTCGACCATGCCCGAGCCTTCGCGCATCGCGGGCGTGATGCCCACCAGGCGCGGATCGGCCTCGGCCATGTCGCACAGCCACTGGCCGAACACCTGCGTGAACGTGGTCTTGGGCGGCGTGGCCGGCTTGGTCAGGCCGACCGCCGGATCGAACTTGCCCGGGCCGTGGTAGGCGATCGGGTCGGCCTCGGCGAGCTTGTAGCCCTGCCCCTTCTTCGTCACCACGTGCAGGAACTGCGGCCCGCTGTCGGTCTCGAGCAGGTGCCGGATGTTCTCCAGCGTGGGGATGAGCGAGTCGAGATCGTGCCCGTCGATCGGGCCGATGTAGTTGAAGCCGAACTTCTCGAACAGCGTGGCGGGCACGACCATGCCCTTGGCGTGTTCCTCGATCCGCTTGGCCAGCTCGAACAGCGGCGGCGCGCCCTTGAGCACCTGCTTGCCGACCTGCTTGGCCGCGGCGTAGAACTGGCCGCTCATGAGCTGGGCGAGGTAGCGGTTGAGCGCGCCCACCGGGGGCGAGATCGACATGTCGTTGTCGTTGAGCACCACCAGCAGCCGGCCCTCGGCCACGCCGGCGTTGTTCAGCGCCTCGAAGGCCATGCCGGCGGTCATCGCGCCGTCGCCGATGATGGCCACCGCGTTGCGCGGCTCGCCCTTGAGCCGGGACGCCAGCGCCATGCCGAGCGCGGCCGAGATGCTGGTGGACGAGTGCGCGGTGCCGAAGGTGTCGTATTCGCTCTCGCTGCGGCGCGGGAAACCGCTGATGCCGCCGTACTGGCGCAGCGTGGCCATCTGCTCGCGCCGGCCGGTGAGGATCTTGTGCGGATAGGTCTGGTGGCCCACGTCCCAGATCAGCCGGTCCTCCGGCGTGTCGAAGACGTAGTGCAGCGCCACGGTGAGCTCCACCGTGCCCAGGTTCGAGCTGAGGTGGCCGCCGGTGCGCGCCACGCTCTCGAGCAGGAAGCTGCGCAGCTCTTGCGCCAGCGGCGCAAGCTGCGCGCGGCCGAGGCGGCGCAGGTCCGCGGGCGATTCGATCGTGGAAAGCAGGGAACTCATGGGCAAGGTCGGGAAGCTCAGTAGGCGCGCCGGCCCACCCAGTCGGCCATCGCGTGCAAGGTGGCGGCGGCCGCGGGGGGCAGCCCGCTGCGGGTCAGGGCCTCGTGGGCCTGGTCGAGCACGCGCTCGGCATACGCCTGCGCCTGCGACAGGCCCAGCAAGGCGACGAACGTGGGCTTGTCGTTCGCCGCGTCCTTGCCGGCGGTCTTGCCCAGCGTGGCCGAATCGGCGGTCACGTCGAGCACGTCGTCCACCACCTGGAACGCCAGCCCCAGGCTGGCGCCGTATTGCGCCAGGTGGCGCAGCGCCTCGGGAGCCGCCTCGCCGGTGGCGGCCCCCATCATCACGCTGGCCTGGATCAGGGCGCCGGTCTTGCGCCGATGCATGGCCTCGAGCGCGGGCTGGTCGAGCACGCGGCCCACGCTGGCCAGGTCCACCGCCTGGCCGCCGGCCATGCCGTTCGCGCCCGCGGCCTGGGCCAGCAGGCGGCACAGCTTCGCGCCCAGGACGGCGTCGACCTCGCCGCCGTCCGGCACCAGCAGCTCGAACGCCAGCGCCTGCAGGGCGTCGCCGGCCAGCAGCGCCTGCGCCTCGCCGTAGCGCACGTGGACCGTGGGCTTGCCGCGGCGCAGCAGGTCGTCGTCCATGCACGGCAGGTCGTCGTGCACCAGCGAATAGGCGTGGATCAGCTCGACCGCGCAGCCCGCACGCATCGCCGCCTCGGACAATCCGCCCACGGCCTCGCAGGCGGCGAGCACCAGCAGCGGGCGCAGGCGCTTGCCGCCATCGAGCACCGCGTAGCGCATGGCGTCGCCCAGGCCGGCCGGCGCGTCGGCCGGCACCCAGGCCGACAGCGCGCGCTCCACCGCGTCCTGCTGCGCCTCGCGCCAGGCAACGAAATCGTCCTGTTCCGACAACACGGCGGCGTTCAAGCGGCGTCCCACGGTTTGAGTTCGCCGGCCTCGAGCACCTTGATCTGCTGTTCCACCGCGTCCAGGCGGGCGCGGCAGAACGCGAGCAGCTCGGCGCCGCGCTGGTAGCGGGTGAGCAACTGGTCCAGCGGCAACTGCCCGCCATCGAGCTGCGCCACCAGCGCTTCGAGTTCCGCCAGCGCCGCTTCGTAGCTGGCCGGCATGCCAGCAGCGGCAGCGGCCCGGGCGGGTCTGGAGGCGGGGGAAGTGGTCATAGGGTGTGGTCGTCGTGGGGCCATGGCGGCCGGCTGCGGCGAGCGATACCTCGAGGCGGTTCCGGGTATGCCGCTGACAGGCGCCATTTTATGCCCTGATGCCCGACACAGCCCCGGGGTACAATCCCGCCTCTTTTTCTCCACTGACGGGCTCCGGGCCCGGAGGGACGCACCACTTCACCCTTCCCGCGCGAATTCGTCTGACGAGCACAGCGCTTACCCTGCCCCTTCATAGGGGGAGTCTCTAGGTCAGGACCCCGATGTCTGATTTAAGTCTTCAACTGCAGCAGGCCACAAGCCAACTTCCCGTAAACAGCTATTTCAGCGAGGCGCTGTTCCAGCGCGAAAGGGAAATGCTCTTCCAGCGCGGCCCCCGGTACGTTGGGCACCAACTGGCGGTGCCCAACGTCGGGGACTACCACACCCTGCCGCAGGAAGCCCAGGGTCGCGCCCTGGTGCGCACCGCAAAGGGCGTCGAGCTGATCTCCAACGTGTGCCGCCACCGCCAGGCCGTGATGCTCAAGGACCGCGGCAACCTGGCCGAAACCCGCAGCGGCAGCGCCGGCGGCAACATCGTCTGCCCGCTGCACCGCTGGACCTACAGCGGCACGCACGGCGAGCGGGCCGGGCAGCTCATGGGCGCGCCCCACTTCAAGCAGGACCCCTGCCTGGACCTCAACCACTATCCGCTGCGCGAATGGAACGGCCTGCTGTTCGAGGACAACGGCCGCGACATCGCCGCCGACCTCGCGGACATGGGGCCGCGCGCCGCGCTCGACTTCGAGGGCATGGTGCTGGACCACGTGGAACTGCACGAGTGCAACTACAACTGGAAGACCTTCATCGAGGTCTACCTGGAGGACTACCACGTCGCGCC
>CAZAPJ010000082.1:0-16561 GCA_964487025.1 uncultured Hydrogenophaga sp.
CGCAGCGGCGCGCCAGAGAGGGGGGAAGCCGCAAAGCGGCGCAGGGGGGTGTTCCTCAAATCTTGTAGCTGTCCAGGCTCTTGCCCGAGGCCAGCACGGCGCGCACCCACTCGGGCTTGCGGCCCGGGCCGCCGGCCCAGAGTTCGCCATTCGGGCCGCGGTACTTCGCCACGGCAGCGGACTTGGATTTGCCCGCCTTCTTGCCGCCCGCGGCGGCGCCCAGGTCGGCGACGGAAATGCCGTATTCCTTCATCTTGGCCTTGATGTCGGCAATCACGGAGGCAATTTCGTTTTTTCGCGCCTGTTCGGCTTGGGCCATCAGGCTCTGGGCTTGCGCCATCAGTTCGGAATACGTTGCCATTCAGAACATCCTTTTCGAGGTATTGGTGATCGGGTTCGATTGCGCCTTTTCGGGGCGCCGTCCATTCTAATCAATCCGGCCCGGGTTTCGCCCAATCCTGCAGTTCCGGCGGCAATTCCGCACGCAATTCGATGGCCCGTCCATCGATTGGATGCGTCAATTTGAGGCGCCAGGCATGGAGATACATCCGGCGCAATCCCTGGTGGCCCAATTGCCGATTGAGTTCGAAATCGCCGTACTTGTCGTCGCCGGCGATCGGGTGGCCGGCGCTGGCCAGGTGGACCCGGATCTGGTGGGTGCGTCCGGTCTTGATGGTCACCTCCAGCAGGGTGAAGCCGTCCGGCGCCCAGGTCGCCAGGCCATCCGGCGCCGGCAGCCGGGCCGCCACCTTCACCAGGGTGACCGCGCGCTGGCCCTGCGGGTCGTCCCGCGTGGTCACTTTCACGCGCCGCTCGCCGTCGGGCAGCAGGTAGCGCTGCAGCGGCTGGTCCAGCACCTTCAGCCGGGCCGGCCACTGGCCCTTGACCAGCGCCAGATAGGTCTTGCCGGTGGTGCGCTCCCGGAATTGGTCCTGCAATGCCTTGAGCGCGCTGCGCTTCTTCGCAATCAGCAGCAGGCCGCTGGTTTCCCGGTCGAGGCGGTGCACCAATTCGAGAAAGCGGGCCTGGGGCCGGGCCCGGCGAATTTGCTCGATCACCCCGAAACTCAAACCGCTGCCGCCATGCACCGCCACGCCGGCAGGTTTGTCGATGGCCAGGAATGACTCGTCCTCGCAGATCACCGGGAATTCGCGCGCCGGCACCGGAGCGGCGGCGCCATCGGCCGCGCGCGCCGGCAGGCGAATCGGTGGAATGCGCAGCAAATCGCCGGCGGCCACCCGGTCATCCGCCCCGACGCGCCCTTTGTTGCGCCGCACCTCGCCCGAGCGGATGATGCGGTAGACATGGGATTTGGGCACCCCCTTGAGGGTGCGGATCAGGAAATTGTCCAGGCGCTGGCCGGCCGACTCCTCGTCCACCACAAGGTGTCGGACTTCGGCGGGGGACGGCGACGGGTGGCTGGACATGGCGATGGGCAATGGAAATCCCCACACACAAGCGCGGGGCGCTGACGATATAATGCGTCGCGCCCGTCTTGCGCCGTAAGTGATTGATTTGTTTCGAGTTTAAGCCAATCACTGCAGGCCGCGGCCTGATCTTGCTCGGCAAGAGGCCGCAACGGGCTGGTTGCCACCCTCGGCACAGGGTCCGGCGCCGCGGCCTGACGACGCATTGCAGCGTGAAACAGGCCGGGCGAAGGACCCGTCGACGCTGGGGGCGAATCCGCTGAAGAGAACAACGCGAACCCGAATACGGAATACCCCAATCGCCCAGCCCCTGGACACCACAAGGCTGGGCGAGGACTCAAGTGAAACCAGAGCGAAGAAACCGGCCAGATCCATGTCGCTGACAGCCATCGAGCCCTCCTCCCTGTTCACCCGACTCCACGCGCCTACGCCCTGACCTGGCGGTTCGACGCGCGGCACCGCTGCGTGCCCGCCCGTATCGAACATCTGCGATCCGCAGGTCAACGGCTCTCCGGCAATTCCTCCCTTCGTCCGCGTCTCCCGCTGGTTCATGGCGAATGGGCGCCCGTGCCCCGTGGCCCGGGTGTCGTTGTACGCAGGAACGAAGGAAAACACATCATGAAACGCATGTTGATCAACGCCACGCAGGCCGAGGAGCGCCGGCTGGCGATCGTGGACGGGCAGAAACTGCTCGACTACGAAATCGAGATCGAGGGGCGCGAGCAACGCAAGGGCAACATCTACAAGGCGGTGGTCACCCGCGTCGAGCCCTCGCTCGAAGCCTGTTTCGTCGACTACGGCGAGGAGCGCCACGGCTTCCTGCCGTTCAAGGAAATCTCCCGCCAGTACTTCGCCCCGGGCGTCGCGGTCAACCAGGCCCGCATCAACGACGTCATCAAGGAAGGCCAGGAGCTGCTGGTCCAGGTGGAAAAGGAAGAGCGCGGCAACAAGGGCGTGGCCCTCACCACCTTCGTGAGCCTCGCGGGCCGCTACGTGGTGCTCATGCCCAACAACCCGCGCGGCGGCGGCGTGAGCCGGCGCATCGAGGGCGAGGACCGCCAGGAGCTCAAGGCCGCGCTCGACCAGCTCGAATACCCCAACGGCATGAGCATCATCGCGCGCACCGCCGGCATCGGCCGCGACGCCGCCGAGCTGCAGTGGGACCTGAACTACCTGCTCAAGCTCTGGGGCGCCATCGACGGCGCGGCCAAGGCCGGCAAGGGCGCGTTTCTGATCTACCAGGAATCGAGCCTGGTGATCCGGGCCATCCGCGACTACTTCAACAGCGACATCGGCGAGATCCTGATCGACACCGACGACATCTTCGAGCAGGCGCACCAGTTCATGAGCCACGTGATGCCCGAGCACGGGCACCGCGTGAAGCGCTACCGCGACGACGCGCCGCTGTTCAGCCGCTTCCAGATCGAGCACCAGATCGAGACCGCCTACAGCCGCATCGTGCAACTGCCCAGCGGCGGCGCCATCGTCATCGACCAGACCGAGGCGCTGGTGGCCGTGGACGTGAACTCGGCGCGCGCCATCAAGGGCGGCGACATCGAGGAAACCGCCACGCGCACCAACCTGGAGGCCGCCGACGAAGTGGCGCGCCAGGCCCGCCTGCGCGACCTCGGCGGTCTGATCGTCATCGACTTCATCGACATGGAGGAGAGCAAGAACCGGCGCGAGGTGGAAAACCGCCTGCGCGACGCGCTGCGCCAGGACCGCGCGCGCGTGCAGTTCGGCTCCATCAGCAAATTCGGCCTGCTCGAAATGAGCCGCCAGCGCCTCAAGCCCATGCTCAGCGAAGGCGCGTCCATCCCCTGCCCGCGCTGCGGTGGCTCCGGCCACATCCGCGACACCGAATCCTCGGCGCTGCAGATCCTGCGCGTCATCCAGGAAGAGTCGCTCAAGGACAGCACGGCCGCCGTGCTGGTGCAGGTGCCCGTCGAGGTGGCCAGCTTCCTGCTCAACGAGAAGCGGACAGAGATCACCAAGATCGAGCTCAAGCAGCGCATCAACGTGCTGCTGGTGCCCAACAAGTCGCTCGATACGCCCAACTACAAGCTCGAGCGCCTGAAGCACGACGACCCGCGCCTGGACAACCTCGACTCCAGCTACAAGCTGGCCGAGGAAGTGGACGACGTGGCCAGCTTCACGCGCCGCAGCCAGGAGCGCACCAACAAGCAGGAGCCGGTGATCAAGGGCGTGCTGCCCGACAGCCCCGCCCCCGTGGCCGCGCCGCGCACCGAGGCGCCCGCTGCCGCCGCCGCGGCGATGCCCGCCCAGCCTCCCGCTGCGGCGCCGGCCCCCATCCCGGCGGACAAAGGCTTCTTCGGCTGGCTCAAGGGCTTGTTCGGCGCACCGCCGGCATCGCCACCCAAGGCCACCGCCCCCGCGGCCGATGCGTCGGCCGCCGGCCGCAGCAAGTCGCCCACCGCGCGCGCCGAGGAACGCGGCGCCGGTGATGGGCGCAAGGGAGAAGGCCGTGGCGGCCGGGGCGGACGCGGCAGCGGCAACGGCGAAGCCCGTGGTTCGCGCGAAGGCCGGGACAACCGGGAAGGCGGCCAGCGCAATGGCCGCAGCGAGGCGCGCGGTGAAGGCCGCCGCGGCGAAGCCCGCGCGGACGGCAACCGCAGCAATGACAACAGCCGGGACCAGAGCCGGACCGAAAACCGCGCGTCCGATGGCCGCCGGGACGGCCGTCGGGACAACCGCCGCGAAGAGTCCGGCGCCGCCGCCCTGCCGGCCGGCAGCCCGCCGGTGGTGAACGACGGCGGCGCGGCTGCCGCGGCACCCGAGGCTCCGCAGCAGGCCGAGGGCCAGCGCCGCGAGCGCCGTGGTGGCAGCCGCGGTGGCAGCGACAACCGCCGTCGCCAAGCCGCTGCCGAGGGGCAGGAGGCACTGCCGCTGAACACCGAACTGGCGCAAGCCTTGCCACCCACCGAGACCGGCGTGGACGCCACGGCCACCGCCGCCGCTGAGCCGCCGCGCGATGGCGGTGAGGCGGACAACGCGCGCAACGGCCGCGAGCGCCGCAGCCGCGACCGCTATGGCCGCGACCGGCGCGAACGCAGCGGCCATGCCGCCGCGCCGCGCGAGGACGACATGGAAGCGCAGCAGCCCACCACCACCGTGAATGGCGCCGCCGCCGAGACAACGGCAGCCGAGGCGCCGGACGACGCGCCGGTGCGCAGCAGCTACTTCACCATGCCGGTGCAGCAAGCCCCGGCGGCGGAGACACCCGAAGCGCCGGAACAGGCCGCAGTGGTGGCGGTAGCAGCAGCGCCTGCAGCCACCGCCCCCGTGGTGACGCCCAGCGCGCCCGAGCCCATGCCGCCGTCCGTGCCCGCCACCGCGGCAGCGCCCGCCAAGCCCGGCGGCCTGCCCAAGGTGCAGCCGTACACGCTGTCGCTCGACGAACTCCAGCAAGTGGCACAGGCCGGCGGCCTCCAATGGGTCAACTCCGACACCGAAAAAGTCGCGCAAGTCCAGGCCGCCATCGCCGCCGAACCCAAGCCGATCCACGTGTCACGCGAACCCCGGCCGCCGGTGGTGGTCGACGAAGGCCCGCTGGTGCTGGTGGAAACACGCAAGGACCTGCGGAACTTGACCCTCCCATTTGAAGGGTAACTCCCCCCTGCGCGGGGAAGGGGAACACCCCCCTGCGCCGCTACGCGGCTTCCCCCCTCTCTGGCGCGCCGCTGCGCGGCGCTTGGAGGGGGGACGACATCTCGGGCCGGCGGAGCCGGACCCTCGCTGTCTCTGGGTTGGCGTTGCCTCATACGCTGCGGACACACTCCGGCTGGCGACATTTATAAAAGCCCTTCTCCGGAGCGCGTGACCGAAACCCAGGGATGCCGTGGAACCGGCTTCGCCGGGCCACTGGCATCGTCCCCCCTCCAAGCGCCGCGCAGCGGCGCGCCAGAGAGTGGGGAAGCCGCGTCAGCGGCGCAGGGGGGAGTCAGTCAAGCGCTGCGGCTTGCTTCCACGCCGCCTGCGCGGCGGTCTCGTCGCCGCGCTCTTCTGCCAATCGGGCCAGTGCACGCCAGGTGCGCCGCAGCAGGGTGGCGTCGCTCAAGCCGTGGCTGGCCTGCCGGAGCAGTTGGGCGGCCTTGCCCCAGAGCTGGCGCTGCATGCAGGCCTGGCCAGCCAGGTATTGCAGGCAGGGGTTCTGGGGCGACTGGCGCTGCCACTGTTCCAGTTGGGCCAGGCCGGCGGGATCGAGCTGCGCCAGGCCGGGCTCCAGCGCCATCACCATGAGCCGCTGCTGGGCGGGATCCAGCGCGTCGAAGCTGGGCCACAGGGGCTCCAGCCAGCGGCGCACCCGCTGCGCGGTGGCCTGCTGGTCTTCTTCGGTGGTAGCGGCAGCATCGCCGCCGCCAAGCAGTTCGTTCGCGCGCCGCGCGGCGGCCAGGGCCAGCTCCGGCATCGCGCGCTCCTGGGCGTCCAGGCCCTGCCAGAAGGCGTCGAGCTGGGCGAGGTCGTGCGCTTCGCCCAACGCATCCAGCGCCAGCCCGCGCACGATGCTGCGCGCCGCCTGCGGCGAAAACGCCCGGTGCTTGGCCAGCAAGCGCGCGGTTTCGAGCGCCTCGGCCGTGGCCCCGCCCAGGCGCGCCACCTGCAGCTTCAGGCGCAGCGCCAGGATGCGGCGTGCAGCGCCCTGGGGCAGCTCGGCCAGCCGGCTGCGCGCGGCTTCGCTGTCGCGGTCCTCGACCGCCCAGCGCGCGGCCCGCAGGAGCACGCCTTCGCGCGCATCGGGCGCGCTGGTGGCCAGACGCGGATCGAGCGCGGCCTGGAGGTTTTGGTCACGCCGCTCCCGGTTCTGCAGGGACTGCGCGCTCTCGGCCACCAGCAGGTGCGCCAGCAACTGCATCTGGTCGCGCCGGGGCCAGTGGCCCGCGGGCACCACCCGCAACTGGTCCAGCGCCTGCTGGGCGGCCGACTGCGCACGCACGAAGCGCCCCGCGAGCTGGTGCGACAGCGCATCCATCACGTGCCCGACCACTGCCCGCTCGAGCTGCTGGCTGCGCCAGCGCCGCGCCTGCATGGGCAGGCCGCGCAGCACGGCGATGGCCCGCAGCGCGGCGTACAGCAGCACGAAGCCGGCGACCACGCAGAACAGCGCGAAATTGAACGAGATGTCGAACCGGTACGGCGCCCAGAACAGCGTGAGCGTGGCCTCGTTGCGCCCCACCAGCAGCGCCAGCGCCACCGCGAGCGCCGCCAGCCCCAGCAGCCAGAACACGCTGCGCATCGCGCCACCGAACCGCGCCGCCATGTCAGCCGCGCTCCCACCACCCACCGTGTGGGCGGCAGCACAGGGAGGGAAGATGGCGACGGCGGCTCAGGGCGTGGTGCCGCATCATCGGCCTCCCGCCGCGGCGCTGAGCGCGGCCAGCGTTTCTTCCGGAACGGGCAGTTCGCTCTGCTCCAGCTCCGCCCGCAGTTGGCCCAGGCTGAGCTGGACCTGGCGGATCGCCGGCGCCGAGGCGTCGAAATAACGGGCCAGGGCCGTCTCCACCGCGGCCAGGTCGGCCTGCGCCGAGCGCAGGTGCCGCGCGAGCAGGCTCAGCCGCGCGTTGAGCAGCTTGAGCTTGAGGTTCTCCCGCAGGTACAGGGCCTGGTCGGGCGCCAGCAGCAGGGCCTCTGGCCGGTCGATGCGGCTCACCCGCACCAGATCGCGGCTGCTGCGCGCGACGTCGGCCGCGACGCGCTCCCACCACCCGGACCACCAGTCGGACACGCGCGCCCAGCCCTGGCGCAAACGGCCGCCATCCTCCTCATCGGCCGCATCGCCAGTCGCCACCGCCGCCGCTTCCGTCGCCGGTGCCGGCGGCTCGGCCGGCGCGACGGCGGCGGCGCGGCTGGCCTGGGCCCTCGGCGCCGCGGCCGCCACCGGGTGGCCAGGACCGACCTGGTTGAGCAGCGGCCAGTCGTCGACCTGGCGCGACAGCTCGTCCAGTTGCAGCGCGAGCGAGGGAATGTCGGCCAGCGCGGTGCCGCGGATGCGCTCGACGTCGCGTGCGATGGCGCGCTGCACCGGATTCAGGCGCGGCTGGGCCGCGCGCGCGATGCGCTGGTCGGCCGCCTGCAGCGCCGACACCAGCGGCTGCGCGCTGCCGGTGAGCTGCGCCTGCTGCAGCGCCAGCCGCAGGGCCGATTCGAGGTCCTGCACCAGGTTGTCGTCGCGCGAACGCGAGAGCGAGAGCATGAGTTCTTCCAACTGGCTGCGCTGCAGGCTGACCTCGGACAGGCGCAGCTCGGCCACGGCCAGGCGCGCCTGCAGTTCCTGCGTGAGCGCCTCGGCCTGCGCGGCCAGGCGGCGCGCGTCGTCGGCCTGGGCCGTGGTGGCCTGGGCCCGCCGCGCCAGCTCTTCCTGCGTGTGCGCCAGCCTCTGCCACAGCAGGCCCGTGAACACCAGCGCCAGCACGGCCAGGGCCAGCCCGAGCAGGGGCACGCCCGCTCCGGGGCGGGCTGGCGGAACCGGCGCGGGACCGGCCGTTTCCGCGGCGGGCCTGGCGGCGGCGGTGGCGGCCGTGTCGTGGGAAGAATCGTCGTTCATGGTCGGTATCCGGCCGATTCTAGGGTGCGCAACACGTCGGCGAACGCGGGTCGCGTGGAGACCACGTGACCGAACCCCCATTCACGGGCCGCCGCGGCGATGCGGCTGTGCGTGGCCAGCGCATCGGCCCGCGACCAATCGGCGTCCGGCGCGATCGCGCGCAGCGGGGGCAGCGCTTCGGAGCTGCTGAACAGCCACACGCCGCCGGGCCCGGCCGCCGCGCGCGCCAGCGCCTGTTCGGCCGCAGACAGCGTGGGCCAGTGGCGCGCATACGCCACGCAGGCCTCCACGCGGGCGCCCACGGCCAGGCACTGGCGAGCGAGCCAGTCGCGCCCGCTGCCCGGCAACGCCACCGCGCCGGATGCCGGCGCAGCGCTGCGCGAACGGCCGCGCACGATCAGCACCCGCCGGCCCGGACCGACCTGGGACGCCACCCGGGGCCAGAGGTGTTCCGAGTCGAACTGCGCGGCGGTGTCCGCGGGCGCATCGATCCGGTCGGCGTCCAGCCCCCGCTCGGCGAGGGCCTGGGCCAGCAGGCGCGCGGTCCCCGGGCCGGGCGCCCAGAACCGGGTCCGCGCGGGCCAGTCCGGCCGCGCCACATCGCCGGCAAAAAAATGCTGGACCGCCGCCCCGCTGACGAACAGGATGGCGTCCGCCTGCGGCCAATGCCGGCGCCAATGCCACAGGCCGTCGCGCTCCTCGGGCGTGGTGGGCTCGCCGATGGCGATCAAGGGCAGCGCATACGCCGGCCAGCCGTGCTCGCGCAAGGCCTGCGCCCAGGCCTGCGCCTGCGGCGCGGGCCGCGTCACGATCAGGCGCGCGAGCGGGCGTGCGCCCGATGAAGCAGCGGTACCGGCGCCGCGGTTCAAGGCATCAAGCCTCCGGGGCCGGCGGACGGGCGCCCGCGGCGCGCAGTTCGCCGGCCACGCGCCGGCCGAGCGCCTCGGCGTCTTCCAGCGAACGCACCCGGGCCTGCCCTTCGGCGCGCACCAGGGGCTGCCGGCCCTCGGGTTCGCCCCACGCGGCCTGCAGCCGCAAGCCATCGTCCGCACCGGCCAGCCAGTCGGCATACGCGGCCAACGGCATGGAGCAACTGCCGCCCAGGGCACGCGAGACCGCACGCTCGGCGGCGACCCGGTGCCAGGTGGGCCAATGCGCCAGCGGCGCCAGCGCCGCCAGCAGGTCGCCCCGGTCGGCGCGCACCTCGATGCCCAGTGCCCCCTGGCCCGCCGCGGGCAGCGACTCGGCGGGCTCGAAGATGCGGCGGATGCGGCCCTCGAGCCCGAGGCGCTTGAGGCCGACCGCGGCGAGCACGATGGCGTGGTAGCGGCCTTCGTCGAGCTTGCGCAGGCGGGTATCGAGGTTGCCCCGCAGGGGTTCGATGCGCACGTCGGCACGCCCGCGCGCGTCCAGCGCCGCACGCAGCAGCACCTGGCGGCGCAGGCTCGAGGTCCCCACCACGGCGCCGGGCGGCAGGTCCGCCAGGCCGTCGCCGTGCGGCGACACCCAGGCATCGCGCGGGTCCTCGCGTTCCATCACGCAGGCCAGCGCGAAGCCTTCGGGCAATTCCATGGGCACGTCCTTGAGCGAGTGCACGGCGATGTCGGCACGGCCCTCCTGCAGCGCCACTTCGAGCTCCTTGACGAACAGCCCCTTGCCGCCCACCTTGGACAGGCTGCGGTCCAGGATCTGGTCGCCCAGCGTCGTCATGCCCAGCAGCGCGACGCGGTGGCCCAGCGTTTCCAGCAAGGCCTTGACGTGCTCGGCCTGCCACAGCGCGAGCCGGCTTTCGCGGGTGGCGATGGTGATGGCCGGAGAAGCGGAAGGGGGGTGCATGGGAGGGCGGCGTCCGTACCCTGAGGTCACGGAAGGAAAAGCGGCGGGGGAAGGCGAAACGGGTGCGCCCGGGATGCTAGCATGGCCGTTTGCCCGCGGCGGCGGCCGGCCAACCTCCCACACCACCGACATGACACGCCCTCTCTCGCGCTCCGACAAGGACCAGCCGCTGATCGAAGACATCCGCCTGCTCGGCCGCATCCTGGGCGACGTGATCCGGGAGCAGGAAGGGCAGGCGGCGTTCGAGCTGATCGAGCAGATCCGGCAGCTCTCGGTGGCGTTCCGCCGCCACGCCGACCAGGCGGCGGACCGGACGCTCAAGAAACTGCTCAAGCGCCTGAGCGGCGACCAGACGGTCAGCGTGATCCGCGCCTTCACCTACTTCAGCCACCTGGCCAACCTGGCCGAGGACCGCCACCACATCCGCCGGCGCGCGGTGCACGAGCGCGCGGGCAACCTGCAGGAAGGCAGCCTGGCGCTCACGCTGCAGCGGCTGCGCCGGGCCGGCATCGCCCCAGCCGAGGTGGTCCGCACCCTGGCCGGCAGCCACATCTCGCCGGTGCTCACGGCCCATCCCACGGAAGTCCAGCGCAAGAGCATCCTCGACGCGGAGCGCGCCATCGCCCGGCTGCTGGCCGAGCGCGACGCCCGCGACGCCTCGCCGCGCGAGCGGGCCGACAACGAGGCGCAGATCCGGGCCCGCGTCACCCAGCTCTGGCAGACCCGGCTGCTGCGCTTCACCAAGCTCACCGTGGCCGACGAGATCGAGAACGCGCTGAGCTACTACGAAGCCACGTTCCTGAGCCAGATCCCACGCCTGTACCGCGAACTGGAGGACGGCCTGGGCCTGCACCAGGGCGGCGGTGAAGCAGCGGCCGGCACGGACATCGCCCCGTTCCTGCGCATGGGCCAGTGGATCGGCGGCGACCGCGACGGCAACCCCAACGTGACCGCGCCGACCCTGGAACTGGCCCTGCGCCGCCAGGCCGAGATGGCGCTGCGCCACCACCTGCGGGAGCTGCATGCCCTGGGCGCGGAGCTGTCGGTGTCGGCCATGCTCAACCGCGTCAGCCCGGCGATGCAGGCGCTGGCCGAGCGTTCGCCCGACACCAACGCCCACCGCCAGGACGAACCCTACCGCCGCGCGCTCACCGGCATGTACGCCCGCTTGGCTGCGACGCTGGCCGGGCTCACCGGCACCGAGGCCGCGCGCCACGCCGTCGCGCCGCAGCATCCCTACGCCCACGCGGCCGAACTGCTGGCGGACCTGCGCACGATGGAAGAGTCGCTGCGCAGCCACCACGGCGCGGCACTGGCGGGCGCGCGGCTGCAGCCGCTGATCCGTGCGGTGCAGGTGTTCGGCTTTCACCTCGCCACCATCGACCTGCGGCAGAGCTCGGACCAGCACGAGGCCGTGGTGGCCGAGCTGCTGGCGACGGCGCGCATCGAACCGGCCTACTCGCAGCTCGACGAGGCCGCCAAGCGCGCCGTGCTGCTGCGCCAGCTCAACGACGCCCGGCCGCTGCGCATACCGGGTGCCGCGTATTCGGCGCACACCGAGAGCGAACTGGCCATCTTCGGCACCGCGCGCAGCGGCCGCGAGCGCTTCGGCGCGCAGGCGGTCCGCCACGCCATCATCAGCCACACCGAATCGGTGAGCGACCTGCTCGAAGTGCTGGTGCTGCAAAAGGAAGCCGGCCTGCTGCGCGGCACGCTCGACGACGACGCGGCCTGCGACCTCATCGTGGTGCCGCTGTTCGAGACCATCGAGGACCTGCGCAACGCCGCGCCCATCATGCGCGAGTACTACGCCCTGCCCGGCGTTCGCGCCATGGTGCAGCGCGGCCCGGCCGACGGCTACGGCGAGCAGGAGATCATGCTGGGCTATTCCGACAGCAACAAGGACGGTGGCATCTTCACCAGCAACTGGGAGCTGTACCGCGCCGAGACCGCGCTGGTCGAATTGTTCGACGAGCTGAATGCGAACACGTCACCAACGGCGCATGGGGAGAGCACGCCCGATCCGGCGCCGGGCCGCCCCAAGCCGGATCAGCCCCCTCGGGGGGCAGCGACCCGCGCAGCGGTGGAGCGTGGGGGCTACATCCCCATGCGCATGTTCCACGGCCGCGGCGGCACGGTCGGGCGCGGCGGCGGCCCGAGCTACCAGGCCATCCTGGCCCAGCCGCCCGGCACGGTGCGCGGCCAGATCCGCCTGACCGAACAGGGCGAGGTCATCGGCTCCAAGTACGCCAACCCCGAGATCGGCCGCCGCAACCTCGAGACCCTGGTGGCGGCGACGCTGGAGGCCACCCTGCTGCAGCCCACGCGCGACGCCCCCGCGGCCTTCCTCGCGGCGGCCGACGAACTCTCGCGCCAGAGCATGGCGGCGTACCGCGCGCTGGTCTACGAAACGCCGCGCTTCGCCGACTACTTCTTCGCCGCCACCCCGATCCGCGAGATCGCCGAGCTCAACATCGGCTCGCGCCCGGCCTCGCGCAAGCCGTCCCAGCGCATCGAGGACCTGCGGGCCATTCCCTGGGGCTTCAGTTGGGGCCAGTGCCGCCTGACCCTGCCCGGCTGGTACGGCTTCGGCTCGGCGGTACAGGCCTTCCTGCACCGCGACGGCGCCCGAGGCGTGGCGAAGCGCAAGGCCCTGCTGCGCCGGATGATGAAGCAATGGCCCTTCTTCAGCACCCTGCTGTCCAACATGGACATGGTGCTCGCCAAGAGCGACCTCGCGCTGGCGTCGCGCTACGCCGAGCTGGTGGACGACAAGCGCCTGCGCGCCCGGGTGTTCGCCGCCATCGAGGCGGAATGGCACCGCACGGCCGAGGCGCTGACGCTGATCACCGGCGAGAAGCAGCGCCTGGTGAACAACGCCGCGCTGCAGCGCTCGATCCGCCACCGCTTCCCCTACATCGACCCCCTGCACCACCTGCAGGTGGAACTGGTGCGGCGCCACCGCGCGGGCAGGCAGCCGTCCGACCGCGACGAGCGGGTGCGCCGGGGCATCCACATTTCCATCAATGGCATCGCCGCCGGCCTGCGAAATACGGGTTAACCCTGAAATCCTTAAAATGGCACCGTGAACACCCCGACCAACGCCGACCTGCACTGCCACTCCGTCATCTCGGACGGCACCCTCACGCCCGAGGCGCTGGCGCAGCGCGCCAAGGCCAACGGCGTGGAGCTGTGGGCCTTGACCGACCATGACGAGCTCGGCGGGCAGGACCGCGCCATCGAAGCCGCGCGCCAGGCCGGCCTGCGCTACCTCACCGGTACCGAGGTGTCCGTCACCTTCGCCGGCACCACGGTCCACATCGTCGGCCTGGGCATGGACCACCGGAACGCCGCGCTGCTCGACGGCCTGCGCGCCACGCGGGGCGGGCGCGAGGCGCGCGCGCGCGAGATGAGCGACGACCTGGCACGCGTGGGCATCCCCGGCGTCTACGAAGGCGCGCTCAAGTACGTCGGCAACCCCGACCTGATCTCGCGCTCGCACTTCGCGCGCTACCTGGTGGAAATCGGTGTGTGCAGGGACATCGGCGAGGTGTTCCGCAAGTACATCACCGAAGGCAAGCCCGGCTACGTGCCGCACCGCTGGGCCCAACTCGGCGACGCGGTGGGCTGGATCACCGGCGCCGGCGGCCTGGCCATCATCGCCCACCCCGCGCGCTACAAGTTCACGCCCAACGAGGAGTTCGCGCTGTTCACCGAGTTCAAGGCGCACGGCGGACAAGGCGTGGAGGTGGTGACCGGCGCGCACGGGCCGGCCGACTACCTGAAGTACGCCGGCTTCTGCCAGGAGTTCGGCCTGGCCGCCTCGCGCGGCAGCGACTTCCACAGCCCGGAGGAAAGCCGCACCGACCTGGGCCGGCTCCCCGAACTGCCCGGCGGCGTCACGCCGGTCTGGGAACTGCTGGCGCCCCGGATCCTGCACTGATGGCCCACCTTCCGCGCCACGCCGGCGGGCAGGCCCTGCTGGGGATCGTCTTCCTCGTGCTGGCGACGATGTGCTTCGCCGTGCTGGACACCACGGTCAAGTACGTCGGCGCCGTCGTGCCGGTGCTGATGGCGGTCTGGTTCCGCTATGTGTTCCATGCGCTGCTGGTCACCGCCGTCATGCTGCCGCTGCGCGGACGCAGCCTGGCGCGGACCGGGAGCATGCGCTTCCAGGTGCTGCGCGGCGTGCTGCTGCTGGCGATCAGCACGATGTCGTTCCTGGCGCTCCAGTACATCCAGGTGGGCGAATTCACGGCCATCATGATGACCACGCCGCTGGTGGTGACGCTGCTGGCGGCGGTGTTCCTGCAGGAACAGGTCGAGCCGCTGCGCTGGGTGCTGGTCGCGGGCGGCTTCGTCGGTGCGCTGCTGGTGGTGCAGCCCGGCAGCGACATGATCGGCTGGGCCAGCCTGCTGCCGCTGATCATGGTGGTCGCCCACGCATGGTTCCAGATCCTGACCAGCAAGATGGCGCGCAGTGAAGACCCCATGACCATGCACTTCTACACCGGCTGGATCGGCGCCCTGGTCTCCAGCCTCGTGCTGCCCCTGCTCTGGCAGGCCATCCCGGACAAGACCACGTTCGCGCTGCTGTGCCTGGTCGGCCTGATGGGCACGGTGGGGCACTTCCTGCTCATCCTCGCGTTCGCGAAGGCGCCCGCGTCCACCCTCACGCCGTTCGTCTACGCGCAGATCGGCTTCGCGATGCTGTGCGGCTGGTGGGTGTTCGGCCATGCCCCCGGCCGGTGGGAGCTGATCGGCATCGCGCTGATCGTGCTGTGCGGCGCCACCGCGAGCTGGCTCACCGCGCGCGCGTCACGCGTGTCGCTGGAGCCGCCCGAGCCCTGATCCGCCCCCCACGCCCCCGCCTCCCGCCATGTCCCAGTTCTTCGAAGTCCACCCCGAGAATCCGCAGCCGCGCCTGCTCAGGCAGGCGGCGCAGTTGCTCGAGAGCGGCGGCGTACTGGCCGCGCCCACCGATTCGAGCTATGCGCTGGTGTGCCACCTCGACGACAAGGCCGCCGCCGACCGCCTGCGCCGCATCCGGCAGGTCGACGACAAGCACCACCTCACCCTGCTTTGCCGCGACCTGAGCGAGCTGGCCAGCTACGCGCGCGTGGACAACCGGCAGTACCGCCTGCTCAAGCTGGCCACCCCGGGCCCCTACACCTTCATCCTGGAAGCCAGCAAGGAAGTGCCGCGGCGCGTGAGCCACCCGTCGCGCAAGACCATCGGCCTGCGCGTGCCCGCGCACCGCACGCTGCAGACCCTGCTGGAGCTGCACGACGCGCCGCTGCTGGCGACCACCCTGATCCTGCCGGACGACCCGCAGCCCCTGAACGATGCGCACGACATCCGCGAACGGCTCGAACATGAGCTGGCCGGCGTGATCGACGCCGGCGCCTGCGCGTTGGAGCCGACCACGGTGATCGACCTCACGCCCATGGGCACGGGCGGCGAGCCCGAGGTCCAGCGCCAGGGCCAGGGCGCTCTGGCGCCCCTTGGACTCTGAGCGAGCCGACAACCCGCCACCAAGCCACCGATCCGGGCCGCCTGGTGGTCTGGGACAATACCCGTTTGCCCGCAACTGCAGCCCTCCATGGATTTCGCCCAGATCGTCCAGACCGTCACCCTCTACGCCATCCCGGTGCTGTTCGCCATCACCCTGCACGAGGCGGCGCACGGGTACGCTGCGCGGCACTACGGCGACCACACGGCGGAAATGATGGGCCGCATCACGCTCAACCCGGCCAAGCACATCGACCCGCTGGGCACGATCGCCATGCCGCTGTTGCTGTACTTCGCCACCGCGGGCCACTTCCTGTTCGGCTACGCCAAGCCGGTGCCGGTGAATTTCGGCCGCCTGCGCAACCCCAAGCGCGACATGATCTGGGTGGCGCTCGCGGGCCCCGGCGCCAACCTGGCGCAGGCCATCGGTTGGACGCTGCTGTTCTACGCGCTCTTGGCCGCCGGCGTCAAGGAACCCTTCTTCCTCAAGATGTGCGAAGCGGGCCTGCTGGTCAACCTGGTGATGTTCGCCTTCAACCTGTTCCCCCTGCCGCCGCTGGACGGCGGCCGCATCCTCGTGGGCCTGCTGCCCTGGAAACAGGCCGCGCTGGTCTCGCGCGTGGAGCCCTGGGGCTTCTTCATCGTGATGGCCCTGGTCATCACCGGCATCGTGGGCAAGCTCTGGCTGCTCCCGCTCATGTCGATCACCCAGGCCGCCATCCAGGCGCTGCTTTCCCCCATCCGCATGCTGCTGCTATGAACACCCAACGCGTCCTTACCGGCATCACCACCTCGGGCACGCCCCACCTGGGCAACTACGTCGGCGCCATCCGCCCCACCGTGCGCGCCAGCCGGCTGGCCAACGTGGAGAGCTTCTACTTCCTGGCCGACTACCACGCCCTCATCAAGGTCGGCGAACCGGCCCGGGTGCAGCGCTCCACGCTGGAGATCGCCGCCACCTGGCTGGCCTGCGGGCTCGACCCCGAGCGGGTCACGTTCTACCGCCAGTCCGACATCCCCGAGATCCCCGAGCTCACCTGGCTGCTGACCTGCGTGACCGGCAAGGGCCTGCTCAACCGCGCCCACGCCTACAAGGCCGCGCTGGACCGGAACACCGCCGCCGGCGAGGAGCCCGACGCGGGCGTGACCGCGGGCCTGTTCATGTACCCGGTGCTGATGGCGGCCGACATCCTGATGTTCAACGCCCACCAGGTGCCGGTGGGGC
>CAZAPJ010000083.1:0-16463 GCA_964487025.1 uncultured Hydrogenophaga sp.
CAAGCCTCCAGCATCCCGTCTCTCCGGGAACAACCTATTGCAACTCAACAGCTAGTTTAGGGACGGCACTCTAGGGATTGCCGCGCTTTTTTGGCGAGATGGCTGGTCCGGTACCGGGGTTTGGGTTCAGAATAGAACGACCGTTCGTTTTATTTTTGACCGGCCTGCCCATGAACGCCCCTTTCGCCATCAAAGCCGCCCTCGAGCCGGGCCGTGCCGCGCGGCCGCAGCACAAGGGCCAGCAGACCAAGGCCGCCATCGTGGACGCCGCGCTGGGCCTGGCCACCCAGATCGGCCTGGAAGGCCTGAGCATCGGCGCGCTGGCCGAGGTCATGCAGATGAGCAAGTCGGGCGTGTTCGCCCACTTCGGCTCGCGCGAGGAACTGCAGATCTCGGTGGTGCGCGAGTACCACCGCCGCTTCGAGGAAGAGGTGTTCTTCCCCGCCCTCGCTACGCCGCGCGGCTTGCCGCGCCTGCGCGCGCTGTTCGGCAACTGGATGAAGCGCACCTCGGCCGAGATCGATTCGGGCTGCATCTACATCAGCGGCGCCGTCGAGTTCGACGACCGGGCCGGCCCGGTGCGCGACGCCCTGGCCAGTTCGGTCAACACCTGGCTCGTGGCCATGCGCCGCGCGATCGAGATGGCGGTGCAGGAAGGCCATCTCGACGCGCGGACCGATGCCGGGCAGATGGCGTTCGAGGTGCACGCCCTGATCCTGGCGCTGCACTACGAGGCGCGCTTCCTGCGCAGCCCGGGGTCGGTGCAGCGCGCCGTCACGGCCTTCGAAAGCATCGTGCAGCGCAACGGCGGCGCCCCTGCCGCGCCGCCGCCGTCCAGGGCCCGCAAACCCGCGCCCGCCGCCCGCGCGCAGCAGCCCCCGCAGGGCTGAGGCCCGTTCTTCATCCGTTTTCACAAACCCGGCATTACAGGAGTTCCCCATGCCCGTTTACAACCCGCCCCTGCGAGACATGCAGTTTGTGATGCACGAAGTGCTCAAGGTCACGGACGACTTCCAGGCCATCCCCCAGCATGCCGAGACCGATGCCGACACCATCAACGCGGTGCTCGACGAGGCCGGCAAGTTCGCCTCGCAGGTCCTCTTTCCGCTCAACATCAGCGGCGACACCGAAGGCTGCCGGCTCGATGGCAAGACCCACGAAGTGACCACGCCCACGGGTTTCAAGGCGGCCTACAAGACCTATGTGGAAGGCGGCTGGGCAGCGCTCTCGTGCGACCCCGCGTACGGCGGCCAGGGCCTGCCGCTGGTGGTGAACCAGTGCCTCTACGAGATGATGAACTCGGCCAACCAGGCCTGGACCATGTACCCCGGCCTCACGCACGGCGCCTACGCCGCGCTGCACACCCACGGCACCGACGAGCAGAAGCGGATCTACCTGCCCAAGCTGGTCAGCGGGGAGTGGACCGGCACCATGTGCCTGACCGAGCCGCACTGCGGCACCGACCTGGGCCTGATGCGCACCAAGGCCGAACCGCAGGCCGACGGCACCTACAAGCTCACCGGCAACAAGATCTTCATCAGCGCCGGCGAGCACGACCTGGCCGAGAACATCGTGCACCTGGTGCTGGCCCGCCTGCCCGACGCGCCGGCCGGCATCAAGGGCGTGAGCCTGTTCATCGTGCCCAAGCATCTGCCCAACGCCGACGGCTCGCTCGGCGAGCGCAACGCCATCCACTGCGGCGGGCTGGAGCACAAGATGGGCATCCACGGCAACGCCACCGCGCAGATCGTGATCGACGGCGCCGTCGGCACCCTGGTCGGCCAGCCCAACAAGGGCATGCAGGCGATGTTCGTGATGATGAACGCGGCCCGCCTGGGCGTGGGCAACCAGTCGCTCGGCCTGACCGAGGTGGCCTACCAGAACGCGCTCGCCTACGCCAAGGACCGCCTGCAGATGCGCAGCCTCTCGGGCACCAAGGCCAAGGACAAGCCGGCCGACCCGATCATCGTGCACCCGGACGTGCGCCGCATGCTGCTCACCGCCAAGGCGTATGCCGAGGGCGGGCGCGCGCTCGCGATGTTCTGCTCGGTGCTGCTGGAGAAGGTGCACCACCACCCGGACGAGCAGGTGCGCAAGGACAGCGACGACATGCTGTCGCTGCTCACGCCGATCACCAAGGCCTTCCTGACCGACAACGGCTACGACGCGGCCACGCTGTGCCAGCAGGTGTTCGGCGGCCACGGCTACATCAAGGAATGGGGCATGGAGCAGTTCGTGCGCGACGCCCGCATCAACATGATCTACGAGGGCACCAACACGATCCAGAGCCTGGACCTGCTGGGCCGCAAGGTGCTGGGCAACAACGGCGCCACGCTCAAGAAGTTCGGCAAGCTGGTGGCCGCGCTGGTGGAAGAAGAGGGCGTGAACGAGAAGATGGCCGAGTTCATCAACCCGCTGGGCTACCTGGGCGAGCAGATGACCAAGTTCACCACCGAGATCGGCTTCAAGGGCTTGCAGAACCCCGACGAGGTGGGCGCTGCGGCCGTGCCCTACCTGCGCGTGGCCGGCCACCTGGTGTTCGCCTACTTCTTCGCGCGCATGGCCCAGGCCGCGCTGCGCGCCATCGACGGTGGCAGCACCGACCCGTTCTACACCGCCAAGCTGCAGACCGCGCGCTTCTACTTCGCCAAGCTGTTCCCCGAGACCGCGTCGCTCATGCGCACCGCGCGCGCCGGCGCCAAGGCCCTCATGGACACGGACGAGGCGCTGGCCTGAGGCCGGGCCGCATCGCCGTTTTCATTCCGCAACCACCCCAGGAGACATTCATGATGACCAAAGCCGCCCTGGCCGCCGCGACGCTGTCGCTGGCCTCCCTGTCCGCGTTCGCGCAGATGTCGCCCGTGGGCCTGTGGAAGACCATCGACGACGACACCAAGAAGGAGAAGTCGCTGGTCCGCATCACGGAGAGCAACGGGGTGTACAGCGGCACCATCGAAAAGCTGCTCGACCCCGCGACCAGGCAGGACGCGGTGTGCGAGAAGTGCACCGACGAGCGCAAGGACAAGCCCATCCTGGGCATGACCATCCTGCGAAATCTCAAGCAGAACGCCGACGACAAGACCGTCTACGACGGCGGCGACATCGTGGACCCGAACAACGGCAAGGTCTACCGCACGCGCCTCAAGCCGGTCGAGGACGGCAGGAAGCTCGAGATGCGCGGCTACATCGGCCCGTTCTACCGCACCCAGGTCTGGCAACGGGTCGAGTGATCGTGCCGTTCATTTTTCATTCATGGAAAACCAATGAACCGATTCCAAGTGAAGAAAGTCGCCGTGCTCGGCGCGGGCGTGATGGGCGCGCAGATCGCGGCGCACCTCGTCAACGTCAAGGTGCCGGTCATCCTGTTCGACCTGCCGGCCAAGGAAGGCCCGAAGAACGGCATCGTCGCCCGCGCGGTGGAGGGCCTGAAGAAGCTCAAGCCTTCGCCGCTGGGCGTGGCGGCCGACGCCGAGCTGATCCAGCAGGCCAACTACGAGGAGCACATGGAGCGGTTGCGCGACTGCGACCTGGTCATCGAGGCGATCGCCGAGCGCATGGACTGGAAGCTCGACCTCTACCAGAAGATCACCCCCTTCGTGGCCGAACACGCCATCGTCGCGTCCAACACCTCGGGCCTGTCGATCACGAAACTCAGCGAGGCGCTGCCGAAGGCGATCCAGCCGCGCTTCTGCAGCATCCACTTCTTCAACCCGCCGCGCTACATGACGCTGGTGGAACTGATCGCCACGCCCACCACCGGGCCGCAGGTCCTCGACGACCTCGAGACCTTCGTGACCAGCGCGCTCGGCAAGGGCGTGGTGCGCGCCAAGGACACGCCCAACTTCATCGCCAACCGCATCGGCATCGCCGGCATGCTGGCCACCATGAAGGAGGTGGAGAACTTCGGCCTCACGTTCGACGTGGTGGACGACCTGACCGGCAAGCGCCTGGGGCGCGCGAGCAGCGGCACCTTCCGCACCGCCGACGTGGTGGGCCTGGACACCATGGCCCACGTCATCAAGACGCTGCAGGACAACCTGAACGCCGAGACCGACCCGTTCTACGCCAGCTTCGGCACGCCGCCCGTGCTCAAGGCGCTGCTAGAGAAGGGCCACCTGGGCCAGAAGGCCAAGGCCGGTTTCTTCAAGAAGGTGGGCCGCGACATCCTGCGCTTCGATCTGGAGAGCGGCGAGTACGTGCCCTCGGGCGAGAAGGCCGACGAGGTCTATGGCCGCATGCTCAAGAAGCCCGCGGGTGAGCGCCTGAAGCTGCTGAGAAACAGCACCGGCCCGCAAGGCCGCTTCCTTTGGGCGATCCTGCGCAACAGCTTCCACTACGCCGCCGTGCACCTGGCCACCATCGCCGACACCGCGCGCGACGTGGACCTGGCCATGCGCTGGGGCTTCGGCATGAAGCAGGGACCCTTCGAGCTGTGGCAGGAAGCGGGCTGGCTGGAGGTGGCGAAGATGGTCCAGGAGGACATCGATGCCGGCAATGCGCTGAGCAGGGCGCCCTTGCCCGACTGGGTGTTCAAGGGCCCGGTGGTGGAATCGAATGGTGGTGCCGGTGGTGTGCACACCGCGCAAGGCTCGTGGAACCCCACGAAGGGTGTGTTCGAGCCGCGCCGCCAGTTGCCTGTGGTTGAGCGCCAGCTTTTCCCTGAGCTGCTGCTCGGCGAAGCCGGCCCGCGCTTTGCCGACGCCGGCACCACCATCGAAGAGACCGATGCGGTCCGGCTCTGGACGCTGGACAACGAGGTCCTGATCGCCAGCATCAAGACCAAGATGCACGCCATCAGCCCCGAGGTCTGCGAGGGCCTGATGGCCGCCGCGGACCTGGCCGAGAAGGCCTACCAGGGCCTGGTGATCTGGTCGGGCGACGAGCCCTTCAGCGCGGGCGCCGACCTGCAGGCCATGCTGCCGGCGTTCATGGCGGTGGGCGTGAGCGCCATCGAGGACGCCGAAGGCTTCATGCAGCAGACCATGCTGCGCCTGCGCTACGCCGGCGTGCCGGTGGTCTCGGCCGTGCGCGGCCTGGCGCTGGGCGGCGGCTGCGAACTCGCCGTCCACAGCGCGCGCCGCGTGGTGCACATGGAGAGCTACATCGGCCTGGTGGAGGTGGGCGTGGGCCTGGTGCCCGGCGCGGGCGGCCTGGCCTACATCGCGCGCCGCGCGGCCGAGAACGCCGAGACCTCCACGGGCAAGGACCTGCTGCCGTTCCTGACCGAGGGCTTCACCGCCGCAGCCATGGCCAAGGTCGGCACCAGCGCCATCGAATCGCGCGCGCTCGGCTACGTGCTGCACTCCGACGTGATCGTGCCGCACAAGGACGAGCTGCTGTTCGTGGCCATCAACGAGGCCAAGGGCCTGTACCAGGGCGGCTGGCGCGCGCCGCACAAGCGCCTGTTCCCGGTCGCGGGCCGCGACGGCAAGGCCACGATCATGGGCCAACTGGTGAACCTGCGCGACGGCGGCTTCATCAGCCAGCACGACTTCCACATCGCCAGCCTGATCGCGCACGTGGTCACCGGCGGCGACGTCGATCCGGGCACGCTGGTGAACGAGGACTACCTGATGGCGCTGGAGCGCCAGGCGTTCTGCTCGCTGATCGTGCACCCGAAGACGCAGGAGCGCATCCTGGGGATGCTGAACACCGGCAAGCCGGTGAGGAACTGATGCGATGTGGTTGGTGCGCGTGCCCCCATCCCGGCCTTCCCCCAGAGGGGGAAGGAGCGAAACCCCTTCCCCCTCTGGGGGAAGGTAGGGATGGGGGCTCTTCCCCAGCCAAGACACCATGCAACACCAAGCCAGCTTCAACGCCCGGGTCAACGCCCGCGCCCTGCGCCGGGACATGACCGATGCCGAGCGCAAGCTTTGGTCGGGGCTTCGGGGCGAACAGCTGGGATTCAAGTTCCGCCGCCAGCATCCGTTGGGCTGCTTCATTGCCGACTTTGCCTGCCTCGACCCGAAGCTGATCGTCGAACTCGATGGCTCGCAGCATGCGGACAAACTGGCCTACGACCTGGCTCGGGACGCTTTTTTTCAGGCCCAGGGCTTCACCGTGCTGCGCTTTCCGTCGAATGCGCCTTTCCAGAACCCCGACGGCGTGCTGAGCGCCATCCTCCATCAACTTCACAGCCTGGCGGGCGCCGCCCCCATCCCAGCCTTCCCCCAGAGGGGGAAGGGGCAAGACACCTAGGAACCACCATGAGCAAACAGATTCAAGACGCCTACATCGTCGCCGCCACCCGCACCCCGATCGGTCGCTCGCACAAGGGCTCGTTCAAGCACCTGCGGCCGGACGACCTGCTGGCCATCGCGCTGCGCTCGGCGCTGGCGCAGGCGCCCGGGCTGGACCCGCAGGCGATCGAGGACGTGGTCTGCGGCTGCGCGATTCCCGAGGCCCAGCAGGGCCTGAACGTGGCGCGCATCGGCGCCATCCTGGCCGGCCTGCCCAACACGGTGGGCGGCGTCACGGTCAACCGCTTCTGCGCCTCGGGCCTGTCGGCCGTGCAGATGGCAGCCGACCGCATCCGCGTGGGCGAGGCCGACGTGATGGTCGCCGCCGGCACGGAGAGCATGAGCATGGTGCCCATGATGGGCAACAGCCCCAGCCTCTCGCCCGCGATCTTCCGCGACACCGACGACATCGAGACCTACGGCATCGCCTACGGCATGGGCCTGACGGCCGAGAAGGTGGCGCAGCAGTGGAAGGTCTCGCGCGAGGCGCAGGACGCGTTCGCGCTGCAGTCGCACCAGCGCGCGCTGGCCGCGATGAAGAACGGCGAGTTCGGCGACGAGATCACACCGGTGGAAGTGACCGAGCGCAGCGTCGACCTGGAGAGCGCCGAGGTCTCCACCGCCACCCGCACCGTGAGCCTGGACGAAGGCGCGCGGCCCGACACCACGCTCGAAGGGCTGGCGAAGCTGCGCACCGTGTTCGCCGCGCGCGGCACCGTCACCGCCGGCAACAGCTCGCAGACCAGCGACGGCGCGGGCGCGCTGATCCTGGCCAGCGAGGCGGCGGTAAAGCGCTTCGGCCTGACACCGCTGGCGCGCTTCGTCAGCTACGCCTCGCGTGGCGTGCCGCCGCACATCATGGGCATCGGCCCGGTGGAGGCGATCCCCGCCGCGCTGAAGTCGGCCGGGCTCAAGCCCGACGACCTCGACTGGATCGAGCTCAACGAGGCCTTCGCCGCGCAGTCGCTCGCGGTGATCAATACCCTGGGCCTGGACCCGGCCAAGGTCAACCCCATGGGCGGCGCGATCGCGCTCGGCCACCCGCTCGGCGCCACCGGGGCGATCCGCTCGGCCACCGTGGTGCACGCACTGCGGCGCCACCAGAAGAAGTACGGCATGGTGACCATGTGCGTGGGCATGGGGCAGGGCGCCGCGGGCATCTTCGAAAGGGTGTAAAGCCATGGGGCACACGCTGCGGCACGGGGGCGCGGCGCTCGCGCTGCGCGTGTACGAACCCGAAGGCATGGCCCTGGCCAGCGTGGTCATCGGCGCGGCCATGGGCGTGCGGCAGGACTTCTACGCGGGGTTCGCCGAATGGCTCGCGCAGCAGGGCTTTCGCGTCACCACCTTCGACTACCGGGGCATGGGCGACTCCGCGCCGGCTTCGCTCAAGGGCTACCGCGCCGACCTGTTCGACTGGGCGCGCGACTACGAGGCCGTGGCCGCGCACGCCCAGGCCGCGCGGCCGGGCGCGCCGCTGTACCTGCTGGGGCACAGCCTGGGCGCGCAGTTGCCGGGCCTGTTCGAGCGCCCCGAGCGCGTGGCGGGCCTGCTGAGCGTGGCCGCCGGCAGCGGCTACTGGCGCGAGAACGCACCGCGGCTCAAGCGCTTCGTCCCGTACTTCTGGTTCGTGCTGGTGCCGCTGGCGACGCGGCTGTGCGGCTACTTCCCGGGCCGGCGGCTGCGCAAGGTGGGCGACCTGCCGGCCGGCGTGATCCTGCAATGGCGCCGCTGGTGCCTGGACCCGCGCTACAGCGTGGGCGCCGAGGGCGCGGCGGTGGGCGAGCGCTACGGCCGCGTGGCCTTTCCGGTGCTCGCGCTGTCCATGGCCGACGACGAGATGATGACGCTGCGCGGCACCCAGAGCCTGGTCGGCCTCTACCCCAACGCGCCCAGCCGCATCGAGTCGATCGCGCCGCAGGACGTGGCGGCGCGCCGCATCGGCCACTTCGGCTTCTTTCGCGACGGCTTCCGCCAGAGCCTGTGGCCGCGCGCGGTGCAGGCCTTCATAACCTGGCAGGTCATGGCGCGCGGCGGCGGCGCGGCGCAGACTGCCTGAACCGCCTTCTCATCCGCGCACCGTTGCCATGACCACGACCACCACCACCTCTTCCGCCTTCGACGAAGCCGTCGCGCTGACGGCCATCGCCCCCGGCCGCTACGCCGGCCGCACCCACCCCGCCTTCGCCAACATGGTGGGTCCGTTCGGCGGCGTTACCGCCGCCACCGCGCTCAATGGCGTGCTGTGCCACCCCGAGCGGCTGGGCACGCCCACCGCGCTGACGCTCAACTTCGCCGCCGCGCTGGCCGACGGCGCCTTCGAGCTCGACGCCCGCCCGGTGCGCACCAACCGCTCCACCCAGCACTGGGTGATCGAGGCGCGCCAGGCCGGCGCCGTGGTGCTCACCGCCACGGCCGTCACGGCCGCGCGCCGCGACACCTGGGGCGCGGACGACGCCCGCATGCCCGAGGTGCCTGGCCCCGACGCGGTGATGAGCCCCTTGCTCATCCCCGCGCTGGTGGAGTGGATCAAGCGCTACGCCATGCGGCCGGTCGAGGGGCCGATCCCCGCCGCATGGGACGGCCGCGGCAAGGCCAGCCGCTCGCGCCTGTGGGTGCGCGACGAGCCGGCGCGCGCGCTCGACTTCCTCAGCCTCACCGCGCTGTCCGACGTGTTCTACCCGCGCGTGTGGCTGCGCCGCGCCACCCTGGTGCCGGCCGGCACGGTGTCGATGACGGTGTACTTCCACGCCGGCGAGGCCGAGCTCGCGGCCACCGGCCGCGGCTGGCTGCTCGGCCAGGCCGAGGCGCAGGCCTTCCGCAACGGCTTCTTCGACCAGACCGGCCAGCTCTGGAACGAAGCCGGCCAACTGCTCGCCACCACGCACCAGGTCGTCTACTACAAGGCGTGATGTTCGGCCAACTTCCAGACCTCGATCGGGAAGCTTGACCAGCCAGCCAGCGGGGCGACTCCAACCTAGAGACAGCAAGGGTCCGGCTGCCGGGCCCTCACCCCAGCCCTCTCCCAGAGGGAGAGGGAGCAAAGACACGCCCTCCGGAGCGAAGAAGCCTAAAAACCCAGAGACAGCGAGGGTCCGGCTCCGCCGGCCCAAGCTGTCGTCCCCCCTCCAAGCGCCGCGCAGCGGCGCGCCAGAGAGGGGGGAAGCCGCGAAGCGGCGCAGGGGGGTGTTCCCCACTACGGCCGTCCGAGGAACAGGTAGAGCCCGGTGTAGCCGCGCGCCGCGCTCACGACGCTCAGGTACAGCGGACCGATGCCGGTGTCCGCGCCGACGAACAGGCTCGAGCCCGCGCGCAGGTCGCGCAGGCTGACGTCGTGGCGCTGGGTCCAGGCGTTGCCCGCTTCCAGCGAGCCGCCGACGAACATGGCGCGTGCCACGCCCGTGCTCCACGGCAGGCGCTGGTAGTAGGTGAGGCGGCCGAACGCGAGGTAGTTGCCGGCCAGTTGGCCGACGCGGTAGCCGGACATCTGCTGGAACCCACCGAGCGCGTACTCGTCGATCGCGCCGAGCGGGATCTGGCTCGCATAGGCGAAGCGCGCCCCCACGTTGAAGGTATGCACCCCCCAGGTCTTCACGCCGGTGAAGGTGCCTTCCAGGCGCGTGAAGGGGGTGCTGCCGGTGGCGGCGTCCTGGTAGGCGCGCCGGCCCATCACCAGCTCGCCCTTGGCGCGGTAGCCGCGCGAGGGGAAGTTGGCGTAGTCGAGTTGGTCCGCGATGACCGCGGCCCGCACGCCGGCCTCGGTCCACACCAGGGCGCTGCGCGCCACGGTGGGCGGCACGGCGCTCGCGATGATGTCCGGCTTGGCGCGGCGGCGCGCCGCCACCAGGCCCAGCCGCATGTCGCCCACGTTGCCCATCAGGCCGATGGGCCAGCCCAGGTCCACGCCGGCCTGGATGCCCTCGCGCTGGAACAGCGCGAGGGTGTCGCCGTGGTCGTCGTAGAGCTCGACCCGGCGCAGGTTCGCGTCCACGTAGCCGGCGACGAAGCGGTCGCTGCGCCGGGTCAGCGGCTGGTAGAGCTCGGAGTACACGCCCAGCGTCTCGCCCAGCTGCAGCCGGGTGCGCCACTCGGCGCCGCCGGGGTTGAGCCAGTGGCGGTTGTGGCTGATGCGCAGGTTGAACGCCCCCTGGCCCTGGAAGTCGGTGCGCAGGTCCAGCCCGACGCGCAGGTAGTTCGGCCCCCAGGTGTTCTCGCGCAGGCGCAGATGCAGGTCCTCGGTGCCGTCCGTGCGCCGCGTCAGGCGGTAGTCGACGCGCTCGTAGTCGCCCAGCGCGGCGAGCGTCTGCATGTCGCGCTCGAGCGTGGGCAGGTCCAGCCGCTGGCCGGGCGCGATGTCCAGCAGCGGGGCGAGGCGCTCGGCCCGGCCGGCATCCACGCCCTCGAACTGCACCGAGGCGATGGCGCCGATGCGGCTGGCATTGGCGGTTTTCTGCGCCTCGCGCGCCTGCACCCATTGCCGGTAGCGCGGTGCGTCCACCGCGAAGCGCGCCAGCGCCTCGCCCACCGTCTTCGCGTAGGCGTTGCCGATCTCCACCAGTTCGCGCACCTTGCCGAAGTCGGCCGAGGTGATCGAGTCCAGCGGCGGCTGCAGCAGCAAATCGTCCCGGGTCAGGGTGGCGATGCTGGCCTGTACGTTCTGCCCGATCAGGATGTTGACCATCTGCAGCGTCACGCCGAACGCGGTGCCGAGCGTGTTGCGGCCGGCCAGCGGCGTCGCGATGTTGACCGCGATGACCACCTCCGCGCCCATGCGCCGCGCCACGTCGACCGGCAGGTTGTTCACCAGCCCGCCGTCGCCCAGCAGCCGGCCCCCGAGCTCCAGCGGCGCGAACACGCCGGGCACCGACATGCTCGCGCGCAGCGCGGCCGCGAGGTCGCCATGGTCCAGCACCACCGGCTGGCCGGTCTCCATGTCGGTGGCGACGGCGCGGAACGGCGTGGGCAGGCCGTCGAAAGTGGCGAGGTGGCGGGTGGAGAGCGTGTAGCGGCGCAGCAGCATCTCCAGCGAGCGGGTCGAGACCGCGCCGCCGGGCAGGATGAACTCGCCGTTGCGAAAGCCCAGCGTGAGCACGGGCGAGAGCTCGAAGTCCTCTTCCTTGCGGCGCTGCGACAGCAACTGGCGCGGCTCGCGCCGGTCGAACACGTTGCCCCATTCCACCGCCAAGATCTCGCGCTCCAGCTCCTCGGCGCTCATGCCGCTGGCGTACAGGCCGCCGACGATCGCGCCCATCGACGTGCCCACGATCAGGTCCACCGGCACCCGGGCCGCCTCCAGCGCCTTGAGCACGCCCACGTGCGCGAAGCCGCGCGCACCGCCGCCCGAGAGCACCAGGCCCACGCGGGGGCGGCGCGGCGGCGTGGGCGCGGCGGCCGTTTCGGGTTGGACGGCGGCGGCTGGCTGCTGGGCAAAGGCGGCGGGGGGTGTCCAGGCCAGCGCCAGGAGCAGGGGCAGAAGCAGGCCGCAGAGGCAGGCGCGGGCGAGGCGGAGCGGGCGGGGGAATGTCATGGGAGCAGGCAGAGCGGCGCGGCGGTGGCGGTCTGGAGAGCCGCCAGTGTAGGCGCGGCGGGGGCGCTGGCGGCGTTCCTGAAACACGCTGTCACGTACTGGCGTTCCGGTGCGTTCGTGGTAATTTGCGGGTCTTCATCCGTCATCCCTTTCTCTCCCATGAGCGACATCCTGGTCCACACCGAAGCTGGCGTCTGCACCCTCACCTTCAACCGCCCCGACAAGAAGAACTCCATCACCGCCGCCATGTACGGCGCGCTCGCCGATGCCTTGCAGGCCGCGCAGGACGACGCCTCCGTGCGCTGCGTCGTGTTCCAGGGCAACGAGACCACCTTCTCGGCCGGCAACGACATCGCCGACTTCCTGAACAACCCGCCCGCCACCACCGATTCGCCGGTGTTCCGCTTCCTGCGCGGCATCGCGCAGTTTCCCAAGCCGCTGGTGGCCGCCGTGTGCGGCCCGGCCGTGGGCGTGGGCACCACGCTGCTGTTCCACTGCGACCTGGTCTATGCCGGCGACAACGCCGCCTTCTCCATGCCCTTCGTCAACCTCGGCCTGTGCCCCGAGGCGGCGTCCAGCCTGCTGGTGCCGCAGATGCTGGGCTACCACCGCGCCGCCGAGGCGCTGCTGCTGGGCGAGCCCTTCATGGCCGAGGCCGCGCTCGAGGTCGGCCTGGTCAACCGCGTGCTGCCGCCCACCGAAGCCGCGGGCTATGCGCAGGCCGTGGCGCGCAAGCTCGCCGCCAAACCCCTGAGCGCGCTCGTCGAGACCAAGCGCCTCATGAAGAAGAACCAGGCCCAGCAGGTGCTGGCCGTGATGGCCGAGGAGGGCGCGAGCTTCGGCCGCATGCTGCGCGAGCCCGCCGCGCGCGAGGCGTTCGGCGCCTTCATGGAGCGGCGCAAGCCGGACTTCTCCAAGGTATGACCGCCGCCGCGGCGCCTCCCGCGGATATCGCCCGGCAACTGGCCGGCGCCCGCGCCGTGCTCGAGCGGCACCTGGCGCCCGGCAGCGTGCGGGCCGTCTACCTCTTTGGCTCCGCCATCGACGGCGGCCTGCACAAGTTCAGCGACATCGACCTGCTCGTCATCGTCGACGCGCCGCTGGCCGAACCCTCGCGGCACGCGCTGATGCTGGACCTGCTCGGCGTGTCCGCCTGGCCCGGCAGCAGCGCCGCCCTGCGTGCGCTGGAAGTCACCGTGCTCGCGCACGGCGACGTCGTGCCCTGGCGCTACCCACCCCGGCGGGAACTGCAGTTCGGCGAATGGCTGCGCGAAGACCTGCTGGCGGGCCAGACCGAGCCGCCCGTGCAGGACCCCGACCTCGCCATCCTGCTCACCCAGGTGCGGCGGCGCAGCGTGTGCCTGCACGGAACGCCCGCCCCGGACCTTCTCGACCCCGTGCCTGCGGGCGACTTCCGCCGCGCGCTGTCGGACACCATCGCGCAGTGGAACCGGCCGGAAGACTGGCAAGGCGACGAGCGCAACACGGTGCTGGCGCTGGCGCGCATCTGGTATAGCGCGTCCACCGGCGGCATTGCGCCCAAGGATGAGGCCGCCGCGTGGGCGCTGGAGCGCCTGCCCGCTGGGCACCACCGCGCCGTGCTGGAAACGGCACGGGCCGCCTACTTGGGCCATGGGGGCGACGAAGGGCTGGCGCGGAATACCGCGCGGGTGGCCGTGTTCGTGGACCACCTCAAGAAAGAGATCCGGCGGGCGCTGGGCGGCGCATCACCCTGACCGAAGCCGATCGGGGTGCCCTGGAAGGCTGCGTCGTTGATCGGCACGGTTTGAACATCCGGGTGGAAAGGCCATGCCGCGTGCCAGAGCCGCCTTGGCACCGCGCATCGTGGACAACATACAGATAGGGGGTACTGGTATCGTCACCAACGACGAGCCAGGACGCCACGGAATCCGGGACCCCATCGCTATACTGCTCCGGTCACGCGAAAAAGGCGTGGCCGGGATTGGTCTCCCGTTTGTGCTCCCTGTAGCGAAAGCCGCAGGGTTTCTTGTCCGCAGAGCCTGCGGCTTCTTCGCTCGTGCCTCCAGTTTTTGGCGGCTCGGGCGGGGGGCCGCGAGGCCCGCCGGCATCCGCAGGGAGCACCCGGTAGACCAACCCGTTCGAGCCGCCGCCACCGATGGGATTCGATTCGGTGGCGGCGGTTGTTGCAAACCGCACTCCTCGAGGTCCACCCACCATGGTTCGCACCACGATTCCCGGTACGCCGTCATCCGCACGCCCCACCGCCGATGGCCGCTGCAACCACGACGACGCGCTCCCCATCCCCTCGCGCATCGTCGTCCTGGCCGTCCAGGCAGACACCGAAGCATTCGCCCTGGCGGCGACCCTCAAGGCCTACGCCGCCCTCGAAAGGTTCATCACCCCCGAGCACCCCACCGACACCTGCGAAGACCTCGGCCTCACCCGCGCAGGGCTCGGGGCCGTGCTGCGTGCGCTGAATGGGGAGATGGAAAGGCGGGTGGGGTTGCTTGTGGAGGCTACGGGGGAGTTGAATGGGTTGGTGGAGGAGGCGATGGGGTGAGGGGTTTGGGGTAGGGCTGTTTTAGGCTGTGAGCAGCCGGTCGCTCCTCCGATGCTGAGTGACTGCTGTTTGGAGGAGCGACAGCCGAGGCCTGCCGCAGGCAGGCCTCAAAACCAAAGACCTGACCAGCGTGGTCACTCGTAGACGGCAGCTCGCGTGCGCTCAGTAGATCCGTAGGACTTCAAGTCCATATGGAAAAAGTCGAACTAGCAACTGTGAGTAATCTATGTAAAGATGGGACTTAGGAGATTTCGCATGCCTACTGAGCTTTCCCGTCTCGCCTCACAGATCGAGCCAGAAAAAACTATTCTTTTCTTTGGTGCAGGGGCTTCCATTTCGTCGCACGCGCCATCGGTCACGAAAATCATGGAGGAGTTCGAGAAAAAATTTGAAATAGATCGTGATGGTTATTCGCTGCGCGAATACGCCAGCATCATTGAAAGCGATTTCTCTCGTCATGCGATGATTGCTGAACTGCGAAAGCTATTCGCCGGATTGAAGCCAACCGGAAGTTTGCTAACGCTTCCGCTATACAAGTGGAAGTCTATCTATACAACTAACTACGATGACTTGATCGAAAAGTCCTATCAAAAAAAAGCAATTGATTTTTCGGTGTTTGAATCAAATTATGACTTCACCCTGCAAAACAAGCCAGGAGCCGTCAGTATCTTCAAGCTGCATGGGTCTATCAATAAAGATGTAGTCGATGGATCGAATGCAAGGATAATTATTTCAGATGCAGACTACGACCATACGCAGACATTTCGTGAAGCGCTTTATGATCGACTGAAGTCCGACCTGCACGGTTCGCATTTGATCATCGTTGGTCATTCATTAGCCGACGAGCACATTAAAGATATAGCAAATCGACAAGCCGAAATCATTGCGAAGTCGGGTGGCGGCAGCAGAATTACACTGTTGATGTTTACACCCGATAACAACAGGGCAAATATCTGGGAGCGCCGAGGTATTCAAGTTGCATTCGGTGGAATAGACGATCTTTTTCAGGCCTTGTCTTCTAAGCTCCCGTCATCTACTCTTGTTTATACGGACCCTCAGCAGCCATTGGATTACGCTCCGGTGCTCAACAGTGTGACTATTGATGTCTTTCACGCAACTTCAGCGCCACCCAACATTGCAGGAATGTTCAATGGTTGGCCAGCGACATATTCGGACATAGATCACGGCCTAACATTTGAGCGTGATATTTTGCCTGAGGTTCAGTCTTACTTAGCCTCGGAAAGCAGTTTGTGCGCTGTGCTCCTTGGAGCTAGCGGCGTTGGCAAAACAACCACAAGCCGTCAGATACTGCTAATAGCGAGTCGACAAGGGCACTTCGCGTGGGAGCACAAGGGTGATTTCGAATTGCAAGTGCGCGAATGGCTTTCTGTTGCCGGAGCATTGCAAAAATCAGGAAAAAGTGGAGTACTCTTTGTTGATGAAGCTCACTCGCATCTTCATGAAATTAATGCGTTGATCGATGCGCTGATCTCATCCAAAAACAGGCATCTCAAAATCCTGATTGCCAGCTCCAGAAATCATTGGAATCCACGAGTAAAGACGCCTGGGTTCTACAAAGTATCAAGAGAATTTGGCATAGGAAAACTCAAGCATTCTGAGATTGATCGTCTTCTAAACCTAGTTGACAGCAATTCCAGCATTAATAGTCTGATCGAAAGTGCGTTTAGCGGGTTTTCCAGGTACGAGCGACGCCGACGACTTATAGACCGCTGCGAATCCGAAACATTTGTTTGCCTAAAGAATGTTTTCTCCTCGGAGAAGTTTGATGACATTATTTTGCGCGAATACGCCGGATTAACACCGGAGTTGCAAGACGTCTACCGCATCGTTGCGGCAATGGACAGCTCGGGAATACGGGTGCATCGTCAACTCGTAATTCGGCTCTTAGGCATTCCCGCGGATGTTGTGTCATCAATGCTCACGAACTTGACGGACATCATCCATGAATACGTGATCGACGGCAGGCAGGGCGTTTATGGTTGGAAAGGACGCCATGGAGTTATCGTGGGAATTTTGACAAAGTACAAGTTTTCAAACATTGAAGAATTGATAAGTTTATTTGAGAACGTAATTGACTCCATGAATCGCCCCGGGATTCGCGGAGGCTGTTTGGTTTAAGTCAGGCCATCACCGT
>CAZAPJ010000084.1:0-16164 GCA_964487025.1 uncultured Hydrogenophaga sp.
GGGGGACGACAGCTTGGGCCGGCGGAGCCGGACCCTCGCTGTCTCTGGGTTGGGGGCGTGCCGCGCTATGGAGCATTGCTATGAAGATGGTTCGCGAAAGCATCGACGTCTTTCCGTTCGATGCGCCCCCCTACGTGCTGGACCGCCGCGAGGAGCTGCTGCTCGCGGACCCGCTGCCTTCGCCGATGAAGCGCTCGCGCGAGCATCCGCCGATCGAGGTGCTCCACCTCGGCGCCACCTATGTCGAGCGGGCGTTCGCGCCGCCCATGGGCGTCTACGAGAGCCCCGATATCCGCATCGAGTGGCAGAACATGAACGGCCGCCAGCCGTTCTACCACCGCAACTGCGGCGTCGACGAGCTGTCGTTCCAGGTGTGCGGCGAGCGCACGTTGATCACCGAGCTGGGCACCGTGGAGTTGCGGCCGGGTGACTTCTCCCGCATTCCCAACGGCGTGGCGCACGACAACTTCGGGCGCCGGGACGTCCACCTGCTGTTCTACGTGCCCGGCCCGGTGAGGGAGTTGGCCGCCATCGACCGCCGGGCGGAGTACCTGGCCACGCCGTTCCCGGGCTGGGCGGGGGCGGTGATCAACGAACTCACGACGGAGGGCGTGGGCGGGCCGGGCCAGGACCTCGCGCTCGCGCCGGTCGACGAGGCCCTGCTGCTGCGGCACGCCGAGCAGGACCCGGACCGCATCCATGTGCTGCACCCGCGGGCGGAAGGGATGGCGTGGCTGTACCGGAGCGGCGCCGTCGCGATCGGCCGTTCGCTGAAGGCCTCGGACGGCGGCGCGGCGTACACCCGCCACCGGGACGCCTGCGAGATCCAGTACCAGGTCCGGGGCGAACGCACGCTGGTCACGCAGCGCGGCGCGGTGCATCTGCTGCCGGGCGACTTCGTGCAGATTCCCCGTGGCATCGCGTTCACGAGCATCCACGCCCAGCCGAGCGAACACCTGGCCCTGGCCAGCACCAAGCCCATCCCCCAGGTGGCTGCGCCGGTGCGCCAGGGCAAGCGCCTGGCAGCGGACGAATTGGCCCGCCTGCGCGGCGCCTGAACAACCCCAAGGAGACAAGCATGTCAACGATGACGGCGGCCCGCGCAAGCCGGGGTGCGCGTGAACTCAGCCTCGAAACCCTGCCCGTGCCCACGCCCGCCGAAGGCGAGGTGCTCGTCAAGGTGGCGTCCGCGGGCATCGCGCCCGGCATGATGAAGCTGCTCGAAATGGGCCGCTTCAAACACCTGCCCACGACCCCGGGCCACGAGATCGCGGGCACCGTCGTGGCGCTGGGCCGTGGTGTGGATGGCGCGTGGCGGGACGCGCGCGTGCGCGTCCATCCGATGCTCTCGTGCGGTCATTGCGACCACTGCCGTTCGGACCGCCAGCAGATGTGCAGCGAGGCCGCCATGATGGGCCACGCCGCTTTCGGCGATGGCCCGATGGAGCGGTACGCGCGCTACCACAACGGTGGGCTGGCCGAGTATGCGTGCGTGCCGGCCGACCTGCTGGACCGGCTGCCCGATCACGTCAGCTTCGACGTGGGCGCCAAGGTGCACGACCTGGCCAACGCCGTGCGCGCGCTCAAGTGCGCGGCCCTGCCGGCCACGGGCCGGCTGGTCATCACGGCGGCCACGGGAACGATGGGCACGGCCAGCATCAAGCTGGCCCGGTTCCATGGGGCCCGCGAGCTGGTGCTCGTGGCCCGCTCGCGCGAGCGCCTGGAGGCGCTGCGCGCGCTGGCCGGAGACCTGCCGGTGCAACTGGTCGTGCTCGACGAGCTGGGACCGGACTGGGTCGAGAAGAAGGCGCTCACCCAGCGGCTGCGCGAGTTGATGCCCCGCGGCGCCGACGCCGTGCTCGACTACTTTCCCGATGGGCCAGGCTCGGCCCAGGCGGCCGCGGCGATGGCCATCGGCGGCAGCTTCGTGCACATGGGCGGCAATGGCGCGGCCATGCCATTTGCGTGGCGCGAGATGATGATCTTCTGCTGGCGCTTCGTCGGCACGCGGGCCTGCACGCGCTCGGACACCGGCGACGTGCTGGCCCTGCTGGCCGATCGGCGGCTCGATGCGGAAGACCTCATCACCCACCGCTTCGCGCTGAAAGAGGTGAACGCGGCGCTGGAGGCCACGCGCGCGCGTTCCCTGCCGATCTGGATGGCCGTGGTGAAGCCCTGAGCGGCTACCGCGTGGCGCCGCTCATTCCCGGCCCCGGGGCGCCTGCGGCAGGGTGATGCCCGGGAAGATCTTGATCACTGCGCTGTCGTCTTCCTTGGCGTGGCCCGCGGTCGAGGCCTGCATGAACATCTGGTGCGCGGTGGATGACAGCGGCAGCGGAAACTTGCTGGCGCGCGCCATGTCGAGCACCAGGCCGAGGTCCTTGACGAAGATGTCGACCGCCGAGAGCGGCGTGTAGTCGCCCGCCAGCACGTGGGCCATGCGGTTCTCGAACATCCAGCTATTGCCCGCGCTGTGGGTGATCACCTCGTACAGCGCGGCCGGGTCCACGCCCTCGCGCAGCCCCAGCGCCATGGCCTCGGCCGCCGCGGCGATGTGCACGCCGGCCAGCAACTGGTTGATGATCTTGACCTGGCTGCCCGCGCCCGCCCGGTTGCCGAGCCGGTAGACCTTGCCGGCCATCGCGTCGAGCACGCCGCCGGCCTTGGCGTAGGCGGCCGGCGTGCCCGAGGTCATCATCGTCATCTGCCCGCTCGCGGCCTTGGCCGCGCCGCCGGAGATCGGCGCGTCCAGGTAGAGCAGGCCGCGCTCGGCCAGCCGCGCCTCGAGCGCCATCGACCAGTTGGGGTCGACGGTCGAGCACATCACGAACAGGCTGCCCGGGGGCAGGGCATCGGCCGCGCCGTTCTCGCCGAACAGCACGGCCTCGGTCTGCTCGGCGTTGACGACCACCGAGACCAGCACGTCGCAGCCGGCCGCGGTCTCGGCCGGCGTGGCGCACGCGGTGCCGCCCTGCGCGGCGAACGCCTGCGCGCGCCCGGGCAGCGCGTCGCAGACGCGCAGCGCATGGCCGCGCTGGCGCAGGGTGGCGGCGATGCCGGCGCCCATGGCGCCCAGGCCGACCAGGCCGACCGTGGGAAGGGCGGCCGACATGACGGGATCGCGCGGCTGCCCGCGGCTCACGATTTCGGCTTCGTCATCGCCGCGATCTGCTGGTACTGCTCGCCATAGGTCTTCTGCTGGTGGGCGATCAGGTCCTTCAGCTCCGCGGGGCTCAGCAGGGGAATGGTGGCGGCGGTCTTCTCGACCGAGGCCTTGAACTGCGGGTTCTGCGCGATCTGGCGGATCGTCTGCGCCAGCTTGTCGACCACCGGCTGCGGCGTGCCGGTGGGCGCGAACAGGCCGTTCCAGCTTTCGATGTGGTATTGCTTGAGGCCCGCTTCCTGCAGCGTCTTCACGTCGGGCAGGTGCGACGAGCGCTCCTTGCTCGTGACGGCGATGGCCTTGAGGCCGCCGCCGGCGCCGAGGAAGGGGAGCGCCTGGCCCACGGTCGAGAACATGAAGTGCACGTGGCCGGCGCGGACATCGGCCATCGCCGGCGCCGCGCCCTTGTAGGGCACGTGGACCAGCCGGGCGCCGGTCAGGTGGTTGAACAGCTCGCCCGCGAAGTGGAACAGGCTGCCTTCGCCGATCGAGGCGAAGGTGAGCTGCCGCTGGCGCGACTCGGCGACGATCTCCTCCACCGTGTTCCCCTTCACCGAGGGGTGCGCCACCATCACCAGGGGGTTGTTGGCGAAGATGGCGATCGGGATCAGGTCCTTGATCGGGTCGAACGTCTTGGTCGCGGCGGTCAGCGGACCCAGCAGCACGCTGCTGTCCGAACCCACCAGCAAGGTGTAGCCGTCGGGCGGGGACTGGATCACCGCGACGGTGCCGATGGCGCCCGTCGCGCCGCCCCGGTTGTCCACCACCACCGGCTGGCCCAGGGCCTCGGCCATCGGTCCGGTGTACAGCCGCGCCGCGACGTCGGTGCCGCCGCCGGCCGGGAAGGGCACGATCACGCGGATGGCCTTGTTCGGGTAGTCGGTGCTGGCCCAGCCGGCCTGCGGCAGCCAGGCGCCGGCCACGCCCATGGCGGCCAGGCCCATGGCCCGGCGGCGCGACAGGCCTTCGCCGTGCGCGGGTTGCTTCGCGGTGGGGTCGTTCATGATGGGGGTGTCTCCTTCGTTGTGGGAATCGGTAGGGGGTTGCTGGGGGGCGGTGCGTTCGGCGGCCTCAGGCGGGGGTCTCCACCGAGACGCTGCCGTCGGCGTTGAGCCGGATGCCGGTCTTGGCCGCGGCCTCCGCCACGCCGGCGAGGTAGCCGACGCGCCCGGCCGGCGAGCCGATGATGGTCAGCAGGCGGCCCTTGCCTTCGCCCTGGTAGCGGAACCAGCGGTAGCAGCCTTCGGGGACCGAGCAGACGTCGAATTCGTTGAGCAGGCTGGTGCGCTCCACGCCGTCGTCCAGCCAATGCACGCTCCACTTGCCCACGATCGGCATGAAGACCTCCTCGGTCTCGTGCGCGTGGGGTTGCGTGCCGTAGCCCTTTTCGCACTCCAGCATGCCGACGTTGAAGCAGCCCGAGGAAATCGCCACGTTGGGCCTGAGGTCCGGATTGGACTCGTTCTCGGTCACGCCCCAGCCAATGATGTTGAACTTCTTGCGGCGCAGGTTGGGCAGGCGCGAGTCGAGGTAGGCGTCTTCGCTGCCGCGCAGCTTGTCGAAGCGGGCGATGTTGGCCTCGATCACCTCCGCCGGGAAGGGACGCATGGGAAAACGGGGGTCAGACACTTCGTACACGCAATTTCTCCATTTCGTTTATCGGAATGATATTTCGATAAACGTATTCTAGATCGAGAGGCCGTTTTGTCAACGCCGGGGCCGGACCGGACTGCTAGCATCGATCGCATGGCAAAGCACAACGACCCCCGGCAACCCGGGAAGGACAGCGGCAACACGGCGATGAGCGCCACCGGCACCGTGCACCGGGTGCTCCGCCTGCTGAACTGCTTCGGCGACCAGTCGCACTGGAGCGTCAACGAGCTGGCGTCCGCGCTGGACCTGCCCGCGCCGACCGTGCACCGGCTGCTCGGCCTGGCGCGCACCATGGGCTACATCGCGCAGCGGGCCGATGGCCGCTACGAAGGCGGCGCGGCGCTGTTTCGCCTGGCGGCCCGGCTGGCGAGCGAGTTCCCGCTCAACCAGATCGCCGCGCCCTACCTGGAACAGTTGCGGGACGAGACCCAGGAGACGGCCCTGCTGACCGTGCTCGCGCGCAGCGACCTGCAGATGTTCTTCTCGCAGCTGGCCTCGCCCGCGAACCCGATGCGCTATTCGGTGGAGCTCAACAGGCTGTGGCCGCTGTCGTGGGGGGCCACCGGCCGCAGCCTGATGGCGTTCCTCTCCGAGCCGGAGATCGAAGCGGTCATCGAGCGCGCCGAGGTCTCGCCCTGCGATGGCCGGCCGCTGTCGCGCCGGGAGGTGCTGGCGGCGTTGAAGACCATCCGGGAGGCGCGTTTCGCGCAGACCTTCGCGCAGCGCACGCCGGGCTCGTACGGCCTGGCGGCGCCGTTCTTCTCCGCCACCGGGCAGGTCGTGGGCAACCTCGCGCTCACGATCCCCGACTTCCGCTTCGGCAAGCACGACCCCGAGCGGCTCAAGCGCATGCTGATGGACAGCGCCGAGCGGCTGTCGCGGCAACTGGGGTTCGCCGGCACCATCAAGGTGTGACGGCGCCGCGCCGCGTCGGGTGGCTTGGGTAGAATGACGATAAACAGAATATCATTTCGCTAATCGGAATAAATGCCTCCACCACTGCGCCGGCGCAGCGGGGGCGGGAGACCCACCCAGCCATGTCCAAGGATCCATCGACGGGCGCCTCGCAGGTGCATGAACACGCCTTCACCCTGACGGTGAACGGGCGCCGGGTGCCCGGCGTGTACTGGTGCGCCCACCGGGACGATCCGCGCGCGCCGCTCGTGCTGGTCAGCCACGGCGGCAGCGGCCACAAGCGCGCGCCGTCCGTCATGGACGTGGTGAGCGGCCTCACCGCCGGGCATGGTTTCGTGGTGGTGTCGATCGACGGGCCGGTGCATGGCGACCGGCGCGAGCCGTTCGCCGAGGGACCGGCGGTGCGCGACGAATTCCGCGAACGCTGGGCCCGGGGCGGCAGCGTGGAGCCGATGGTGGAGGACTGGAGCGCGGCGCTGGAGCACGTGCTGGGGTGTCTGGGCACGCCGGAGCGGGCGGTGGGCTGGATGGGCCTGTCGATGGGCACGGCCTATGGGCTGCCGTTCGTGGCGGCGCAGCCGCGGCGTTTCTCGGCGGCGGTGCTGGGCATGTGGGGCCTGTGCCGCCCGGGCTCGGAGCGGTTGGCGCAGGACGCCGCGGCGGTGAGCTGTCCGGTCGCGTTCCACCAGAAGTGGGACGACGCGGTGTTCACGCGCGAGGGCCAGATCCGGCTCTACGAAGCGCTGGGATCGGCCGAGAAGAAGCTGTGCATCTACCCGGGTGGACACACCGATCCCAAGGGGGAGCAACTGCACGATGCGCTGGACTTCCTGCGCCGCAAGCTGACGCCGGCGGCGGCTTGAATCCCGCCCCCAGGGTGGGGGGTATCGCTCCGCGCCCGTTCCCATAATGGCTCGCGCGGCGCCCGGTCGGGCGCCTGTGCAACACCATTCCAAGGGGGGACGATGCGTCGGCGGACAAGGCTTGATGGACCATGGCGGCCCACTGGCGCGCCCTGGCGGACCGCGGCGCCCCACCGCCCGCGCGCCTGACCGAGCATGCGCCAGCGCGGTTTCGTGGCGCTCGCCGGGTGGGTGCTGGGCGTCGCCCTGCAGTTGCAGCAGCCGGCGTTGTGGCCCCTGTGGGCCTATGCCGCCCTGGTGCTGGCGGGCGCCGTGTGCGGCGGGCTGGGCTGGCGCTGGGCGCGTCGCGCCACTTCGGCGGCGCTCGTGCTCGCCTTGCTGGCCGGGGCGGGCGCCGGCGCGGGCCTGACGGGCGCGCGCGCCGTGCAGTTCGCGGCCCAGGCGCTCGACCCCGGCCTGCAAGGCCTGGACATCGAGGTGACGGGGCGCATCGCGTCGCTGCCGCAGCGCGGCGCGCAAGGCGAGCGCTTCGAATTCCGGGTCGAGTCGGCCCGGCGCGCCGGTGAGGGCATCGCGCTGCCCCCGCGCCTGCAACTGAGCTGGTATGGCAGCGTGGCGGCCGCGGGGGAGGGCACCTGGTCCCTGGGCGCGCTCAGTCCCGGCCTGCGCGCGGGCGAGCGCTGGCGTTTCACCGTGCGCCTGCGCAGCCCGCACGGTAACGCCAATCCGCACGGCTTCGACCGCGAGCGCTGGCTATGGGAGCAGGGCATCCAGGCCACGGGCTACGTGCGCGCCGGGCCGCGCGACCCCGCGCCGCAGCGCCTCGGGCAGACGGCGTGGCATCCGCTGGACACGGCGCGCCAATGGGTGGGCGAGCGCATCGAGGCGCGCGTGGCCGATCCGCGCAGCGCCGGCGTGCTGGCCGCGCTGGTGATGGGTGACCAGTCGGCGATCGAGCGCGCCGACTGGGAGCTGTTCCGCACCACCGGGGTGGCGCACCTGATGGCCATCTCGGGCCTGCACGTGACCATGTTCGCCTGGCTGGCCACGGTGCTGGTGGCCGGCGCGTGGCGCCGGCTGGCGCGCGCCTGTCCGCTCGTGCTGCACGCGGTGCCCGCGCCGCTGGCCGCCGGCGTGGGCGGCGTGGCGCTGGCGGCCGCCTATGCGCTGTTCTCTGGTTGGGGCGTGCCCTCGCAGCGCACGGTGGTGATGCTGGCGGTGGTGGTGGGCTTGCGGCTGTGGGTGCGCCGCTGGCCGTGGCCGGTGGTGTGGCTGCTGGCCATGGCGGCCGTGCTGGCGCTCGATCCCTGGGCGCTGCTGCAGCCCGGCTTCTGGCTCAGCTTCGTGGCGGTGGGCATCCTGTTCGCCACCGATCCCGGCCGCCGCGCACCGGCGCCGGGTTCCGTGCTCGCGCGCGCTGCGCGCGCCCTGGTTTCGCTGGTGCGCGAGCAGGGTGTGGTCACGGTGGCGCTGGCGCCGCTCACGCTGCTGCTGTTTGGCCAGTTCTCGCTGGTCGGCCTGGTCGCCAACCTGGTGGCGATTCCGCTGGTCACGCTGGGCGTCACGCCGCTGGCGATGTTGGGGCTGGCGTGGCCGCCGCTGTGGGACGCGGCGGCCTGGGCGGTGCAAGGGCTGTCGCTGGGCCTGCAGTGGCTGGCCCAGTGGCCGTGGGCCGCGCTGTTCCGGCCCGCGGCGCCGTGGCCGCTGGCGGTCGCGGCCGTGCTGGGCGGCGTGCTGCTGGTGCTGCGCCTGCCCTGGACGGCGCGGCTGGCGGGCCTCACTCTGGTCTGGCCAGCCCTGCTGTACGCGCCGCCGCGCCCGGCGCCGGGCGAGTTCGAGCTGATCGCGCTCGACGTCGGGCAGGGCAGCGCGGCGCTGCTGCGCACCGCGCGCCATAGCCTGCTCTACGACACCGGCCCGCGCTACGGCGCGCACCCTGACGCCACCGATGCAGGCGAGCGCGTGGTGCTGCCGCTGCTGCGCGCGTGGGGCGAGACGCTGGATGCGGTGGTGGTGAGCCACCGCGACAGCGACCACGCGGGCGGCGCCGCCGCGGCGCAGGCGGCGCATCCGCAGGCGCGCTGGCTGTCCTCGTACGACCCCGACCCCGCCCGCCGCTGCGTGGCCGGGCAGCGCTGGCACTGGGACGGGGTGGAGTTCGAGATCCTGCACCCGCAGCCCGGGCACTATGGCGAGAACGGCGCGGGGCGCCTGTCGAGCAACGCCATGTCCTGCGTGCTGCGCGTCTCCAATGGCGTGCGCAGCGCTTGGCTCGGGGGGGACATCGACGCCGCGCAGGAAGTGCGCCTCGCGCTGGCGCACCCCGAACAGACCGCCACCGTGATGCTCGCGCCCCACCACGGCAGCAAGACCTCCAGCAGTCCGGTGCTGCTCAACACCCTGCGGCCGCGCTGGGTGCTGGTGCAGTCGGGCTACCGCAACCGCTTCGGCCACCCGGCCGAGGCCGTGCTGGCGCGCTACCGCGAGCGCGGCATTCCGTGGGTGAATTCACCCGCCTGCGGCGCGGCGACCTGGCGCAGCGCGGAACCCGATGCCGTGCTGTGCCAGCGCGACGCCCATCGCCGCTACTGGCATCACCCAGGATGACGGGGTCAGGTGGTTCCGCCGGCCGGGACGGGACGGCGGTCCGCAATGGCCGCTCGGATGCCGTTCACGATGAGGGTGGTGTCGGTCGCCAGCGTGACGAAAGTGGCGCCACGGCGGATGGCCTCGTCCACATCCCGCTTGCCGTAGCGGCCGCCCAGCCGCACGGCTTTGCCGTGGCGGCGTGCCGCGGCGACCACGCGCGTGTGCGCCGCCTCGACGGCCGGATGGAAGAAGTCGTTGGGTACGCCCAGGTCCAGCGTGAGGTCGTTGGTGCCGACCGACAGCACGTCGATGCCGTCCACGGCGGCGATCTCCTCGACGTTTTCCAGGCCGCTCCGGCATTCGATCATGGCCACCAGCAGCAGTTGCTCGTTCAGGCGGGCACAGGCCTCGGCCTCCGGCAGACTCGCCCAGCCGAGCTGGATCGCAGCCCCTGCGCCGGAGCGCCGGCCCAGCGGGGGAAAGCGCGCCGCCGCCACCGCCGCGCGCGCGTCGTCGGCGTTGCGGATGTGGGGCACGACCAGTCCCTGTGCGCCGCCGTCCAGGATGCGGGGCAGGTCCGGGTACGCAGCGCTGGGCACGCGCACGATCGGCGTCACGCCGGCGGCCAGCGCGGTGGCCGACAGGTGTGCGATGGTGTCGAGGTTGAGCGTGCTGTGCTCGGCGTCGATGAACAGGTAGTCGTAGCCGCAGACGGATGCGGCCAGCACGGTTTCGGGCGTGCGCGCGCTGCGGATGCCCAGGCCGTAGGCGATGTCGCCTGCTTGCAGCCGTTGCTTGGTCTTGTTGGAATACATCGGTGACGTTTCGTGGAAATGAGGGGAGCGCAAGCCGGGCGGGTCAGGTGGGTCCGTACTGCGCCTCTTCGTCGGCGTGGATCGACAGGCCCAGCGCCAGGATCTCGGCCTGGCGCGCTTCCGGCACGACGATGACGCCATCCTCGTCGGCCACGATCAGGTCGCCCGCGCGGATCTGTACGCGGCCCACCGTGATGGGTTCTCCGACGGCAGCGGTTTCGTAGTCCCACTGGCTCTTGAACGGCGTGAAACCCAGGCAGTAGGCTGGAAAGCCCAGGCGCCGGATCTTGGCCGCGTCCCGGATGCAGCCGTTGATGAGCAGGCCCGCGTAGCCGGCTCGCATGGCGTGCTGGCTGTGGCGCTCCCCCCAGGAACTCAGGTCCGGGTAGCCGCCGGCGTCGATCGCGATGAAGGAACCTGGCGGTACCTGGCCGCGGATGGTCTGGGCATGGCGCACCAGCTTGTCTTCCTTGGCTGCGGTGCCGTGTTTGATGATCTGCCGGATGGTGAAGGCCGGGCCGACGGTCACGGCATCGGGTGCGGTGCAGCGCATGCCGGGGATCACGGACCGGCGCAGGCCCAGTGTTTCCATGGCGTCGGAGACGGTGGCGCTGCCGAGCTTGCGCCAATCGTTCAGGGTGTCGGTGTTCATTGGGTGACCTCCGTGCTTCGCACTGCGGTGAGAGCTCCCTTCGGAGCGGCCGGGCGGGGGCTCATGCGGAGCCCTCGGGCAGGGGCCAGTCGAGCCATTCGCACAGAGCGCGGCCGAGCAACCATTGCCTGTCTTCGGTGGAGAGGCCGGGCAGGGCCACGTCGACGTAGTCGAGCGCTTCACGGTAGCTGCAGCGCAGGCGTGTCACGTCGCTGCCCCAGAACGTGCGCCTTGGCCCGAAGGCCTCGAACACGGCGCGTGCCAGGGGGTGGATGTCGGCGAAGGGGTAGGGTTCGTTGGAGAAGAAGGGCAAGGCCGACATCTTGACCGCGACGTTGGGAAAGCGCGCGAGGGCCAGCAGGCGCTCCACTTCGCCGGTGTCGAGCGCATAGGGCTCGTCCAGGCTGACGCGGTGCAGCGAACAGTGGTCGATCACGAGCCTGAGGCCAGGATGGCGCGCGGCGATGTCCGCCATCTCGGGCAGCGAGCCCGTCGGCAGCACCATCACCGGCACGCCGACAGCCTCGGCCGCCGGCCAGAACCAGTCGGCGGTGCCGTCGTGCAGCCACACGCGCTGGTAGTCCATGTGGAAGGTCAGGCGCACGCCGAGCATGCAGGGCTGCTCGCGCCAGCGTTCCAGCACGTCAGGCGCGGCGCGTTCGTGCAGCGGGACGCGGCCCATCACCGCGAAACGGTCCGGATAGCGGCGCACCGCGTCCAGGGCGACGTCGTTGCGATCACCCTCGAAGGAAGGCGGCACGACGATCGCGCGGTGGATGCCTGCGGCGTCCATGCGCGCGATCATCGTGTCCGCGTCCATCGCCGGCTGGTTGCGCGAACGCCAGGCTTGCCCCGGCACCCAGGGACGCTCGGGCGAGTCGGCCGCCCAAAGGTGTACCTGCGAATCTGCAATCAGCAGCCCACTCATGTCTTTTTCACGCCTGTGCGTTCAAAGTTCTTGCGCCAGACGTCGAGTTCGGTCCTGATCAGCTTGGCGAAATCGGCGCGCGAACTGGCCTCGGGTTTGAGGCCCAGTTTCAGAAATTGCTCGCGTACCTCGGGGATCTCGAGCACCGCGCGGGCATGCGCGTTGAGCGTGTCCAGGATGTCGGTTGGCGTGCCGCGCGGCGCGAGCAGTCCGTTCCACGACGAGCAGTCGTAGTCGACGCCGGACTCGCGGATGGTCGGGATCTGGGGCAGCGCGGGGAAGCGCTCTGCCGAGGTCACTGCCAGGGCCCTGATGTGCCCCGCCTGCATCTGTGCGAGCATGGGCGGGATGGTGTCGATCATGAACTGGATCGTGCCCGAGCGCAGCGCCGTCACGACTTCGCCCGAGGTTCTGAACGGGACGGTGACGCAGTCCACGTTCGCCGCCTTTTTCAGGAGTTCGGCAGCGACCCACAGCGCGGAGCCTGTCTGGGTGGTGCCGATGTTGAACTTGCCTGGAGAAGCCTTGGCCGCTGCCACGAACTCGGCGAAGGTATTGATGCCCAGGTTGGTGGAGGCCACCAGCAGGAAACCGAAATGCCCGGACAGCAGGCTGATCGGTTCCAGGTCCTTTTCCACATCGAAGGGCACCTGGTTGAACAGGTGGGGCGTCATGGCAATGTTGCTGGAGGCCCCCAGCAGCAGCGTGTAGCCGTCAGGCGCAGACTGCACCACGCGCTGCCCCCCTGCGATGCCGCCGGCGCCCGGCATGTTCTGCACCACGAACGGCACGCCCATGCGCTGCGAGAGGTGATTGGCCACCAGACGGATCTGCATGTCGGCGTTACCGCCCGCTCCGAAGGGAATTACGATGGTCACGGGCCGGTTCGGGTAGTTGGCGGCGTGTGCCCATGGCGTGAGGCCGCCCAGGCCGAGTGCAGGCACGGCCTTCAAGAGTTGTCTTCGTTGCATCTGGGTCTCCTTGGGGTGTTGCGCGGTTGTCGATCGCCAAATTATTCCATTCGATCATGATTTTATTAAAATAATAAATCTAAATATGGAAATTCGGGATTTGCGCTACTTCCAGCTCGTCGCTGAGCTGTCCAGCATCGGCAAGGCGGCCGAAAAGGCGGGCCTGAGCCAACCCGCCGTGACCAAGAGCGTGCAGCGCCTGGAGTCCGAGATGGGGGTTGCGCTGTTCGAAAAGAACGGCCATCGCCTCACGCTGACGCCGGTAGGCAGCCTGCTGCACGAGCGCGCCGAGCGCATCCTGCGCGAAATCGACAGCACCCATGAGGACGTGCAGGCTGCGGCGCACGGCGTGACGGGACACGTACGTCTGGGGGCTTCCACCGGGGCTGCCGAATTCCTGCTGCCCGGGTTCAGCGCCCAGTTGATCGCGCGTTTTCCCGACATGACCTTGGAAGTGACTGTCGGCATGAGCGATGCCCTGAGCGCGAGCCTGAAGTCGCGCGCGGTTGATTTCGTGATAGGCCTGAGCAGCACCGCCGACGCCGAACTGGATTTCCACCGCCTCATGGACGACCACGTCGTGGTCGTGGCCAGCATGGCCCATCCGCTGTTCCAGCAGGCAGGGCCGTTGGCGGTGAGTGACCTGCAGCCCTACCGCTGGGTCCTGCCTTCACGGGCCGCAGGCAACCGCCGCTGGCTGGATGGCGCTTTTGCCGCCGCCGGCCTGCCGCCGCCGGTGGCGCAGATCGTGTCGAACGATTGGTTGCTCACGCCGCGCCTGCTTGCCGACACCACGCTGCTGGGCTTCATGAGCCGGCGCAATCTCGCGCTGGGGGTGGTGCAGTCGCGGGTACGCGAACTGCCGATCCCCGAAACGACGATGTCCCGGCACTTCGGCATCCTCGTGCGGCATGACGGTTATCTGTCGCCGGCCACGCAAGCGGCGATCGATCTGCTCAAGCGAGGTGTGCCAGGCGCCTGACCCCGTCATGGGCTTTCCGGGTGCGGGCCACCCGTATGCTCGAAAACCCTGGCCCGGGTCTTGCTATGCTGTCTTCAGGAGAAAAATACCCATGAGCCGACCCATGTTTGACGAAATGAACGCCTCGCCCAGCGAGGTCCGGGCCCACTACCAGAACTATGTGCGCTGGCTCTCCCAGCAGCCCGAAGAGGCCATGGCGGCGCGGCGCGAGGAAGCGGAGATGATCTTCCGGCGCGTCGGCATCACCTTCGCGGTCTACGGCGCCAAGGACGAGGACGGCGCCGGCACCGAGCGGCTCATTCCCTTCGACCTGATTCCCCGCATCATCCCCGCGCACGAGTGGCGCAGCATGGAGGAAGGCCTGGTGCAGCGCGTGACCGCGCTCAACCGCTTCATCCACGACGTCTACCACGAGCAGGAGATCATCAAGGCCGGCATCATCCCGGCCGACCAGATCTTCCAGAACGCGCAGTTCCGCCCCGAGATGATGGGGGTGGACGTGCCGCACCAGATCTACTCGCACATCTCCGGCATCGACATCGTGCGCGCACCCAACGCCGAGGGCGTGGGCGAGTACTACGTGCTGGAAGACAACCTGCGCGTGCCCAGCGGCGTGAGCTACATGCTGGAAGACCGCAAGATGATGATGCGGCTGTTTCCCGAGCTGTTCGGCGAGAACCGCGTGGCGCCGGTGGCCCACTACCCCGACCTGCTGCTCGAGACCCTGCGCGCGGTGAGCCCGGCCACCACCGCCGAGCCCACGGTGGTGGTGCTCACGCCCGGCATGTACAACAGCGCCTACTTCGAGCACGCCTTCCTGGCCCAGCAGATGGGGGTGGAGCTGGTCGAGGGGCAGGACCTGTTCGTCAAGGACAACTTCGTCTACATGCGCACCACGCGCGGCCCGAAGCGGGTGGACGTGATCTACCGCCGCGTGGACGACGATTTCCTCGACCCGCAGGTGTTCCGCCCCACGTCCACGCTGGGCTGCGCCGGCCTGATCGGGGTGTACCGCAGCGGCAACGTGGCCATCTGCAACGCGGTCGGCACCGGCGTGGCCGACGACAAGTCGATCTACCCCTACGTGCCCAAGATGATCGAGTTCTACCTCGGGCAGAAGCCGATCCTCAACAACGTGCCCACCTACATGGGCCGCGACCCCGAGGACCTCAAGTACATGCTCGCCCACATGAAGGACCTGGTGGTCAAGGAGGTGCATGGCGCCGGCGGCTACGGCATGCTGGTCGGGCCGGCTTCCACCAAGGCCGAGGTCGAGGCGTTCCGCAAGGCGGTGCAGGACAAGCCCGAGGGCTACATCGCCCAGCCCACGCTCTCGCTGTCCACCTGCCCCACCTACGTGAACAGCGGCGTGGCGCCGCGCCACATCGACCTGCGGCCCTTCGTGCTGTCCGGCAAGGAGGTACAGATGGTGCCCGGCGGCCTCACGCGCGTCGCGCTCAAGGAAGGCTCGCTGGTCGTCAACTCGTCGCAGGGCGGCGGCACCAAGGACACCTGGGTGCTCGAAGACTGACACAAGGGAGAAAAGACCATGCTTTCGCGCACCGCCGACCACCTGTTCTGGATGTCCCGCTACACCGAGCGCGCGGAGAACACCGCCCGCATGCTCGACGTGAACTACCAGACCTCGCTGCTGCCGCAGTCCGCCGCCGTCGCGCAGGTGGGCTGGGAGGGCCTGCTGGCCATCAGCGAGCTGACCTACTCGTACACGCAGAAATACGGCAAGGAGATCACGCCGCGCAACGTGATGGAGTTCATGGTGCGGGACGAGTCCAACCCGTCGAGCATCTTCGCCTGCCTCAAGGCCGCGCGGGAAAACGCGCGCGCCGTGCGCGGCGCGCTCACCACCGAACTCTGGGAGACGCAGAACCAGACCTGGCTGGAGCTCAACCGCAAGCTCCAGAGCAAGAACTTCGAGCGCGACCCGGGCGAGTTCTTCGAGTGGGTCAAGTTCCGCTCGCACCTCTCGCGCGGCGTGGCCATCGGCACCATGCTGCAGGACGAGGCGTTCCACTTCTACCGCATGGGCACCTTCCTGGAGCGCGCCGACAACACCGCGCGCTTGCTCGACGTGAAGTTCCACGCCGTGCAGAGCGACTTCTTCGGCGTGGCCAGCGAGCTCGACCAGGAATACGACTTCTACCACTGGAGCGCCATCCTGCGCAGCGTCAGCGGCTTCGAGGTCTACCGCAAGGTGTACCGCGACGTGATCACGCCCGAGCGCGTGGCCGAGCTGCTGATCCTGCGCGCCGACATGCCCCGCAGCCTGGCCGCCAGCCTGAACGAAATGGTCGACAACCTCCGGGTCGTGGCCAACGAGCATTCGGGCGAGACCCTGCGCCGCGCCGGCAAGCTCAAGGCCGACCTGCAATACGGCCGCATCGACGAAATCCTCGCGACCGGCCTGCACGCCTTCCTGACGCAGTTCCTGGACCGCGTGAACGAGCTGGGCGGGCGCATCAGCCAGGACTTCCTCGTTCCGTCGAACTGAGGACTCCCCCCTGCGCCGCTTTGCGGCTTCCCCCCTCTCTGGCGCGCCGCTGCGCGGCGCTTGGAGGGGGGACGACAGCTTGGGCCGGCGGAGCCGGACCCTCGCTGTCTCTGGGTTGGCGTTG
>CAZAPJ010000085.1:0-15985 GCA_964487025.1 uncultured Hydrogenophaga sp.
TGATGGCCTGACTTAAACCAAACAGCCTCCGCGAATCCCGGGGCGATTCATGGAGAGGTGGCAACCGGCACCTGGATTCCTCCATCCTCGAGCACTGGTCAACTGAGGAAATCACGCAAGGCCTGTCTCTCATCCTGCACCTAATGCGCGAGGAGATTGGAACCGTGCCGACGGACTGGCAGCACGTTGACGAACGGCTGGTGTCCCCTCACGACAGCGTCTACGCGGAGCTGCTGATTGATGCGGCTCGTCTCAATGAGCTGTTCGAGGTGGAGACGCTGCTGGACGGCCTGCCCTACAAGGTGGAGCACCACGTCAAAGAGCTTAAGGTACTGTCCATTGACGAAGACCTTGAGCGGTCGATTCGCCTGGGCTACATCCAGAGCAGCGTGCAAGAGGAAATTCGCGCAGCCGGTGTTGCCCGCCAGTTTCACGAAAGGAACCAGCCGCTACCCACCATGGAGGCCTTCATCGAAGCGGCCTTCGAGCACGGTCGCCTGGGTGAATTCGTCGAGCTGCGCACCGAACCAATTGAGCGGCTAGTGTTCCTGGTCATCCAAGACCCGAGATTCTTCGCGCCTATTGCGGGCGACCAGTTCTTCGCAGAGGAAGTCGCCGTGCTGATTGGCCTTGGAATCGACAACTTCCGAAAGAGCGATCCGCTGTCATTGCAGGTCACTCAGACGCTCACTGCAGGCGACATTATGAAGATCCAACGCATGTTCGCGTTCTTCAGTGCCGTCTTCCAGCGGAAGCTTCAGGAGATTCAGCCTGAGGAGAGGCAGGAGCGCCTGAGGGTGCGGTCCGTCCTGCCGGTGATACGCATCAAGGACATGGTGATGACACTCGGTCAGGTTCTGCCGCCCGCCAAAGCGCAAGAGGTTATCGACATCCTCACCCTGAAAGCAGACCAGAAGTTCATCGACATCCAGTACCGGCCTCTAATTGAGGCGGCTGACCACTTGGTTGTCGCGCCAGCAATGGTTGCGCAGTCGAACCTAGTGCGCAATGTCGTCACAGCAAACAACCTGCGCAGTGTTCTCCTCGATGGCAAGGACCCGATGCAGGAGGCCGTCGTGGCGACGCTCGAAGAAGCCGGCTTCAAGGTGCGAGCCAACTTTGAGTTCAACATTGAAGGCAAGCGAGAAACCGACATCATTGCGTGGCGGGAGGGGCATCTCTTCGTCTTTGAGTGCAAGAACTCGTTTCTGCCCGTGTCGGCGCACGAACTGCGAACAAGCTATGAGCACCTGAAGACGGCTCGGGACCAGCTTAACATCCGCCTACGTTGGATGAAGGTCACCGCCAATCAGGAAAAGCTGCTGAAGTGGCTGGGCTGGGATATTCCTGCCACAGCCGATGTGCATACCGGCGTCATCACCTCCAATCGAGTCTTCAACGGGTACACGATGGGAGGGCATCCTGTGCGTCAAGCGCACGAGCTGATCAACGTGGTCGCTGGTGGCTACGTACGGCTTGGGTCAGAGCGGCAGGTCCGCTTCTGGCGCGATGAGAGCTTCCAAGCGCTTGACCTCGTCGAATACCTTCAAGGCGGGAGCATCATCCAGCAGCAGTTCGAGGTCCTGCGACCGTTCGAACGGCGATTGCGTATCGAGGATATGACGCTGACGCTACAGAACTACTACTTGGATATGCAGGAAGCGGTGGGGCTGTTCCAGGGCGGGGACGGTGGCGACAATAGCTCGCCAGCGGACTGATTGGCGTCGTCAGACCTTCGCCCTGGTGCACTGCGTCTGTGGCTTGGCAGCACAGCGCGCTGGCGTCTCCAATCGGCGCCTTTGAAGGTGCTAGTCGCCGCGCTATCGCTTCTCACCATGGGCGCGGCGGCAGGTAGTCACATTCCAGAGATGCCGTCTAGCCGCGCCATCGAGTGGCATCCTCCTGCCGACTAGTGCGGGGGGCGATTCCGCCGAGACCAACGAGGTTCCGAATGTCCGCTTCGCCTTGGCGCGACCGGCTACTATGGGTCGATCGCCGGCCTCACCAACGCCCCCTAACCGGCATCCAAACTTGCGGCTAAACCACGTCCAGATTGCCTCGTGTCGAGCGGCCGCTCCCGCTGCAGAGCAGGCAGTCCAGACATCGCTGCCAACCTCCGTTTCGGGTGGTTCGGAGTCACTCGAATTCGCTTTACGCTGCCACGCATGATCTGTAAGGCTCGATCACGGTCTGTGAAACACGCGATTCACGTCGATGATTTCTGCGGTGATGCGGAGACAGTAGCATCGGACGCATCGGCTGGTGGAGCCTCGCAGCCTTTATCGCGCAGAACCGCGGACTGGCCCAAATACGCCCCAGAGGCGCGAAGGCGATGGTGCCCCGCCAGGTTTGCCGTTGATTGCCTTGCAGCGGCGTCCAATTTCCACTCTGCTTCGTCGCCGCGAACGGGTGGCGCCACCCCGCCGGTCTGTTCGATGTAGTGCTCGATCAAGGCCTGGTGACGCAGGCCATGTGCCGTCACCCCCAGCTCTTTGCTCGTGATGCCGAAGCGCGCCATCACGTAGTCGAAGCGCCGCAGGTTTTCCACGAGACCACGGCCTGGGTTACCCATGTGAGCGTCCGGCCCCTGCGCGACGCTTTGCGCGAACTGCAGCGCTTCGATGCGCTGCAGCGAATCCAGCGGCACGAAGCGTGGTCGACCGCCCTTGGCACCCTGCTGGACCCAGACGTATTCGTCGGCCTTCCGCTGCTCAATGGGCAGGCCTGTTGCAGCGAACGCCACGACACAGCCATGGGGCCTCAGCATCACCGCTTCCTTGCGCCGCAACCCTATCGTCCGGATGAGCCGCAGCGATGCGCCGACATAGGCATCATAGGCACACACGCGCCCTATCACCGCATCGATGTCGACACCCGCCGCACTCCAGCTCTTGTCGTGCTGGGCGCACTCATGGCGTTGGTACTCTGCGAGCGTCAGGCCATAGTGGTCCGGCTTTCGGATGAACCCGGGCTTGCCCAGCCACAACGCCAGCCCACGCAAGAAGCTCAGGTAAGTCTGGATGGTGGCGGGCGCCAGTCGTTCACGCTGCCAGACAGTCACCATGGCATGGATGTGCTTCTGCCCCAGGTTGCGCGGATCTGGCAGCGTCTTGAACCCGGCCTTGAGGCGCAAGTCGCGAAAGAAGCGCCGCAGGAAGTCTGCACGCTCCTGGCGCGTCTTGTGCGAAACGGTCTTTTTCAGTGCGGTGTGCTGAGCGTTGAACAGCTCGATCAACACTTCGAGCACACGCATCGGGTCGGCTTTGCCGGGGCGGTAGCGATCAAGCACCTGCTGGGGTGGCTCATATCGGGTGTGGCGCGCTGTGTCGATGCTGCCCTGACGGCGGCGATTGGAGTTCGGAGCGGAAACGGTGGCCATGGCCATCTCCTGTGAAGAAGCCGCGCGCCGTCCCGGCGGCGTGCGGCGGTTGAAAGAGGTGGAATCCATCAAGTCCATGGGCAGCGCGGATTCCGCCGCACTATCCATGCGTGGTCAGGTCATTTCGGCGAGGCATCCGACCACGGCAACGCCTTGCCTACCCAGGTATTCGCCGGCATCACGCCACTTGCGCGGCAGCCGGCTCGGTCGGTCTTAAAAATGAAACAGAGTGATCCAACCCGGCGACGCATTTCTGCGTCTGCCGGGCGTTGTGATGCCGTCCTGCCTCGCAGGGCATGGACGGCATCGGCGCGAAGGTCTGGCCTTCAGCGCGGTTGAATGGATCGGTTCTCGGAACGCAGCGTCATCCACCTGCATGGGTCCGCCCCTTGACCGAAAGTCCAGGGCGGTGCCAGGTTCACGAGCCGGTGCACACGGGGAAGTCCATGAGGGCAAGCACAACCGTGTGCTGCGCGAATGCGCGTGCTCGAAAGGATGACGGGCTCGGTGGCGCGGCATCAGGTGCCGGTCAGCGAACAGTCAGGCGCATGACACGTCCTCGGGGAACGTCCGGCGGCAAAGCGCCGGCCAGTCATGTGCAGCTCTACGTTGGAAACAACGCCAGGCATGGCCTCGGAGGACCATGCCGCGCCAGGCTCATAGGCCAGGCAATGGGAAGGCGGGTAACGACCGCAACGCCTTTCGCTCCACCATGGAGCAGGCCAGGAGGCCTCGGGAAACTGCAGTTGACACCGGCGGCGGACGAACGTCAACGGTTGTTCGCCGCGTACCTGTGCAATGCCCCCGAAATGGCGGTGGTTTCGGGTGGCGCTTGCAACCGAAACGACGGGGGCAAATATCTTTCGAACGCGCATGCCACCGAGACGAAATCAAGGCTTGACTCCCATTGATACGGCCTCTGGTTTCGACCGACAAGAAACCACGTCAATCCAGGCACGCACCGCCCAGCCCACGAAGCATCTGCAGTGCAACTGGAGTGTCACTGCAGATCTGCGCACGTCCCAGGAGCGGAAACACCTTTTCAATCCAGTGTCACTGGATCCACAGCGCAGTGTCACTGGAGTGATGCCACGAGGCGCTGGGAATACCAGTTGACGATGCGTTCAACCATGCGAACTTGCCCCCATCACGACGAGAGGAGTCCGAGATGAGCAAGTTCTGGTACGTCACCGGCGAACTGACTGAAGTGCAGCGCTACATCAATGTCCCCATGCGCTGGTGCGAGCAGTACCCTGCGCGCGAACGACGAGAGTTCTGGCTGGCCCGGACCGATGGCATCGACCAGGACGTGAAGCTTGTGGTCCACAGTCGCTCGATGCCTGCGCGGCGCGGTCACGAGGTCTGCGTGCTGCTGCTCGGCGAACAGGTCGTCGGGCTGGTGAACCTCAGCACCGGCCGGCGGATCAACTTCATCGCCGCCGACCCGCCCCTGCTGCTGCGCCGCTGCGATGTGCTGGCAACCGTTGGCGTATTCGCCGTGGGCATCATCCTGGCTGCGAGTTGGGAGGTGTGGAGCCTGATGCTGACCGCTCCGCTCGGGTTGCTGTACATACCCTGTAGCGCACTTGGCCGGTTGCTATGGCGAACCCGGCTACGCGGCCAGGTAGATCGCGGCCTGGACACGGCGCTGGCAGCAGTATCCGCCGAGCCGCCCCGGCTGTGGCGGGTGAAGTAACCAAAGTGAGATGAGATGGCCACCTCAACAGCATGGAGACTTCATTTCCTCTTTTCTGAAGGGCGGACGCCTGCAACATCAGCTTGATGTAGCCGCCGAGAAGCATGTCACAGCGTCGATGTGCCCCAGATCATTTCCGAAGCCCGGGAACCCGCATGAACACTAGCTTCTTGGGTCTGCGTCATCGAGCTTTACCGTCACTTCTACCGTCAAAAAGCGAGCGCTTTTACTGGCGCGGGAGATGGGCCTGGTTTGACGGGCGGCTGCTCCAGCGCATCAATCGTCAACTATCGCCGGCCATCGGAGCGCGTGGTCGGAGGCCGGGTTCCCAATGAAAACGACCGTGGAACGTCACTATACGGGCTCTTGCTCGCGGGGCGTTTTTTACCGTCGCGACGCTGCACGCTCGAACACCATGCGCTTTACGTCTGGGGCGGGCAGATTGGTGGCGCGAGCCGATGCGCCGCAATCAAGCGCCACCGGCGCAGGCCTGCCGAGGTAACGCTGTCCCGTGCACGACAACACAAGCATTGTTATCGTGCAAAACGTCGCTATCGACTATCTGCGACGCTGGCTCCGCCGATACGAAACTCGCGCTCGCTGGGCGTCACATCACGAGGATGTGTTCGTGGATGCGGTTGAGCAGGTCTTCGAACGGCGGCTGACCTCGGTAGTAGAGCGCCGCAGTCTTCTGGTACTCGCCGCTGAACAACTGGCGCTGCGCTGCGTCCTCAAGCCGAAAGGCCGCGTTCTTCGCAATCTGCAGTTCGTCGCCGCCACGGAAGCGTTGCTGCTTTCGCTTTTCGTACACGGCCTGGCCTAGGAATTCCTGGACCTCGGGCAAATCGAGCAGGCAATAGACATCGTAGTAGTGACGCAGGAAGTTCTTGGGGAACGCCTGCGCGGCATCGAGGCGTCGGTACTTGGTCGAGATCGTCTGCAGCTTCTCGACGAAGGTGTGTGTCGGCGCATAGCAAGGCACCTGCTGAGCGCGGTTGTCCGCGACCTTCACCCCTCGAGCCACTGCGGTGTCGTACGCCCAAGACGAGATCGTCACCGCGCGATTCGGCGCCGTGTCGTCGAACCCCAACTCCAGCAGGATGCCGGTCTTCACGCCGTCCAAGGCTCGGCTGACGGTGGGATAGATGAGGCGGACGCCGGCGCTGCGCAGCTTCTCGTCGTCGAAGGCGGTGTCGCGCTCCCCGCTCAGGACTCCTGGAATCTTGATCTCTGCCGCCAGCCAATCGTAGAAGGCACGCCGCGATTCAACATGCGCGGGCTTGTCCTGGTTCCTCCCTGTTCGCACCTCCATCGACTCGGGCGGCTCAATCCGGATGTCGATGTCTTCCGAGAATCGGTGGATGACACCGAAGCCTTTGGAGAGCGAGGTACCGCCCTTCAGCTCGAACCGGAAGCCCTGGGCCTGCAGGCCCCAGAGGCAATGCATGATCCAGTAGTCCTTCTCGACGAGCACGGGATCGATGCCGCGTTCGTCGGCCACGATCGAGACAAGCTGCGCGAAGTCGCGCCGGTCGTGCAGGAAGTTAGGCATGCAGCCAGGCCGCGAGGCGCTTCTTGGTTGCCATCGAGCCGTAGCTCTCGACGGCCCGCAGCAACCGCTGTCGATCAAAGGAACCCGCTCGGGCCTGGGCGCGCTGCAACAACGCAGCCCGGTCTTCCGCAAGATCGCCGAGGTTGTTCAGCGCATCGACGAACAGAAACTCGGGCGAAAGCTTCTTTGGGAATCGCGGCTTCATGCGGAAGTCGAACTGCCGGTTGCCCAGCTTGAACACACCGTGGCGCTTGTGGTTGTAGACCAAGGTACGGTTATAGAGCTGGGTGGTGCCCAACCCCACAGCGTTGTAGGCCGAGGGAGAGAACACCAAGAAGCTCTTGTCGCGCAGGAAGCCGCCCACGACTTGTTCATCTGCGGGCGGCAACGGCCCAAAGCTGGATTGCTTCGGCGCGTGGTACAGGCCTTGAGCGAGCTTCTTCAACCTGCCGGAAGCCACCAGCTCACGCAAATGTCTGTCCACGGCGGTGGACATGCGTGCTAGGTCTTCCCGCCGGTAGACGCGTCCGGCCTGCAACTCGTCTGCAAGATGCGCAACTGCGCCTCGCAGGGACGACTCGGAACGTTGAGCGGCGGCTGGCATGGTTCAATTTTCATTGAAATTCCATGCATTCTACAGCTGTTGACAGCGGCGTGCATGCGGCCGCGAGAGGCGACTGGTCGGCGCCGCGGCATTCGTTGGGTTCGGGGACGCCAGAGGGACACGCCAGAGGCGCGTTCAGCGCCCACAACGGCTCATCTTGTGGTCGACAACAAGATGACTGGAAATTACAATCAAACTATGCTAAGGCTTACCCCCCAACAAGTCGCCGAAGTGGCGCAACTGTCCGACCAGACGCTGCGGCACTGGCGCAGTGTGCTGCCGCCGCTTGCGGGCCTCAACGGCTACACGCCCTGCTTCACACCCGGCGACGCGCTGGCGTTGCTCGTGGTCCGCCATCTGGTCAAGGTTATGGGCATCGGCGTCGGCGCGCTCGCTGGCGCCTCCATCGACCTGTTTTCCCTCTGCCGCAGCACAAGTTGGCCGCAGCTCGCGGACCGCCGACTCCTTGTCCAAGTTGAACAAGGCAAGGCGATTCTGCTGACCGGCGAACCCGACCTCGACACTCCGGCAGTCCTGGTTCCCATGAGACCTTTTGCCGAGCAGCTGCAGGCTGCTTGGGCCAGCAGCTTCCCAGCGCTGGAGCAGCTCCCCCTCCAGTTTGGAGCCACCGTCGTTCCTCCACGGCTAGCGCGGAGGGCTGGGGCATGAGCACCATGAGCGTAGAGCTGAACGCATCCGACGTCGCATTCGAGCCCCAAGTCCTGGCGGGTGCCGGCGTCGCAACGGCCGACCTGGGCCCAGTGTGGATTCTCGAAGAGGTTGCAGGCCATCTGCGCGCCCAAGGGAGGAAGGGGGGGGCCCCGCGCATTCGGCTTTACCACCTGGTCGGCGATGTACTCAAGGCTGCCGGCGAGCAGGAGTTGGGCGAGGACGCCTCGCGCATCGATACCGCGATGTCGCTGCTCGAAACTGCAAAGGCGCGCAGCGGCGTTGTCGTCTGCAGCTTCCGCACGGTTGCCGCCGCTCAAATGGTGGAGCGCCTGGAGGCGGACAGCCCCGCATCCCTCCATTACGTGATCGAGATCGACCCGACGCGAAAGCTGGAGTTCGCGCGCGCGCGGGACGGCGTGCGCACCTCTCCTGCCCAAGAGCGCGTAGATGCAGCGAGCTGGCAGCAGGTGAGCCTGAGCAAACCCGCCGGCGCCTCCGAGTGCTACGCAGCGAACCTTGGCAAGACGGCACTCGGCGGCGTAGAGGAGCTGACCTGCTTTGCTCTGTCCATCGGAGGCATCACAGGGTACCGCCGGGGCGTCCTCGCGGGGGTAACGTCACTCGGCCTTGACAACGGGCTCAAGAAGCTGGCGCAGCTACTGGCCTGGACGCGATGGGTTCGGCTCGCGGCCCGCAAGGCTAAGCGGGAGCGCGCTGCGACAGGCGCAGAGACTGCCCGACGGACTGAGGCCGCAGACCGCACAGCTCCTCTGAAGATCCTCGTGCGGGCCAACCGCAAGATTGCTGCAGGCCACGACGCGAAGGCCGCCAGCCAGCGCTCGCAGTGGCTCGACCAGCCTGTGCAGTTCAGGCAGCGCCTGACGGAGGGCAAGAACACGCTGAACATCGTGGAGCTTTTCGCGGGTGCCGGAGGCATGGGGCTGGGCTTCCTGAGCGCGCGAACGGCCGATGGACGCGGGTATCGCATCGCAGGCTCGGCCGAAATCCATCCCATCTACACGCAAACGCTGAGGCAGAACCACGCCTATATGCAGAAAGCGGGGCTTACACCAGCCGACACTACGCCGGCCGCGTATGCCCCGATGGATCTTTGCTCCGCTCAGGTCAGGTCTCATCTTGGAGCGATGGCAAGGGAACGCGGAGACGTCGATGTTCTGATCGGCGGTCCACCCTGCCAAGGGTTCTCCAGCGCCAACCGCAACAGCTGGTCGAGTTCAAACCCCAACAACCGGCTGGTGGACGCCTTCCTGGACTGCGTGTCGCAGATGGCACCCAGGGTCCTCTTGATGGAGAACGTGCAGGGAATACTGTGGACGCCCAGAGAAGAGTCCGACGCCGACCTGAGCGTGGCTGCGCACGTGCTGGAGCGCCTCGAAGGCATGGGCTACCTCGTATTTCCCAAGCTGCTTGATGCGGTTTGGTACGGCGCCCCCCAGAACCGCAATCGGTTCTTCCTGCTCGGCATTCATAAAGACGTGGGCTATTCGTCGGAAGACTTTGGCAAGTGGGGACCGTTCCCAAAGCCCAGCCATGGGCCCGGCACAAACAAGGCGTTTGTGACGGTGCGCGATGCCATTGCAGATCTGCCGAAGCTGGGAAATGGGGAAGCACTGACGGAGCGCAACTACGAGGAGGATGCGAACCGCATTCAGCAGAACGCGTTCCTCCGAGCCATGCGCGCCGGCGCTCCGAAGGGAATCATTTGGGACCACGTTACATCACGGCACGCGGAGTACGTCATCGAGCGGTACAAGGGGATTGGCCAGGGGCAGAACTGGCAGGCCGTCCGCGATCTGATGACCAACTACGCCGACGTAGAGCGAACGCATAGCAACATCTATCGTCGACTTGCCTGGACGGAGCCGGCCATCACGATGGGCCACTACCGCAAGAGCATGATCATCCACCCGGCGCAGCATCGAGGCCTTTCGCTTCGGGAAGCGGCGCGGCTGCAGTGCTTCCCCGACTGGTTCCGCTTCTCCGGCACAGTCTCCGGAGCAGAAGGCGGGTTGATGCACAAGCAGCAGCAGCTTGCGAACGCTGTCTGCCCCAATGTCACGAAGGCGGTTGCAGAGTTCATCCTCAAACTCTGACCGATGCCTATAACTTCAGGGGGACTTCCATGCCATTGAGTGATGGCGCCAATGACCAGGTCGGTCAGCTGGCCGAGCAGATTCACGACTCGGTGAGAGCCGGGAGAACACCGGAGGAGGCTGCAGCACGTCTTGCAACGCTGCTGCCTCAGGCTCTGGTTGAACAAGCCCTTCAGAAGTACCGCGATGCCAGCCGCCGCGTGTGGACGATGAAGGAGCCCGGGAGCATCTACAACAAGCACATCGACCCCTGGTACCTGGGCCCCGATCCGTCCGATCGCCTATGGCATTCGTACGAGAAGCATCTTAGAACCAAGGGATGGGACGCCGAGGCCATCAGGGACATCGATGCTGCCTCGACGCGCGTGGTTTCCCTGCTCGACCCTCCAGGCAAAGCACAGATTCGCACGCGCGGGCTCGTACTGGGGCACGTGCAAAGTGGCAAGACCGCCAGCTTTACAGCAGTGATCGCGAAGGCCGCCGACGTCGGCTACCGATTCATCATCGTGCTCTCCGGGATGAACAACGTCCTGCGCTATCAGACTCAGCTGCGCATCGACGAGGACCTGATTGCCGCCAACCTGGAGCACTGGATCACCGTCACGAATGTTGAAGACGATTTCGCGGCCAGCACCAACGTCAATTCCTTTCTGACTGAAAAGCACTCGACCAAAGTGTTGGGCGTCGTCAAAAAGAACAGCGCCAGGCTCAAGCGACTGTACAGATGGCTGACGGGTGCTCGACCCGAGGTGCTTCGCGCCTGCCCCGTCCTGATCATCGACGACGAGGCAGACCAGGCCAGCCCCAACTCGCATCCAAAGCCGGATGAACGGACCAAAATCAACGAGTGGATCGTCAAGCTTCTCGCGGACCTGCCAAAGGCGGCATACGTCGGCTACACCGCTACCCCCTTCGCCAACCTGTTCATCGACCCCACCCTGCCGGAGGATCTGTATCCCAGGGACTTCATCGTCGACCTGCCGCGCGGAAACGGCTACTTCGGCGCGGAGCAGCTGTTCGGACGCGCTCCCCTCGATGAGACAGAAGACCCCGTCGACGGCCTGAACGTCGTACGCCTGGTCCCCGAAGCCGAAGGCGCGCAACTCAAGCCGCCGAACAGAGACGCGCGGTTCACCTTCGTCCCTGACATCGTACCTACGCTCCGCGAGGCAATGCTGTACTTCTGGATGGCAGCTGCCGCACGGCGCGTGCGAGGTCAGCGCGGCAAACACGCCTCCATGCTCATTCACACCACCCAGTACGCGGCGGTGCACCGAAACGCCAAGGGCGTTGCAGACGCGTTTCAGAACGCCGTGCTCAAGCAGCTTCAAAAGGGCGACGCTGCCTTGATCGCTGAACTCGAGGCGCTGTGGCTGCGCGAGCAGGCAGCCCTGCCTTCGGAAGATCTTGGGTTGAAGCCGGTTGCCTTCGGCGATCTGATGGGGCACCTGGCGGCCGTAGTCAAGCTGACTGAAACCAAGGTGGAAAACGGCACCAGCCCGACCCTGGACAGAGTGGACTATCAGCCGGACGCCGATGGCAACGGCCGCATCTACATCGTGATCGGCGGCAACGTGCTGTCCCGCGGTTTGACCCTCGAAGGTCTGACGGTCAGCTTCTTCATCCGCTCGGCCTCTGCCTACGACACGCTGCTCCAGATGGGGCGCTGGTTCGGCTACAGACCAGGCTACAGCGATCTTGCCCGCGTGTGGATGACTCAGGAGCTACGCGACTACTTCTACGACTTGGCAAGCGTTGAGCGAGAAATTCGCCAGGACATCTCCCGGTACAAAAACGGAGACGTCACGCCCATGGAGTTCGCGGTTCGCGTTCGGCAGCATCCGGCGCTTGCCATCACGGCGAAGCTCAAGATGCAGCATGCGGTTCCCGCCAAGATGGCGTTCAACGCGCGGGAAGTTCAAACCATCGTTTTCCGCCACGAAGACGCCGCCTGGCTGAATCAAAACCTCGCCGCAACGCGCGCCCTGATCGCGCGCATCCGTGCGGCCGGCATTCAGCAGAAGACTGTGGAAGACAAGCCGCACAAGGTGTTCTTCGATGTCCCTTCGACGCAGGTTCTCCAGTTCTTGAACGAATACGCCATCGACATCAACAACAGCGAGATGCCCAGCGGTCTGCTCCAGAGCTACATCCGCGAGCAAAACCAGCGCGGCCACATTACGACCTGGACCGTTGGCGTCGTCACGCGATCCGACCCGCGCCCCGAGCTGGGAACAATTGACCTCGGGCTGGACGCGGAGGTACCGCTGGTCAATCGCGCACGCTCGCTGCGCGAGAGAAGCCCCCAGGTGGTCGACATCAAGGCTCTGATGTCCGAGACCGATGTCGCCCTCGATGTGCCCCAGTCCGCGTCCGAACTTCGCGGCAAGGACCGCGACGCCCTGCGGGCCCTTCGCGACGAAGCCGCCCCGGACCGCGGGCTGCTGTTGCTGTACCCCATTGGCAAGGATTCGATGCCGCGCAAGGGGAGCAGCGAACGCGCCCCGCTTGGCGCGGTCCAGAACGTCATCGGGATTGCGCTGGTCTTCCCGGACGTCCCGCAGAACGATCTGACCCCGCAGAACTACATGACCGTCGAACTCCCTGACGTCGGCAGCGAGATGATCGACATCGACGACCTCGAAGATATGGCCGAGGCCGAGGAATGACAGGGGGCGGTGCTCCGACATCTCAAGACGGATGGCGCCAGCTCGAACTCAACACCGACGTGCCCACCCGCGGGGAGTTCCGCGTCTTCGACACGGGGCTGTCCACCGCTCACGGCGCATCGTTGCTGGCAATCGACGCCTCCGGGCTCCGGCACGTCTTGGTTCCGGTTGCCGCGGACTTTCCTGCTGCGCACGATCGGCGAAGCGGCGGCGTGCATCTGACTACGCGTCCGCTCGTAGACGCGTCGGGCCAGCGCCAGTATCTCGATCTTGCCTGCCGAAAGGCTCACCTCAACAACGTCTTCACTCATCTGGCGGACGAGGTGCTGGGCTTGCTTCGGGACGGCTCGGTTCCACCGCTGCAGGCCTGCCGCCAAACGCTTCAGCGCTGGCGCGAACTGCTGGACCGCGAATCCTCCAACATTCTTTCAACCGAAGCCCTTTGCGGGCTGTTCGGCGAGCTGTGGCACCTGGCGCGGATTGCGGCACTGGATGCCCAAAGCATTTCGGCGTGGCAGGGCCCTCACGGTGCACGGCACGACTTCGCTGTCGGCGGCGCCGCGCTCGAAGTGAAGACCACACTGCGCCGAGACGAATGGAAGTTCCGCATTCACGGCTTGACTCAGTTGGAACTGCCGCCCGACGCCCAGCTCTACCTGTGCGCGATGCGGCTGGAGGCCAACGGCGCGTCGGGTTCCACCGTGCCGGACCTGGTCCAGGCCGTGCTGTCTGCGGGCGTTGATCGGCGTGACCTGACCGACCGGCTCCTGCAGGCGGGGTATGACCAGCGTGATGAGGCGCACTACCGGCAGCTTCGGCTCGACGTTGTCGACTGGCGGCTTTACGAAGTCTCGTCATCGTTTCCGCGGCTGACGCCGGCATCCTTCAACCCACCGGGGACTCCGCAGGGGGTGTCGGATGTCCACTACACCTTAGATCTAGCCGCATCGTCCGGCGCCCCCCTCCAACCCGATAGGCTGGCCAGCCTTCATGCGACCCTTGCAGGAGGCGGCAATGCCGGCACCGCTGGACCTGCAGTCTGAGCCGTTTTCTGCGACGGGCGGCGCAGCTGCCGAAGGCGTGTCGAATCAGCTCGGCCGGCCGCGTGCCGATAGATTCACGCTGCTGGTTCGAGAGGCGGTTCAAAACAGCTGGGATGCGCGGCTGGGAGACGACGCCGGGGTGCAGTTCCACATTGACGGGACGCTTCTCGACCAGGCTGCGCGCCGGCAGCTGGCCGCGCAGGTTTTTGCGAACGTCCCCGCTGCGGTCGACGTACGGGCGCGCCTTCTCGCTGACGGCGACTTCCCAATACTTGCCGTCAGCGACTTCGGCACTCGCGGACTGAGCGGCCCTACGCGCGGGAACGTGGTTCCGCTGCCCGGCGAATCGACAAACTTCGTCGACTTTATGCGCTACATCGGCCGGCCGCCGAACCGTACGCACGCGGGCGGAACCTACGGCTTTGGCAAAGCCGCCTACTTCCTCGCCAGCTCACTCAAGACCATCTGCATCCATACCCGCTTCATGAACGGGCACGGCGTTGAATCCAGGTTTATGGCTGCTGCACTGGGGCCGCAGTTCGAAAGCAGCGGCCCCGATGCCCGGCGATTCACCGGGCGCCACTGGTGGGGCCGGCTGGCGCCGGACAATGTCGTCGATCCTGTCGTCGGCCATGACGCCGACGCATTGGCGCAGCTACTGGGCGGCATCCAGCGCGCCCCGGATGCGCTGGGCACCACGGTCTATGTACTCGCGCCCGACTTTGAAGGGTCCAGCCCTTCGAAGGTCCTGCAGCAAATGGGACGCGCGGTCATCGATTACTTCTGGCCGAAGCTCATCGACGGCCCCGGCCAAACGCCCACCATGATGTTCAGCGTCCGCTGGCAGGGCGTCGAACTGCCGCTGCCAAAGCTGCACGAAGAGCCTGAGCTGGTGCTGCTTACGCAGGCCTTTGCTGCAGCTGCCTCCGGAGTCGCTGATGCGGGCGCAGTGCTGGAACCAATTGCTTCTCAGAGGCCGAAGAAGCTGCTGGGGCGCCTTGCGCTTGTTCGGCGTCCAGGAGATTCGGTGCCCTCGCCGCCTGCGGAGGGCGGAGCTGACGGAAATGGAGCCGAGCTGTACCAGCGGCAACTCAGGCGTCCCATGCGCCAGATTGCCTTGATGCGTGCGCCCAACTTCGTCGTGAAGTATGTCGACGGCCCGCAGGTTCCATACGAACTGGCTGAATACGCGGGCGTGTTTCGCGTCGATGCCGACGCAGACGCTGCATTTGCCGGCGCAGAGCCGCCGACCCATGACGACTGGGTTCCGGACCTGCTGTCGAACGCCTCCGAAAAGACCTACGTGCGGGTCGCGCTTCGACGGGTGAAGGAGGCTGTCGAAGCATTTACCGCCCCGCCGCCCATCGCAGCCGCCGCGTCGGGCGTTCACTCGGTTGCCGGCTTCGCGCGCCTGCTCGGCGGACTCGTTCCTTCGCTGAGTCCCGCAGCCTCCGGACCGGCCGGTCCTGCAGGCGGCGGAGCGGGATCCAACGGGCAAGGCCGGTCGGGCGCACGGCGCGGCAGCGCCGGAGCGCCGAGGACGTCGTTCGTCGGCGAGCCGACAATAGAGCTCGTGGACGGCATCGCATCAATGGTCGCTCGATTCGAAGCGACAAGCCCGAACGGTGAGGCGGTCCGGATTGTGGCGCTGCCCAAAGTGCTCATTGCCGACGGCTTCGAAAGCGAACCACCGCAGGGAGCGCAGCAGCCGAGGGTGCTGAAGTGGATAGATCCAGCCGGGGCAACAGCGGCGAGCAGCACAGCCAGCTGCGAGATTCCAGCCCGCAGCGGAACATGGACCCTCGTGGTCAGCATTCCCCCCGACGCCATGATTTCCGTTGAACTCAAGGCAGAGGCGGCGGGATGAAGATAGCGACCGCCTCCCCCTACAGGAGAGCAGCGGCTCATAGGCTGACCGCGGGAAGATGGGAACTGTTGTCCACGGACGCGGCTGCGCCCCTTCCACTCGCGTTGCCTAGCCTGGACTACGGCTCGATTCTTCGACTGCGCAGAGAAGTCATCATCGACGCCGCCGGAATCCGCGCCGACTGCGGCCTGGCCAGCGACGCACCGCTGCTGGCCGCCGCGAGCTGGTCAAGCCCAGGCACGATGCTGCGCCGCAGATTGACCAGCACTCCTGTATCCGAAGAAGACGGCGTATGCATCGTTGAACTGACAGGCGCCATCGCCGGCACCGACATCTTGAATCGCCCCGGGTTTTGAGGAGGCTCAACACTCTGAGAGGATTGAGCCATG
>CAZAPJ010000086.1:0-15726 GCA_964487025.1 uncultured Hydrogenophaga sp.
GCGGCGACTACGTGGTGGGCGACGCCACGCTCAACCGCTTCTTCAGCTTCCACGTGATCGCCGTGCCGCTGGTGCTGCTGGGCCTGGTGGTCGCGCACCTCATCGCGCTGCACGAGGTCGGCTCCAACAACCCCGACGGCGTGGAGATCAAGGCCAAGAAGGACGCCTCCGGCAAGCCCCTGGACGGCATCCCGTTCCACCCGTACTACACCGTGCACGACATCCTGGGCGTGTCGGTCTTCCTGATGGCCTTCTCGGCGATCATCTTCTTCGCCCCCGAGTTCGGCGGCTACTTCCTGGAGTACAACAACTTCATCCCGGCCGACCCGCTGGTGACGCCGCTGCACATCGCGCCGGTCTGGTACTTCACGCCGTTCTACTCGATGCTGCGCGCCATCACCACCGAGATGATGTACGCCCTGGTGGCGATCGTCGTGATCGCAGCCGTGCTGGGCGCGATCAAGGCCAAGGCCTCCGGCGCGGTCAAGGCCGGCATCGTGGTCGCCGCACTGGTGCTGGTCGCGCTGATGCTCTCCATCGACGCCAAGTTCTGGGGCGTGGTGGCCATGGGCGGCGCGGTCATCATCCTGTTCTTCCTGCCCTGGCTCGACCACAGCCCGGTCAAGTCGATCCGCTACCGCCCGAGCTGGAACAAGTGGCTCTACACGGTGTTCGTCATCAACTTCTTCGTGCTCGGCTACCTGGGCATCCAGGCGCCTTCGCCGATCGGCGAGCGCGTGTCGCAGGTGGGTACCCTGTTTTACTTCGGCTTCTTCCTGCTGATGCCTTGGTGGAGCCGCCTCGGTGAGTTCAAACCGGTCCCCGACCGGGTGACCTTCCAGCCGCACTGAGTCAACGCGACTTCCGGAGAGCGAACGATATGAAAAAGATTCTTCTGGGCCTCGCGTTGTCCCTGGGCCTGAGCGGCGGCGCCCTGGCCGCTGGCGGTGGCATCCCGCTGGACCACGCCCCCCAACGCACCAACGACATGGCGGCCCTGCAAAACGGTGCCAAGCTGTTCGTCAACTACTGCCTGAACTGCCACTCGGCGGCCTTCATGCGCTACAACCGCCTGCGCGATATTGGCCTCAACGACAAGCAGATCGCCGAGAACCTGACCTTCGCTACCGACAAGATCGGTGACACCATGAAGGCGGCCATCGATCCCAAGATGGCCAAGGACTGGTTCGGCAAGGTGCCGCCCGACCTGACCCTGGTGGCGCGCTCGCGCGCCAGTTCGGCTGGCAGCGGCCCCGACTACCTCTACACCCTGTTGCGCACCTATTACCGCGACGATACCAAGCCCACTGGCTGGAACAACAAGGCCTTCCCCAACATCGGCATGCCGCACCCGTTGTGGGAACTGCAGGGCGAGCGCAAGCCCGTCTACGACAAGGTCATGAGCCATGGCCACGAAGTCGAAGTGCTGCGTGGGTGGGAGCAGGTCAAGCCCGGCACCATGACGCAGGCCCAGTACGACCAGAACGTCGGTGACCTGGTGGCCTATCTTCAGTGGATGGCTGAGCCCGCAGCGAACAACCGCGTGCGCATCGGCGTGTGGGTTCTGCTGTTCCTCACGGCCTTCACCGTGGTGGCCTGGCGCCTCAACGCTGCGTTCTGGAAAGACGTCAAGTAACTTTGCCGCGGCCAGCGTGATCCGCTGGCCTGCCCGTTCCACAGTGGCTTGCGGTGCCGACGCGGCACAATCGCAAGCCACTGTTTTCTGTTTCAGGAGACGCCAACCATGATGGTTCTGTACTCGGGCACCACCTGCCCCTATTCGCACCGCTGCCGCTTCGTGCTGTTCGAAAAGGGCATGGATTTCGAAATCCGCGACGTCGACTTGTACAACAAGCCCGAAGACATCGCTGTGATGAACCCGTACGGCCAAGTGCCGATCCTCGTCGAGCGCGACCTGATTCTGTACGAGTCGAACATCATCAACGAGTACATCGACGAGCGCTTCCCGCACCCGCAGCTCATGCCAGGTGACCCTGTGGATCGCGCCCGCGTGCGCCTGTTCCTGCTCAACTTCGAGAAGGAACTGTTCACGCACGTGTCGGTGCTGGAATCGCGCAGCAGCAAGGGCAACGACAAGGCGCTGGAGAAGGCCCGCTCGCACATTCGCGACCGCCTCACGCAGCTTGCGCCCGTGTTCATGAAGAACAAGTTCATGCTGGGCGACAACTTCTCCATGCTCGACGTGGCGATCGCGCCGCTGCTGTGGCGCCTGGACTTCTACGGCATCGAGCTCAGCAAGAACGCCGCGCCGCTGCTGAAATACGCGGAGCGCATCTTCTCGCGCCCGGCCTACATCGAGGCGCTGACCCCATCCGAGAAGGTGATGCGCAAGTAAGCCCCGCCGGCGGCGTAGCAGTGCCATGAGCCAGCAGGCAGAACCACCGGTCCCGTCGACCCGTCCGTACCTGATCCGGGCGCTGTACGAGTGGTGCAGCGAGAACGGGTTTTCGCCCTACATCGCCGTGCACGTCGATGCCTCGGTGCAGGTGCCGATGGAGTTCGTGCGCAATGGCGAGATCGTGCTCAATGTGAGCATGGAAGCCACCAAGGACTTGCACCTGGGCAACGAGTACATCTCGTTCAAGGCGCGGTTCGGCGGGGTGTCGCGCGAGATTGTGGTGCCCATTACCCACGTCATCGCGATCTATGCGCGGGAAAACGGGCAGGGCATGGCCTTTCCGGCACCCGCGCCCGCGCAGGCTCCTGCGACGGGGGATGCTGCCACGGCGTCTTCGCTGCGTGCCGTGACGCCCGACGACGAGGCTGCCCCGCCGGAGCCCAGTGGCGACGGCCCCAACCGTCCGGGTGGCCGGCCGCAGCTCAAGCGGGTGAAGTGAACCTAGAATCGTGGCCCGGGCCGCTTTAGCTCAGTTGGTAGAGCAATCGCCTTGTAAGCGATAGGTCGTCTGTTCGAGTCAGACAAGCGGCACCACGGCGGACGGCAGGCCGGGCCAGGCCCGGTGCCGCTGGCAGGCCCGTGCGGCGCATTCATCGCCCCGGCGTTTGGATCTTGACGCGAATGGCGTTAACCTGCGCTCCTCGCTCGGTCAGCGTCCGCTGCAGCGCGGGCAGGAGTTGCCTGAGCTTGGTCGACGCGGCGGCGCTGGCGACCAGCAGGCACCATTCCTGCTCCTGAAGAGGGCCGGGCCGCACATGGGGGCGCAGGGTGGCGGGAATCAGGTGCTGCACCTGGTCCAGGCACCAGCGGGATTCGCGAATGCGCTCCCGCAGGACGGACAGCGCGGGCGCCGCGCCCAGGGCCTGTTCCAGGCTGAGCATGGTCGATGGGCGCTGCGGGGTGGACATGGATGAGATGGCTGGCGCCCCGAGGGGCGCGGGAAAGGTGGATACGTGCACATCATTATCACGGACGCTTGGCTGGCGAAAAGCCGGGCCCTGCACCTGAGCGGCTTCAAGCTCATCGGTGCCGGCCTGCTGGCTTCGGTGCTGCTGATGCTGACCTCGATCGCCACCTACCACTGGGTGTTTCTCGAGGGCGTGCGGCAGGGTTGGCCGGGCTTTGCCCCAGTGGCCCGGCTGGTGCACCAGGACCAGGCGGCAAGCAGCCAGAACGCCTACCTGCGGGCGAACCTCGATGCGATGGCCCGCAGGCTGGGCGAGATGCAGGCGCGCCTGGTGCAGATCGACTCGCTCGGCGAGCGCGTGGCGGGCCTGGCCGGCCTGAGCGCGGCCGAACTCAAGGTGCCGCCGGGGTCGGGCGGCACCCTGGTCGCCAGCCGCGACATCGACATGGACGAGCTGATGGTCGCCCTCGACGAGATCGACCAGCTCACCGGCTCGCGCGTCGACTGGCTGACGGTGGTGGAGTCCCGCCTGTTCGACCAGAAGATCCGCGACACCATGGTGCCGACCGAGCAGCCGGTGGAAGGCGTGTCGGCGGGTTCGCGCTTCGGCTTCCGCATCGACCCGATCACCGGCCGCTCGGCGCTGCACACCGGCCTGGACTTCCCCGCGCTGATCGGTACGCCCATCCTCGCCGCCGCGGGCGGGGTGGTGGTGGTGCAGGAGTTCCACCCGGCCTACGGCAACATGGTGGAAGTCGACCATGGCAACGAGCTGATCACCCGTTACGCCCATGCGTCCAAGGTGGTGGTGAAGAAGGGCGACATCGTCAAGCGCGGGCAGAAGATCGCGGAAGTGGGCTCCACGGGCCGCTCCACGGGCCCGCATCTGCACTTCGAAGTGCTGGTGTCCGGCGTGCCCCAGGACCCGCAGCGGTTCCTGGCCGCGGGGGAAAACGCGGCCGCCACGACGGCGCTGGCGGGGCCCCGGCGCAAGCGCTGAGCCGGCTCGAAAGTGCCGGCTAAAATGAACACTTTTGGCTCTTGAGGGCCCCGCATCCGACGGTCTGTCACGGGTAGTCAGTCTCCCGCTGCAGGCTTTCCTTCCGGGCTGGAGAGAGCCCTCCGAAATTCATCTGCCTGTCCGGCCATCCCACCGGGGTGATCGGTGCGGGTCGTTCGCACGTATGGCCACAAACTTCCTCACCAAGATATTCGGCAGCCGCAACGATCGATTGCTGAAGACCTACAAAAAGACGGTCGAGCGGATCAACGGATTGGAGTCGAAGTACGAGCAGCTCGGCGACGACGAGCTGCGGTCCCAGACCGAGGCGTTCAAGCAGCGCATCGCGCAGGGAGAGGCGCTGGAAGCCATCCTGCCCGAGGCCTTCGCGGTCGTGCGCGAGGCCAGCAAGCGCGTGATGAAGATGCGCCACTTCGACGTGCAGCTCGTCGGCGGCCTGGCGCTGCACCACGGCAAGGTGGCGGAGATGCGCACCGGCGAAGGCAAGACCCTGACCGCCACGCTGCCGGTGTACCTGAACGCGTTGACGGGCAAGGGGGTCCACGTGGTCACGGTCAACGACTACCTCGCCAGCCGCGACGCGCAGTGGATGGGCCGCCTCTACAACTTCCTCGGCCTGACCGTGGGCGTCAACCTGCCCATGGCCCCGCGCGATGAGAAGCAGGCCGCCTACCGCGCCGACATCACCTACGGCACCAACAACGAGTACGGATTCGACTACCTGCGCGACAACATGGTCTACGAGGCGTCCGAGCGGGTGCAGCGCGGCCTGCACTACGCCATCGTCGACGAGGTGGACTCGATCCTGATCGACGAGGCGCGCACGCCGCTGATCATCAGCGGCCAGGCGGAAGACCAGACCCAGGTGTACGTCGCCATCAAGCAACTGGTGCCGCAACTGGTGCGCCAGGAGGGCGAGGCCGACCTGCGCACCGGCGAAGGCGTGATCAAGCCGGGCGACTTCACCGTGGACGAGAAGGCGCACTCGATCCACCTGACCGAGCAGGGCCACGAGAACGCCGAGCGCCTGCTCAGCCAGGCCGGGCTGCTGCCCGAGGGCGCTTCGCTGTACGACCCGGCCAACATCGCCCTGCTGCACCACCTGGTGACCTCGCTCAAGGCGCACCACCTCTACCACCGCGACCAGCACTACGTGAACCAGGGCGGCGAGATCGTCATCGTCGACGAGTTCACCGGGCGCCTCATGTCGGGCCGCCGCTGGAGCGACGGCCTGCACCAGGCGGTGGAGGCCAAGGAGGGCGTGGCGATCCAGCCGGAGAACCAGACGCTGGCGTCCATCACGTTCCAGAACTATTTCCGCCTCTACGGCAAGCTCGCGGGCATGACCGGCACCGCGGACACCGAGGCCTACGAGTTCCAGGAAATCTACGGTCTCGAGACGGTGGTGATTCCGCCCAACCGGCCGAGCCAGCGGGTCGACCAGCTCGACCGCGTCTACAAGACCACCCAGGAAAAGTACACCGCGGCCATCGAGGACATCCGCGAATGCCACGAGCGCGGGCAGCCGGTGCTGGTCGGCACCTCGTCGATCGAGAACTCGGAGATCATCGCCAACCTGCTGCAGGCGGCCAAGCTGCCGCACCAGGTGCTCAACGCCAAGCAGCACGCGCGCGAGGCCGACATCATCGCGCAGGCAGGCCGGCCGGGCGCCATCACGATCGCCACCAACATGGCGGGCCGCGGCACCGACATCGTGCTGGGCGGCAACCTGGAAAAGATGATCGACGGGGCGCAGAACGACGCCTCGCTCGACGAGGCCGCCAAGGCCGCCCGCATCGAGGAGCTGCGCCAGCAGTGGACGCAGGACCACGAAAGGGTCAAGTCGCTGGGCGGCCTGCGCATCATCGCCACCGAGCGCCACGAATCGCGCCGCATCGACAACCAGTTGCGCGGCCGCTCGGGCCGCCAGGGCGACCCGGGCTCCTCGCGCTTCTACCTCAGCCTGGACGATGCCCTGATGCGCATCTTCGCCGGCGACCGGGTGCGCGCCATCATGGACCGCCTCAAGATGCCCGAGGGCGAGGCGATCGAGGCCGGCATCGTCACCCGCAGCATCGAGGGCGCGCAGCGCAAGGTCGAGGCACGCAACTTCGACATCCGCAAGCAGCTGCTGGAATACGACGACGTGTCCAACGACCAGCGCAAGGTGATCTACCAGCAGCGCAACGACATCCTGGACGCGACCTCCCTGCGCGCCCAGATCGATTCGCTGCGCGACGGCTGCTTCACCGACCTCGTTCACCAGTACGTGCCGCCGGAGAGCGTCGAGGAGCAGTGGGACCTGCCCACGCTGGAACGCGTGCTGCGCGAGGAGTGGGCGGTGGAGGCGCCGGTGACGGCCTGGGTGTCGGACGCCGAGGCGATCGACGCGGAAGAGATCGTCGAGCGGGTGCTGGCCGCGGCCAAGGCGGTGTTCGACGCCAAGGTCGAGATCGTCGGCGAGACGAACTTCACCCAGTTCGAGCGCGTGGTGCTGCTGCAGACCATCGACAGCCAGTGGCGCGAGCACCTCTCGGCGCTGGACTACCTGCGCCAGGGCATCCACCTGCGCGGCTACGCGCAGAAGCAGCCCAAGCAGGAGTACAAGCGCGAGGCCTTCGTGCTTTTCGGCCAGTTGCTCGACAGCGTGAAGAACGACGTCACGCGCATTCTCATGAATGTCCGCGTGCAGTCGGCCGAGCAGGTGGCCGAAGCGGCCGAGCGGCTGGAAGAGCGCGCCGAGCAGATCGGCAACGTGACCTATACCGCGCCCACCGAGACCGGCGAGACCGAAAGCTTCCCGGCTTCCGGCGCCGCCGCGGCGGCAGCCACCGCGGCGCCGGGCCGTCCGGCGGGTGCGGTGGCCCGGGTCGGCCGCAACGACCCCTGCCCCTGCGGCAGTGGCAAGAAATACAAGCACTGCCACGGCAAACTGGACTGAACGACTGGATTGACCGCAGGCGGTGCCAGCCTCCCGGATGCCACGCGCGGGCGTGGGGTCCGGCCCCACGGATTCTTCGACGGAGTGTTCATGCCGGTTCTACTCGACACGCCCCTGGCCTCGGATCTCCTGCCCATCGCGGGCGTGCGCATCGGCGTCACGCAGGCGGGCATCCGCAAGGCGGACCGCAAGGACCTGACGGTCTTCCTGCTCGATGAAGGCTGCGCCGTGGGCGCGGTGTTCACGCGCAACCGTTTCGCGGCGGCCCCGGTGCAGGTGTGCCGGGACCACCTGGCGTCGGGCCACGCCATCCGCGCCATGGTGATCAACACCGGCAACGCCAACGCCGGCACCGGCGCGGCCGGACTGGCGGTGGCCCGCCAGACCTGCACCGCGCTGGCCCGTTCGCTGGGGCTGCACCACGAGCAGGTGCTGCCGTTCTCGACCGGCGTCATCATGGAGCCGCTGCCGCTGGACCGCCTGCTGGCGGGCCTGCCCGCGGCGCTGGCCGACGCGGCCCGGCCGCCGGCCGGCAGCGGCGAGCACTGGCTGTCGGCCGCGCAGGGCATCATGACCACGGACACGCTGCCCAAGGCGTGCAGCCGGCGCTTCGAGCTCGGTGGCCGCGCGGTGAGCGCCACCGGCATCGCCAAGGGCGCGGGCATGATCCGGCCCAACATGGCGACCATGCTCGGTTTCCTGGCGACCGACGCCAGCATTGCCCCGGCGCTGATGACCCCCCTGGCGCGCCGCCTGGCCGACGCGTCGTTCAACCGCGTCACGGTGGATGGGGACACCAGCACCAACGACGCGTTCGTGGTGGTCGCTACCGGGCAGGCCGGCAATCCGCCCGTGGCGGACCTGGACAGCCCCGAGGGGCAGGCGCTGTTGGCCGGGCTGGTTCCTGTGGCCCGCCACCTCGCGCATGCGATCGTGCGGGACGGCGAGGGCGCGACCAAGTTCATCACGGTGCGCGTCGAGGGGGGCCGCAATGCCCAGGAGTGCCTGCGGGCGGCGTACGCGGTGGCGCATTCGCCGCTGGTGAAGACGGCGTTCTTCGCCAGCGACCCCAACCTGGGCCGCATCCTGGCGGCGGTGGGCTATGCGGGCATCGACGACCTCGACACGGGTACCATCGACCTGCACCTGGGCGACGTGCACGTGGTGGCGGCCGGCGGGCGCCATCCCGACTACCGGGAGGAAGATGGCCAGCGGGTGATGAAGCAGCCCGAGATCCTGGTGCGCATCGGGCTCGGGCGCGGGTCGGCGGCCGAGACGGTCTGGACCTGCGACTTCAGCCACGACTACGTGAGCATCAACGCCGACTACCGATCCTGATCCGCTCCTGAGCGACGACGACCCCATGAACGAGCATTTCGAACGCCTGCTGCAGCGCGCCGAGCAACTCATCGCCCGCATCGAGGCGGTGCTGCCGCAGCCCATGAGCGCCCCTGACTGGTCCCAGGCCGTGGCCTGGCGCTACCGCAAGCGCAGCAGCGGCCATGGCGTGCTGGAGCCGGTGCGGCATGTCGGGGCGATGCGCCTGGGCGACCTGAAGGAGGTCGAGGGCCAGAAGGAGAAGATCCGGCGCAACACCGAGCAGTTCGTCCGGAAGCTGCCGGCCAACAACGTGCTGCTGACCGGAGCACGGGGAACGGGCAAGTCGTCGCTGGTGCGGGCCTGCCTGAACGAGTACGCGCCGCAGGGGCTGCGGCTGATCGAGGTGGACAAGGCCGACCTGGTCGACCTGCCCGACATCGTGGACGTGGTGGCCGAGCGGCCCGAGCGCTTCATCGTGTTCTGCGACGACCTGAGCTTCGAGGAGGGCGAACCCGGCTACAAGGCGCTCAAGTCCATCCTGGACGGCTCGGTGTCCGCGGCCAGTCCCAATGTGCTGATCTACGCCACCAGCAACCGCCGCCACTTGCTGCCGGAGTACATGAAGGAGAACCTCACCTACACCCACACGGCCGAGGGCGAGGTGCATCCCGGCGAGGTGGTGGAGGAGAAGATCTCGCTCTCCGAGCGCTTCGGCCTCTGGGTGAGCTTCTACCCGTTCAGCCAGGACGAGTACCTCACCATCGTGGCGCAATGGCTCTCGTCGCTGGGCGTCGGGACGGCGGAGATCGAAGCCGCACGGCCGCAGGCCCTGGTCTGGGCGCTGGAGCGCGGCTCGCGCAGCGGCCGCGTGGCCTACCAGTTCGCCCGCGACTACGCGGGCTCGCGCGGCGCCGCGGCATGAACGGGCCGGTGCTGGTGGTCGATGCCGAGCGCGACGGCGGCCAGCCGCGGCCGGCCGACCGGCCGGTGGTGGAGGTCGCGGTGGGCGTGCTGATCGACGCGTCGGGCGCTTTCCTGCTCACATCCCGCCCGCCCGGCAAGGTGTACGCGGGCTACTGGGAGTTTCCGGGCGGCAAGCTGGAAGCCGGGGAGACGGTCGAGCAGGCCTTGCGGCGCGAGTTGCAGGAAGAGATCGGCGTGACCATCGGCACCGCACAGATCTGGAAGGAATCGCTGGTCGACTACCCGCATGCGCTGGTCCGCCTGCACTTCTGCAAGGTCCACGACTGGACGGGCGAGCTGCACATGCGGGAAGGCCAGCAGTTCCGCTGGGAGCACCTGCCGGTGCGTTGCACGCCCGTGCTGGCGGGCACCGTGCCGGTGCTCGAATGGCTCGCGGCCGAGCAGGGCTGAGCGCGGAAATCCTCAGTTCGGCTCGCCCAGGCCGGGGGCACCACCCGGCCCTTCGTTCTCGGGCAGCTTGAAGCTTTCGCTGGCCCAGGCGCCGAGGTCGATCTGCTTGCAGCGCTCGCTGCAGAACGGGCGGTAGCGGTTCTCGGGGGCGTACCGGCTGGGGCCGCCGCACTGGGGGCATGCGACCGTCCGGACGGTCGTGCCGCGCGCTTCCGGGGCGGGGGGATTCAAAGGCATGGTTCGCTCCTCACGCGCGCAGTCACGCGCACAGGGTGAGTTCGAACGATGCGTCTTCCTGCGCCGGGTGCAGGCGGTCGTCGTCGCCGTGCCGCATCAGGCGCACCGACAGCATGAGCCGGTTGCCGCTGATTTCCGGGACCAGGCCCAGTGCGGGGTCGATGTGCAGGCGCAGCAACTGGAACGTGCGCCCCTGCGGCAGGTTGAGCTGGAACAGGCCGCCCGGCGCCACCACTTTCTGCGTGGAGCCCGAGTCGCGCAGCATCTTGAGCAGCAGCACGATCGCCTCGGCCAGCGGGGACAGGGGCAGCGTCCAGCGGTGCAGGTCGGCCTGCCGCGCTTCGGCGCTCTGGTGCTGCCAGTGGTAGTAGCCCGGCAGATCGAACTCGCAGGTGCCGCCGGGGATGCCGATGCGGCTGCGGATGCCCATCAGCCAGTCGTTCTCGGTCAGGGGCTGGCCGGTCTTGCCCGCCAGCTCGTTGAGCTGGGCGAAACAATCGTCGAGCTGCCGGATCACGCCATCGAGCACTTCCTCGGCGATCATGGGGTTGCCCCGGTAGGCCGCGAGCTGCTGCTTCTGGCGGTCGAGGTCCTTGAGCACGTCCGACTTCATGTCGGCGCGCGCGGCCACGTCCATGATCTCGAAGATGGTCTGCAGCGCGTAGTGGTGGTCCAGCGGGTGGCTGCGGGGAACCAGTTCGACCAGGCGCCGGAACAGTTGTTCCAGACGGAGGTAGGTGCGGATGCGTTCGTTGAGGGGATAGTCGTACAGGATCACGGCGACGAGGTGGCTCGGTACGAGGTAGCGGGATTGGGCGTTGCCATCATAGCCCGAACCGGGGCGCCAGTGTTCGCACCGTGGCCTGCAAGCCGGCCAGGTCGTCCCATTCGTTGTAGAGCACGAGGTCGGCGGCCTGCACCCGCCGCAGCCGGGGGGACTGGCTGCGGATCACGGCTTCGATGGTTTCCACGTCCCAACCACTGCGCTGCTGCACGCGCCGGATCTGCGTGCCCGGCGTGCAGTCCACCACCAGCACGAGGTCCAACTGGTGCCGCCAGTGGGGCGACTCCACCAGCAGCGGCACGTCGAACACGGTGCACGCGGACGCGCAGGCCGCGGCCCGGCGCGCGATCTCGGCGCCGATCAAGGGGTGCACGATGCGCTCGAGCGCCTGGCGGGCGTCGGGGTGCGCGAACACGTGCTCGCGCATGCGCTGCCGGTCCAGCGCGCCATCGGCGGCGATGAAGCCGGGGCCGAAGGCCTGCGCGATGGCGGGAATGGCTGCGCCTCCGGCGGCGGTGCTTTCGCGCGAGATCGCGTCGGCATCGATCAGGTCGGCGCCATGCGCCTGCAGCGCCTTGGCCACCGTGCTCTTGCCGCTGCCGATGCCGCCGGTCACGCCCAGGCGCAGGGGGGGGCGGGCACGCGCCGGCATCAGGGTCACAGGCCGAAGAAGCCTTGCATCGCCGACGGGCCGAGGACCATGGTCGCCAGGCCGGCCAGCGCGAGGAAAGGCCCGAAGGGCACGTAGCCGCCTTCGCGCAACTGGCTCCAGACCTTGATCGCGAGGCCGATCACCACGCCGATCACCGACGCCACCAGGATGATGGGGATCAGGGCTTGCCACCCGAACCAGGCGCCGAAGGCGGCGAACAGCTTGAAGTCGCCATAGCCCATGCCCTCCTTGCCGGTGGCGAGCTTGAACACCCAGTAGATCGTCCACAGCGACAGGTAGCCGGCCACCGCGCCCCAGAGCGCATCGGGCAGGGCCGTGGCCGTCACGCGCAGCGCCGCGGCGCACAGGCCGGCCCAGACCAGCGGCAGCGTGATGTCGTCCGGCAGCAGCGTGGTGTCCCAGTCGATGCCGGCCAGCGCGAGCACCGCGGCCGAAAAACCGCACCAGGCCAGCGCGGTCCAGCCGATGCCCCAGCGCCAGCCGCACCACGCGAACAGGGCTGCGGTGACCAGTTCGATCGCGGGGTAGCGGGCGCTGATCGGCGCGGCGCATTGGCTGCACCGGCCGCGCAGCGCCAGGTAGCTCAAGACCGGAATGTTCTCGTACCAGTGGATCGGGTGGCCGCAGTGCGGGCAGCGCGAGCGCGGCACGAGCAGGTTGAAGGGCTCGGCGGCGGGTGCGGCCGAACCGGCGGCCTGCGCCGGCGGATGGAGCTCCGCGCACTCGGCCGCCCAGCGGGCTTCCATCATGCGGGGCAGCCGGTGGATCACCACGTTCAGGAAGCTGCCGACCAGCAGGCCGAGGACCCCCAGCAGCGCCGCGGCCGCCGCACCGGTGGCGCCCAGCAGCATCAGACCACCGAACCCAGCTTGAAGATCGGCAGGTACATCGAGACCACGATGCCGCCGATGACCGTGCCGAGCACCACGATGATGATCGGCTCCATCAGGCTGGAGATGCCGGCCACCATGTCATCGACCTCGGCCTCGTAGAAATCGGCCGCCTTGCCGAGCATGTGGTCGATCGAGCCCGACTCCTCGCCGATCGCGCACATCTGCAGCACCATCGACGGAAAGACGTTGGCGTTGGTCATCGCATTGGTCAGGCTGGTGCCGGTGGAGACTTCCTGCTGGATCTTCTCCGTGGCGATGGCGTAGACCGAATTGCCCGAGGCGCCGCCGACCGAGTCGAGCGCCTCCACCAGCGGCACGCCGGCGGCGAACATGGTCGCCAGCGTGCGCGTCCACCGGGCCACGACCGATTTCTCGATCAGCGGGCCGAAGATCGGCAGCTTGAGCAGCAGGCGGTCCATGAACCGCTGGACCTTCTCGTTGCGCTTCCAGGCCTGCATGAAGAAATAGATGCCGCCGCCCAACCCGCCGAAGATCAGCCACCAGTATTCGATGAAGAACTCGCTCATGGCGATCACGAACAGCGTGGGACCGGGCAGGTCGGCGCCGAACGAGGTGAACACCTGCTTGAACGAGGGGATCACGAAGATCATGATCACCGAGACGACCACAAAGGCCACGATGATGACCGCGATGGGGTACATCAGCGCCGACTTGATCTTGGACTTGAGCGCCTCGGTCTTCTCCATGTAGGTCGCCAGCCGGTCCAGCAGGTCCTCCAGGATGCCGGCCGCTTCGCCGGCTTCGACCAGGTTGCAGTACAGGCTGTCGAAATACAACGGGTGCTTGCGGAACGCGGCGCTGAGCGAGGTGCCGGTCTCGACGTCGGCGCGGATGTCGTTGAGAAGCTTGGTGACGTTCGGGTTCGGGTTGCCGCGGCCGACGATGTCGAAGGCCTGCAGCAGCGGCACGCCGGCCTTCATCATGGTGGCCAACTGGCGCGTGAAGATCGCGATGTCCTTGGGCTTGATGCGCTTGCCCGAGCTCATGCGGCGCTTCTTCACCTTGCCGGGCACGATGCCCTGGCGCCGCAGCGCCGCGAGCACCTGGTTCTCCCCGGCGGCGCGCGTCTCCCCGCGCACGGTCTTGCCGTTGCGGTCCTTGCCCTCCCACTCGAAGACGATGTCCTTGACGCTCTTGGATACTGCGGTTGCCATGTGGTCCCCTGAGACTTGCTGTGCCCGGCCGTGCCGTTACTCGTTGGTCACGCTGAGCACTTCCTCCAGCGACGTCATGCCCTGCTTGACCTTGAGCAGGCCGGATTCCCGGAGCGTGCGAACGCCTTCCTTGCCGGCTTGCTGGGCGATGTCCATCGCGCTGCCGCCGCGCAGGATGATGCGCTGGATCTCCTCGCTGATGGGCATGACCTGGTAGATGCCGACGCGGCCCTTGTAGCCGTTGTTGCACGCCGAGCAGCCGACCGGCTTGTAGGGTGTCCAGGTGCCGTCGAGCTCTTCGGGCTTGTAGCCCGCTTCGAACAAGGCCTTGCGCGGCACGTCCAGCGGCGCCTTGCAGGTGTTGCACAGGCGCCGGGCCAGCCGCTGCGCGGTGATCAGCATCACGCTGGAGGCGATGTTGAACGTGGGGATGCCCATGTTCATCATGCGGGTGAGCGTGGTCGGCGCGTCGTTGGTGTGCAGCGTCGACAGCACCAGGTGGCCGGTCTGGGCGGCCTTGATGGAGATGTCGGCCGTTTCCAGGTCGCGGATTTCGCCGACCATGATCACGTCCGGATCCTGGCGCAGGAAGGCCTTGAGCGCGACCGCGAAGGTCAGCCCGGCCTTCTCGTTGACGTTGACCTGGTTGACCCCGGGCAGGTTGATTTCCGAAGGGTCCTCGGCGGTCGAGATGTTGACGCCCGGTTTGTTGAGGATGTTCAGGCAGGTGTAGAGCGACACCGTCTTGCCCGAGCCGGTGGGGCCGGTGACCAGCACCATGCCGTAGGGCCGGCTGATGGCATTGAGCAGGCGCTCCTTCTCTTCCGGTTCGTAGCCGAGGGCGTCGATGCCGAGCTTGGCGCTGCTCGGATCCAGAATCCGGATCACGATCTTCTCGCCGAACAGCGTGGGCAGGGTGCTGACGCGGAAGTCGATCACCCGGTCGGGGCCGATCTTGAGCTTCATGCGGCCATCCTGCGGCACCCGCTTCTCGGAGATGTCCATGCGGGAGATCACCTTGATGCGCGAGGCCAGCTTGTCCTTGATGGCCACCGGCGGCGCCGAGACCTCGCGCAGCTCGCCGTCGATGCGGAAGCGCACGCGGTAGTTGTGCTCGTAGGGCTCGAAGTGCAGATCGGACGCGCGCATGTTGAACGCGTCGATCAGCATCTTGTGCAGGAACTTGACCACCGGCGCGTCGTCGACTTCGGACGACTTGTTGTCGGTCACGTCGTTGACGGAGGCATCGGCGGCGGCTTCGTCGAATTCGAACTCGCCCCCGATGATGTTGTCCATCGTCTCGTTGACGCTGGTGGTCTGGGTCTCGACCAGCTTGCTGAGCTTGTCGTACTCCGCGATCACCCAGTCCACGCCCATCTGGGTCGCGAACTTGATCTTCTCCGCCGCCTGCTGGTCCGCTGGGTCGGCGGTGGCCACCATCAGCCGGTTGTTGCGCTTGCTCAGCACGACGATCCGGTAGTCGGCGCAGATCCTGGGGTCCAGCAGCCCGGTGGGCAGCCGCTGCACGTCGATCGCGTCCAGGTCCAGCAGCGGCGCGGCGAACGCCACCGACATGGTGTGGGCCAGGTCCAGCGGGGACACGGCGCCCGAACCCGTGAGCTCAGCGATGAAGCTCGTGCGCCCGGTCTGGGCTTTGCGGTAGAGGTCCTCGGCGGCTTTCTGCCCGAGCTTGCCGGCGGACACGAGCGCCCGGCCGAGGCCGGGCAAGGCCATGGTGGGGGTATCCTGAACGGCAGATTCAACAGACGCCATAGGTCCGTAATCTATCGTAAATCAAGGACTTGCCCGCGGGTATTGAGGCTGTTCGTGCCGAAATTGCCGATTCTGCCGCGTTTGGCGTTGTATCGAGGTCTCGCCTCTGCCGGCCCCTTGCCGCTTGGGATGGGTTTGCAACCGTTTGTCATCCGGCGGTTCGGGCGCCCCCGATCAGATCATCCGCTGCCGCTGCGTGCCGAGCACAC
>CAZAPJ010000087.1:0-14988 GCA_964487025.1 uncultured Hydrogenophaga sp.
ACAACGATGCCCATGAAGGCTAGGTTTTATGGGAGCGAAATTCAACAGCCTGCTAAAGCTCTTTCGCGACGTCGCGGAGCACTTCGACGACTATGCGGCCGATGCTGGTCGGAGGAAGGAAATCGAGCGCTTCTCGCTCGAGGTTTCAGCCCTTGAAGACAATGGGGAGACCCTTGTATGGCTAGAACATCGGCTCAACGCCAGGCAAGCACTGACCGCAGCTCAATCAGCGTTTCAAGTATTGCAGCAATGCTCAGAGTCCTTTCCAAGAAACGCATAACAGGTTGTTCGAGCGGGCAGTTGGCCCGGCCATCCGCTTACTGCCGCAAGCCGCTGCCCGCATCAACTGCCGCGCAACGCCAACGTTAGATGCTATGAGTTCGACGCCTCGTCAGGATATGACCTCAGAAGCAGTTGAACTCGCCTGGGCGGCCAACGCCTATCTGCATTGCGCGATCGGTTGCTGCACTCAAATCTTGGACGAAGGCTTGGAATGCAGTGCACATCACTTTCGAGTTCCGTTGCATCTCGCGCATCTTGCCCTTGAGCTATTCTTCAAAGCGGGTATAGCAATCGAAGGGAAGCGCTATCGTAGAACTCATGACCTTGGAGACTTGCGATCTGCATACCAGGAAGCGGGCGCAACGATTGAACTCCCAATCCCAGAGTATCTGGCCGGTCTTATTCCGAGATTTTTCGAAGGTGATCGGCAGCTGGAGCTGTTCGAGGACAAAACCGTTCAATCGCGCAGCAAGCCGTCTGCTTGGCATTTTGAACGCCTGCGCTACTACTCGGATCGTTCCGGTGTGCCATTCCCTGAGCTTGATCCTCCTGACATCAGGAAGCTCCGAGAAGACTTGGAGCATCTCCATCATGCAGCATTGCAGATCGTTATCCGAGTCTGGCCAAAGTAGATGCAGGGGTAGTATTGTGGCAACGCATCTAACCAGTCGCTCGAACGGACATTTGACTCAGTTGCCGCCCCGCCACCGCAAGGCGTCGTCTGCGGCAAATGCCGACCATCCAGGCAGAGGTGCGGGAGCTCATTCGCTTCAACTTTGACAAGTAACGACCCGCGGCAGTGCGGTCTAACATTCGCTTGCAGTCGGCGGCGCCTTGTGCCACCCTGAGCCGCTGCAGCTGAAGCGGCGCGTTAGGCGCGCATTCATCCGCAGCTTGTCGCAAGGAGGCTGACTCATGAGCTCGCAGAATATTCGGAAGTCCATGGAGGCGCTCGCAAGTCACTTTGCCGCGCATCCCCAAGACGCTGTGTCGCAGGACAAGCCAGCCGTTGCGACGTTGGAGTCGGGCTTGCGCTGCAGGGCCGCGGGCCCAAAGGGTGAAGTGCTCATCACCGACATGCCTGGCGCCATTGGCGGTAGCGGTACCGCTCCATCACCTGGCTGGTATCTCCGGGCAGCTCTGGCGAACTGCGACGCGACGCTGATCGCCATGCGGGCAGCCCAGTTGGGCATTGCTCTCACGCGGCTAGAGGTCACTGTCGGTAGCCAGTCAGACAACCGGGGCCTGCTTGGCCAGGCAGACTTGTATTCCCCCGGTCCCATCGACATCAGCATCACCGTGCAGATCGCTGCGGATGGCGTACCTGCGCAGGATCTTCATGACTTGGTGCGGTGGGCCGAGAGGCACTCTCCGGTCGGAGACGCGTTGCGCCGTTCGATGCCTCTTGAAGCCAAGGTGTTGGTCGCATAGCCGGCAGGTCGCAGCGAGCGCCCTGCCCTGCCCAGCTCTACTCTGCTTGAAGCAGAATACCCACCATGTCGATCCAACTCGACCATCTCATCGTGCCATCCAAAGACAGAGTTGCCGCCGCACGGCAGCTCGGAACACTACTTGGCGTTGCGTGGGCTGAGCAAGGGACAGTCGGGCCGTTCTCCCCGGTTTACGTCAACGAAGAACTGACGATCGACTTTGACCAATGGACAGATGCGGTTCCCAAGCAGCACTACTGCTTCCGAGTGAGCGAAGCTGAGTTTGAAGCCGTCTTCGCCCGCATCAAGGAAGCGGGGATAGCCTACCGAAGCCTGCCCCACGGCCCTGACGACTACAAGGTAAACCCAGCGTTCGGTGGAAAGCTCGTCTACTGGAGCGAACCCGACGGGCACGTCTGGGAACTACTCACGGTCAGCTATGAGCGTCAACCAGCATCACCTGCTCCGCGCGGCGACGCCTAACAACTCGCTCAACCGGACCCGCCACGGCATGCCGTGGCGGTCCAGTTAACTCCAACGTTAGGCAACGGCACAAGCATGTCGCTACTGATCCAAGAAATTCCTGCAGCAGACGTCCCAATGGAGCTGTTGCTCCTTGCTGACCCATCGGAAGACAAGGTTCGCTCGTATCTCCCCGGATCACAGTGCTTCGTCGCTTCAAGCAATGGGGCGGTGGTTGGCGCGTGCGTCGTCCAGCGGCTTGGGGCAGGCGTGCATGAGCTAATGAACATCGCCATACAACCCGACCATCAGAAATTTGGTTATGGCACGGCACTGTTGGAATGGGTAGTTGATTTCTTTCGCAAATCTGGCGCAAGTCAAATTGAGGTAGGCACCGGCGCATTTGGCTATCAACTTACCTTTTACCAGAGGCATGGCTTTCGGGTTACCAGTGTTGACCATGACTTCTTCGTCAGAAATTACCCCAAGCCAATCTTCGAGGACGGCATACAGCACTTTGACATGCTGCGTCTCACGCTGAGGTACTCAGACGATGTTGCCTAACTACTATTCACTCAAGCCGACGTTGCTTCGCAACGCGGCTTAATTCAAGTGCCGGGCGTTGCGTACAACCCGAGGAGTCGATTTGTTCTCTCACATCTTCATCGGCACGAATGACTTTAAGGCAGCTCTGGCCTTCTACCAGCCTTTAATGGATGCGCTAGGCGTCTCTGCAAGGTTCTGCGATGCACAGCGTCCTTGGGCTTGTTGGCAGTCCAGCCCCGATCCTCGCCCTCTCTTCCTTATCGGAAAGCCCTATGACGGCCAGGCTCATGAGCCGGGCAATGGACAGATGGTGGCGTTTCTAGCGACCTCCCGAACTGCCGTGGACAACGCGTATGCCATCGCATTGGCATCCGGCGGCATTTCCGAAGGCGCCCCAGGACTGCGCCCCGAGTACCATGCCAACTACTATGGCGCCTACTTTCGCGACCCAGCCGGCAACAAGCTCTGTGTTGTCTGCCATGCACCGGAAGAACCGTAGGCGGCACAGGATGAGCATCTCGCGAATTGGGCTCGCGCCCTTGGCGCCAGACGGCGGGCGACCCGTCGCGTATCTCGACCGGAGGACACCATGGGACTTTTGACCTTCAGCATCAGCGTTACCCTCGACGGCTGCGTCGACCACCAGGAGGGAATCGCCGACGACGAGACACACGCCTTCTTCACCCGCCTCATGGACGAGGGCGGGGCGATGCTGTGGGGCCGCGTCACCTACGAGCTGATGGAAAGCTACTGGCCAGCGGTCGTCCACGGCGATACGGAGGCACCGCCGACGATGCGGGAGTGGGCGGTCAAGCTGGAGGCCAAGCCGAAGTACGTGGTGTCCTCGACGCGAAGGAACTTTCCGTGGACCAATAGCCACCACATCGTCGGCGACCTGCGCACAGGCGTACAGAAGCTCAAGGACGCGACCCCGGACGGCGTGCTCCTCGGCAGCGGCAAGCTCGCGACCGAGCTGGACCGGCTGGATCTGATCGACGAATACAGGTTGCTCGTCCACCCCAGGATCGCCGGCCACGGCCCGACCCTGTACGAGAGCGGGTTGCCCAGCACGCGACGGCTCGAGTTGATCTCGGCGAAGCCGCTCCGCTGCGGTGCGGTCGCCATGCACTACCGGCGCGCGCTGACTCGGAGATGAATCATGTCGCCTAACATTCAGATCAGCGGCATGCGCAACAGAACAGGAACACACCCATGACGCAGACAGTCATATTCCAACCGATGATGGCGCTGGTGGCATGGACTTTTGCTGTGCTGCTGCTCATGCCGCTTCGTGTATTCAGAGCCGCCCGGCAAAAGAAGATCGCGCTTGACGATCTGAAAATGGGTGTGGCCTCCAATGCACTGCCCAGCGCCGGCATCGTCAACCGCAATTACGTGAACCTTCTGGAACTGCCCGTTCTGTTCTATGTGGCGTGCCTCACGCTGCATGCCACAAACCATGTCGACCCGACGGCTTGGTATCTGGCATGGGCCTACGTGGCCATACGGGTTGCGCACAGCCTGGTTCATCTGTCCTACAACAATGTCCTCCACCGTGGAGCTTTGTTCGCAGCAAGCAACCTCGTCCTGGCCGCCATCTGGGTTCGCCTTTTCCTGGCATTACTGCCTCATGCCGCAAGCGCCTGACGATTCAAGCCAACGAGACTCACTTCACGGCACGGCTTGATTCAGGCATTGGCCGTCACCAAGGATCACCTCATCATGCTCGAAGCATCCTGGCTCATCTTCACGATCGCGTCCCTGGTGCTCATCGCGACCCCAGGCCAGGACATGATCCTGGTCATGTCCCGCTCGGTCGCTCAAGGCCCGAAAGCCGGCATCGTGACGGCCGCCGGCGTCAGCCTCGGGCTCGTCGGACACACGGTGCTCGCCACGCTGGGCCTCGGTGCCGTTCTTCGCACATCCGAGCTGCTCTTCGTCGCTTTGAAGCTGGCCGGAGCGGCCTACCTGATCTACCTGGCGATCGGGCTGTTGCGCACACCGGGCAATGAGCTATTGGTCCATGGTGCGTCCACCCGCTCCATGAAGCGCCTGTTTCTCGATGGCGCGCTGTCCAACCTGGCAAACCCGAAAATCGCGATCTTCTACTTTGCCTTTCTGCCGCAGTTCGTCGCCCCCGAAGCCGGCCATCCGACCCTCACGGTCTTCGCCCTTGGCTTGGCCTTTGCAGGCCTGACGTTCGTGGTCAAGGGGCCGGTCGGCCTGTTCGCTGGCCTGCTGTCGAGCTGGTTGAGATCGAATCCGAGCTTTCTGGCCTGGCTGTATCGCTTCAGCGGCGCGGTGCTTCTCGCACTGGGCATCCATCTGGCGTTCGAGCGCAGTGATGGCTGACCGTTCGCGGCCACGGGCAGTTGACGCGGATGGCCGCTGAGTTTCCGCGCCAGCCAGGCAGCACCGTGCCACCAACTTGCGAAGCAGAGAGCCCATGCCCCGATACGCCGCCTTCCTTCGCGGTGTCAGTCCGGTGAATGCCAAGATGCCGGCGCTCAAGCGCTGCTTCGAGGCGGCAGGCTTCTCGGAGGTGCGTACGCTGCTGTCAAGCGGGAACGTCGTCTTCACCGCCCGTCCATCGTCGCTCGCCGCACTGGAGCACCGCGCCGAAAGCGCCATGCAGTCCGGGCTTGGGCGCACCTTCGGCACCTTCGTCCGGTCTGCCGAACACCTCCAGGCGCTCATCGACTCGGACCCCTTCGGCGAATTCAACCTCCCACCCACCGCCAAACGGGTGGTCACTTTTCTTCGCAGCCCCGCAGAAGCCAGGCTGAAACTGCCCATCGAACAGGACGGCGCCAGCATCCTCAAGCTCACGGGGTCCGAAGTCCTTGCGGCCTATGTGCCCGGGCCAAAGGGCCCGGTGTTCATGAGCTTGCTTGAAAACACCTTTGGCAAGAACATCACCACCCGAACGCTGGACACCGTGCGCAAGTGCGCGTGGGCATAGCGGTATTCGGGTCCAGGCCGGATGCTGACCAGTCCCTCGGTCAATCGGACGCGCCGCACATGTTCAGTGGCAGGAGATAGGTGATGCACCCAGAAACCCGGAAATACAACGCGCGGCAGGAGCCCAGGCACAAGGCGGTGTGTGACGTCCTGGCCGATGAAATCGACAAATACCTGCCGAAGGCCGAGAACAGGGTATGGCACGCCCATCCGGTCTGGTTCCTGGGCGGCAATCCAATCGTCGGATACAGCCGGCAGAAGCCGGGCATACGGCTGATGTTCTGGAGCGGGGCGGATTTTGAAGAGGCCGGGTTGAATGTCGTCGGCAAAAAGTTCAAGGATGCATCCGTGTTCTATAACGATGTGTCCGAAATACGGACGTCGGATTTGCATCGGTGGCTTGAGAAGGCGCAGAAGATCCAATGGGACTACAAGAACCTGGTCCGCCGCAAGGGGCGGCTGGAGTGGCTTGAATAGCACGCCAGGCCGCGCCAGCCGCCACCATCTACTGAGTGAAGCCGCACATGCCAAAAACAGAGCCCATCGACGTTCCCAGCCCAATTGATCTCACGTCACCCGAAGCGGCCGCAGAGTGGGAACGCACGGCCATGGAAAAACGCCCTTGGCGGGTGGAGTTCTTCGATTGCTTCGCGTCCGAGATCGGCAAGCTTCGAGGCGAAGTCGCCATCCTGGAACTTGGTTCAGGGCCAGGCTTCCTGGCCAACCATCTGCTGTCCCGGCTGCCTCTCGCCCACATGACGCTCCTGGACTTCTCGCCTGCGATGCATGCCCTCGCGAAGGCCCGACTCGGAAGCCTTGCAGCCAGGGCCACATTCGTCCTGGCCGACTTCAAAACGCCGGATTGGTCCAGCGGACTCGGCAAGTTCGACTTCGTCGTTACCCATCAAGCCGTCCACGAGCTCCGGCACAAGCGGCACGCATCGTCGCTTCATCGGCAGGTGAAGCCCCTCCTCCTGGGAACAGGAGCCTATCTGGTCTGCGACCACTACGCGGGAGAAGATGGCATGCGCAATGACCGGCTCTACATGTCCGTGGATGAGCAGCGCCAAGCACTGCTCGCAGCCGGATTCCCGCACGTGGCGGAGATCAAACGAAAAGGCGGGCTGGTGCTGCACCGCGCTGCCTGACCATGCCACTCCTGGAATTGCTTCAAATCACCAATGACGCTTACACTCGCTTCGAGCTTCTGGCGCTTCTCGAAGCGCCCGGAAAGCATTCAACAGCTATCGCCATGAAGCCCTTCTCCAACCCTGCGGTTGAGGCACACTTCAAATCCTATCCGCCGGCCGTTCGGAAGCGGATGCTGGCGCTTCGAGAGCTGGTCTTCCGAACGGCGGCCAGCACCGAGGGCGTTGGTGAACTGCAAGAAACCCTCAAGTGGGGGGAGCCTGCGTATGTCACCGCCCAGACCAGGAGCGGAAGTACCGTTCGCATGGATTGGAAGCACAAGCATCCGGAACAGTACGCGATGTACTTTCACTGCCAGACCGGGCTTGTCGAGCGCTTTCGCAACAGGTTTCCCAACGACTTCGCTTTCGATGGAAATCGCGCTCTCGTCTTCAAGCTCTCGGACACCATCCCAACCGATGCCCTGGCATCCTGCATCGAAACGGCCCTCACCTACCACTCGCGCAAACGTTCGCCAAGGCAGGAAGCGAACGGTACCGCCTGCCGGATGCCGCATCTTGCCACTCGACGCATGGAAATGGAGAAGATCTCATGACAGTTCAGGTCCTGAATCCGGACGGCATCTTCAAGCCCGACTCGTACTTCCAGGTCAGTGTTTCCACTGGCACAAAAGTCATCTGCCTTTCAGGACAGGTGGCGCTGGACGAGAGCGGCAACCTGGTGGGGCATGGCAACCTTGCAAAGCAGTCGGAGCAGGTGTACCGCAATGTGTTCCATGCCCTCCGGGCGGTTGGCGCCACATTCTCCGACGTGGCGAAGCTGACGGTGTACGTGCCAAACTGGTCCCCTGACAAGATGGAACAGATGGTTTCCGGCGCCGTTCAAGCCGCGCAGGATCTCGGCTTCGACCCGCGCCGACCCATCACCCTCATTGGTGTCTCGTCGCTTTCGACCCCCGACCTGCTGATCGAGGTTGAAGCGATGGCGGTACTGCCATAGGGCTGCCTAGGCCCAGCGATTCCTTCGAGCCGGCGCCTGCCAAGCGTTCGCCACTCAAGAAATGCGCAGCAGCATGAGGTGCCTTCCTTTGCTGCCGGAGCGGCCCCATGCGGGCCCGATGAAGACGGTTGGATCGGCCAAGACAACGCAGGCCATCCTGCCCAATGGCCAACTCCAACTGACGATCGAGCACGACACGGTCAGAGGCGTCACGCCGGCGATGCTTCGTTGGTGGTTCGAGACGCTTGGCCAGACCATGGCGCTGGAGGGCGTCACCTACCCTCGGTACCTGCTCTGGCATCCGCGCGATCACATCCACTGGGAGCTCGCGGCGAGGTCGCCGACCACAGGAACCGGACAAGGATCGAGCTTTCGCATCGTCGAAGCCTTCGGGGCCCATCCGGCGTACTACGTCGACTCCACGGAGTACGTCGAAAAGCTCGACGAAGAGGGCATCTCGCTCGTGAGGCGGGTGGCAGGCGTGGAGATCTTCCGGCTCGAGCATCGGTTCGGGCAGGAGCGGGAAGGGGCGAGCTACAGATCCTGCATGACGGTCGGCGTTGCCACCGGCCCATTCAGGCGCTTGTTCAACACGTTTGCCCGTCCCAGGGTCTTCTCCGACGCTATGGGCACGGCTTGGCTGACGCACAACGTAGAGGAAGTCAGCATGTTGGAGAACCTCCTGCCTGCGCTGTACGCGGCGCGATGACAGGACAAATAGGGTTCGATTCATGAACACGTTCCCTCTTTCCCGCATCGCCTCGTGCTGCTTTCTATCCCTCCTGCTTTCCGTCTTGCTCCAGCCAGCGCACGCACAGACGAATGAGGAGACCGAATCGCGGTGGCAGCGCCTCCAGCAGATCCGGGAAACACCACAGAGAAACCAGGAAACCGTTGCCGGCGAGCCATCATCATCGGGCGCCAGGGCGGCAAACGTTCACGATGACGCGTTCGGCGGGCGCGAGATGCTGGTGTATGTCCCCTTTTCGCTGCCGGCCGCGGGGCAGCCGCGCGCATTGCTGGTGGCGCTGCATGGCGGCGGCGGCCATGCGCGCTTCATGCTGAACCACTTGAAAATCAACGGGGTGGCGGAGAAGCACGGCTTCATCGTCGCCTACCTCAACGGCTCGGCGGCGGCCCGCATCGGAGGCGGCCAATCAAAGGCCTGGAACGCGGGTGGCGGCTGCTGCGGCAGGCCTTATCGGGACCGGGTGGACGATGTCGGCTACATCACCGGCGCCGTGCGCTACCTGCAGCAGAAATATGCCGTGGCGCCGGAGCGCACATTCGGCGTCGGCCACTCCAACGGGGCCATGATGGTGCAGACCATGGCTTGCCTGACCGACGTGTTCAGCGAGGTCGCCTCGCTGGCGGGCACGCTGATGGCCGAGACACCCGCCTGCCCGGCGGCGCGGGGCCACACGATTCACAACTACCACGGCGCCCTGGATCAAAACGTGCCGATCGCCGGCGGTGTCGGCACCCAGGGCGTGACCAAGCTTCCTTTCACCTCGCAGGCGAAGGCCAAGGCGGTTTTCGAGAGCTCGGGTGGCCGCTATCTTCTGCACGTGCTGCCCGGCGCCGGCCACGCCATCGAGCAGCTGAGCCGGTCATCGCAGCAACAGGATGGCCTCACCATCGGCGAGCGGCTGGCACACGACCTGCGCTTGACCCCCTGAAACAAGCCAGCACGCAAAAACAGGCAGACTTGTGGCTTCGCGGGCGCCCTGCCCCGCGCCGCTGCTGGAGTTGCTGCCTGTGTTCGACTGGTTTGAAAAGCGCGTAGACCCCTATCCCGACGCCGTGCCGCGGCCCGCGCCGCGCGGCTTCCTGGCGTTTCTGTGGGCCGGGACCGAGGGCATGCGCCCGTTCATCGCGGGCATGGCGCTGCTGACGGCGGTCATCGGCGCCTTCGAGGCGCTGCTGTTCGCCCTGCTCGGGCGCGTGGTGGACTGGCTGGCCGCGACCGAGCCGGCGCGCCTGTGGGCCGACGAAGGCGGCACGCTGCTGCTGTTGGCGGCCATCCTGCTCGGCAGCACGGTGCTGGTGGCGCTGCAGACGATGCTCAAGCACCAGGCGCTGGCGGGCAACTTCCCGATGCGGCTGCGCTGGAACTACCACCGCCTGCTGCTGGGCCAGAGCATGGCGTTCTTCCAGGGCGAGTTCGCGGGCCGCATCTCGGCCAAGGTGATGCAGACCGCGCTGGCGGTGCGCGACACCTGCTTCACCCTGACCGACATCCTGGTGTTCGTGGTCATCTATTTCGTCACCATGGTCACTGTGGTCGGCAGCTTCGACCGCTGGCTGCTGCTGCCCTTCCTGGCCTGGCTGGCGGTCTACATGGCCGCGCTGCGCTGGTTCGTGCCGCGGCTGGCGCGGGTCTCGCGCGCGCAGGCCGATGCGCGCGCGCTGCTGGTCGGGCGCATCACCGATGCCTACACCAACATCGCCACCGTCAAGCTGTTCTCGCACGCCAGGCGCGAGGCCGGCTACGCGCGCTCGGCGATGGAGGAGTTCCTCGTCACCGTGCACGGCCAGATGCGGCTGGTCAGCGGCTTCGAGATCGTCAACCACGCGCTGTCGATGGCGCTGGTGGCCTCCACCACCGGCATGGCGCTGTGGCTGTGGACACGCGGCCAGGTGGGCGCCGGCGCGGTGGCCGCGGCCACCGCGATGGCGCTGCGGCTGAACGGCATCTCGCACTGGATCATGTGGGAGCTGGCCTCCCTCTTCGAGCATGTCGGCACGGTGCAGGACGGCATCAACACGCTGGCGCGGCCGCACCGCGTGGTGGATCGGCCCGATGCGCAGCCGCTCGCGGTGACGCGCGGCGAGATCCGCTTCGAGGCGGTCGACTTCGACTACGGCCGCGTGCGCGACGCGCAGGACGCCGCGCCGCGCGTGATCGAGAAGCTCTCGCTCGTCATCCGCCCCGGCGAGAAGATCGGCCTGGTGGGCCGCTCGGGCGCGGGCAAGTCGACCATCGTCAACCTGCTGCTGCGCTTCTACGACATCGAAGCCGGCCGCATCCTGATCGACGGCCAGGACATCGCCGCGGTGACGCAGGATTCCTTGCGCGCACAGGTCGGCATGGTGACGCAGGACACCTCGCTGCTGCACCGCTCGGTGCGCGACAACATCCTCTACGGCCGGCCCGACGCGGGCGAGGCGCAGATGCTGGCTGCCGCCCACCGCGCCGAGGCGCACGATTTCATCCAGACCCTGACCGACCCCGAGGGGCGGCACGGCTACGACGCCCACGTGGGCGAGCGCGGCGTCAAGCTCTCGGGCGGGCAGCGCCAGCGCGTCGCGATCGCCCGCGTGATGCTCAAGGACGCGCCGATCCTGCTGCTCGACGAGGCCACCAGCGCGCTCGACTCGGAGGTCGAGGCCGTCATCCAGGCCAGCCTGTACCGCCTGATGGAAGGCAAGACCGTGGTGGCGATCGCGCACCGGCTCTCGACCATCGCGGCCATGGACCGCCTGATCGTGGTCGACGGCGGCCGCATCGCCGAGCAGGGCACGCACGGCGAGCTGCTGGCGCGCGGCGGGCTGTACGCGCGGCTGTGGACGCGCCAGAGCGGCGGCTTCCTCGGCGACGGGCCGGACGCCAGCGGCCGCAGCACCGGCACCCCGCTGGCAACAACCGCGAAGTAGCGGACCGGGCAGGCAGGCGCGGGCACGCACAGGCAAAATCGGAAGCCATGAGCGGCCCCATCATCGACGCCACGCGCTGCCCCCTGTGCGGGGGAGACAACCGCTGCGCCATGGAGGTCGAACACGCCACCGGCCAGCCGCAGCCGCCTTGCTGGTGCGTGAGCGCTGACTTCCCGCCCGACCTGCTGGCGCGCCTGCCCGAGCAGGCCCGCGGCCTGGCCTGTGTGTGCGCGCGCTGCGCCATGGCGGCGGCCACCGTGGTGGAGCCACCCCATGGCGGCTGAGCCACGAGACCGCGATGCCCTGCCCACGCTGCGCGAGCGCTACGGCCCGCGCTACCGCTGGCTGCTGCTGTTCACGGTCATGGTCGGCACAGTTGCGTCCGTCATGTCCTCCACCATCATCAACGTGGCGATCCCGGACCTGAGCCACCACTTCGCGCTCGGCCAGGAGCGGGCGCAATGGGTGTCGGCGGGCTTCATGGCCGCCATGACGGTCTCCATGCTCACCACGCCCTGGCTGCTGGCGCGCTACGGCTACCGGCGCACCTATTCGGGCTGCATGTGGCTGCTGCTGGCCGGGGGCGTGGCCGGCGGCCTGGCCAACCAGTTCCCGCTGGTGCTGGCCGCGCGCGTGGCCGAGGGGCTGGCCGCCGGCGTGGTGCAGCCGATCCCGGCCATCATCATCCTGCGCGCCTTCGAGCCCCACGAACAGGGCCGCGCCAGCGGCATCTTCGGCATGGGGGTGGTGCTGGCGCCCGCGCTCGGGCCCAGCATCGGCGGCGTGCTGGTGGACGCCTTCGGCTGGCGCTCGATCTTCTTCATGGTGGTGCCGTTCTGCCTCGTGTCGCTGTGGCTCGCCCGGCGCTACCTGCCCACCTCCGCGCCCGGCGGCGTGGCCGCCAACCCGGACGGCGCGGGGCTGGACTGGCGCGGCCTGCTGCTGGCCACGGCCGGCACCCTGTGCCTGCTCAACGGCCTGGTGGAACTGCACGGCGGCACCGCGCTGGCCGCCGGCACGCTGCTGGGCGCGGCCGCGCTGCTGCTGCTGGTGTTCGTGTGGCTGCAGCGGCGCACGCTCAAGGCGCGGCGCCACCGGCCGGGCACGGACCCGCTGATGAACCTCTCGCTGTTCACCGACCGGCGCTTCGCCATGGGCAGCATCGTGGCCTTCATCTACGGCATCGCGCTGTTCGGCTCGACCTACCTGCTGCCGGTCTACATGCTGATGGGGCTGGACCTGCCGGCCTCGCACGTGGGCACCATCCTGCTGCCCGGCGGGCTGGTGCTCGGGGTGTGCATGGCGGTGGTCGGGCGGCTGGCGGACCGGCACCCGACGCACCGGCTGGTCACCATCGGCCTGCTGCTGCTGGCCGCCTCGTTCGTGCTCATGCTCACCGTGAGCCCCGACCGGCCGGCGCAGATCATCCCGCTGCTGGTGATCTGGACCATACTGGGCCGCATCGGCCTGGGCTTCATCCTGCCCTCGCTCAACATCGGCGCCATGCGCGGGCTGGACCGGGCCCACATCCCGCAGGGCGCGAGCACCATCAACTTCCTGCGCATGCTCGGCGGATCGGCCGGCGTGAGCCTGTGCGGCATCGTGCTCGAATGGCGCCTGGCCGCGCACGACGCGCAGATCGGCGGCGCCGGCGACGCCGCCAGCCGCATCGCCGCCTTCGAGGAGACCTTCCTGATGCTGGCCGCGGTCTGCTTGCTCGCGATCGTCGCGGCACTGAAACTGCGCGCCGAGGCGAAAGGCTCGCCACAATAGCTGCCTGTATGTGCCAACTGCTCGGACTCAACTGCGCCACGCCGACCGACGCGGCCTTCAGCTTCACCGGCTTTTGCCAGCGCGGCGGCAAGACCGACCACCACGCCGATGGCTGGGGCATCGCCTTCTTCGAGGGCAAGGGCCTGCGCCTGTTCATCGACCACCAGAGCGCGGCCGACTCGCCGATGGCGGCCTTCCTGCAGAGCTACCCGCTCAAGAGCCGCAACATCATCGCCCACGTGCGCAAGGCCACGATCGGCGAAGTCTCGCTGGAGAACGCCCACCCGTTCGTGCGCGAGCTGTGGGGCCGGCAGTGGGTGTTCGCCCACAACGGCGACCTCAAGGACTACTGCCCGAACCTGCACAGCCACTTCCGGCCGGTCGGCACCACCGACAGCGAGCGCGCCTTCTGCTGGCTGCTGCAGGAACTGCACAAGTCGCACGCCGGCCTGCCCGACGTGGCCGAGCTCACCCTCACGCTGCGCGAACTCGTGCCCCAGGTGCGCCGCTTCGGCACCTTCAACTTCCTGCTCTCCAACGGCGAGGCGCTCTGGGCCCACTGCAGCACCCAGCTCCACTACCTGATCCGCCAGCACCCGTTCGCCCCGGCCACGCTGATGGACCAGGACTGGACCGTGAACTTCGCCGAACTCAACCAGCCCGGCGACCGCGCCGCGGTGGTGGTGACCACGCCGCTGACGAGCAACGAAACCTGGATCCGCTTCGAGCCCAACGAGCTCAAGGTGTTCGTGGACGGGTTGACGGTCTGAGGGATGCCCCGGATGGCACACGGGGCGTCGGCGGGGCCTACTATGATTGGGCACCCGTCCCATGCAGCACCACCGTGCGCCGCTCTGGGCCGCCAACCGACTTCCGCTTTCGCTCGCTCTAACCGACCAGGAGACCTCCTCATGCAAAGACGCCATTTCGTCGCCGGCAGCCTCGCCGCCGCCACCCTGCCTTCCCTCTCGTTCGCCCAGAACCTGGAGAAGCCCAAGTGCACCATCGCCGTGGGCGGCAAGAACCTCTTCTACTACCTGCCGCTGACGGTGGCCGAGCAGCTCGGCTATTTCAAGGCCGAAGGGCTGGACCTCACCATCGTGGACTTCGCGGGCGGCTCGCGCGCGCTGCAGGCGGTGGTGGGCGGCAGCGCCGACGTGGTCTCGGGCGCCTTCGAGCACACGGTGAACATGCAGTTCAAGGGCCAGCCGATGCGCGCCTTCGTGCTGCAGGGCCTGGCGCCGCAGATCGTGCTGGGCGTCAACCCCAAGACCATGGCCAACTTCAAGACCGTGGCCGACCTCAAGGGCAAGAAGATCGGCGTGACCGCGCCCGGCAGCTCGACCAACGTGCTGGTGAACTTCGTGCTCGCCAAGGCCGGCCTCAAGCCGAGCGACGTGAGCATCGTCGGCGTGGGCGCGGCCAACGGCGCGGTGGCCGCGATGCGCTCGGGCCAGATCGACGCGATCAGCAACCTCGATCCGGTGATCACGCTGCTGCAGCGCTCGGGCGACCTCAAGATCGTGTCCGACACCCGCATCGTCAGCGAAGCCGAGAAGGTGTTCGGCGGCCCCATGCCCGCAGCCTGCCTGTATGCGCCGCAGACCTTCATCGACCGCAACCCCAACACCGCGCAGGCGATGGCCAACGCCATCGTGCGCGCCAACAAGTGGATCCAGCAGGCCGGCCCGGGCGACATCATCAAGGTGGTGCCCGAGAGCTACCTGCT
>CAZAPJ010000088.1:0-13850 GCA_964487025.1 uncultured Hydrogenophaga sp.
GCTTGAGCATGGCGGCGTTCTTGTTGCCCATGGCGAACTCGATGCAGCGGTACTGGTGGCTCTGGAAGCCGCTGGAGGGGCCGAGGTAGGGCCGGATCGCGCTGTATTCGGGCGGGGTCATGGTGGCCAGCACGTCCCAGGCGTGCACCAGCTGCTCCATGATCCTCGACACGCGCGCCAGCATCTTGAACGCGGGCTGGAGGTCGTCGGCGGCGATGTGGCGGATCGCCGCCTGCAGCTCGTGCAGCATGAGCTTCATCCACAGTTCGCTGGTCTGGTGCTGGATGATGAACAGCATCTCATCGTGCGCGGGCGAGAGCGGCTTTTGCGCGCTCAGGATGGCGTCGAGGTGCAGGTAGTCGCCGTAGCTCATGTCCCGGCTGAAGTCGAGCTGGGCCTTTTCTTCGTGGACGATGCTTTCGGGGGTTTTCTCGTGGGCGTTCATGGTGTCATGGCTCGCAGGATGGCGCGCACCGGGCTGGCGTCGGCGGTGGTGAGCTTGAGGGGCAGGGCGATGAGTTCGTAGTCGCCTTCGGGCACGTGGTCGAGCACCAGGTTCTCGAGCACGCGCAAGCCGCGGCGGCGGATGACCTGGTGGCTGTCGAGCGTCTTGCTGCTGGCCGGGTCGATGCTGGCGGTGTCGATGCCGATCAGCCGCACGCCGAGGTCGGCCAGGCGCTCCACGGTGGCGGGGGCGTAGGCGGCGAGCGCGTCGTCCCAGCGGTCGGTGGGCATGCGTTCGTAGGTGCGGACCAGCACGCGTTCGGGCAGCGGCTGGGGCGCCCCATCGATCGCGTGCGCGAGGTGCCGCCATTCGACCAGGGGCCCGCAGCCGATGGCGTGGACCACGCGGCAGGGGCCGATGAAGGGTTCCAGCGGCAGCTCGCCCACCGGCGCGCCGCCGGCGTCGTAGTGCAGCGGGGCGTCGGCGTGCGCGCCCACGTGGGGCGAGAGCGTGAGCGCGCTCACGTTCACCGGGCAGCCGGGGCCGATGGTGGCGCCCCAGGCCTGGCGGTAGGGCGTGTCGCCGGGGAACACCGGGCTGCCGGCGTGCACCGGCGGCGAGATGTCCCAGAGGCGCCGGGAGGGCGTGCCGCTGCCGTTCAATCGCGCTCCATCACCGCCGCCATGGCTTCGGCGACGCGCCCGACGTTCTGGGGCGACAGGCCCGACATGCACATGCGGCCCGAGCGCACCAGGTACACGCCGTGTCGCTCGCGCAGCTCGTCCACCTGCGCCTCGCTCAGGCCGGTGTAGCTGAACATGCCGCGCTGGGTGAGGAAGTAGCCGAAGTCGCGCCGGCCGCCGAAGCGCGCCTGCAGCACCGCGTGCAGGCGGATGCGCATGTCCCGGATGCGCTCGCGCATCGCGGCCAGCTCCTGCTCCCACAGCGCGCGCAGCTCGGCCGACTGCAGCACGGTGGTGATGACGCGCTCGCCATGGATGGGGGGCGACGAGTAGTTGCGCCGCACCGTGGCCTTGAGCTGGCCGAGCACGGTGCCGGCCGCCTGGGCGTCGGTGCAGACCACGCTGAGGCCGCCGCAGCGCTCGCCGTAGAGCGAGAAGTTCTTGGAGAACGAGTTGGCCACGAAGCACTGGCCCCCGGCGTCGACCAGCGCGCGCACGGCCCAGGCGTCTTCGTCGATGCCGTCGCCGAAGCCCTGGTAGGCCATGTCGATGAAAGGCATCAGGCCGCCCTCGACCAGCACCGGGATCACCTGCTGCCACTGTTCCCGGGTCAGGTCCACGCCGGTCGGGTTGTGGCAGCTCGCGTGCAGCAGCACCACGCTGCCGCGCGGCAGGCCGCGCAGCGTGGCCAGCATGCCGGGCAGGTCGATCTGGCCGGTGGCGGCGTCGTAGTAGGGATACGTGTCGACGGTGAAGCCCGCGCCTTCGAACAGCGCGTGGTGGTTCTCCCAGGTCGGGTTGCTGACCCAGACGCCGGCCTGCGGGAAGTAGCGCTTGATGAAGTCGGCGCCGACCTTGAGCGCGCCCGATCCGCCGAGCGACTGGATGGTGGCCACGCGGCCGCTGGCCAGGGCCTCGCTGCCGGCGCCGAACACCAGGGCCTGCACGGCGGCGCGGTAGTCGGGCGCGCCTTCCATCGGCAGGTAGCCGCTCGGCACGATGGCCTGCGCCAGCACGGTCTCGGCGCGGCGCACCGATTCCAGCACCGGCAGGCGGCCCTGCTCGTCGAAGTACAGGCCGATGCTCAGGCTCACCTTGTTCGGGCGGGGGTCTTTCTGGAAGTCCTCCATCAGCGTGAGGATCGGGTCGCCGCCGTAGGCGGGCACATGGCTGAAGAAGGATGGCGCAGCGGCGGTGGTCGTGGTGGTCATGGTGGAGGGGAGTTGCGGGAATGTCGGCCGATTCTAGGAAGGCTGGGGCGTGCCAGCGCGTTCTATCTGCTAAGTGGGAAAAGAAAGACTAAATCCCATGAAAATGCCAGTTGAAAGGGAAAGTTTATGCTGATCGAGACCGATGCCACCGACCTCAAGCTGATGCGGGCGCTGCAGGACAACGCGCGCCTGACCTCGGGCGAGCTGGCCGACGCGGTGCACCTCTCGCAGTCGCCGAGCTGGCGGCGCGTGCGCCGCCTGGAAGAGGGCGGCCTGATCCGCGGCTACCACGCCCGGCTGGACCGCAAGGGCCTGGGCTACGGGGTGATGGCCTTCGTCATGGTCAGCATCGACCACCAGAACGAGGCCAGTTCGGTGGAGTTCGAGCAGGCCGTGATGGCGATCCCCGAGGTGGTGCTGTTCCACGGGGTGTCGGGCCCGCACGACTTCGTGCTGGTCGTGGTGGCGGCGGACCTGAGCGCTTATTCGCTCCTGCTGCAGAACAAGCTGCACCGGCTGCCGCGCGTGCGGCAGGTGCACACCTACTTCTCGCTGCAGGAGTTCAAGGGCGAGATCGGTCCGCTGCCGATTCCGGCCCAGGCGCCGGCGTCGGCGCCCTGACCACCAGCACCTTGAGCGCCCGGTCGCTCGACACGTCGGCGAAGGCGGGCGGGTTGGGCAGGCGCTGCTCGACCGCGAGGCCGGGCGCCTCGCGCGCCAGGTGTTCGTGCAGAAAGTGCTCGGGGAGCTCGGGCGCGTTCAGGCACAGCAGGGCGCGGCCGCCGGGCGCCAGCAGGTCGGGCAGGCGGCGCAGCAGGCGCGGCCAGTCCTTGGGGGCCATGAAGCTGCCCTTCTGGTGGCTCGGCGGGTCCATCACCACGATGTCGTAGGGCCCCAGGCGCGCGAGCTTGCCCCAGGAGTGGAACAGGTCGTGCACCAGGAAGCGGGCGCGGGGCTCCTGCGGCGTGCCGGCGAAGTTGAGCCGGTGGTTGTGCTGGCCGGTGGCGATGGCGCCGCCGGCCATGTCGAGGTTCAGCACCTGCGCCGCGCCGCCTTGCAGCGCCGCGACCGAAAACGCGCAGGTGTAGGCGAACAGGTTGAGCACGCGGGCGCCCCGGGCGTGGTCCCGCATCCAGCGGCGGCCCTCGGCCATGTCGAGGAATAGGCCGCGGTTCTGGCCATTGAGCACCTGCACGCGGTAGCGCGCGCCGGCTTCGGTCACGACGTGCGGCTCGGGCACCTGGCCGGCCAGGCATTCGGTGACCGGCCGGCTCGCGGGACCGGCGGGCTGGCGGCGCTGCAGCACCCAGTTCAGCGGCCGGCCCTGGCCGACGGCTGCCCAGCGCGCCGCCAGCGCCGCGCCGAGCGCATGGACTTCGGCGCCGCTGGCCGGGCCGAACGCGGTGGCGACCCACACCGGGTCGTACCAGTCGAGCGTCCAGTCCTCGCTGCCGGGGTGCAGGCCGCCGCGCCCGTGGAACACGCGCTGCGCGTCGCCGCCCGGCGGCGGCAGGCGGGCGATGGCGTCGATCAGGGCCTGCATAGCGGCGCGGCAGTCAAACAGCGGATATCGGCGCCAGGCCATGGCGGCGGCGCGCCTGCGCGCAGGCGTCGCTGCCTTCCTCGAACTCGCGGCACGGGCTCGGCCGCCACTCGTAGATGCCGCAGGCCACCCGCTCGCCGATCCGCCCGGACAGCGCCGCGCAGCGCGGACGGGCGTGGTCGGTGCCGCGCAGGCGGCACAGCGAGTCGTTGAGCGCCTCGGCCAGGCCGGCCGGCACGCGCCCGCCGTGCGGCTCGGATTCGTGGATCGAGAAGTCCACCCGGAAACAGGCGCAGCAGGCGCCGCAGGCTTGGCAGTGGCTCATCGGGGGAGCGGGCAGGGCCTGATGAGAGCCCTGCGCGGGAAGATCAGGCCAGGTGGCCGAGCAACAGGTACTCCATGAGCGCCTTCTGCACGTGCATCCGGTTCTCCGCCTCGTCCCAGACCACGGACTGCGGGCCGTCGATGACCTCGGCCGCCACTTCCTCGCCGCGGTGGGCGGGCAGGCAGTGCATGAACAGCGCGTCGGGCCTGGCCACGGCCATCATGGCCTCGTCCACGCACCACTGAGCGAAGGCCTGGCGGCGGACCTCGTTCTCGGCCTCGTAGCCCATGCTGGTCCACACGTCGGTGGTGACGAGGTCTGCGCCGCGGCAGGCTTCCTTCGGGTCCTTGAAGACCTGGTAGCAGGCCGGGTTGGTGATGCCTGCCAGCCTGGCGTCCACCTCGTAGCCGCTGGGCGTGCTCACGTGCACCGTGAAGCCGAGCAGCTCGGCCGCCTGCAGCCAGGTGTTGGCCATGTTGTTGCCGTCGCCCACCCAGGCCACGACCTTGCCGCGGATCGCGTCCAGCGGGTCGCCGCTGGCGGCCGGGCGGTATTCGACCAGCGTGAACAGGTCGGCCAGGATCTGGCACGGGTGGAACTCGTTGGTCAGGCCGTTGATGACCGGCACGCGCGAGTGCGCGGCGAAGGCCTCGAGCTTGTCCTGGCCGAAGGTGCGGATCATCACCAGGTCGACCATGCGGCTGATGACGCGCGCGCTGTCCTCGATCGGCTCGGCGCGGCCGAGCTGGCTGTCGCCGGTGGTCAGGTGCACCACCGAGCCGCCCATCTGGTACATGCCGGCCTCGAAGCTCACGCGCGTGCGCGTGCTCGCCTTCTCGAAGATCAGGGCCAGGGTGCGGTCGGGGTCGGCGAAGGGCTGGTACTTCTCGACGGCCTTGAACTTGCGCTTGATGAAAGCGGCGCGCTCGAATAGGTGGCCGTACTCCTCGGCGCTCAGGTCCTTGAACTGCAGGTAGTGGCGAATCGTCGTCGACATGGGCGCGCTCACTCCGCCAGGAAGGCCTTGATCAGGGGCACCAGGATGGCGGCGATCTCATCGGCTTCGGCCGTGCTGAGGATCAGCGGCGGCACCAGGCGGATCACGCTGTCGGCGGTGACCGACAGCAGCAGGCCCGCGTCGGCCGCGCGCTGCAGGATCACGCCGCAGGGCTTGGCGAGTTCGATGCCCAGCATGAGGCCCTGGCCGCGGATTTCCTTCACGCCGTCCACGCCGGCCAGGCCCTTTTCCAGCGCGGCGCGCAGGTGCGCGCCCACACGCTCGGCGTTGGCCAGCAGGCCTTCTTCTTCCATGATGCGGATGGTCTCGACGCCTGCGCGCATGGACAGCGGGTTGCCGCCGAAGGTGGTGCCGTGGTTGCCCGGCTGGAAGATGTTGGCCGCCTTGGGGCCGGCCACCACCGCGCCGATGGTCACGCCCGAGCCCAGGCCTTTGGCCAGGGGCATCACGTCGGGCACGATGCCGGCCCACTGGTGCGCGAACCACTTGCCGGTGCGGCCCATGCCGCACTGCACCTCGTCGATCATCAGCAGCCAGCTGTTGGCGTCGCACAGCTCGCGCACCTCGCGCAGGTACTGCGCGCGCATCGGGTTCACGCCGCCTTCTCCCTGGATGGTCTCCAGGAACACCGCCACCACGTCGGGGTTGCCGGCGGTGGCCTTCTTGAGCGAATCGATGTCGTTGAGCGGCACACGGATGAAGCCTTCCACCAGCGGGCCGAAGCCGGCCTGCACCTTGGGGTTGCCGGTGGCCGAGAGGGTGGCGATGGAGCGGCCGTGGAAGGCCTTGTCGTAGACCACGATCTGGGGCTTGTCGATGCCCTTGTCGTGGCCGTACTTGCGCGCCAGCTTGATCGCGGCCTCGTTGGCCTCCAGGCCGCTGTTGCAGAAGAACGCGTTGGTCATGCCCGCGCGCTCGGCCAGCAACCGGGCCAGCTTCTCCTGGTCGGGCACGTGGTAGTAGTTGCAGCAGTGGATCAGCTTGCCCACCTGGTCCTTCAGGGCGGGCACCAGTTTGGGGTGGGCATGCCCCAGGGTGTTGACCGCGATGCCGGCCAGCGCGTCCAGGTACTCCTTGCCGTTCACGTCCCACACGCGGCAGCCTCGGCCATGCGACATCGCGATCGGCAGGCGGCCGTAGGTGTTCATCACGTGGGGCGATGCGGCGGGGATCGGGGCGGCTTTCATGCAGGGACTCCGTTGAAAAGAAAGCGGCTCAACGCAGGTTGAGCCGTTGAATTGCGATTCTAGGGGCTCGCGCAGGCATCATCATTGCTTGTTCGGCATCGCAGCCATGCGCGCGCAAGGCCCCGACTCAAGTCTTATATAAGATACAATACCTGCCGCCCGAACGAGCCACCCTCCGCCGGTGCGCCGAACGTCTCAGCAGGCCCTCCACCCGAAGGCTTTTCCCCGATGGTCTCACCCACAGCCAAGCAAGTCTTCATCCAGGGCATCACCCGGGCTGGGCGCACCTTCCGCCCGAGCGACTGGGCCGAGCGGCTGGCCGGCGTGATGAGCCCGTTCCGGCCCGGCGGCGCCCAGCCCGGCAGCCACCTGAGCTATTCCCCCTGGTGCGTGCCGACCACCATCAATGGCGTGAAGTGCGTGGTGGTGCACGCCGACCTGCGCGACGTCGAGCCCATGGCCTGGGACTTCGTGATGAACTTCGCGCGCGACAACGAGCTCCAGGTGGCCGAGGCCTGTCTGCTGCCGGATCCGCCGGCCAGGGCCTGAGCTTCTCGGTGACGGCTGCGTACCTCGCGCGCTCCACGCCATGGCAAGAATCCTCCACACCCCGATGAACCGCCCCGAAGAGGCGCCCGGCGCGTTCCAGGCCGCCTGGAACGCCCATGACATGGCGGCGTTCGGCGCCCTGTTCTGGGCGGACGCGACCTTCGTCAACCGCTTTGGCCATTACGTGCGGGGCGTCGACGAAATCGTGGCGCTCCACGCGCCCATCCACGAAACGATCTACCGCGACTCCACCCTGGCGAACGAGCTGATCGACGCCGTTCCGGTGGCCGATGGGGCGGTGGTCATCCATTTCTGGAGCCGCCTGGCCGCCGGCGCCGCCCATCCCGCCGGGCCGCACGAAGTGGACACCTTGATCCTCGCCGTGCTGACCCGGCGGGACCAGGCCTGGCGCATCCAGGCACTCGAGAACGTGACGCTGACGAACCCGCGGACGGGGGAGGCGATTCTGCGCGGCTGATCCGTTGTGGCTTGCCTGCGGGACAATGCACGACGCTTCGATGGAGGTTCGTCATGCAGGCAAGGGTCACGGTCATCACCCTGGGGGTGGACAAGCTGGAGCGCGCGGTGTCGTTCTACCGGGACGGACTCGGCCTGCGCACCGACGGCATCGTCGGGCAGGCATTCGAGCATGGTGCGGTGGCGTTCTTCGAGCTGCAGAGCGGCTTGAAACTCGCCCTCTGGCCCCGGACAAGCCTGGCCCACGACACCGGCCTTTCGATCGCCGCCCCGAACGCCGCCATGGGTTTCTCGCTCGGGCACAACGTGGCTTCCAGGGCCGAGGTGGACGCGGTCATGGCGCAAGCGCAGGCCGCGGGCGCCCGGGTCGTCAAGCCCGCGCAGGACACCTTCTGGGGCGGCTATGCGGGGTACTTCCAGGACCCGGACTCGCACCTCTGGGAAGTGGTGTGGAACCCGGACCTGCTGCCCTCGGATGGGGGCTGACCCTTCATACACGCCAGAGGCCGCATCGATGAACGGGGTCGCCAAAAGATCGCGCTTCCAGGCCCGGCTGCTTCGCCCGGCCATGCCGGCCAAGGACGGCGCCTGGACGTTTGTGGTCCTGCCCCGGTCGGCCAGCGAAAAGCTGCCCCGGCGCGGCAGGACGAGCGTGCAGGGCACGATCAACGGCCGCCCCTTTCAAGCCACGCTGGAGCCGGATGGCCAGTTGAGCCATTGGCTGAAGGTCGGCGAAGCGCTGCGGCAAGCCGCCGGTGCGGAGGTGGGGGCGTTGGTCGCGGTGGAAATCGCCCCCGTGGCGAAAGAGCCGGAGCCCGTGCTGCCGCCGGACTTCGAGACAGCGCTCGCCGCCTCCCCGCAGGCCAAGGCGGTGTGGGACGCCACCACGACCCTGGCCCGGGTGGACTGGATCCACTGGATCGAGTCCGCGAAGCAGGCCAAGACCCGCGGCAGCCGGGTGGAAAACGCGTGCGCCATGCTGGCTGCCGGGGAAAAGCGGGTCTGCTGCTTCGATCCGTCCGGGTTCTACAGCAAAGGCCTGAGTGCGCCGCGGCCTGCGGCGTGATGCGCCAAGCGGTGTCGCCCGTCACATACCGCGGTCACGCCGCCGCCTGCCGCAGGCTATCCACGTGCACCGCGTCGTAGGAAAACGTTCCGGCTGTCGCCGGTATTCTTCTTGCTTGCTCCATGTACTTCCTGTACGGGCAATGCCCGCCCACAACCGCTTCTCCCAATGAAACACCTCGCCATGAAGCACGACAACACCCCAAGGAAACCCCTGCTGTACCGCCTGTTCGGGGCGCTGGCGCTGGCCGCCGCACTGGCCGGGTGCGCCGGCATGCGGCCGGCCGCGGGGGACGCCACCCCGCGCGTCGCGGTGATGTCGGCCTTCGAGCCGGAACTGGTGCTGCTGCGCCAGAAGCTGCAGGACGCCCGCACCGTGCGCATCAACGGCGTGGCGTTCCACACCGGCGTGCTCGAAGGGCGGCCGGTGGTGCTGTTCCTCTCGGGCATCAGCATGACCAACGCGGCCATGAACACGCAGCTCGCGCTGGACCGCTTCAGGCTCAGCCACATCGTGTTCAGCGGCATCGCCGGCGGGGTGAACCCGGGGCTGTCGATCGGTGACGTGACGGTGCCGGCCCGCTGGGGCCAGTACCTGGAGGTGCTGATGGCGCGCGAGACGGCGCCCGGCACGTACCAGGCGCCGCCCTTCATCAAGGACGCGACGCTGCCGAACTTCGGCTTCATGTTCCCGCGTCCGGTGGAATTCCGCTCGGCCGCCCAGCCGCAGCTCACGCGCCGCTTCTGGTTCGAGGCCGACCCGGCGATGCTCGAAGCGGCGCGCCGCATGAAGGTGGACCTGGAAGCCTGCGCCGCCGGCGCCTGCCTGAAGCAGCCGCCCAAGCTGGTGATCGGCGGCAACGGCGTTTCCGGCCAGGCCTTCCTGGACAACCGGGCCTTCCGCGAATACACCTTCCGCACCTTCGAGGCCAACGTGGTTGACATGGAAACCGCTGCGGTGGGCATGGTGGCGCATGCCAACGGCGTGCCCTACCTGGCCTTCCGCTCGCTGAGCGACCTGGCCGGCGGTGGCGAGGGCGGCAACGAGATGGGCACCTTCATGCGGCTGGCGGCGGACAACTCGGCCCGGGTGCTGCTGGCGTTTCTGGCGCAGTGGAAACCATGAGCACCCCCCTGCGCGCCTTCGGCGCTTCCCCCCTCTCTGGCGCGCCGCTGCGCGGCGCTTGGAGGGGGGACGACAGCTTGGGCCGGCGGAGCCGGACCCTCGCTGTCCCTGGGCTTTGGGCTTTCTCGCTCCGGAGTTGCGTCTTCACTGGAGAGGGCTAGCAGAAACAAAAAAGCCGTCGCAAGACGGCTTTTTTGCTTTTGCTGGCAGCGCACCGGTTCAAACGGCGGGTCCTGGAATCGAGGTTCCGGGGCCCGGGCTGGTGGCCTGGTCGAGCCAGGCCGGGGGCCGCCTGGTCAGGCGGCAGCGGCGGCGGTGAGGCCCTTGACCTTGGCCGACAGGCGGCTCTTGTCGCGCGCGGCCTTGTTCTTGTGGAAGATGCCCTTGTCGGCCACGGTGTCCACCACTTTCTGCATCTTGGCGAACAGCTCGGTGGCCTTGGCCTGGTCGCCGCTCAGAACGGCCTTTTCGACGTTCTTGACGGCGGTGCGGTACTTGGAGCGCAGCGAGGTGTTGGCTGCGTTGAGCTTGACGTCCTGGCGCGCGCGTTTGCGGCCGGACGCCAGGCGGGGGTTCTTTTTCTTCGGCTTGGTTGCCATGGTGGAGGGTTCCTTCAGTGTTTGGGGATGATGCCAGCAAAGCCCGCGATTTTAGCACGGCCGGGGCTTTTGGCCAGCCCCACCGCCCGGCCGGGGTCGGCCGCGTCGTTACACTCGCGCGGTGAGTCTGTTCAAGTCCGCCTCCCTGGTTTCGCTGCTGACCCTGGCCTCGCGCATCACCGGCCTGGTGCGCGAGCTGCTGGTCGCCGCCACCTTCGGCGCCAGCGCGCTGACCGACGCGTTCAACGTCGCGTTTCGCATTCCCAACCTGCTGCGCCGCCTGTTCGCCGAGGGCGCCTTCAGCCAGGCCTTCGTGCCGGTGCTGGCCAGCGTGCGGGAGCAGGAGGGGGACGACGCCACGCGCCGCATGGTCGACCAGATCGCCACCGTGCTGGCCTGGGCGCTCACCGCCACTTGCGTGCTGGGCGTGCTGGGCGCGCCGGTGCTGGTGTGGGCCATGGCCAGCGGCCTCGATGCCGAGGGCTTCGAGGCGGCCGTCTTCATGACGCGCTGGATGTTCCCCTACATCGCCTTCATGTCGTTCGTGGCGCTGTCGGCCGGCATCCTCAACACCTGGAAGCGCTTCGCCGTGCCGGCCGTGACGCCGGTGCTGCTCAACGTGGTCCTGATCGCCGCCGCCGGGTGGGGCGCACCCTGGTTCGGCTCGCTGGGCATCCCGCCCATCTACGCGATGGCGGCCGGCGTGCTGCTGGGCGGCATGCTGCAACTGGGCGCGCAGGTGCCGGCGCTGCGCCGGCTGGGCCTGCTGCCGCGCGTGGGCCTGCGCTGGTCGAGCGTGAAGGCGGCCTGGAGCCACCCGGGGACCCGGCGCGTGACCACCCTGATGCTGCCGGCCCTGCTGGGCGTGAGCGTGGCCCAGATCTCGCTGCTGATCAACACCCAGATCGCCTCGCACCTGGCGGTGGGGAGCGTGAGCTGGCTCACGTATGCCGACCGGCTGATGGAGTTCCCGACCGCCCTGCTGGGCGTGGCGCTGGGCGTGGTGCTGCTGCCGCAGCTGGCCGCGGCCAAGGCGGCCGACGACACCGATCGCTACAGCGCCCTGCTGGACTGGGGCCTGCGCCTGGTGGTGCTGCTGGCGGTGCCGTGCGCGGTGGCGCTGTTCACCTTTGCGCAGCCGCTGGTGGCGGTGCTCTACCACTATGGCGCTTTCACCGGCGCCGACGTGCAGCGCACCGCGGCCGCACTCACGGGTTATGGCGCCGGCCTGCTGGGGCTGGTCGCGGTCAAGGTGCTGGCCCCGGGCTTCTACGCGCGCCAGGACATCCGCACGCCGGTGAAGATCGCCATCGGCGTGCTGGTGCTGACCCAGTGCCTGAACCTGCTGCTGGTGCCGCGCCTGGGGCATGCCGGGCTGGCGCTGGCGATCGGCCTGGGCGCGCTCGTCAATGCCGCGCTGCTGCTGGCCGGGCTGCTGCGCCGGGGCGCCTTCCGGCCGGCGCCGGGCTGGGTGCGCCTGGGCCTGCAGGTGGCGGCGGCCAGCGCGCTGCTGGCGGTGTTCCTGATGGGGGCGTCGTCCCAGATCGATTGGCTGGGCTTCGAGGGCCGGGCGCTGCGGCGGGTGAGCCTGCTCAGCCTGTGCGTGTTCGGCGGGGTGTTGGTGTATTTCGTCACGCTGCTGCTCGCGGGACTGAACTTGCGCCAGTTCCTCCGAAAATGACGTAATCTGCGGGTTCCGAGCCGCCGCTTACCCGCCGCCATGCCCACGCCCTTTCGCCTCCCGCCCGCCAGTCCGCTGGGCTATTTCGCCGCGCTGGTGGGCGACGACGACAGCCTGCCGCTGTTCGAGGCGGCCGCGGCGGTGGCGCAGGACGAGTACCCCGACCTCGACGTGCAGCAGGTGCTGGGCGACGTGGACCAGTTGCTGGCGCGCGTGCGCCGGCGCTGCAGCCTCGACGCCGGCCCGCTGCAGCGCCTGCGCACGCTCAACCAGTTCTTCTTCCGGGACATGGGCTTCGGCGGCAACGTCAACAACTACTACGACCCCGACAACAGCTACCTCAACTCGGTGCTGCGCACGCGCCGCGGCATCCCGATCACACTGGCGGTGCTGTGGCTCGAGCTGGCCCAGGGCCTGGGCCTGAAAGCGCGCGGCATCAACTTTCCCGGCCACTTCATGGTCAAGGTCAACCTGCCCAACGGGCAGGTGGTGATCGACCCGTTCACCGGCCAGTCGCTCAGCCGCGAGGACCTGACCGAGCGGCTCGAGCCCTACAAGCGCCGCAACGGCCTGGTGGACGATTTCGACGTGCCGGTCGGGCTGTACCTGCAGGCCGCCACGCCGCGCGAGATCCTGGCCCGGCTGCTGCGCAACCTCAAGGAAATCCACCGCAACCAGGAAGACGGGCTGCGCCTGATCGCGGTGCTCGACCGCCTGCTCATCCTGCTGCCCGACGCCTGGACCGAGTACCGCGACCGCGGCCTGGCCTGGGCCGGGCTGGGCGAGCGGCAGCAGGCGGTGGCCGACCTGCAGACCTACGTCGAGCACGCCGAGGACACGCTGGACCGCGAGGCGATCGCCCAGCGCCTGCAGGAACTGCGCCGCGCGATCAACTGACCCTGCCGCCGCCCCGGCCGGCACGCGATGTGTCGGCTTGTAATTCCGGTTGACGCGCTCGGGCGCCAGCGGCGAACATGCCCGGTGTCGAGCCACCCGAGAACCGCCGAACCATGCTGAAAGCCTTGCGCCGCGTCGCCGCGGCTGTCCTTGTGCCCTGCGTCGCCGTGACCCAGGCGCCCATCGGCGCGGGCGTGGTGGGGGCGCTGCTCGCCCTGTTCCTGGTGCTGCTGGTCACCGACATCATGGGCCTGACCACCTTCCTGCCCTTCACCCGCGGCATCCGATGAGCTTGGGCAGGCCGTGGCCGCGCCGGACATGAACCCGCAACGGCTGCTGCTGGTGGGGGCGACCGGCCTGGTGGGCGGGCACGTGCTGCGCCAGGCGCTGGCCGATCCGGCCGTGGAGCAGGTGGTGGCGCTGACACGCCGGCCGCTGCCGCCGCACGCGAAGCTGCTCAATCCGCTGGTCGACTTCGACCGCCTGCCCGAGCAGGACGAATGGTGGCGCGTGGACGCGGTGGTTTGCACCCTGGGAACCACCCTGCGCGCAGCCGGTTCGCAGGCGGCGTTCTACCGGGTGGACCACGACTACCCGCTCGAAGTGGGCTATCTGGCGCGCCGCCAGGGCGCGCGCGCCCTGGCCTTCAATTCCGCGCTCGGCGCGAACGCGAGTTCGCGGCTGTTCTATTCGCGGACCAAGGGTGAGACCGAGCGCGACCTGCAGGCCATCGGCTACCCGTCGCTCACGCTGGTGCGCCCAGGGCTGATCGGCGGCCGGCGGCAGGAGCGCCGGCCGGCCGAGCAACTGGCGGTGGGCGTCGCCCAATGCGTGCGGCCGCTGCTGCCCCGGCGCTACCGCGTCGTGCCGGCCGAGCGCATCGCGCACCACCTGCTGCGGGCCGCGCTCGCGGCCGAACCGGGCGTGCATGTGTTGCCTTCCGAAGTCTTGAACTGAACTCCCCCCTGCGCCGCTTTGCGGCTTCCCCCTTCTCTGGCGCGCCGCTGCGCGGCGCTTGGAGGGGGGACGACAGCTTGGGCCGGC
>CAZAPJ010000089.1:0-13640 GCA_964487025.1 uncultured Hydrogenophaga sp.
GGGGGACGACAGCTTGGGCCGGCGGAGCCGGACCCTCGCTGTCTCTGGGTTTGGGGTCGCCTCGCTTCGCTCGCCTTTGGGGGCCGTGTCTTCTCTTCTCGCTCTCCTCTCCGCGGGGCGGCCCGATAGAATCCGTTCCACTTGCCGCCGCACCTTCGTCCATGCCTCCGACCTCCAACCAGATTCGTGCCCTGCCGTGGATCGCGATGGCCGCGGCGGCGCCCGCGAACGGGGAGCCATGAGCACCGGCCCGGCGCCCATGCGGCAGATGGCGCTGGACATCGGCCTGGCGCCGGTGCCTTCGCTGGGCAATTTCGTGCCGGCCGGCAACGAGGCCGCGCTGGAGCACCTGCGGCTGTGGACCGGCAACCCGCTGCGCTCGCCCGTGCCCACCTTCCTGTGGGGCGAGAGCGGCAGCGGCAAGACGCACCTGCTGCGCGCCGCGCGCGAGGCGCTGGGCGAGCAGGGTATCCGCACCGGCTGGATGGATGCGTCCACGCTGGACCCGGGCGACTTCGACGACCGCTGGGAAGCGGTGCTGCTCGACGACTGCCACCTCTACACCGCGGCGCAGCAGGCGGCCGCCTTCAACTGGTTCGTCAACGCCCAGAACCCGGTCCACGGGCCTTCGCGCTGGGTGCTGGCTGCGGCCACCTGCCCGCCGGCCGACCTGCGCCTGCGCGAGGACCTGCGCACCCGCCTGGGCTGGGGCCACGTGTTCCAGCTCCAGGCCCTGGGCGAGGCCGAGCGCCGCGCGGTGCTGCGCCGCGCCGCCGACGAGCGCGGCGTCTTCCTGGGCGACGAGGTGATGGACTACATGCTCAACCGCTTCTCGCGGGATCTCTCGAGCCTGATGCAACTGCTCGACCAGCTCGACGCGTACGCCCTGCGGACCCAGCGCGCGATCACCATTCCGCTGCTCAAGTCGATGCTGGAAGACGAATGACCGAAGCCCACACAAGACATGCGACTGGCCCTGTTTGACCTCGATCACACGCTGATCCCGCTCGATTCCGACTACGCCTGGGGCGCCTTCACCGTCGACATCGGCTGGCGCGACGCCGGCGCCTTTTCCCAGGCCAACGACCGCTTCTACGCCGACTACAAGGCCGGCACGCTGGACATCGAGGCCTACGTGCGCTTCGCCACCGGCGCGGTGCGCGAGCACGGGCAGGCCCAGGCGCGGCAGGCGCACGAGCGTTTCATGCGCGAGGTGATCCGCCCGGCCATGACCGAGCGCGCCCGGGCGCTGGTGCGCGGCCACCAGGCCGCGGGCGAGCAGGCCGTGATCGTGACCGCCACCAACGAGTTCGTGACCCGGCCGATCGCGCGCGCGTTCGGCGTGGACGAGCTGATCGCCATCGAGCTGCAGACCGACGAGCGCGGCGAGTACACCGGCGAGATCCGGGGCGTGCCCTCGTTCCGGGAGGGCAAGGTCGCGCGTGTGGAACAATGGCTGGCCGCGCGCGGGCTGGACTGGTCGCGCGTGCAGCACAGCACCTTCTACAGCGACTCGATCAACGACCTGCCGCTGCTGGAAAAGGTGCACGAGCCCGTGGCGACCAATCCGGACGACCGGCTGCGCGCCGTGGCCCTGGACCGGGGCTGGCGCATATTGAACCTATTCGAATGATCAAGAAACTCATCAACAGGCTGCTCGGCAAGGCCGGCGCGGGCGGGGCGCGGCGCGATGCGCGCTTCGGCCGGCGCGAGGACGTGCCGGCCGAGGTGCACGGCATCGATCCCAAGCTGGTCGAGCCGCGCGCGCTGGACGTGGTCAACACCCTCAAGCAGGCCGGCTTCGAGGCCTACATCGTCGGCGGCGCGGTGCGCGACCTGCTGCTGGGCCTGCGGCCCAAGGACTTCGACGTCGCCACCAACGCCACGCCCGAGCAGGTCAAGGGCCTGTTCCGGCGCGCCTTCATCATCGGGCGGCGCTTCCGCATCGTGCACGTGGTCTACGGGCGCGGGCGCGAGCACGAGGTGATCGAGGTCTCCACCTTCCGCGCCTACCTCGACAACGCCGCGGCCGAGCAGGTCGCGGGCAACGAGCGCACCAGCAAAGGCGAGCTGGCCGGCATGAAGCACGCGGTCGATGCCAGCGGCCGGGTGCTGCGCGACAACGTCTGGGGGCCGATCGAGCAGGACGCGGCGCGGCGCGACTTCAGCATCAACGCCATGTACTACGACCCGCAGACGCAGACCGTGGTTGACTTCCACCACGGCATCCGCGACGCGAAGCGGCGCGTGCTGCGCATGATCGGCGACCCGGCCACGCGCTACCGCGAGGACCCGGTGCGCATCATCCGCGCGGTGCGCTTCGGCGCCAAGCTCCAGCCGCTGGGCTTCCACCTGGACGCCAAGACGCTGGCGCCGGTGGCCACCTCGCGCCAGCTGCTCGCGGACGTGCCGCAGAGCCGCCTGTTCGACGAGATGCTCAAGCTGCTGCAGACCGGCCACTCGCTGGCCAGCATCGAGCAGCTCAAGGCCGTGGGGCTGGCCAGCGGCATCTACCCGCTGCTCGACGTGGTGGTGCAGCGCGCCGGCGACGCCTTCGTCAAGCTGGCGCTGCAGGACACCGACCGCCGCGTAGGCGAGGGCAAGCCGGTGGCGCCGAGCTTCCTGCTCGCCTGCGTGCTCTGGGCCGACGTGCGCAAGGCTTGGGACCAGCGCCTGCAGACGCCGCCGGGGCAGCGGCCGGCGCCGCCCGTGGCCGCGCTGCAGGCGGCGGTCGACGACGCGTTCGAGGCGCGCGTGGGCGACGTGTCCGGCCGCGGCAAGCTCGGCGCCGACATGCGCGACATCTGGATGATGCAGCCGCGCTTCGACAAGCGCGTGGGCACCTCGCCCTTCAGCCTGGTCGAGCAGCCGCGCTTTCGCGCCGGGTTCGACTTCCTGCGCCTGCGCGCGCAGGTGGGCGAGGTAGACGAGGAACTGGCCCACTGGTGGGAAACCTTCAGCACCGCCAGCGACGACCTGCGCCGCGACATGGTGGACGCGCAGCGGCGCGAGCACCAGGCCCGGCCGGGCGGCGCGGGCAAGGCGCGCCGCGTCAAGCGCGGCGACGCCGAGCACCCCGAGTCGGCGCCTTCCTCTTCTCAACCCGCCGACGACCCGCGCTGGCGCGCCGTGGACGCCACCGATGCCGCCGCCGATGAGCCCCAGGAGGACGCGGTGCCCGCCGCCGGCGAGGCGGATGCCCCCGCGAAGAAGCGCCGCCGCCGGCGCCGCAAGCCTTCGGGTGCAGGGCGCGCGCCGGGCGATGCGGGCGAGGCCGACGTCACCGGCTGACCCTGCGACATGCCGCGCCCCGAAGTCACCGCCTACGTGGCACTGGGCGCCAACCTGGGAGAACCCCGGCGGGCCCTGCGCGATGCCCTGCAGGCGCTCGACGCCGCCACCGGCCTGCGGGTGGTGAAGGCCTCCAGCCTCTACCGCACCGCGCCCATCGAATCGAGCGGCCCTGACTACCTCAACGCCGTGGCCGAGCTCGCGACCACGCTCACCGCGCCGGCCCTGCTCGACACCCTGCAGGCGATCGAGGCACGGGCCGGGCGCGAGCGCCCCTACCGCAACGCCCCGCGCACCCTGGACCTGGACCTGCTGCTGTACGGCGACGGCCGCATCCACTCGCCGCGCCTGGTGGTGCCCCACCCCCGCATGGGCGAACGCGCCTTCGTCCTGATTCCTCTAGCGGAAATCGCACCCGGGCGCGTGACACCGGCGCAGTGCCAGGCAGTAGCGAATCAGCAGATCGAGCGACTGCCCATCCAGTAAAACCAAACCCGCCCCCCAGCCGAGCGAAGCGAGGCGGCCCAAAACCCAGAGACAGCAAGGGTCCGGCTTCGCCGGCCCGAACTGTCGTCCCCCCTCCAAGCGCCGCGCAGCGGCGCGCCAGAGAGCAACCGTCTTTCCTGTCAAGCAAGATGAAGAGACTCATTCCAGTGCTTACCGGATTTGGCGATGGCGTTGAGTACGGTGAGCATCTTGCGCATGGCAGCGACCAGGGCGACCTTCTTGGGTTTGCCCGCGGCCAGCAAACGCCCATAGAAGGACTTGAAGACGGCGTTGTAGCGCACGGCCACCAGGGTGGCCATATACAGCGTTCGACGCACGTCGGCGCGCCCACCCCAGATCGAGCGTTGCCCGCGCATCTGGCCAGAGTCACGGTTGATCGGAGCCACGCCGACGAGGGCTGCGATGCGCCTGCGGCACAGCGAGCCCAGCTCCGGCAGTTCGGCCAGCAGCGTGGCGACGGTGGCCGCGCCAATGCCCTTGACGCTGCCCAGGGCCTGGGCTAGCGCGCCATGGTGGGCCTGCACATGGCCGCCGCATTGGCCCTCGATGTCGTCCAACTGCCCCTTGAGGAAGGCGATGGTCTGCTCGATGCTGGGCCGAGCGCTGGCGTGGGACATGCGCAGGCGCTGTCGTTCGCTGGTGATCATGCCCACGATCTGGCGCCGACGCAGCACCAGGGCCTGCAGGGCCTGCAGCTCAGCGTCGGCCAGAGGCTTGACCAAGCGCTCGCGCTCGGGGTGCTGGTGCAGCACCCGGGCGAACGCAGCGAGCATGCGCGCGTCCAGGCGGTCGGTCTTGGCCAGGGCGCCCATGGCGCGGGCGAAGTCGCGCGCCTGGCGCGGGTTGACCACGGCGACGGCCAAGCCGGCGGCCTGCAGTGCGCAGGCCGCCTCGAACTCGTAGCCGCCGGTGGCTTCGAGCACGACCAATGCCGGCGCCAACGCTGTCAACTCGGCGCACAGCGCCTCGATGCCTGCGCTCTCATTGGCGCGTTGCCAGGAGCCAGCCTGAGCCGAACTGGCCACTTCCAAAGTGTCTCGCGAGACGTCTATACCGATGAAGGTTGCTTCGGACATGCTCTTCCAATCCCATCCTTGTTTGTTCGAACTCGAAGATTCCTACAACCGTTCGGGTTATAGGAAGAACGGTCCAAGACGCGCGCCCAGCGCTCTCTGGCGGGCTCGATCGCCCAAGGGGGAAACGGGCTGCGCGCCTCGGTCCGAAACCAGCACCATCGACTCTGGTATCAACGTCGAAAGATACAAGGGGGAAACGGGCTGCGCGCCTCGGTCCGAAACCAGCACCATCGACTCTGGTATCAACGTCGAAAGATACAAGGGGGAAGCCGCAAAGCGGCGCAGGGGGGTGTTCACTGCCCCCGGCGCAGGGGGGAGTCCTTATCCACCAGCGATGTGCCGATTGATGTGCACCTCGTACCGGAACCGGTCGGCGCGGTAGTACAGGTACTCGAAGTCGATCGCGCGGCCGGCCGAAGAGGAGGTCAGGCGCTGCACCTTGAGGATGGGCGCGCCGCTTTTCATCTGCAGGACCTTGGCCATCTCCTTGGTGGCGGGCAGGGCCTCGATCTCCAGCCGGGCCTGCGCCAACTGGATGCCCAGCTCGGTTTCGAACACCTCGAACACGTCGCGCTTCTCCAGGTCGAACCGGACCAGCACTTGGCCGATGTCGGCGGGCAGGAAGGTGTGGTCCAGGGAGATCGGCTCGCCATCGAGATGGCGCAGCCGTTCGAGCTCCCACACCGGCGCGCCGGTGGACAGTTGCAGCCGGGCCGCGACGGTTTCCGATGCCGGCACCTTTCTGGACAGGCGCACCAAATTGAGCGTCTGGCGCCCCTGTTCGGCCATGACCGCACCAAAACCGCGAATTTCCGAGGCGTTCTGGGTCGCCTTGGGCTGGCCGGCGAACGTGAGCTGCCGAACAGCCCGAGGCACAGCGCGCCCAGCGGATGGGCCAGGGTGGCCAAGCGCGCGGACAGCAGCGGGTGCGCGCGGCTCAGAAATGCAAACTCGAGCAAGCGGCCCGCGACCTGGGCCGGTCCCACCAGCGCCGCGATCCCCACGGCCGCCGCCATGCCGGCCCCTACGCCCAGCAGCAGCTTGGGCAGATGTGCGGCCATGGCCGTGCTGATGAACCAAGCCACGGCGAACACGAAGGCCAGCAGCACAGCCGCGCCGCGCTGCTGCTCCGGTGACAAGGCCGCCTGCTGCTCGGGCTGGCCGGTGGCGCCTTTCGGCGCAGGCGCGGCGCGCTCGGCCGCCGGCAACATCGCGTTGAGCGGCAAGCCGATGACCAAGTGCAGACCAGCCCATACCAGGCAGGCCCCCCGCCACCCCATGGTGGCCTCCAGCCAGGCAGTCAACGGCCATCCAACGGTGCTGGCGAAGCCGGCGAACAACGTGATGCCGGTGATGGTGCGCCGCGCCTGCAGGCCATGCAGCCGCACGGCCGTGGCGAACGCGGCTTCGTACAGGCCGCTGCCCATTGCCAGGCCCATCACGGCCCAGGCCGCGAAGACGTGCAGCGGCTGCTGTGCCTGGCTCAGCGCGGTCAGGCCGGCCGCGAACACCACGTTGCTTGCGATCAGCGCGGGCCGGCCGCCCCGCCGGTCGATCAGCCTGCCCGCGAACGGGCCGATGGCCGCCGATATGAGCAGGGCCACGGAGAAGGCACCGAACACGGCAGAGCTGGAGGTGCCCACGTCCCGCGCGATGGCGCCGGTCAGGATGGCCGGCAGGTAGTACGACGAGGCCCATGCCAGCGTCTGCGCGACTCCCAGCAGTACCGTGGTCGTGGTCCTGCTTTGCACCTAGGCCGGGCCTGTCAGATGCTGCGCAGGTTGACCCGCTTGGACAGCGCTTCGGCGCTCTCGCGCCGCTCGCTGTAGCGGTCCACCAGGTAGCCCGCGCAATCGCGCGTCAGCAGCGTGAACTTCACCAGTTCCTCCATCACGTCCACCACGCGCTCATAGTAGGGCGAGGGCTTCATTCGGCCGTCTTCCTCGAACTCGGCGAAGGCCTTGGCCACCGACGACTGGTTGGGTATGGTCAGCATGCGCATCCAGCGGCCCAGCACGCGGAGCTGGTTCACCGCGTTGAAGGATTGCGAGCCGCCCGACACCTCCATGACGGCCAGCGTCTTGCCCTGCGTGGGCCGCACCGACCCGCTTGAGAGCGGAATCCAGTCGATCTGCGACTTCATGATGCCGGTCATGGCCCCGTGCCGCTCGGGCGAGCACCACACCATGCCCTCGGACCACTGCGCCAGCTCGCGCAGCTCCTGCACCTTCGGATGGTCCTCGGGCGCGCCATCGGGTTGCGGCAGGCCGCGCGGGTCGAAGATGCGCGGCTCGGCGCCCAGGGCGTGCAGCAGGCGCGCGGCTTCCTCGGTCAGCAGCCGGCTGTAGGAGCGCTCACGCACCGAGCCGTAGAGCAGCAGGATGCGCGGCGGGTGTGTGGCGCGCTCGGCCGGCAGCAGCCGCGCCAGGTCGGGCCGGTGAAAGTGGTCGGCCGCTATGTTCGGCAGTTCAGGGCTTGGCAATGCGTGCCCCCTTGGCGTCGATGACGGCCTCGCCGTCTTCCTTGGTGAAGGCGCCTTGCTGCGGTGCCGGCAGAAGGTCCAGCACGGCTTCCGAAGGCCGGCACAGCCGCGTGCCCAGCGGCGTGACCACGATGGGCCGGTTGATGAGGATGGGCTCCTGCAACATGAAGTCGACCAACTGCGCGTCGGTCCACATCGGGCTGTCCAGGCCGAGCGCGTCGTAGGGCGTGCCCTTCTTGCGCAGTAGCCCACGGGGCGTGATGTCCATGGCGGCGATCAGCCGCATCAACGTGGCGCGGTCGGGCGGGGTCTTCAGGTACTCGATGACCTGGGGTTCGGTGCCGCTGTTGCGGATCATCGCCAGCGTGTTGCGCGAGGTGCCGCAGGCGGGGTTGTGAAAGATGGTGATGGTGGACATAGGATTAGGCCAGGAGAAGATGGCTCAGGCGAGCCACGCACCAGCGAGAGCCGTGAGGCCGACAACGACGACAGGCGACAGCCGGGCGTACATCAGCAGACCGAAGGCTGCCAGCGCGACGGCGAAGTCCAGCCGTGTGTGGATGGCGCTGGTCCACACCGGGTCGTACAAGGCTGCTGCGAGCACACCGACCACGGCTGCGTTGATGCCGGCGGTGGCCTGGCGCATGGGCCCAAGGTGCCGAAGCGACTCCCAGAACGGAATCGCGCCCAGAACCAGCAGGAAGCCCGGTGTGAAGATCGCCAGCAGCATGACCACGCCGCCCAGCCACCCGCCTGGTGGCGCCTGCATCGCCGTTCCCAGATAGGCCGCGAAGGTGAACAGCGGGCCGGGAACCGCTTGCGCTGCACCGTAGCCGGCCAGGAACAGGTCGTTGCTCACCCACCCGGAATGCACCGTGGAGGCCTGGAGCAGCGGCAGCACGACATGGCCGCCTCCGAAGACCAATGCCCCGGCACGGTAGAACGCGGAGATGGCCTCCAGCAACGAAGAGCCGCTCTGCTCGGCCCAGATGGGCAAACCCACCAGCAGGGCCACGAAGGTCAGCAGCAGCACGGCCCCTGTGCGCCGCGAAACGTTGTAGCCGCCATCGACGGCGGGTGGAACGCTGGACGGTTGGACGACGAAGCGGCCGACGAAAGCCCCCATCACAATGGCCAGCAACTGCCCCCACGTGGTGGGGACGAGCAAGGCTACCAGAGCCGCCGCGACGCCGAGGCCAGCGCGCGCCCGGTCCGGGCACAGGTTCTTGGCCATGCCCCACACGGCCTGGGCCACCACGGCCACAGCGACCACCTTGAGCCCATGCAGTGCTCCAGAAGTCGCCAGGCCTGCCCACTGCTGAACACCGTAGGCGAACAGAATCAGCACCAGCGCCGATGGCGCCGTGAAACCCACCCAAGCCGCGAGGGCGCCCATCCATCCAGCGCGCCTGAGCCCCAGGCCGACACCCACCTTGCTGCTGGCCGGGCCAGGCAGGAACTGGCACAACGCGACCAGGTCCGAATAGTTCTGCTCGTTGAGCCACTTCCTGCGCTCGACCAGTTCTGTCCGGAAGTAGGCGAGATGCGCGATGGGGCCGCCGAAGGACGTGAGGCCGAGCTTCAGGAAGGCGAGGAAGACCTCGAAGGCAGAACCTTTGGACGGCATGGTCATCGTGTTGCTTGTGTTCAGAGTGCGCCAAGTCGCAGGGCCAGAGCGGCCAGCGTGACCAGCAGGACGGGCAGCGTGAGCACGATGCCCACGCGGAAATAGTAGCCCCAGGCGATGGTCGTCCCCTTCTTCTGAAGCACATGCAGCCACAGCAGCGTAGCCAGGCTCCCGATGGGCGTGATCTTGGGGCCGAGGTCGCAGCCGATCACGTTGGCGTAGACCATGGCTTCTTTGACCACGCCGCTGGCCTGCGATGCATCAATGGACAGTGCGCCGATGAGCACGGTGGGCATGTTGTTCATGACCGAGGACAGCAGCGCCGTGAGCACGCCCGTGCCCAGCGCCGCACCCCAAATGCCGCCCTGCGCGAACACGTCGAGCAACGCGGCGATGCGGTCGGTCAGGCCGGCATTGCGCAGGCCATAGACCACCAGGTACATGCCCAGCGAGAAGACCACGATCTGCCACGGCGCGCCGTGCAGCACCTTACGCGTGGGGATGACGTGGCCCTTGGCGGCCACAGCGAGTAGCACCAGCGCAGCCACGGCCGCGACCGCGCTGACCGGCACGCCCAGCGGCTCAAGGCCGAAGAAGCCCACGAGCAGCAGGACCAGCACCACCCAGCCGGCGCGGAACGTGGCCGGATCGCGGATGGCCTGGGCTGGTGTCTTGAGCTGAGCCAGGTCGTAGCGCGCCGGCACGCCCCGGCCAAAGTACAGCAGCAGGACCAGCAGGCTGGCCAGGACGGCGGCGATGTTGACCGGTACCATCACGCCCGCGTACTGGCTGAAGCCGATGCCAAAAAAGTCGGCCGACACGATGTTGACCAGGTTGGACACGATCAGCGGGAGACTGGCCGTGTCGGCGATGAAGCCGGCGGCCATCACGAACGCGAGCGTGGCGGCCGGCGTGAAACCCAGCGCGACCAGCATCGCCATGACGATGGGCGTCAGGATCAATGCCGCGCCGTCGTTGGCGAACAGCGCGGCCACGGCCGCTCCCAGCAGCACGATGAAGGCGAACAGCCGGCGGCCGTGGCCGCCGCCCCAGCGGGCCACGTGTAGCGCGGCCCACTCAAAGAAGCCTGCTTCGTCCAGCAGCAGGCTGATGATGATGACTGCCACGAACGTGGCGGTCGCGTTCCAGACGATGCCCCACACCACGGCGATGTCGGCCAGGTGCACCACGCCGAAGATCAGGGCCAGCATGGCGCCGAGCGATGCGCTCCAGCCGATGCCCAGACCCCGGGGTTGCCAGATGACCAGAACGAGCGTGAAGAGAAAAATCAGGATGGCCGCGAGCATGGCGGAAGCCTTCTATGGGGAGGAACGGGGGGATGCGGCCCGGTGGGCCGCGAGGGGATCAGCGCTTGGCCAGGTCGCGTGCGGACTGCTGGAGCGAGAGCTTGTCGATGGCCGATGCGGGCAGGTTGATGAACAATTCCACGCGCTGGCGGATCGCCAGCATCGTCTTGCGGAACGCGGCCTGTTTCTCTTCATCGGTGCCCCGCACCCCCGAAGGGTCCGGGTATCCCCAGTGCGCCGTGGCGGGGTGGCCTGGCCAGATCGGGCACACCTCTCCGGCCGCGTTGTCGCAGACGGTGATGATGAGGTCCATGTGCGGCGCGTCGGGTTGGGCAAACTCGTCCCAGCTCTTGCTGCGCAGGCCTTCGGTGGAAATGCCGACCCGTTGCAGCACTTCCAGCGCGAGCGGGTTGGGCTGCTGGTTCTCGCGTGGGCTGCTGCCGGCTGAGAAGGCGCGGAAGCGGTCGCCGGCCATGCCGTTCAGCAAAGCTTCAGCCAAGATGCTGCGGGCCGAGTTGTGGGTGCACAGAAAAAGGACGTTCAGGGGTTTTGCGGTGGTCATAGGTGCGGGATGCGTGGGAAGGGAATGCGAGGTCAGCAGCAGGCCTTGGCAGGTCCGCAGCACGGCGTAGATGCCGGCGCCGGCACGGCCGCAGCCGGTGTGCAGCAGGCCGCTGCGGCGGCCTTGGCCGGATTGCCGAACACCGGCACGTTGCCCAGCGTCTGGAAGTGCTCCCAGGCGACGCCCTGCGGGTCCGTGATCCAGTGCTTGTCGCTGCGCGCGTAGCAGCACGTCGTCTGGACTTCATCGAGCAGCGCCAGGTCGGCGGCTTCGGCGCGGACCCTGAGGACGGCCAGCTCTGCGGCCTCGTCCACCTGAATGCCCAGGTGGTCCACGCCTGTGGCAGCGCCTCGCGTGGAAATAGCGAAGTTCAGGCGCGGGTCTTCCAGCATCCACTTCGCGTAGTCGCCCTCCACGCGCGCGGGCTCGACCGCGAACAGCTTGGAATAGAAGGCGATGCTCTCCGCCAGGTCGTTGACGTGCAGATGGACGTGGAAGCGCTTCATGGGAGCTTTTCAGCAGTGGCAGGAGGCCGCCATGTCGGTGGTCGAGCACGCCGCGCCCTCGCAGCAGTTCTCGGTGAGGTAGCCCAGCAGCTCGTTCATCGTGGTGAACGAGGCGCGATAGATCAGGTTACGGCCCTGCCGCTCCTGCGTGACCAGGCCGGCATGCGTCAGCTCTTTGAGGTGAAACGACAGCGTGTTGCCAGCCACGTCCAGTTGCTCGGCCAACGTGCCCGGGGTCAGGCCCTCGGTGCCGGCGACGACCAGGGCGCGGAACAGACGCAGGCGCAGCGCTTGCGCCAGGGCGGCGAGGGAACGGACGGCATCGGCTTCTTGCATGAATGAACTATACAACGATTATTGAATTAATGTGTGGAGATGTAGAACTGCCTTGTCACCCTGCGCGCCGGAAGTCCTGTCGCATGAATGCTGACCGGGACCGGGCCAGCCCTGTGGCACGAGGTGGTGTAAGTCCTGGATTTTTCGAATGCGCCAGAGCAATTACTTTGGCACCCTACGAAGTCCCTGTGAGGTTCAAGCAGCTAGGTGTTGGGCATACCGCTTGGATGGCGTGGGCTGTGCGACGTCTTCAACACGGGCGCAGGAATGGCCCGATCTGCCGCAGGTGGTTGCCTACCGAGGCTCAGGGAAATAAACTTCCGATCAATCGGAGGTTTATTTCTATGACTTCGGCCCTTTTCGTTCCCATCGCTGAAGCGGCGTTTGTTGCCGATCTGTCCGAGAGGCAGATGAACCGGGTGGTGGATGAACACCTCGTGCCGCAAGCCTTCATTCGACAGGAAGGTAAGAGCCGGTTGTTTACCCGGTTGGGGGCTGCGTTCGCGAAGTTCTATTTCTCAACCGAGGACGTTCTGGTCGCGGACGCCCGTCGACAAGTGCTGGCAGAACTCGCTGCTCGGGTAGCAAAACTACCGGCGAAAGAGCGCGATTTGAGCTCGGCTGCGTTGGACAAGGTCTGTTGGCAAGTCAAACGTGGGCCTGTGGTCGTCGACGTGGCACCCTTCATTCAAGATGCACTTACCCGCGCCGGGGAAGTCGATCAGGCCGACGCCCTGGTTTCCACCGACCCGGACATCATGGGTGGCGTACCCGTGTATGTTGGCACGCGCGTACCGTTGGACGTGGTACTCAGCTCCGTTGAGCGCGGCGTAGCTCTGGACCGGCTGAAGGAGTCGTACAGCTTTCTTACGGATGCGCACGTCCAGGCGGCAAGGGTCTATGCGAAAGTCAATCCTCGGAAGGGCAGGCCTCCTCGGCTCTCTGTGGTTAACCCGACCCTTCCAAGACGTGTGGTGCGTGTTAGGTAGGCGAGTTTTGCCAAACGAGTCAATGGCGCACTCTCGAGCGATGACACCTCCCCCGAAAGTACCATTGGCGGGTACGGTCACTGCGCAATTCCGAGCAGAAGAGCTTCGAAATGTCCGAGGTCGTCATAGATGCGGTTCATGGGTAATTGGCTCGACAAGCTGACGAGTTCGTCGGCCGGGTGCTACGGACAAGCATGGTCCATCCACGGCCTGCAAGCTTGGTCGGCCGTCACCCAAAAACAGCAATGATGTCGGTTGGCAAATCAAACGTTCTAGATTACACATGACCGTCGCGCTAGGCGGGAAGAATTTCAAGGGATAGGACCACTCCCGCACGGGCATGGTTAACAACGAGGAGACCTTTGCAGAGTCCTCAGCCATCGTAGTCGCCGTAGTTTCCGCACATATCGCGACTCCGAGCACTCCCGCGGCGAACCTCGCACCTGCAGCGCCGTCTGTGTCAGTTTGCTTTGCCGACCGGTTCCGGGAGGTCCTTGCTCTCAATCGTCTCGGTCGCCGACTGCTCGCCATGTTGCGAGGCGACTTCGATCTTGAAGTCCCCAATGAGATTCTTGAGAATAATCAGCCGTTGTAGGAGCGAGGTATATAGGTGGGCCGCGACAGCTGTGGCTGAGAACACATCCGGCGCAGCCCCTTGCTCGGCCTTCTGCTCAGCGGTTAGTTGATTTTGGCGCCGGCCTTTAAGGCTGATCGTTGTGGTCACATCTGCCCCGTCCGCCGCCGACTCCGAGAAGGAGGATTCGGATATTTCTCGGGTTGACTCGTCTACCTGGAGCACCCTTAGAACGGTTTTGCCTTCCCGCTCAAATACGCTGTTGATGGTGAGCCTATCAAAGTGATGGAAGAACTGAATTCGGCCAGCGCCCTTGCACTTTCCGATACTGAATCGCCCCGGGTTTTGAGGAGGCTCAACACTCTGAGAGGATTGAGCCATGA
>CAZAPJ010000090.1:0-12931 GCA_964487025.1 uncultured Hydrogenophaga sp.
GCAGGACATGGGCTTCATCACCCGCCAGATCGGCATGTTCAGCTACTCGGGCCTGTCCAAGGACCAGATGGTGCGCCTGCGCACCGAGTTCGGCATCTACGGCACCGACACCGGCCGCATGTGCGTGGCCGCGCTCAACAGCAAGAACATCGACCACGTCTGCGCATCGATCGCGAAGGTGATCTGAAAGACGCCCGGGGCCTGTTCACCTTCCATGGCGCTGCGCATCCCCGCTGCGCATGAGGTAACGCCAACCCAGAGACAGCGAGGGTCCGGCCACAGGCCCTCACCCCAACCCTCTCCCAGAGGGAGAGGGAGAAAGACACGGCCTCCGGAGCGAGGTAGCCAAAAACCCAGAGACAGCGAAGGTCCGGCTCCGCCGGCCCGAGATGTCGTCCCCCCTCCCAGCGCCGCGCAGCGGCGCGCCAGAGAGGGGGGAAGCCGCGCAGCGGCGCAGGGGGGTGTCGCTATCCACCCCAGACCACGGAACGCATGGAAATCGAGGCCAGTTGGAAGTCCTCGTTGAAGAACCGGGGCGCCTCGTCCGCGCCCACGGCCCCGGCGGCGTGGAGCAGCGGCAGGTAGTGGTCCCAGGTCGGGTGCGACAGTTGCGCCGCCGTGCCCTGTTCCTGGAAATCGGCCAGCGCCTCGAGCCGGCCGGCCTCGATGTGGCCGGCGATGGCCTGGTCGAACGCCAGCGCCCAGTCGTAGGCCTGGCCGTCGGCCGCGTCCCGGCGCAGCGCGCGCAGGTTGTGCACGATGTTGCCGCTGCCCACGATCAGCACGCCGCGCTCGCGCAGCCAGGCCAGTTGGCGGCCGAGCGCGAAATGCTCCGCGGGCGGGCGGTGGTAGTCGATGCTGAGCTGGATCACGGGGATGTCGGCCTCGGGGAACATGGGCTTGAGCACCGACCAGGCGCCGTGGTCCAGGCCCCATTCGTGCTCGTCCAGGCCCAGGACGGGGTGTTCCACCTCGTCGCGGATGAGCCGGGCCAGCGCCGGTGCGCCCGGCGCGGGGTACTGCTGGTCGAACAGCGCCTGGGGAAAACCGCCGAAGTCATGGATCGTGGGCGGCTGCGCCATGGCCGTCAGGTGCCAGCCGCGCGTGATCCAGTGGGCGGAGATGCACAGGATCACGCGCGGTGGCCCGGCCCGCTCGCGCAGCTCCGGCCCCAGGGCCTGCCAGGCGCGGCGCCAGGGGTTGTCTTCGATCGCGTTCATGGGGCTGCCATGGCCCACGAACAGCACCGGCATGCGCGGCGTGAGGGGCAGGTCAGGGAAGGACGGCGGCAATGAAGGCGCGGCAGCAGCCATGTCGAGAATTCCTTAAAAACCTGAGAGCGGGCACACGGGACCATGACTTTTGCCCGCATTGTTTCACCCAGGCGACAGCATGGGCGGATTCTTAGTGTTTCCACCCTGACAGGGTTTTTCGCATGCTGCTATATTGCACCGCAACATAAATTCCCAAGAACCCCCATGCTGTACCAGATCTACGAAACGCAGCGCACCTTCATGGAGCCCTTCGCGGACTTGGCCGAGGTGGCGGCCAAGCTCTACAGCAACCCCATGTGGCCGCTGGCGCAGCTGCCCTTGGCCCAGCGCATCTCGGCCGGCTACGACCTGCTGCACCGCCTGGGCAAGGACTACGAGAAACCGGTCTTCGGCATCCACACCGTGGACGTGGACGGCGTGGAGGTCGCGATCCACGAGCGGGTGGAGATCGACAAGCCCTTTTGCGAACTGCGCCGCTTCAAGCGCTTCACCGACGACCCCGCCACGCTGACCAAGCTCAAGGGCCAGCCGGTGGTGCTGATCGTCGCGCCCCTCTCGGGCCACTACGCGACCTTGCTGCGCGACACGGTGCGCACCATGCTCAAGGACCACAAGGTCTACATCACCGACTGGAAGAACGCGCGCCTGGTGCCGCTGTCCGAGGGCGAGTTCCACCTCGACGACTACGTGCACTACGTGCAGGAGTTCATCCGCTACCTGCAGGCAGGCTACGGCAACTGCCACGTGATGAGCGTGTGCCAGCCCACCGTGCCGGTGCTGGCCGCGATCTCCCTCATGGCCAGCCGAGGCGAGGCCGCGCCCCTGTCCATGACCATGATGGGCGGCCCGATCGATGCGCGCAAATCCCCGACCGCGGTGAACAACCTGGCCACCCAGCGCAGCCACGAGTGGTTCGAGAACAACGTGATCTACCGCGTGCCAGACAGCTTCCCCGGTGCCGGCCGCCGCGTCTATCCCGGCTTCCTGCAGCACAGCGGCTTCGTGGCCATGAACCCCGACCGCCACGCCAGCAGCCACTACGACTACTTCCGCGACCTCATCAAGGGCGACAACGAGAGCGCCGAGGCCCACCGCAAGTTCTACGACGAGTACAACGCCGTGCTCGACATGGACGCCGACTACTACCTGGAAACCATCCGCATCGTGTTCCAGGACTTCGCGCTGGTCAACGGCACCTGGGACGTGCTGGACGAGAACGGCAAGCCCGAGCGCGTGCGCCCCCAGGACATCCGCCACACCGCCCTGCTCACGATCGAAGGCGAGCTCGACGACATCTCCGGCGCCGGCCAGACCGCCGCCGCGCACGAGCTGTGCACCGGCATCCCGAAGGCGCAGCGCATGCACTACGAAGCCAAGGGTGCCGGCCACTACGGCATCTTCAGCGGCCGGCGCTGGCGCGAGATGGTCTACCCGGTGGTCAAATCGTTCATCCAGGCGCACCAGCCAACCGCGGCCGAGCCGCCCGCGCAAGAAGCGCCGGCGGCGCCCCGGGCCGCACGCAAGACCGCGGCCAGAACCCCGGCGGCCCGCAAGGCCACCAGGGCCCGCCAGGCCGCCGCACCCCGCCGCCGCGCCTGACAAGGGCCTTCCCGGCGGCGGCCGACCCGCGCGCCGGTGCCCGCTATAGTGGCCCGCATGGACGAACTCGCGCGGCGCATCGACGCGGCCCTGCCGCAGACCCAGTGCACGCGCTGCGGCTACCCGGATTGCGCCCGCTACGCGCAGGCGATCGCCTCCGGCGAGGCCGGCATCAACCAGTGCCCGCCCGGCGGCGCCGAAGGCATCGCGCGCCTGGCCGCGATCACCGGGCAGCCGGTGGCGCCGCTGGACCCGCGCTGCGGCATCGAAGGCCCGGTGACGGTCGCGGTGATCGACGAGGACTGGTGCATCGGCTGCACGCTGTGCATCCAGGCCTGCCCCACCGATGCCATCGTGGGCACCCACAAGCGCATGCACACCGTGGTGGAGCCGTACTGCACCGGCTGCGAGCTGTGCCTGCCGGTGTGCCCGGTGGACTGCATTTCGCTGGCGGTGGTCAGCGGCGAGCGCACCGGCTGGCAGGCCTGGTCACCCGAACTCGCCCAGCAGGGCCGCGAGCGCTACGCGGCGCGCCAGGCCCGGCTGGCGCGCGAAGAAAAGGCCCGCGAAGCCCGCCTGGAGGCGAAGGCGCGCGAGAAGCTGGCCGACCTGGCCGCCCATTCGCACGTCACGGATGAGGCGCAGCTCGAGCGCAAGCGCGCCGTGATCGAAGCCGCGCTGGCCCGGGCTCGGGCGCGCCGCGCGCAGCCGCCCTCCCCGTCTTCCTGACCGGCGCTACCGCGCCGTCAGCCGGGCGAACGCCTGCACCACCTCGGGCGGGGCCTGCACCAGTTCCACCAGCACGCCCTCCCCGGCGATCGGGAATTCGTCGCTGGCCCGGGGATGCAGGAAGCAGATGTCGAACCCGGCCGCGCCCTTGCGGATGCCGCCCGGCGCGAACCGCACGCCCTGGGCCGTGAGCCATTCCACCGCCTCAGGCAGGCGGTCGATCCACAGGCCTACGTGGTTGAGCGGCGTGGTGTGCACCGCGGGCTTCTTTTCGGGGTCCAGCGGCTGCATCAGGTCCACCTCCACCTTGAAGGGGCCGCTGCCCATGGCGCAGATGTCCTCGTCCACGTTCTCGCGCTCGCTGCGGAAGGTGCCCGTGACCTCGAGCCCGAGCATGTCCACCCACAGCCGCTGCAGGCGCTGCTTGTCGGGCCCGCCGATGGCGATCTGCTGGATGCCCAGCACCTTGAATGGGCGGGGCGGCCGATCCGCCGCCCGCCGAACGTCTTGTTGAACCGTCATCTCTCAGCGAACTCCAGAAGTTGAGCCGGGCGCATGCTCGAGCGACCACACCGTGGCGGGCGGCAGGTTGGCCCAGACCGAGACCGTGCGCCGCCAGTGCCAGCCCGGCGGTATGGTGTTGAAGGGACGCCGGTGCGGCGCCGCGTAGGTGTACTGGATCAGGCGCGAGCGGGGCTGGCGGGCCACGAGCGCGACCATGGCGTCGATGCAGCGCCGCGCTTCCTCGCGCGGCATCGACAGCAGCGGGAGGGACGACACCAGCGTGACCGGCACCTGCCCGTCGATCGGCAACTGGTCGACGCAGGAAGCGCAGTGGTGCAGCACTTCGAGCGAGGGGAAAGCCTGGCTCAGGCGGCGCGCGAAGTCGGCATTGCGCTCGATCACCAGGAAACGCTGCTGCGGCGCCCGCGCGCTCGCCACCAGCGCCCGCGTGATGGCGCCGGTGCCGGCCCCGACCTCGATCAGGACCGGCGGTGCGCCGACGCGCTGGACTTCGTTGGCGATGGCCTGGGCCAGGGCCCGGGAAGCCGGCGCGATCGCGCCGATCCGGCGTGGGTCGCGCAGGCAACCCCAGGCAAAAGCCAGACGATTTCGCATAGCCACCTTTTTGCTTCCGCAGAGGAACACAGCGTAATCCATTTCCCGATCACCGTCCGGCGAGCGCCGCCACTCCACGCCAAGGCAGAAAACGCTCAGGCGAATTCGACGATGGGCTGGTCCACCACCAGCGACTCGCCCTTCGCGGCCAGCACCTTGCCGACCACGCCATCGGCCGACGCGAACAGCACGTTCTCCATCTTCATCGCCTCGATCACCGCCACGCGCTCGCCGGCCTGCACCTTCTGCCCCGGCTGCACCGCGACCTCCACCAGCAGGCCCGGCATCGGCGAGAGCACGTATTTGCTCATGTCGGCCGGCGCCTTGAAGGGCATGAGCGCGTGCAACTCGGCCATGCGCGGCGACACCACCATGGTCTCCAGCCGGGTGCCGTTGTGCTGCACCACCAGCGCCAGCGGGTTCTTCGGCGTGCCGCGCTCCATCTGGGCGGTGAACGGCTGGCCGTTGACCTCGCCGGTGATGACGATGTCGTTCAGCCGCGAGGGCGAGCTGATCTTGTAGCGCCGCGCCGCCTCCCCCTGGCCCACCAGCACCGAGGCATAGCCGGTCTCGCCCGCGAACTCGTCCAGGTGCACCGGCGTGTAGGTGTGGCGGCCGTCGGCCGCGAGGCCGATGACGGTGTAGTCGCTGCCCACCTTGACGCCGTAGCCCGGCAACTGGCCCGAGAGGCCGCTGGTGCGCTCGCGCGACTTGCGGCGCACGAAGGCAGCCAGCGCAACCAGGAAGTCCGGGTCTGCGTGCGGCACGTCCTCGGCGCGAAAACCCGCGGCGTAGTGCTGGGCGATGAAGCCGGTGTTGAAGCGGCCCAAGACGAAGTCCGGGTGGGCCAGCAGCGCCGCCTGAAACGGAATGTTGCTGTTGATGCCGCGGATCACGAAGCCATTGAGCGCTTCGCGCATCTTGGCAATGGCGTCGCTGCGGTCCTTGCCGTGCACGATGAGCTTGGCGATCATCGAGTCGTAGTACATCGGGATCTCGCCCCCCTCGAACACGCCGGTGTCCACGCGCACGCCGTACCTGTGCGCCGTGTCGGCCTGCCACATGGACGCCGGCGGCGGCGTGAAGCGCACCAGCCGCCCTGTAGAGGGCAGGAAGTTGCGGAACGGGTCCTCGGCGTTGATGCGGCATTCGATCGCCCAGCCCTCGCGCTTGACGTCGGCCTGCGCCAGGGGCAGCTTCTCGCCCGCCGCGACGCGGATCATCAGTTCCACCAGGTCCAGGCCGGTGATGCACTCGGTCACCGGGTGCTCCACCTGCAGGCGGGTGTTCATTTCGAGGAAGTAGAAGTCCTGGTCCTTGCCGACCACGAATTCCACCGTGCCCGCGCTCTGGTAGCCCACGGCCTTGGCCAGCGCCACCGCCTGCTCGCCCATCGCCTGGCGCGTGGCCTCGCTGATGAAGGGCGACGGCGCCTCCTCGATCACCTTCTGGTGGCGGCGCTGGATCGAGCATTCGCGCTCGTTCAGGTAGACCATGTTGCCGTGCGCGTCGCCCAGCACCTGGATCTCGATGTGGCGCGGCTCCTGCACGAACTTCTCGATGAACACGCGGTCGTCGCCGAAACTGTTGCGCGCCTCGTTCTGGCAGCTCGCGAAGCCCTCGAACGCTTCCTTGTCGTTGTAGGCCACGCGCAGGCCCTTGCCGCCGCCGCCGGCCGAGGCCTTGATCATCACCGGGTAGCCGATGCCCTTGGCGATCTCCACCGCCTGCTCGGGGCCCGAGATCGGGTCGTTGTAGCCGGGAATGGTGTTGACCCTGGCCTGCTCGGCCAGCTTCTTGGACGCGATCTTGTCGCCCATGGCGGCGATGGCCGCGTGCTTGGGGCCGATGAAGACGATGCCCTCTTCCTCCACGCGCCGGGCGAAGGCCTCGTTCTCCGACAGGAAGCCGTAGCCGGGGTGCACCGCCTGCGCGCCGGTCTGCCGGCACGCGGCGATGATCTTGTCGGCCTGCAGGTAGGACTCGCGGCTGGGCGCGGCACCGATGTGCACCGCCTCGTCGGCCAGCTCGACGTGGCGCGCGTCCTTGTCGGCGTCGGAATACACCGCCACGGTGGCGATGCCCATCTTGCGGGCGGTGGCGATGACGCGGCAGGCGATTTCACCTCGATTCGCGATGAGTATCTTTTTAAACATAAGCCTTCTCCATCGAGGTGAAACCGCCTGCGCATGCTGCGCGTGCCATGCAATTTGACGAAACGCCCGCTGCGCGGTCGTTTTCACCACGGTTGGCGATCAGGATTTTCTTGAACATGGTGTTTGGGTGTTGAGCGTTGTGTGTTGAGCGAATGGAGGTCGGCGGAGGGTCCTGTCGCTGAACGCCCAACGCCGGACGCTGAACCTCACAGAGGCATGTTCCCGTGCTTGCGCCACGGGTTCTCGATTTTCTTGTCCTTGAGCATCACCAGCGAGCGGCAGATGCGCCTGCGGGTTTCGTGCGGCAGGATCACGTCGTCGATGAAGCCGCGCGCGCCGGCCACGAAGGGGTTGGCGAAGCGGGCCTTGTACTCGGCCTCGCGCTGGGCCAGCTTGGCCGGGTCCTTCTTTTCCTCGCGGAAGATGATCTCCACCGCGCCCTTGGCGCCCATCACCGCGATCTCGGCGTTCGGCCAGGCGAAGTTGACGTCGCCGCGCAGGTGCTTGGAACTCATCACGTCGTAGGCGCCGCCGTAGGCCTTGCGCGTGATCACCGTGACCTTGGGCACCGTGCACTCGGCGTAGGCGTACAGCAGCTTGGCGCCGTGCTTGATGATGCCGCCGTACTCCTGGCTGGTGCCGGGCATGAAGCCGGGCACGTCGACGAAGGTGATCACCGGGATGTTGAAGGCGTCGCAGAAGCGCACGAAGCGCGCCGCCTTGATGCTGCTCTTGATGTCCAGGCAGCCGGCCAGCACCAGCGGCTGGTTGGCGACGATGCCTACCGTCTGGCCTTCCATGCGGCCGAAGCCGATGACGATGTTCTTCGCGTAGTCGGGTTGCAGCTCGAAGAAGTCGCCGTCGTCGACCGTCTTGGCGATCAGCTCCTTCATGTCGTACGGCTTGTTCGGGTTGTCGGGCACCAGCGTGTCCAGCGACAGATCGAGCCGCTCGGCCGGGTCGTCGCTGCGGCGCAGCGGCGGCTTCTCCTTGTTGTTCAGCGGCAGGTAGTTGAAGAGCCGGCGCAGCATCAAGAGCGCATCGACGTCGTTCTCGAAGGCGAGGTCCGCCACGCCGCTGCGCGAGGTGTGCGTGGAGGCGCCGCCGAGCTCCTCGGCGCTGACCTCCTCGTGCGTCACCGTCTTCACCACCTCGGGGCCGGTGACGAACATGTAGCTGCTGTCCTTCACCATGAAGATGAAGTCGGTCATCGCCGGCGAGTACACCGCGCCGCCGGCGCAGGGCCCCATGATCATGCTGATCTGCGGCACCACGCCGGAGGCCATCACGTTGCGCTGGAACACCTCGGCATAACCGCCCAGCGAGGCCACGCCTTCCTGGATGCGCGCGCCGCCCGAGTCGTTCAGGCCGATCACCGGCGCGCCGACCTTCATCGCCTGGTCCATCACCTTGCAGATCTTCTCGGCGTGCGCTTCGGAGAGCGCGCCGCCGAAGACGGTGAAGTCCTGGCTGAACACGAACACCAGGCGGCCGTTGATCATGCCGTAGCCGGTGACCACGCCGTCGCCCGGAATCTTGTTGTCCGGCATGCCGAAGTCGGCGCAGCGGTGTTCGACGAACATGTCCCACTCTTCGAAGGTGCCTTCGTCGAGCAGCACTTCCAGCCGCTCGCGCGCGGTGAGCTTGCCCTTGGCGTGCTGTGCGTCGATGCGCTTCTCGCCGCCGCCCAGGCGGGCCGCGGCGCGCTTGCGTTCCAGTTGATCCAGGATGTCCTGCATGGTCGTGTGCTCCGGAAAGGAATTCGGTTGGTTCGCTTGGTTCAATCGATGAGGTCGAGCAGGCGCCGCGCCGCGGTGGAGGCGGGCAACTGCCCCGCCAGCACCTGCTGCGTGATGCCGTCCAGTTGGGCTCGCACCTGCGGGTGCGCGCGGAAACGCTGCTTGAGGCCGGCGTCGATGCGCTCCCACATCCACGCCCTGGCCTGCTGCCGGCGGCGCGCGGCCAGGCGGCCGTTGGCGGTCTGCAGGTCGCGGAATCGGCTCACGGCGGCCCAGAAGCGGTCCACGCCTTCGCCCTGCAGCGCGCTGATCTGGATCACCTGGGGGTGCCAGAGCTTGTGGTCATCGCCGCCGTGCTCCGGGTTGCCGTGCAGGCCGAGCAGCCGCAGCGAGGACGTAATCTGCGCGCGCGCGCGCGTGGCGGCGTCGGGGTCGAGGTCGGCCTTGTTGATCACCACCAGGTCGGCCAGCTCCATCACGCCTTTCTTGATCGCCTGCAGGTCGTCGCCCGCGTTGGGCAGTTGCAGCAGTGCGAACATGTCGGTCATGCCGCTCACGGCGGTCTCGCTCTGGCCCACGCCCACGGTCTCGACGATCACCACGTCGTGGCCCGCGGCCTCGCAGACCAGCATGGCCTCGCGCGTCTTCTCGGCCACGCCGCCGAGCGTGCCGCTCGACGGGCTCGGCCGGATGTAGGCCTGGTCGTGCACCGAGAGCTTTTCCATGCGCGTCTTGTCGCCCAGGATGGAGCCGCCCGAAACCGTGCTCGACGGGTCGATGGTCAGCACCGCCACGCGGTGGCCCTGGCCGATCAGGTACAGCCCGAGCGCCTCGATGAAGGTGCTCTTGCCCACCCCGGGCACCCCGCTGATGCCCAGGCGGAACGCCTCGCCGGTGCGCGGCAGCAGCGCGGTGAGCAGTTCGTCCCCCTGGGCGCGGTGGTCCGCGCGGGTGGACTCCAGCAGCGTGATGGCCTTGGCCATGGCGCGGCGCCGGACCGCCGGCGCGCCACCCACGATGCCGTCCAGCAGCGTCTGAGGGGTCACCCCTGGGCCTTCTTGATGTGCTCGAGGACGTCCTTGGCGCTCGCGGGGATGGGCGTGCCCGGGCCGTAGATGCCCTTGACGCCGGCCTCGTACAGGAAGTCGTAGTCCTGCCGCGGGATCACGCCGCCCACGAAGACGATGATGTCGTCGGCGCCCTGCTTCTTCAGTTCGCCGATGATGGCCGGCACCAGCGTCTTGTGGCCGGCGGCCAGCGTGGAGACGCCGACCGCGTGCACGTCGTTCTCGATCGCCTGGCGCGCGCACTCCTCCGGGGTCTGGAACAGCGGACCCATGTCGACGTCGAAGCCCAGGTCGGCGAAGGCCGTGGCCACCACCTTGGCGCCGCGGTCGTGGCCGTCCTGGCCGAGCTTGCTGATCATCACGCGCGGACGCCGGCCCTCGGCCTCGGCGAACGCGTCGATCTCTTTCTTGAGGTTGTCCCACCCTTCGGCGGAATCGTAGGCCGCAGCGTACACACCGGTCACCTTTTGCGTATCGGCGCGGTGGCGCCCGTAAACCTTTTCCAGCGCATCGCTCACCTCGCCCACCGTGGCGCGCAGGCGGATCGCCTGGATCGACAGGTCGAGCAGGTTGCCCTGGCCGCTTTCGGCCGCGGCCGTGAGCGCCTGCAGCGCGGCCTGCACCGCGCCGTGGTCGCGCCGGGCCTTGATCGCCTCGAGGCGGGCGATCTGGGCCTCGCGCACCCTGACGTTGTCGACCTCCAGGATCTCGATCGGGTCTTCCTTGGCCAGCCTGTACTTGTTGACGCCGACGATCACGTCCTTGCCCGAGTCGATGCGGGCCTGCTTCTCTGCGGCAGCCGCCTCGATCTTGAGCTTGGCCCAGCCGGAGTCCACCGCCCGGGTCATGCCGCCCATGGCATCGACCTCCTCGATGATCTTCCAGGCCTCGTCGGCCATCTGCTGAGTCAGCGTCTCCATCATGTACGAACCGGCCCAGGGATCGACCACGTTCGTGATGTGGGTCTCCTCCTGGATGATGAGCTGCGTGTTGCGCGCGATGCGGGCGCTGAACTCGGTGGGCAGCGCGATGGCTTCGTCGAACGAGTTGGTGTGCAGCGACTGCGTGCCGCCGAACACCGCGGCCATGGCCTCGATGGTGGTGCGCACCACGTTGTTGTAGGGGTCCTGCTCGGTCAGGCTCCAGCCCGAGGTCTGGCTGTGCGTGCGCAGCATCAGGCTCTTGGGCTTCTTGGCCCCGAAGCCCTTCATGATGCGGCACCACAGCAGGCGCGCGGCGCGCATCTTGGCGATCTCCAGGTAGAAGTTCATGCCGACCGCCCAGAAGAACGACAAGCGCCCGGCGAAGTCGTCCACGTCCATGCCCTTGGCGATCGCGGTCTTCACGTACTCCTTGCCGTCGGCCAGCGTGAAGGCCATCTCCAGCGCCTGGTTGGCGCCGGCCTCCTGCATGTGGTAGCCCGAGATCGAGATCGAGTTGAACTTCGGCATGTGCCGGGCCGTGTACTCGATGATGTCGCCGATGATCTTCATCGACGGCTCGGGCGGGTAGATGTAGGTGTTGCGGACCATGAACTCCTTGAGGATGTCGTTCTGGATGGTCCCGGACAGCTTGTCCTGCGGCACGCCCTGCTCCTCGGCCACCACCACGTAGCCCGCGAGCACCGGCAGCACCGCGCCGTTCATGGTCATGGAGACGCTGACCTTGTCGAGCGGGATCTGGTCGAACAGGATCTTCATGTCCTCCACGCTGTCGATGGCCACGCCGGCCTTGCCCACGTCGCCGGTCACGCGCGGGTGGTCGCTGTCGTAGCCGCGGTGGGTGGCGAGGTCGAACGCCACGCTCACGCCCTGCCCGCCCGCGGCCAGCGCCTTGCGGTAGAAGGCGTTGCTCTCCTCGGCGGTGGAAAAGCCCGCGTACTGGCGGATCGTCCACGGCCGCACCGCGTACATGGTGGCCTGCGGGCCGCGCAGGAAAGGTTCGAAGCCCGGCAGGGTATCGGTGTGGGGCAGCTCCCTGGTGTCCTGCGCGGTGTAGAGCGGCTTGACGCGGATGCCGTCGGGCGTGACCCAGTCGAGCGCCGCCAGGTCGCCCCCGGGCGCGGACTTGCGGGCGGCTTCGGCCCAGCGGTCGAGGGTGGCGGGAGCGAATTCGGGCGGTTTCTGGCTCATGGCGGGCATCACGGCGGGCAATGGGTGGAAGCTGGGGCGTGCGAACGGTCACGGCATTCGGGCAGTCGGCATTCTAGATCATTCATAATTATTGATGCAAAATATACCTTGGGCTTACCACATTCACCGCCCCTCCCCACGCCCGCTCCGAGACCACCACCCAACCCGCCGCTGCCCATGTCGTCCGCCGTGTCGCTCGCCCCCCGCGCCTTGTACCAGGAAGTCGCCGAGTTGCTGCGCCAGCGCATCTTCAACCGCGAGCTGGAACCGGGCAGTTGGATCGACGAACTCAAGATCGCCGAGGAGTACGGCATCAGCCGCACGCCGCTGCGCGAAGCGCTCAAGGTGCTGGCGGCCGAGGGCCTGGTGACCATGAAGGTGCGGCGCGGCGCCTACGTCACCGAAGTCTCGGAAAAGGACCTGGCCGACGTGTACCACCTGCTCGCCCTGCTGGAGTCGGATGCGGCCGGCGTGGTGGCCGAGCAAGCGAGCGACGAGGCGCTGGCCGAGCTGCAGGCGCTGCATGCCGAACTGGAACGGGCCGCGCGCGAACGCGACCGCTTCTTCGCGCTCAACGAGCGCTTCCACATGCGGCTGCTGGAACTGGCCCAGAACCGCTGGCGCGAACAGATGGTGACCGACCTGCGCAAGGTCATGAAGCTCAACCGCCAGCACTCCCTGCTCAAGAGCGGGCGCATCCGGGAGTCGCTCGACGAGCACCGCGCGATCGTGAAAGCCCTGGTCCAGCGCGACCCGGCATTGGCCGCTCAACGCATGCGCGAGCATTTCCGCAACGGGCTCGAAGCCGCTGGATGAGGGACTCCCCCCTGCGCGCCTTCGGCGCTTCCCCCCTCTCTGGCGCGCCGCTGCGCGGCGCTTGGAGGGGGGACGACATCTCGGGCCGGCGGAGCCGGACCCTCGCTGTCTCTGGGTTGGCGTTACCTCATGCGCTGCGGGTCACGCTCCGGCTGATGCCGGTTGGTGAAAACCTTCCTCTCGCGCGAGCTCTCCCTTTCTCCGGAGCGCGTGCCTGAACTTAGAGATGCCGTGGAACCGGCTTTGCCGGGCCACAGGCATCGTCCCCCCTCCAAGCGCCGCGCAGCGGCGCGCCAGAGA
>CAZAPJ010000091.1:0-12502 GCA_964487025.1 uncultured Hydrogenophaga sp.
CGCTGTGGGTGGAGGGCATGATCGCCGGCAAGGGCTGGATCGCCCTGGCGCTGACCACCTTCGCCACCTGGCGCCCGGCGCGCGTGCTGCTGGGCGCCTACCTGTTCGGCGGCGTGACGATGCTGCAGTTCCACCTGCAGGGCATCGGCGTGCACGTGCCGAGCCAGTTCCTGGCCATGATGCCCTACGTGGCCACCGTCGTCGTGCTGGTGCTGATCTCGCGCAACCCGACCTGGATCCGCGTCAACATGCCGTCGTCGATCGGCAAGCCGTTCTATCCAGGAAGCTAGGAATGAGGCCCCCACGCTCCGCCGCTGACGCGGGTCGGTGTCTCGCAAATCATTAAGATGTGACTGTCTGCAAACCCTTACCCCTACCACCAACCCTGAGGTTCTTCCATGACAGACCTGAACAAGCGTTCCTTGATGAAAGTGGCTGCCCTGACCGCGCTGGCCAGCGCCGTGCTGATCGGCTGCGGCAAGAAGGAAGAGGCGGCGGCGCCCGCCGCCGAGTCCGCGCCGGCTGCGCCTGTGGCCCCGGCCGAGCCGCTGAAGATCGCGTTCGCCTACGTCGGCCCGGTCGGTGACGGCGGCTGGACGTTCGCCCACGACAACGCCCGCAAGGCGCTGGAGCAGGAGTTCGGGAACAAGATCGTCACCAGCTTCGTGGAGAACGTGCCCGAGAGCGCCGACGCCGAGCGCGTGATCCGCGACCTGGCCGGCCAGGGCAACAAGCTGATCTTCGGGACCACCTTCGGCTACATGGAGCCCATGCTCAAGATCGCGCCCGACTTCAAGGACGTGAGGTTTGAGCACGCCACCGGCTACAAGACGGCCGAGAACCTGCGCACCTACGACAGCCGCACCTACGAGGGCGCGTACATGGCCGGCGTGATCGCGGGCGCCATGACCAAGACCAACACCCTGGGCGTGGTGGCCTCGGTGCCGATTCCGGAGGTGATCCGCAACATCAACAGCTTCACGCTGGGGGCGCAGTCGGTGAACCCGAACATCAAGACCCGGGTGGTCTGGGTCAACGGCTGGTTCGATCCGCCCAAGGAGACCGAGGCCGCGACCTCGCTGATCAACGGCGGCGCCGACGTGCTGATGCAGAACACCGATTCCTCCGCCGTGCTGCAGACCGCCGAGAAGATGGGCAAGCGCGGCTTCGGCTGGGACTCCGACATGACCGCCTACGGCCCCAAGGCCCACCTGGGCTCGGCCATCATCAACTGGGTGCCGTACTACACCAAGGCCACCAAGGACGTGCTGGAAGGCACCTGGACCACCGGCAGTTCGTGGTGGGGCGTGAAGGAAGGCGCGATCGACCTGGTCTCGGTGGCCGAGGACGTGCCGGCCGAGATCAAGGCCAAGGTCGACGCGGTGCGCGCCGGCCTCAAGGACGGCAGCTACGCGATCTGGAAGGGCCCGATCCAGGACCAGGACGGCAAGGAAGTGCTGGCCGACGGCGCGGTGGCCGACGACGCCTTCCTCGGCGGCATCAAGTTCTACGTGAAGGGTGTCGAGGGCAAAGTGCCGAACTGAACGCCCCCCGAAGCGCCTGCGGCGCCTCCCCCCACAGGGGGCGCACCCTGCGGCCCGGCGGAGGAGCCGGTTCCGCGGGTGCACTGGGCTGGGTTGCTGCGTTCATGCGATGCGGGTGGTGCTCAGCGCAGTGGAAATGGATATGGTCGAACGACGGCTCTGGCATCCGGTGGCGGCTTCGCACCTGCTGCGCGAGGCCGCGCCGCTGGCCGTGGATCTGCTGGGCGAGCCACTGGTGTTGTGGCGCGACCATGGCGCGGTGCGTGCGTGGGCGGACCGCTGCCCGCACCGCGGCGCGCAACTGTCGCTGGGGCGGGTGCTGGCCACGGTGCATGGCGCGCGCCTGGAATGCCCGTACCACGGCTGGCAGTTCGAGGGCGGCGGGCGCTGCCAGCACGTGCCCGCCGCGCCCGACTTCAGCCCGCCGGCGCGTTATGCCGCCTCGGCCTATGAAGCGTGCGAGCGGCATGGGCTGGTCTGGGTGCGGCTGGAGCCGGCGCCGGCACCCGAGGCCCCGCTCGATGCGCCGCCATCCTTCGACGAGGCCGGCGATCCGGTGTGGCGGCGCGTGGTCTGCGGCCCGTACGCCGTCGCCACCAGCGCGCCCCGCCTGGTGGAGAATTTCCTCGACCTGAGCCACTTCGGCTTCGTGCACGAAGGCTGGCTGGGCGAGCGCGGCCATGCGCAGGTAGAGGCCGGCCAGGTGGAGGAGGACGCCGGCGGCGTGCGGGTGAGCGAGGCGCGCGCCTGGCAGCCCCGTGCCTATGCGGATGCCCAGGACGGCGCCTGGATCGCCTACCGGTACGGCGTGCCGCACCCGTTTGCCGCCATCCTGCGCAAGGACGCCGCCGAGGGCGACCCGGTCAGCAACGCGATCGCGCTGTTCATCCGGCCCGATGGCCACGAGCACTGCACCGCCTGGTTCGTGATGGCCACGCGCGGCGACGCGTCGTCCGACCAGGAACTGGTCGCCTTCCAGGACGCGGTGTTCGCGCAGGACCGGCCGGTGGTGGAGTCGCAGACGCCGCGCGCTTTGCCGATCGGGCGCACCGCGCCGGTGGCCGAGGTGCACGGCCCGGCCGACCGGGTCTCGAACGCCTACCGCCGCTACCTGAAACGCCTGGGTGTCGCGCTGGGGACCTGCTAGACATGGACTCCCCCCTGCGCCGCTTTGCGGCTTCCCCCCTCTCTGGCGCGCCGCTGCGCGGCGCTGGGAGGGGGGACGACATCTCGGGCCGGCGGAGCCGTCCCTCGCTGTCTCTAGGTTTTAGGCTACCTCGCTCCGGTTGCGTGCCTTGCTCCCTCTCCCTCTGGGAGAGGGTTGGGGTGAGGGCCCGGCGGCGCACCCTTGCTGTCTCTGGTTTTTTGCTCACTTCGCTCGCTGCGAATGACCTTTCTGGAGCTTTTCCATGACGCCTGCTGAACTGGCCGCCGCGCTGCCCAAGGCCGAGCTGCACATCCACATCGAAGGTTCGCTGGAGCCGGAATTGATCTTCGCGCTCGCGCAGCGCAACGGCGTGGACCTGCCGTACCCGAGCGTGGAGGCGCTGCGCGCGGCCTACGCCTTCACCGATCTGCAGAGCTTCCTGGACATCTACTACGCCGGTGCCAGCGTGCTGCTGCACGAGGCCGACTTTCACGACATGGCCTGGGCCTACTTCCTGCGCGCCCGGGCCGACCACGTGCTGCACGCCGAGCTGTTCTTCGACCCGCAGACCCACACCGAGCGCGGCGTGCCCATCGCCACCGTGATCCGAGGGCTGGTGAGCGCGTGCGCGCGGGCGCGCGACGAGCTGGGCATCAGCACCGCGCTGATCCTGTGCTTCCTGCGCCACCTGAGCGAAGCGGACGCCTTCGCCACGCTGGAGCAGGCGCTGCCGCACCGCGAGCACTTCATCGGCGTCGGGCTCGATTCGAGCGAAGTGGGCCACCCGCCGTCCAAGTTCTCGCGCGTGTTCGCGCGTTGCCGCGAACTGGGCCTGCGCGTGGTCGCGCACGCGGGCGAGGAGGGGCCGCCCGAGTACATCTGGCAGGCGCTGGACGACCTGCGCGCCGAGCGCATCGACCACGGCGTGCGCTGCCTGGAAGACCCGGCGCTGGTGGCCGAGCTGGCGAAGCGCCGCACGCCGCTGACCGTGTGCCCGCTGTCCAACCTCAAGCTGTGCGTGGTGGACGACCTTGCCGCGCACCCGCTCAAGCGCCTGCTCGACGCGGGCCTGTGCGCCACCGTGAACTCCGACGACCCGGCCTACTTCGGCGGCTACCTGAACGCCAACTTCGTGCAGACCACCACCGCGCTGGACCTCTCGCGCGAGGACGTGACCACCCTGGCGCGCAACAGCTTCGAGGCCAGTTTCGTGAGCGATGACCGGCGCCGCGACCTGCTCGCGCGGCTGGACGCGGCGGTGGGCTGACGGGAGAGGCCGCACTAGAATCTCCCTGGCGAGCCGGTGCTTCCCCGGCTCGCTTTTTCATTCACGGAAGCCATGTAGAGGAACACCATGTACAAAAACCTCGCCGCCACGCTCGTGGCCGCTTGTTGTTCATTTCCCGTTTTTGCTTCTCAACCCGCTGCCGCGCCGCTCAAGGCCGGCTTCGTCTACGTCACGCCGCTGACCGACGCCGGCTGGGTGCGCCAGCACGAGGAAGGCCGCCAGGCCGTCGAGGCCGCGCTGGGCGGCCGGGTCCAGACCACCTATGTCGAGAACGTGCCCGAGGGGCCCGACGCCGAGCGCGTGATCCGCGATCTCGCGCGGCAGGGCCACCGCATCATCTTCACGCCCAGCTTCGGCTACATGGAGCCGACGCTGAAGGTGGCGCGCGAGTTTCCGGACGTGAAGTTCGAGTCGATCACCGGCTACAAGACCGCGCCCAACGTGGCCACCGCCAACGCGCGCTACTACGAGGGCCGCTACCTGGCCGGCGTGGCGGCCGGCCGCCTGGCCACGCAGGCCGGCTACGTGGCCGGCTTCCCGATCCCCGAGGTGATCCAGGGCATCAACGCCTTCGCGCTGGGCATGCGCTCGGTCAATCCGCGCGCCACCGTCAGGGTGGTGTGGCTGGACGAGTGGTTCAACCCGCCGCGCGAGCGCGACGCCGCCATGACGCTCATGAACCAGGGCGCCGAGGTGCTGGCCTTCCACACCGGCAGCACGGCGGTGATGGTGGCCGCGCAGGAGCGCGGCAGGCTGGCCGTGGCCTACCACTCCGACATGCGCCGCATCGCGCCCGACGCGCAGGTGGCGGCGGTCACGCACCGCTGGGGCGGCTACTACACGCGCCGCGTGCAGGCGGTGCTGGACGGCACCTGGAAAAGCGCCAGCCTGTGGGGTGGCGTGAAGGACGGCATGATCCGCGTGGACGGTTTCGGCAGCAAAGTGCCTGCGGCGGTGCGCGAGGAGGTGCTGGCGCGGCAGCAGGACATCGCGGCCGGCAGGCTGCATCCGTTCGCCGCCCGTGCCGCCGACGTGAAGGACAACGAGGGCAGGGTGGTGATCGCCAAGGGCCGGGCGCTGCCGGACGAGGCGATTCTCGACATGAACTGGCTGGCCGAAGGCGTGCTGGCGAAGCTGCCCAAGTGAGCCGGTTCTAGCCGCCGCCGCGGCGGCCGGCTGGCCGCGGGTTGGCGCGCGCTTCCTTCTGCAACTGGCCGGCGATCGCGATCGCGATGTCGACCATGCGGTGCATGTGCTGCCGGGCGAAGTGTTCGGCCGCCAGGCCGTCGCCGCGCTGGACGGCGCGCGCGATGTCCAGGTGGTCGGACATGTTGCGCTCCCAGTGCGCGTGGCTCAGGTCGCGGAAGTAGATGGTGTGCAGGATCGGGAAGTTGAACTGGTCGAGCAGTTCGCCGACGTCGGGGATGCCCGACATCTCGTTGATGGCGCGGTGGAAGCGGCCGTTTTCCTTGCGGTGGTTCTTCTCGGAGCCGAGCGCCGTCTGCTGCTCGATGTCCTCGAGCAGGCGCCGCACGGTTTCGCGGTGGCCGGGCAGGTCGATCCGCTCGGCCGCCGCGCGCGCGCCCAGGCCGGAGATGACTTCCCGGATGCGGAACTGCGCCACGATCTCGTCGCGCGTGGGGGTGGCGACCGTGGCGCCCCGGTTGGGCTCGATCCGGATGAACCGGTTGGTCTCGAGCCGCCGCAGCGCTTCGCGCACCGAACTGCGGCTCACGCCCAGGTCCTGGGTCAGGTCGGCCTCCACCAGGCGCTGGCCCGGGTGGTACTCGCCGTCGACGATGCGGCGCGCGATTTCCGTCAACACGTAGTCCACCACGCTCCCACCCGCGTCCTTGCTGGCCGCAGCGTGGGGGGGGTAGAAGGGGACGATGGCGGTGCTGGTGGTGTGGCCACTCATGGCGGGGAGGTCTTTCACGGAAGCGCTCCATTGTCCGACAACGGCACCGGCGGCATCGGGCGGCGCCTGGAGCGGACCGGGCCAAGCGGGTGGCTGTGTTGACTCTTGATCATAATTGTCGGACAATAAAAGCGTAAATTGAACGATATCACCCGATAAATGCATATTTTGTCCGACGATATGCCGGTGGTCGGTGCCACGGACTTGAGCCGCCAGGTGCGCGAGCTGCTGGCTGGCCTGCAGGATCAGGTCGCCCTGCTGGACGCCGACGAAGCGGGGCCGCGCTACTGCCGGGACTGGGACGACGAGGTCGGTGAACCGGCGCCCGTGGTGCGCCCGCGCAGCCCCGAGGCGCTGGCCGAGGTGGTGGCCCGGCTGTCGCGCGCCGGCGTGCGCATGGTGCCGCAGGGCGGCATGAGCGGGCTGGTCGGCGGCGGCGCGCCGCAGGTGCAGGAGGTGGTGGTGTCGACCGAGCTACTGCGCCGGATCGAGGGCGTGGACGTGGTCAACGGCACCATGACGGTCCAGGCCGGCGCGAGCCTGCAGGCGGTGCAGGAGGAGGCCGAGCGGCACGGGCTGTTCTATCCGGTCGACCTCGGCAGCCGCGGGAGCTGCTGCATCGGCGGCAACATCGCCACCAACGCGGGCGGCAACCGGGTGCTGCAGTACGGCATGACGCGCGCCAACGTGCTCGGGCTGGAAGTGGTGCTGGCCGACGGCAGCGTGGTCTCGCGCCTGGGCGAGGTGGTGAAGGACAACGCCGGCTACGACCTCAAGCAGCTCTTCATCGGCAGCGAAGGCACGCTGGGCATCGTCACGCGCGCGGTGCTGCGCCTGCAGCCGCTGCCGCGCGAGCGCATCACGGCCGCGCTGGGCTGCCAGTCGCTGGACCAGGTGCTGCAGGCGCTGGTGGCGGGGCGCCGCCTGTTCGGCCCGGCGTTGACCTCGTTCGAGGTGATGTGGCGCGACTTCTTCGGCCACGTGACCGGCGAGCTCGGCATCGGCCGCGACCCGTTTGCCGGGCAGGTGGCGTTCCAGGTGCTGCTGGAGGTCTCGTGCTTCGATCCCGACGCCGCGCGCGAACGCGCCCGGGTCGAGGAGTCGCTGGCCGCGATGGCCGAGGCGGTGGGCACCGAGCACGTGGCGGTGGCGCAGTCGCTCAAGGACGCGGCCGAGCTGTGGCGCGTGCGCGATGCCTCGGGCGAGGTCGCGCGCGCCATGGGCGACTACCTGTCGTTCGACATCAGCATTCCCCCCCGCCAGCTCGCGTCCGCGCTCGGCGCCATCGAGGCCGGCCTGGAGGCGCTGCGGCCCGGCCTGCGCAAGGTGACCTACGGGCACCTGGGCGACGGCAACCTGCACCTGCTGGTGGCCGCGCCGCCCGCGCTGGCGCCGGCCATCGAGGCCCTGGTCTGCGAGGTGGTGGTGCAGGTCTCGGGCTCGATTTCCGCCGAGCATGGCATCGGCGTGGCCAAGCGCGATGCGCTGGCCCGCGTGCGGCCCGCGGCCGAACTGGCCGTGATGCGCCGCATCAAGCGGGCGCTCGACCCGCAGGACCTGCTGAGCCGGGGCCGGGTGCTGGCCGGTCTTCCCGAGTGACGCCTCGCCGCGCCACGAGAGCATTCACATTCACCCACACAGAGGAGTTTCCCCATGGTCGACATGCTGAAACAACCGTTCCAGGGCCCGAGCGCCTGGACCCGCGAGCAGATGGAGAACGACAGCACCTGGCGCTACACGCTCAGTCCCGAGGAAGTGGGCGAGCTGCGCCAGGCGGTGGACGCCGCGATGGCCACCGGGCTGCCGCTGGAGGCCATCGACGCCAGCCACTTTCCGCTCAAGACCCTGTCGCAGCGCGTGCGCCGGCTGGCGCGCGAACTGGAAGACGGGCGCGGCTTCGAGCTCTGGAGCGGCCTGCCGGTGGGCGAATGGAGCCTGGAGGAGCGCAGCATGGCCTACTGGGGGCTGGGCCGCCACCTCGGCCAGCCCGTGGTGCAGAACGCGCGCGGCGAGCTGTTCGGCCACGTGCGCGACACCACCGGAACCGATCCGCAGACCAACGCGAACTCGCGCTTCTACCACACCAACGCCGCGGCGCCGTTCCACGTGGACGGCGCCGATATCGTCGGCCTGATGTGCGTGCGGACCTCCAAGGCCGGCGGCGCCAGCCTGGTGGTGAGTTCCACCAGCATCTACAACGCGCTGCTGCGCGACCACCCCGACCTGGTCGAGCTGCTGTATGAGCCGCTGTGGTTCGATCACCGCGGCGAGCGCAACGCGGTCACGGGCGAGCCCTACTGGGTCACCTCCATCGCCGGCTGGGTCAACGGCAGGCTGTCGATGATGTACCTGCGCAACTTCATCGAGTCGGCCCAGCGCTACGAGGGCGCGCCGCGCCTGACCGAGCGCCACCGGCGGCTGCTCGAGCTGATCGACGGCTATGCGCAGTCGCCCGAGCTGTGCCTGTCGATGGACTTCCGCCCGGGCGACATCCAGTGGCTCAACAACCACGTCACGCTGCACTCGCGCACCGGCTTCACGGACTGGGACGAGCCCGAGCGCAAGCGCTGGCTGATGCGCCTGTGGCTCAACCAGTTCGAGCGCAACCGCTTCACCGACACCTACGGCTTCTACGGCATCGCCGTCGACCAGCCCGAACCCGCCCGTGCCTGAGGCCGCCGTGGGTTCCATGCGCCAGGTGCACTTCGACCGCTTCGGCGGGCCCGAGGTGCTGCAGATGGCCGAGGCGCCCGTGCCCGCGCCCGCCGCCGGCGAGGTGCGCATCCGGGTCGCGGCGGCCGGGGTCAACCGGGCCGACCTGGCCCAGCGCGAGGGCAGCTACCAGCCGCCGCCGGGCGCCTCGCCCGTGCTGGGCCTGGAGGTCAGCGGCACGGTCGACGCGCTCGGTGCGGGCGTGGACGCCGGCTGGCTCGGCCGCGAGGTCTGCGCGCTCACGCCGGGCGGCGGCTATGCCGAATGGGTGTGCGTGCCCGCGCCGCACTGCATGGCCCTGCCGCCGGGCTTCAGCCTGGTCGAGGCGGCCGCCTTCCCCGAGGCCGCGATGACGGTGTGGAGCAACGTGTTCGGCCTCGCAGCGCTCGCGCCGGGCGAGTCGTTGCTGGTGCATGGCGGCACCAGCGGCGTGGGCGCCTGCGCCATCGCGCTGGCGCGGGCCCTGGGGCACACGGTCTACGCCACCGCGGGAAACGCCGACAAGTGCCGCGTGCTGCGCGACTGGGGCGCGCAGGCCATCGACTACCGCGAGGAGGATTTCGTCGAGCGCGTGGCGGCGCTGTCGGACGGGCGCGGCGTCGACGTGGTGCTCGACATGGTCGGCGGCGACTACGTGAACCGCAACCTGGCCTGCCTCGCGATGGACGGCCGTGTGGTCCAGATCGCGTTCCTCGCCGGCGGCCAGGCCAGCGTGGACCTGTTCGCGCTCATGCGCCGGCGCGCGCGGCTCACGGGTTCGCTGCTGCGCCCCCGCAGCGATGCCGACAAGGCCGCCATCGTGGCGGCGCTGGTCGAGCGCGTGTTCCCCCTGATCGCGGCCGGGCGCCTGCCGCCGCCGGTCATCGATTCCGTCTACCCCATGGCGTCGGTCGCCGACGCCCACGTCCGCATGGCGTCTTCCCGGCACATCGGCAAGCTGGTGCTGACCTGGGGCTAGCCGGATCTTCCCGTTTCCACCACCCCCTCCCACGATGTTTTGTTGTTTGTTTGACAGGAGCGCACCCATGAACGTCTCGAAACCGACTTCCCGCCGCCTGCTGGCCCTGAGCCTCGTCGCCAGCGGCGTCCTGCTGGGCACCGCCATCCTTCCGGCGCAGGCCCAGGCGCCGGCCCCGGCCAACCAGGCCGGCGCCGCGCCGCTGAACATCCTGGTGGGCTTCCCGCCGGGGGGCAACGTGGACTCGGTGGCGCGCAACCTGGCCTCGGGCATGCAAAGCGTGCTGGGCGGGCGCACCGTGGTGGTCGAGAACAAGCCCGGCGCCGGCGGGCAGATCGCGATGCAGACGCTGGCGCGCTCGGCGCCGGACGGCCGCACCCTGATGCTGTCGAACGAGCATGCGATCTCCATCATCCCCATGACGGTGCGCAACGTCGGCTACGACGCCGCCAAGGACCTGGTGCCGGTGGCCACCGTGGCGACGCTGCCGCTGGCGCTGGCCGTGCATCCGAGCGTGAAGGCCACCAACCTGCAGGAACTGGCGGCCTGGGCGCGCAGCCAGAACCGGGAGCTGAACGTGGGCATCCCGGCGCCGGCCAGCCAGCCCGACTTCGGCGTCAGCGTGCTGGCCAAGAAGTTCGGCGTCAAGGCCTCGTCCGTGGCGTACCGCGGTGGCGCGCCCATGGTGGCCGACCTGGCCGGCGGCCACGTGCTGGCCGGCCTCTCGGGCATCAGCGAATTCATTCCGCACCACAAGGCGGGCGGGGTCCGCATCATCGCGGTCTCGGGTCCGAAGCGGCTGGCGCAGTTGCCCGACGTGCCGACCTTCTCCGAAAGCGGCATTGCCGGCTTCGAGGAGCGCACCTTCATGGGCCTGTTCGCTCCCGCGGGCACCCCGGCGGACCTACTGGCCCGCTACCGCGAGGCTGCCCGCACGGTGGCGAACTCCGCGGCCTACAAGCAGGCGCTCGAAGGCCTGGGCCTGGAGGCGGTCTACGGCGACGACAAGGATCTGGCGGCGCGCGTCAAGGACACCACCGACACCTGGGGGCCGGTCATCCGCGATTCGGGCTTCGTGATGCAGTGAACGGGCGCCGGCGGGCCTCGCCGCCGGATATGAAGGCTATCGGCGCGGCGGTATGCCCGCCTGCGGGGCGGGCGTTAAGCTGCGCCGCATGAAAGCCTACCGCGCCGCCGTTCTCCGCTTCGCCGACGACAACACTCCCATCTACGACGCCGACGGCTTGCTCGTCGTTGGGCCGGACGCGCAAGGCCGCCACGTGGTGCGGGCGGTGGGCGACCATGCCGCGCTGATCGGCGAGTACGCCGGCGTGGCGGTCGAGGACCTGCGCGGCCGGCTGATCGCGCCCGGCTTCGTGGACATGCACGTCCACTACCCGCAGACCGACGTGATCGGCGCGCCGGCGGCGGGCCTGCTGCCCTGGCTGGAGCACTACACCTTCCCGCACGAGTCGCGCTTCCACGACCCAGCCTACGCGCGCGGGGTGGCCGCGTTCTTCTTCGACGAGCTGCTGCGCAACGGCGTGACCACGGCGCTGACCTTCGCGACTTCCCACCCGGCGTCGGTGGACGCGGCGTTCGAGCAGGCCCGCGCGCGCGGCCTGCGCTTCATCACCGGCAAGGTGCTGCAGGACCGCCACAGCCCCGACGGCGTGCGCGACCAGACCGAGCAGAGCCTGGTCGACACCGAGGCGCTGATCGGGCGCTGGCACGGCGTGGACCGGCTCGGTTATGCGATCACGCCGCGCTTCGCGCCGACCAGCACGCCCGCGCAACTGCGCGGCGCCGGCGAACTGGCGGCGCGCTACCCGGACGTGTGGATCCAGTCGCACGTGGCCGAGAACCGCGACGAGGTGCGCTGGGTGGCCGAGCTGTTCCCTGCCTCGCGCAGCTACCTCGGCGTCTACGGCGACTTCGGGCTGCTGCGCGAGCGCGCGGTCTACGCGCACTGCATCCACCTGGACGACGAGGACCGCCACCTGATGGCGCGCACCGGCGCGGCGGCGGCCGTGAGCCCGACCAGCAACCTGTTCCTCGGCAGCGGCTTCTTCGACTTCGCCGCGGCCGACGCGGCGGGCATGCGCCATGGGCTGGCGAGCGACGTCGGCGGCGGCACCAGCTTCTCGCCGTTCCGCACCATGCTCGCGGCCTACTGCGTGGGGCGTGAAGGCCACGTCAAGCCCGGCCTGAGCCTCACGCCCGGCCAGCTCTGGTGGCAGCACACCGCCGGCGCCGCTCAGGCCATGGGGCTCGGCGGCGTGGTGGGCAACCTGCAGCCCGGGTGCGAGGCCGACTTCGTGGTGCTCGATCCCCAGGCCACGCCCTTGCTGGCGCGCAAGACCTCGCAGGCGGACAACCTGGACGAACTGCTGTTCGCCTTGGTCGTGCTGGGCGACGATCGGGTGGTCGAGCGCACGGTGGTCGCCGGCATGAGGTAACGCCAACCCAGGGACAGCGAGGGTCCGGCTTCGCCGGCCCAAGCTGTCGTCCCCCCTCCAAGCGCCGCGCAGCGGCGCGCCAGAGAGGGGGGAAGCCGCGAAGCGGCGCAGGGGGGAGCTTTTACAATCACCGTCCATGAGCATCAAGAGCGACAAGTGGATCCGCCGCATGGCCGAGCAGCATGGCCTGATCGAACCGTTCGAGCCCGGCCAGGTGCGTGCGGTCGATGGCCGCAAGGTGATCAGCTACGGCACCAGCAGCTATGGCTACGACATCCGCTGCGCGCCCGAATTCAAGGTGTTCACCAACATCCACAGCACGGTGGTGGACCCGAAGAACTTCGACGAGAACAGCTTCGTCGACATCCGCAAGGATGTCTGCGTCATCCCGCCCAACAGCTTCGCGCTGGCTCGTACGCTCGAGTACTTCCGCATCCCGCGCAACGTGCTGACCATCTGCCTGGGCAAGAGCACCT
>CAZAPJ010000092.1:0-12181 GCA_964487025.1 uncultured Hydrogenophaga sp.
CATGTTCTCCAGCGTCTTGCTCTGCGTGATCAGGATGCCGAACAGCAGGCCGCTGGCCAGCGCCGCCACGAACGCGCCGACCGAGATCGCCGCGGTGTACTGCCAGGCCTTGAACAGGTGGCCCGCGTCCTGCACCAGGGTCGCGAAGATCAGCGAGGGCGCCGGCAGCACGAACTTGGGGATCTCCAAGGCCACGACCAGCCACTCCCACAGCGCGAGCACCGCCACGCCCAGGCCGATGGGCAGGCCGTAGCGGCGCCCGTACGCCTTCCAGGCCGGCTCCTGCGCCACCGGCACTTTGACCGGCACCGCCACCTTCGCGGGAGCGGCCAGCGGCACCGGCCGTGCCGAAGGTGCCGCCACGGGTGCCGCGGGCGAGACGGCGTCGGCGCCCGACATGACGGCACTCATGCCGCGGCACGCTGGTCGACTTCCCCATGCTCGGCCAGCAGATTGAGCAGCATGCGGCGCATGATCAGCGGCACGCGGTCGGAGGCCATCAGCATCTCCTCGTCGCCGTTGACCGCCAGCGGCACGTCGGGCTCGCAGCTCTCGAGCATCGCCTTGTCTTCGAGCGTGATGGCGCGGTCGAAGGCGATCACGTCCGCGGTGCTCACGTCGGCCTCGGTGTCGTTGCGGTAGACCCACTGGATCACCTGCGTCTGGCCATCGGAGATCGGCGTGGCGCAGGTCACGAGCACGTGCACCAGGCCGTTGGGGTAGCGGATCACGCCGTAGCGGATGAAGGGCATGAACCAGAACGAGCCGCCGTCGATGCGGCGGGTCTCGGTCTCGCCCTGGCCGTGCAGGACGCGCTGCGCCAGATCGCCGCGCACCACGACCCGGCTGCCCTGGGCGTCCTCGATCGGCACCGTGCGCAGGCCGTAGCCGCTCGGGTGCTGCTCGACCTGCGGCACCCGGATCTGCGGGTGCGTGACATCGCCGAAGGTGGCGCGGTGTACGTAGGCGGTGTGGGCCGGGTCGAACGAGTTCTCCATCAGGCGGAAGGCGCCGATCTTCCACAGCTCGTTGAACTGGTGGACCTGGCGGAAGCCTTCCTGCCCCGCGTGCGGCAGATCGGGAATGCCGGTCAGCGGCTCGCCCAGGCAGACCCACAGGTAGTTGTAGCGCTGCTGCACCTGGTAGGCATCCACGCAGTAGTTGCCCGGCGGCGGCGGCGCGTCGTCGGCGCGCTGCGGGATGCGCACGCAGGCGCCCGCGCTGTCGAACTCCCAGCCGTGGTAGCCGCAGACGATGTGGTCGTTCTCGACGAAGCCGAGCGAAAGCTTGGCCGTGCGGTGGCAGCAGCGGTCCTTCACGCAGGCGTACTGCCCGTCGCTGCGTTTCCACAGCACGATGTTTTCGCCCAGCAGCGTGAACGCGTGGGGCTGGCCGTCGTCGAGCTGGTCGGCGCGCAGCACGGGGTACCAGAAACGGCGGAGAACGGGTTGTTTGGTCGATAGCATCGTGGGCCCCTTTCTGACTCGGATGGAGGAATGCGGAAAACCGTGGCGCCGAACGCGCGCTCAAGGTTTCTTGAGGAACTGCAAGGTGTAGGCGGTGCGGTGGTCGAACCCCGCGGGGATCAGGCCGGCCTCCACCTGCATGGCGACGAAGTCCTTCCAGCGCTGCTCGGTCATGGCGCCGATCCCTTGCGTGAGCGCATCGCCGCTCTCGACGATGCCGCGCTCCTTGAGCGTCTTGATCACGTAGGCGATCACGTCGTCCGGGTTGTCCGGGTTGTCCTTCTTGATGAGCGCAATGCCGGGCGAGGCGTCGCCGTGCAGGAACTCCTGCCAGCCCTTCTTCGAGGCGTCGACGAAGCATTGCACCACCTGCGGCTTGGTGTCGATGAGCTTCTGCGGCACGATCGTGATCGAGGCGTAGGAGCCCCAGCCCAGCTCCGACAGCATGAAGACCTTGGGCGCCTTGCCGGTCTCCTTCTCGACCCGGTAGGGTTCGTTGGTCACGAAGGCCTGCTGGACCGCCATCTTGTCGACGAAGAAGGGCGCGAGCTGCCCGGTGTAGGGCCGGACCTGCTCGTCGCTGAAGCCGTACTTCGCCTTCAGGAACGCCCAGTAGGTGGAGCGGCTGCCGCTCATCATCACCGGCTTGCCCTTGACGTCCTCGATCTTCTCGATGCCGTTGCCGGCGTGCGTGATGAGGATCTGCGGGTTCTTCTGGAACACCGCCATGACCGCCCGCGACGGGAAGCCCTGCTGGTTGATCTGCAGCACGGTCTCGGAATGCGAGGTCATCATGATGTCCACCGCGCCGGCCGCGAACAGTTGCTGCGGGTTCACGCCCGGCCCGGACGGGCGGATCGCCAGGTCCACGCCGCAGGCCTTGTAGTAACCCTTGGCCAGCGCCTGGTAGTAGCCGCCATGCTCGGCCTGTGCGCGCCAGGTCGATATGTAGGTGAGTTTCTCCTGCGCCTGGGCCGGCACGGCCGCGGCAAGCGCCAAGGAAGCAAGGATCGCGGGTAGGGCTTTCATGGTGGGGCCTTCGTCATCAAAGTGGGGGAGCACATGGAAGAACATCCGGCCGTTGGTGGCACCAATTTGGCGCCGCCGCGCACCAACAAGGGAGTCCCGAAGGGTGCGGCCTTCTGCGCGCGGCACGGCCATGTGCAGGGATTAGCAGGTTCCATGCCCACCGGGCGGCCCCCTCGGGTATAAAGCGGTCTCATCGACCTGCCGGTGCCAGGCGGATGTCCCGCCCGCGGCACCGGCCCGTCCGAGGAACCCCCGCATGCGCAGCAGCGTCAAGACCTTCCTGAGCAGCCTGACCTCGATCCTGACGTCGAACGCCGCGGAGTCCACGCCGCCGCCGCCCGACCCGCATGCGATGGTGCTGATCCAGAAAGCCATGCTGCGCCTGCTGGGCCCCAAGGGCGCGCAGCTCGACCCTCGGCTCGAACAGCGCATCCGCTACGCGCGCAGCATCGAAAGCCTGTGGTACCTGCGCGCCGAACTGGCCCAGGCCCTGTGCCTGCAGATCGACGAGACCAGCGCGCTGCAGGCGGTCTCGGACCTCACGCCGCTGTTCGAAGGCAGCCTGCCCAAGGCGCAGTTGCAGGCCTACCAGCGCGATCCGCGCAACCTGCGGCGCGGCGGCCCGCCGCGCGGCTGATCAGGGCTGCGCCCCGGCCGGCGGCCTTGGTGCCGGCCCGGCGGACGGGCCGCCCATCACGCTGTACCAGTCCACCCGGCGGGTGGCCACCATGATGGCGGCGAGCACGCCGAACAGCAGCAGTGAGCCCATCATCAAGGCGTTGTCTTCCGAGACCAGGATGCCGTAGAGCACGCCGTACAGCGCCACCAGCAGGCCGCTCATGAGCAGCCCCGGCCGCCAGCCGCCCAGCACGTGTCGCAGGTAGTGCGCCAGCAGGCCGATGCAGGCCAGGCTGGCCGCCAGGTAGGCCCAGCGGAAATCCAGGTGCTCGGAGAGCGACAGCAGCAACAGGAAGAACAGCACCAGCGCCGCGCCGATCATCAGGTACTGCATGGGGTGGATGCGCCAGCGCCGCACCATCTCCAGCACGAAGAAGGCCGCGAAGGTGAGCACGATGAACATCATGGCGTACTTGGTCGCGCGCTCGGTCATGCGGTAGACGTCCACCGGCTCGCCCAGCGCCACCGAGAACCCTTCGAAGGTCGGCGGCGCCTTGTCCTGCGCCTGCTGCAGGAACTGCTGCTGGGCGCGCGCGGACAGCGAGGTCACGCTCCAGCGGGCCTCGAAGCCTTCGGGCCCGACGCGGCGCGAGCGCGGCAGGAAATCGCCGCCGAAGCTCGGGTGCGGCCAGCCCGATTGCAGGTGCACGCGGTTTTCGTCGGCCAAGGGCACCCAGCCGATGCGGCCGGTGCCGGCCAGATCGAGCTGGAGCGTGAACGGCAGGGCCTGGCCGTGCCGCAGCCGCGCCGGATCGATCGGCGCGCCCAGCGGCAGGGGCATGTGCTGGGCGGAGGCCACCGGGCCCACGGCCAGCGCGTGGCCGTCCACCGTGAGCTGCGGCGCGCTCAGCAGGCCGCGCAGGTCGCTCACGCCCAGCAGCAGGCGCGGCTGGCCCAGCGCGATCTGGCCGCCCGGCTCTTCCGGCGCCGGATCGCTCCAGACGAAGTGCCCCGCGCTCTCGTGATGGCTGGTGTAGACCGTGATCGGAAAGATGCCGCGCCAGCGCGTCTCGGTGCTCAGGCGCGCCTGGGTATCCATCTGCACTGGGAAGCGGATCGCCGCGCGCTCCCGGGTCGCGCGCTCCTGGCGCGTGAGCCCGGTGTCCCCGACCGGGACGGTGCGCAGGAAGGTCTCGGTGTACGGCACGTACAGCACCGGGCCGACGAGGTCCTGGGCGCCGGCGTGCGCACGCGCCACCTCGGTGGCGGCGATGGCGCGGTGGGCACTGCGCTCGTGGATCACGTCGCGCACCATCATCAAGGGGATCGAGAGCAGCAGCATCAGCAGGCCGATCACCAGCACCTTGCTCAACAGGGGGTATTTGTTCACGTCGGGCTCCGTGGTCAGAACCCGGCCAGTCTGCCCGCGCGGTGCGAAAGGCGTGTGCAGCGAGGCGGTGTTTTGTGAAGCGGACGTGAAATCACGGCGTCCAGCGCCAGCGCGCCACGCAGCCCGGCGGCGGCACCGCGTTGTCGATGGCGATCCGGGCGCCGTGCAGGTCGCTCACCTCCTTGACCAGGCACAGGCCCAGGCCGGAACCCTTGTCCTGCCCTTGGCCGCGCGGCAGCGAATAGAAGCGGTCGAAGATGCGCTCGCGCGCGTAGTCGGGAATGCCCGGCCCTTGATCGCGCACCGACCATTCCAGGTCGCCGCCTTCCTCATCCAGGCGCAGCCAGAGTTCGCCGCCGGCCGGCGAGAAATCGAGCGCGTTGTCCAGCAGGTTCTGCAGCGCCTGGCCGATCAGGAAGGCATCGCCGCGCACCGCCGCGCCCTGCCCCAGTTCGTCGTGCACGCGCAGCGCCTTCAGCCGCAGCCGGGGTTCGAGCCGCTGCAGCAGCTCGCGCGTGAGCGCGGCCAGGTCCACCCGCTCGCGCAGGGCCAGGCCGCGCATCTGCTCGACGTGGGCCAGTTCGAGCAGCTTGTCCACGAGCTGGCGCAGGCGCTCGGCCTGGCGCTGGACGTTGTGCGCGAAACGCCGCCGGTCGGCCGGCGGCAGGTCCTCGTGCAGCAGTTCCGCCGCGCCCCGGATCGCCGCCAGCGGGCTCTTGAGCTCGTGGGTGAGGGTGTGCACGTAGCGCTCGACGTAGGCCTTGTCCTCCAGTTGGAGCCGCATGCGCTCCAGCGCCTGGGCCAGGTCGCTGAACTCGGTGCTGCCGCTCAGGCGGCCCAGCGCCGGCGGCGGCACCCGTTCGCCCTGCGCCACCGAAACGGCGTAGCCGCGCAGGCGCGAGAGCGAATGCGCGATCCACCAGCTGAACAGCAGCCCGATTCCGAGCGACAGGCCCAGCAGCGCCCACGACCAGCGCAGGATGCGCTGCTGGCTGCGCTCGATGTAGGGCTCCAGGCGGTGGTTGGGCCGGGAGACCGACAGCACGCCGATGATCCGGTCGCCATCGAGGATCGGCGCCGCCACGTGCATGACCGTGGCGGACTCCGGCCCATAGGGGCTGGCCGGGCTGGAGCGCGCGCCGTAGCCGCCGCTCAGGGTCCGGGCCACGTCGTTCCAGCGCGAGTGGTCCTGCCCGATCGCTTCCGGCCGGGTGTCGAAGCGCACGATGCCCTGGGCGTCGGTGACGGTGATGCGGTAGTCGACGCGGTCCTTGAGGAAGCCCCAGATGCTGGCCTGCGGGTTCACCTCGGGCAGGCCGCGCAGGGCCTGCGCGAAGCCGCCGCTGGCGATGGTGCCGGCCCGCATGTCGGGCGCGGCCAGCCGCGCCAAAGTGTAGGCCGCGTCCACCAGGCTGTCTTCCATGGCCTGCCGGGTGCCGGGCTTGACCTCCTCCATGAACACGCGCAGCACGACGAAGAGCGCCAGGCCCAGGATCAGGAAGAAGCCCAGCAGCAGGCGCAGGCCGATGCGCATGGTTTCAGCCCGGAAGGCGCAGCGAATAGCCCATGTGGCGATGGGTCTGGATCACGTCGTCCGCCAGGCCGCGCTCGCGCAGCTTGGCGCGCAGCAGCTTCACGTGCGCGTCCACCGTGCGGTCGGAGGTGTCCCCCGCGCCGCCCCACACCAGGTCCATGAGCTCGGCGCGCGAGAAGATGCGCTGCGGCCGCCGCAGCAGGGTCGCCAGCAGCAGGAACTCGTAGCGCGTGAGTTCGAGGTAGCGGCCCGCGCAAGCGATGCGCTGGCGCGCCTCGTCGAGCACCAGGGCGCCGGCGGGCACGGCGGCGGGTGCCGCTTCGGCAATTGCCGGGCGCGCCACGCCACCACTGCGGCGCAGGATGGCCCGCACCCGCGCGCCCACCTCGCGCGGCGAAAAGGGCTTGACCACGTAGTCGTCGGCGCCGAGCTCCAGCCCGAGCACGCGGTCGATCTCCTGGTCGCGCGCGCTCAGGAACACGATCGGCAGTTCGCTGGTCTTGCGGATCGCCCGGCAGACGTCGAACCCGCTGCCGTCCGGGACGCCCACGTCCAGGATCGCGAGATCGGGCGGCGCGCGGCCGAACGCCTCCAGCGCCTCGCCCGCCAGGCGCACGTGCTGGACCTCGAAGCCCTCGCTGTGCAGGGCGTACAGCAGGGTGTCGGCGATGGCCTGTTCGTCTTCCAGCAGCAGGATGCGCTTGCGCATGGTCGGGTCGGCGGGCAAAGGCGTGTGGAATGGGAGCGCGCCATCTTACTGAGATCGCCGACATGCACCCGGCAGCGACCCGCCCCGTGGTCACAGCTCGTTACCTTGCCGCGCGCCCGCTTCACACCGATCCCGGACAATTCGCCTCCATGTTTTTTTCGCCCCTGCTGCGGCGCACCGTCGTGCGCCCGATCCTGCTCCTGGCCACGGCCGGCTGGGTGGCCATGGCGCCGGCGCCCGCGCCGGCCTTCGAGCTGCCGGCGCTCGACCGCATCGTCCACTACCAGCCCAAGCTGCCGCTGCAGGTCTTCACCGCCGATGGCGTGGAGATCGCGCAGTTCGGCGCCGAGCGGCGCGAGTACCTGCCGCTTTCGCGCATGCCCGAGCGCCTGCAGCAGGCCGTGCTGGCGGTGGAAGACGCGCGCTTTCGCGAACACGCGGGCGTGGACCCGAAGGGCATGGCGCGCGCCCTCGTGGCCGCGGTCACCGGCGGCCGCCGGCAGGGCGCCTCGACCATCACGCAGCAGCTCGTGCGCACCATGCTGCTCACGCGCGAGTTCTCGGCCGAGCGCAAGGCCAAGGAGATCTGGCTGGCGCTCAAGCTGGAGCAGGCGCTGTCCAAGGACCGCATCCTCGAGATCTACCTCAACGAGATCTTCCTCGGCCAGCGCGCCTATGGCTTCGCGGCCGCCTCCAAGACCTATTTCGGCAAACCGCTGGACCAGCTCTCGCTGGCCGAGACGGCGATGCTCGCCGGCCTGCCGCAGAACCCCTACTACGCCAACCCGGTCGCCAACCTCGAACGCGCGACCCGGCGCCAGCGCGTGGTGCTCGAGCGCATGCGCGCGGTCGGCGCGATCGACGACGCGCAGCTCGCCGCGGCGCGGGCCGAGAAGCTGGTCATCCGCCCGCCCGGGCAGCAGCGCGTGCACGCCGCGCACGTGGCCGAGATGGCGCGCCTGGCGGTGGTCGAGCGCTTCGGCGCCGAGGCCTACTCGCATGGCCTGCGCGTGACCACCTCGCTGCGCGCCGCCGACCAGCGCGCCGCGCACGCGGCGGTGCAGCGCGGCGTGCTCGCGTTCGACCGGCGCGGCGCCTGGCGCGGGCCGGAAGACCTGGAGGCGCTGCCCGAGGGCGACGGACCCGAGGTCGAGCGCGCCGCCGCCCAGGCCCTGAAAGACCACCGCGACGACGAGACCCTGCGCGTGGGCATTGTGCTGGCCGCCAGCCCCCAGGCGCTGCAGGTGCAACTGACCAGCGGCGAGCGGGTCGCGGTGCAGGGCGCGGGGCTGCGCTGGGCCCAGCACGGGCTCGGCGCCAAGGCCAAGGCGCCGCTCAAGATCCAGCGCGGCGCCATCGTGCGGGTGGTGCGCAGCGGCAAGGCCTGGGCGATCGCCCAATGGCCCGAAGCCGAGGCCGCGCTGGTGGCGGTGGAGCCGCAGACCGGCCGCGTGCGCGCCCTGGTGGGCGGCTTCGATTTCACGCGCCAGCCGTTCAACCACGCCACCCAGGGCTGGCGCCAGCCGGGCTCGGCGCTCAAGCCGCTGCTGTACTCGGCCGCGCTCGAAGCCCGCGTGATGCCCGCCACCCGCGTCGACGACCTGCCCTTCGTCGCCGCCAACGGCTGGAGCCCGGCCAACAGCAACCGCGAGTTCGCCGGCCCGATCACCGTGCGCGAGGCGTTGGCGCGCTCGAGCAACCTGGCCAGCGTGCGCGTGCTGCAGCACACCGGCACGGCCGCCGCGCGCGACTGGCTGGCCCGCTTCGGCCTCGACCCCGCGCGCCAGCCCGGCGACCTGACGCTCGCCCTGGGCACCGGCAGCGCGACGCCGCTGCAGATGGCGCAGGCCTACGCCACGCTGGCCAACGGCGGCTGGCGCGTGGCGCCGGTGGTGATCGAGAATGTCACCGACGCGCAGGGCAAGGTGCTGTTCGAAGCGCCGCCGGCCGCGGCGCTGGCCGAGGAGGACCGCGCCATTCCCGCCCGCAACGCCTTCGTGACCGCCAGCCTGCTCAACGACGTGACGCGCAGCGGCACCGCGGCCAGCGCGCAGGCCCGGCTCGCCCGCGCCGACCTCTACGGCAAGACCGGCACCACCAACGACGCGGTCGACGCCTGGTTCGTCGGCTACCAGCCCACGCTGGCCACCGCGGTCTGGATGGGCTACGACCAGCCGAGGAGCCTGGGCGGCGGCGAGTCCGGCGGGCGGCTCGCGCTGCCGGTCTGGATCGACTTCATGGGCACGGCGCTCAAGGGCACGCCGGTCGCGTCCGCGCCGCCTGCGCCCGCCGGCCTGGCGCGCGAGGGCGACGACTGGCTCTACGCGGAATGGGCCGACGGCGGCTGGGTGTCCGCGATCTCCGACCAGGGCGGCGTGGAATACGCCCGCACCCTTGCCGGCGATCTCAACAACGCGATCGACGCCCTAGGCAACTGGCTGCGCGGGAAGGAGCGGTAGCACGCGCCGGTCAGCCGGCGCAGAGCCGCGCCTTGGCCTCCGCGTACTCGCGCTGCAGGCGCGCCACCAGCTCGGCGGCGGGCATGACCTCGCGGATGGCGCCGATGCCCTGGCCGCAGCCCCAGATGTCGCGCCAGGCCTTGGCGGCGTTCGCGCCCTCGCCGGTGGCGAAGTTCATCTTGCTCGGGTCGCTGACCGGCAGGTTGTCCGGGTCCATGCCGGCGTTGCGGATGCTGCCCTTGAGGTAGTTGCCGTGGATGCCGGTGTAGAAGTTGCTGTAGACGATGTCGTCGGAGTCGGACTCGGTGATCATCCGCTTGTAGCCGTCCACCGCGCGCGCCTCCTCGGTGGCGATGAAGGCCGAGCCGATGTAGGCCAGGTCCGCGCCCATGGCCTGCGCGGCCAGCACCGCGCCACCCGAGGCGATGGCGCCCGACAGCGCCACCGGGCCGCCGAACCACTCGCGGATCTCCTGCACCATGGCGAACGGGCTCTTCACGCTGGCGTGCCCGCCGGCGCCGGCCGCGACCGGGATCAGGCCGTCGGCGCCCTTCTCGATCGCCTTGTGCGCGAACACGTTGTTGATCACGTCGTGCAGCACGATGCCGCCCCAGCCGTGCACCGCGGTGTTCACGTCCTCGCGCGCACCCAGGCTGGTGATCACGATCGGCACCTGGTACTTGGCGCAGAGCTGCATGTCGTGCTCGAGCCGGTCATTGCTCTTGTGCACGATCTGGTTGATCGCGAACGGCGCCGCCTTGCGCTCCGGGTGGGCCCGGTCGTGCGCGGCCAGCGCTTCGGTGATCTCGGCCAGCCACTCGTCGAGCTGCGAGGCCGGACGCGCGTTGAGCGCGGGCATCGCCCCCACCACGCCGGCCTTGCACTGCGCGATGACGAGCTTGGGGTTGCTGATGATGAACAGCGGCGACCCGATCACCGGGAATGGGAGGTTCTTCAGGACGGGCGGCAGGGTGCGCTCGGGAGCGGGCATGGGATCTCCAGTGATCAGAAAGCGTCCAGGGGCATCGCGATCACGCCCTCGGCGCCCTCGACGATGGACGAGGCCACGCCCGGCGCCCGGCTGAGCACGTGGTCGGCGTAGAACCGCGCGGTGGCGATCTTCGCGTCCATGAAGGCCTTGTCCTGTCCCCGGGCCGACAGCGCCTCGGCCACGAGCAGGGCGCGCGCCATCTGCCAGCCCGCCACCAGGTTGCCCGCGAGCATCAGGTAGGGCACGCTGCCGGCGAAGGCGGCATTGGGGCTGCTCCTGGTGTTGGCGACGATGAAGTCCACCGCCTGCTCGAACGCCTCGCGCGCCGCCGCCAGGCGCCTGGCCACGGCCTGGGCGTTGGCGCTGCCGCTGCGGGCGAGCTCGGCCTCGGTCTGGCGGACCTGCGCCGCGATCGCCTTGGCGTTGGCGCCGCCGTCGCGCGCGGTCTTGCGGCCCACCAGGTCGTTGGCCTGGATCGCCGTCGTGCCTTCGTAGATGGTGAGGATCTTGGCGTCGCGGTAGTACTGCGCCGCGCCGGTCTCCTCGATGAAGCCCATGCCGCCGTGCACCTGCACGCCCAGGCTGGTGACCTCCAGGCTCATCTCGGTGCTGTAGCCCTTGACCAGCGGCACCAGGAATTCGTAGAAGGCCGCGTTGTCCTTGCGGGCCGCGGCGTCGGGGTGGTGGTGCGCCGCGTCGTAGGCGGCCGCGGCCACGCTGGCCATGGCACGGCAGCCTTCGGTCAGGGCCCGCATGGTCAGCAGCATGCGCCGGACGTCCGGGTGGTGGACGATGGGCGCGGCGCTGCCCATGGAGCCATCCACCGGGCGGCTCTGCACGCGCTCCTTCGCGTAGGCCGCGGCCTTCTGGTAGGCGCGCTCGGCAATCGCGATGCCCTGCACGCCCACCGCGTAGCGGGCGGCGTTCATCATGATGAACATGTACTCGAGGCCGCGGTTCTCCTCGCCGACCAGGAAACCCGTGGCGCCGCCGCCGTCGCCGTACTGCAGCACCGCCGTGGGCGACGCCTTGATGCCCATCTTGTGCTCGATGCTCACGCAGTGCACGTCGTTGCGCGCGCCCGGGCTGCCGTCCGGGTTCACCAGGAACTTCGGCACCACGAACAGGCTGATGCCCTTCACGCCCTCGGGCGCGCCGGTCACGCGCGCCAGCACCAGGTGGACGATGTTCTCGGCCATGTCGTGCTCGCCGTAGGTGATAAAGATCTTGGTGCCGAAGATCTTGTAGCTGCCGTCGGGCTGCGGCTCGGCGCGGCTGCGCACGGCCGCCAGGTCCGAACCCGCCTGGGGTTCGGTCAGGTTCATGGTGCCGGTCCAGCGGCCGCTGACCAGCGGCTCCAGGTAGGTCGCCTTGAGCGCGTCGCTGCCGGCGGTGAGCAGCGCCTCGATCGCGCCGTCGGTGAGCAGCGGGCACAGCGCGAAGCTCAGGTTGGCGCTGTTGAGGATTTCGCCGCAGGCCGCGCCGATGGTCTTGGGCAGGCCCTGGCCGCCGAAGGCGGCCGGGTGCTGCAGGCCCTGCCAGCCGCCGTCGGCGTACTGGCGGTAGGCGTCCTTGAAGCCGGGCGTGGTGGTCACCACGCCGTCCTGCCACGACGAGGGCTGGGTATCGCCCACCACGTTCAGCGGCGCGATCACGCCCTCGTTGAGCCGGGCGCATTCCTCCAGCACGGCCTGCGCGGTTTCCAGGCCGGCGTCCTCGAAGCCCGGCAACTGCGAGACCTGGTCGATGCGGGCCAGGTGCTCGATGTCGAACAGCATGTCCTTGACGGGCGCGACGTAACTCATGGCTTGTCTCCAGATAAAAGACCTTGGGCGGCCTGGCGACGGACTTAGATCCCCACGCTCCGCCGCTGCGCGGGTCGCTGCCCCCCGAGGGGGGCGTCAAGGTGCTTGACGCCCCGGGAAGCCGTCTACAGGCTTTTGACGAGTTCGGGGACGGCGGTGAACAGGTCGGCCTCCAGCCCG
>CAZAPJ010000093.1:0-12050 GCA_964487025.1 uncultured Hydrogenophaga sp.
CTACGGCGACACGCTGGGCGCCGGCATCGGCTGGGCGCGCAGCATCACCTTCAACGCCGCGCTGTCCGGGCAGTTCCAGCGCTTCTTCGCCCGCGGCGACACCTTCGGCCTGGGCGTGTGCAACGGCTGCCAGATGTTCGCCGAGCTGGCCGACATCATTCCCGGCGCCGGGGCCTGGCCGCGCTTCACCACCAACCAGAGCGAGCGCTTCGAGGCGCGCCTGTCGCAGGTGGAGGTGCTCGATTCGCCCAGCCTGTTCTTCCAGGGCATGGCCGGCACGCGCTTGCCCATCGCTGTGGCGCACGGCGAGGGCTACGCCAACTTCCGTCACCGCGGCGACCCGGCCCAGGCCATCGCCGCCATGCGCTTCGTCGACAGCCGGGGCCAGGCCACCGAACGCTACCCCCACAACCCCAACGGCAGCCCGGCCGGCCTCACCGCCGTCACCACCGCCGACGGCCGCTTTACCGCGCTGATGCCGCACCCCGAGCGCGTGTTCCGCAACGTGCTGATGAGCTGGACCGACCAGGACATCAACGCTCCCAGTGGCTGGACGCGGATGTGGCGCAACGCCCGCCATTGGGTAGGCTGAACGCATGGCGCGCGAACACGCCCTCGACAGCGCCACCGTGCAGGCCTATGCGCGCGACGGCGCCGTGGTGCTGCGCGGCGTGCTCACGCCGGCAGAACTCAAACGACTGGAAGAGGGCATCGAGCACAACCTCGCGCACCTGAGCCCGCTGGCCCTGGTGGCCAGCGAGCCCGACGACCCGGGCCGCTTCGTCGAGGATTTCTGCACATGGGCGGACAACCCGGCCTACGACGACGTGCTGCGCCACTCCGCGCTGCCGCACCTGTCGGCCCAGCTCATGAGCAGCCGCTCGGTGCGGCTGTACCACGACCACCTGCTGGTGAAAGAACCCGGCACGCGCCAGCCCACGCCCTGGCACCAGGACCAGCCGTACTACAACGTGGACGGCCGCCAGAACGTGAGCTTCTGGATCCCGGTCGACCCGGTGCCGCTGGACAGCTCGCTGCGCTTCGTGGCCGGCTCGCACGGCGGCACCTGGTACATGCCGCGCACCTTCCGCGACCAGCAGGCCAGGTGGTTCCCCGAAGGCGCGCTGGCCGAGCTGCCCGCGATCGACGCCGAGCCCGGCGCCTTTCGCCAACTGGCCTGGGCGCTCGAGCCGGGCGACTGCCTGGCCTTCCACATGCTGAGCCTGCACGCCTCCGGCGGGGTGGGGCCGCAGCAGCGCCGGCGCGTCTTCTCGGCCCGCTACCTGGGCGACGACGCCCGCCACGCGCCCCGGCCCTGGCGCACCTCGCCGCCGTTCCCCGGCCTGGCGGATCGCCTGCCGGCGGGCGCCGCGCTCGACGACCCGCTGTTCCCCCCGGTCTGGCCCGCCGCCTGATCCCTGAATTGCCCGCACCGGAGCGCCCCATGGCCGGAACCAGCCTGCTTGCCCTGATCGACGACATCGCTTCGCTGCTCGACGACGTGGCGGTCATGACCAAGGTGGCCGCGCGCAAGAGCGCCACCATGGCCGACGACGTGGCCACGATGACGCAGGTGGCCGCGAAGAAGACCGCCGGCGTGCTCGGCGACGACCTCGCGCTCAACGCGCAGCAGGTCACCGGCGTGCGGGCCGACCGCGAGCTGCCGGTGGTCTGGGCGGTGGCCAAGGGCTCGCTGCTGAACAAGGCGGTCCTGGTGCCGGCCGCGCTGCTCATCAGCGCTTTCGCGCCCTGGGCGATCACGCCGCTGCTGATGCTGGGCGGCCTGTTCCTCTGCTACGAGGGCGCCGAAAAGCTCTGGCACGCGTTCGGACCGCACAGGCAGGACGCGCAGGCGGACCACCAACGCCTGGCGGCGGCCGTCGCCGACGAACAGGTCGACCTGGTCGCCTTCGAGAAACAGAAGATCCGGGGCGCCGTGCGCACCGACTTCATCCTGTCGGCCGAGATCATCGTCATCACCCTCGGTACCGTGGCCGCGGCCAGCATGGGGCAGCGCGTGGCGGTGCTGGTGGGCATCGCGCTGCTGATGACCGTGGGCGTCTACGGCCTGGTGGCGGGCATCGTCAAGCTGGACGACCTTGGCCTGTACCTCAGCCAGCGGGCCGCGCGCTGGCAGCAGGCCCTGGGCCGGGGCATCCTGCGCGCGGCGCCCTGGCTCATGAAGGCGCTGTCGGTGCTCGGCACGGCCGCGATGTTCCTGGTCGGCGGCGGCATCCTGGTGCACGGCGTGCCGGCGGTGGGACACGGCATCGAGCGCCTGGTGGCCGGCTGGGGCGGCTGGGGAGCCCTCGCGTCCAGCCTGGCCGGCGGGCTGGTCGGCCTGGCCGCCGGCGCGCTGGTGCTGTGTATCGTGAGCCTGCTGCCCAAGCGGCACCGCCGGCCGGGCTAGGACAGGCCGTGCCTACTTCGTACCGAAGATGCGGTCGCCCGCATCGCCCAGGCCCGGCAGGATGTAGCCGTGGCTGTCGAGCTCGCGGTCGATGGCGGCGGTGTAGATGGGCACGTCGGGGTGCGCGGCCTGCAGGGTCTGCACGCCTTCGGGGCAGGTCAGCAGGCACACGAACTTGATGGACTTCGGGTGCAGTCCCTTGAGCCGGTTCACCGCCGCCACGGCCGAGTTGCCGGTGGCCAGCATCGGGTCCACCACCACGACGTCGCGTTCGTGCATGCCGCCGGGCATCTTGAAGTAGTACTCCACCGCCGCGAGCGTCCGGGGGTCGCGGTACAGGCCGATGTGCCCGACGCGCGCGCCGGGCACCACGTCGAGCATGCCGTCCAGGATGCCGGTGCCGGCGCGCAGGATGGAAACGAAGACCAGCTTCTTGCCGTCGATCACCTTGCCCCGGGTCGTCTCCAGCGGGGTTTCGATCTCGATCTCCTGCACGTCGGCGTCGCGCGTGACCTCGTAGGCCATCAGCGTGGACAGTTCGTTGAGCAGACGGCGGAAGCCGTTGGTGGAGGTGTCCTTGCGGCGCATCAGCGTGAGCTTGTGCTGCACCAGGGGGTGGTCGATGAGGTGAACGTTGCTCATGTGCCCGGAGGAAATTCGTGACGGCAGGGCAGTGTACGGCTGCACCGGTGCCGCCTCACCCGGCACACCGGCTGCTGTACAGTCCTGGCGCCATGGGTACTTCGCCTTCCTCGTTTCCGCCCCCCGAGCAATGGAGCACCGACGCCGGCGCCGATTCCGTGGCCGTGCTCGAGATCCCGGGCCTGATGGACCGGCCGCGCGTGTTCGACATCGACGCCACGCTGCTGGTGGACGTGCCGTCCCGGGCCGATGGCGATGGCGTCTGGCACGAACTGAGCCTGGAGCTCGACGGCCGGCGCCAGTGGTCGCGCCGGATCGCGAGCCAGAACCCCGGCCAGACCGATGGCCTGGACTACCACCAGCGCGTCCGCCTGGAGGCCGGGCAGGCGCTGCGCGTGCGCGCCATGGCGGTGGTGCAGGGCGGTGCGCGCATCCGCCAGTTGCTGGTCGAGGCGCGGGAGGTGCTTCCCATCTGATCGCGGGGTGCGCGGGCGCACGCCCATGCACGGTCACTACAGCAGAGTAAGTCAACCCGTCACGGCGTTGATGAAGCCATCGCTGCGCGTCCGGTGGAAACCGCAAGTGCCCACCTGGAAGAAATATGTCGCTCCGTCGAATGGGAAGCGCTACCTATACTCGATCGCGACCCGCCGAGCGGGTCCTTTTGTTTTGTTTTGCACGTTGAAAAGGAAAGACCAGATGTTCGTGCCCATGAAGTCGAAACCCCGCCACGCCAGGACGCGGATCCGGCGCGCCGGCCAATCGTTCCTGCTGGCCTGCTGCCTGGGCCTGGCCGGCTCGACCGCCGCGTGGGCGGCGGACGCCAACACCGCGACGGTGCCGAGGTTCCAGCCGGGCCAGCTGCTGACGGTCAAGCCAAGCATCCGCAACCCCTTGCCCGACGCTGCCGAGAACTACCTGATCTCCTACATCTCGACCTCCTTCCAGGGCGGCAACACGGTCGTCTACGGCCAGGTGTCGCTGCCCAAGAGCGCGCCGCCGCCCGGCGGCTACCCGGTCATCAGCTGGGGCAACGGCGTGACGGGCGTCGCCTCGCAATGCGCGCCTTCGGTGGTGTCGTCCTATGCGAACGCGTACCTGAACGAGTGGATCAAGCGCGGCTACGCGGTGCTGCGCACCGACTACGAGGGCTGGACGGCGTACGGCCCGCCGCCGGAGCTGAACGGCAAGGCCAACGCGACCGCGATCAGCGACATCGTGACGGCCGCGCACTCGCTGACCGACAAGCTGAGCAAGGACTGGGTGGCCGTGGGGCACAGCCTCGGCGGCGGCGCGGCGCTGTTCACCGCCTCGCTGGACCAGCGCTACAAGCTCAAGGGCGCCATCGCGCTGGCGCCGGTGGGCCCCGGCGTGCTGAAGTTCGTCGAGGGCGTGAAGAACGGCGAGCCCGTGGGCCACTTCACCCAGCAGTTCATTTCCCTGACCGTGCTCGGCGGCAAGATCGCCGATCCTTCCATCGACCTGGACCGGCTGGTCAAGGCCGAGATGCGGCCGCAGGTCGATGCGATCTGGAACGCGGCCTGCGTGGGCGATCCGTCGCTCATGAAGTTCCCGCACCTCAAGCCCGGCGGGTACCTGAACGCCGGTGCCGATTTCGACAAGCTCGCCACCTTCCTGCGCGCGCAGGACCCGTCCACGGTGGACATGCGCGCGCCGGTGTTCATTGCCCAGGGGCTCAAGGACGAGACCACGGTGAAGCCGGACACCACCGAGCAGGTGGTGGCCAACCTCTGCAAGAAGGGGGCGTCCGTGTTCTACAAGTCCTATGCCGAGGCCAACCACCGCGCGGTCATCGATGCCTCCACCGGCGACGCCTTCGAGTTCGCGCAGGCCGTGTTCGCCGGGCAGGCGCCGAAGAGCTCCTGCGGACGGTGATGCCATAAAAATCCTCCGGACGGAGGCGGGTGGGCCGGCACCTCGCGGGAGCGGGGTGCCGGCCCCGTGCGTTTGGAGGCGGGCGTTCGATTCGCCTGGGGCAGAATCGGCCTTCGAAACGCCCCTGCCCTGGAGAACGTGCCCATGACCGCCGCTGCCGCCACCGATGCCACCGCCGCGACGACGCGGCGGGGAACGGGGGCGGCGATGCCCGGGCCCATCGGCCGCCTCGACGCCATCGACCAGTTGCGCGCCGCCGCCATGCTCTGGATGACGGCCTACCACTTCTGCTTCGACCTGAACTTCTTCGGCCTGATCCGCGAGAACTTCTACCGCGACCCGTTCTGGACCTGGCAGCGCACCGCGATCGTGGGCCTGTTCCTGTTCACCGCCGGGCTCTCGCAGGCGGTGGCGGTGCACCAGGGGCAGTCCTGGGCCCGGTTCTGGAGGCGCTGGGCGCAGGTGGCCGGCGCCGCGCTGCTCGTCACCGCGGGCTCGATGGTGATGTTCCCCCGGAGCTTCATCTACTTCGGCGTGCTGCACGGCATCGCCGCCATGCTGATCGTGGCGCGCGCCACCGCAGGGTGGGGCGCCTGGCTCTGGCCGCTGGGCGCGCTGGCGCTCGCGTTGCCGTTCGCCGCGCCGCCCGCGATCGCGGCCTGGCCGGCGCTGGCCGTGTTCACCGAACCGGCGCTCAACTGGCTCGGCTTCATCGACCGCAAGCCCATCACCGAGGACTACGTGCCGCTGCTGCCCTGGCTGGGTGTGGTCTGGTGGGGCGTGGCGGCCGGGCAGTGGACGCTGCGGCGCCGGCCCCGCTGGCCGCAGCCGGCGCCGGGTGCGCCGTCCCACGGCATGCCCCGCGCGCTGGCGGCGCTGGGCCGCTGGAGCCTGAGCTACTACCTGCTGCACCAGCCGGTGATGATCGGGCTGATCTGGCTGGCGCTGCAGGTCGTTCGTTAAGCAGCCTCGTCTAAGCTCTCCATGCCGCGCGCTCAAGCCCAGAGACAGCGAGGGTCCGGCTCCGCCGGCCCGAGATGTCGTCCCCCCTCCAAGCGCCGCGCAGCGGCGCGCCAGAGAGGGGGGAAGCCGCAAAGCGGCGCAGGGGGGTGTCTTATTTCACTGCGGGCTGCTTCTGCAGGATGCGCTCGTAGTTTGCGAGCGTCTTCTCGAAGTTGCCCAGGCTCTGCCGGGCCAGCATTTCGTGGTCGCCCTGGTACTGAGGCAGGAAGAAGTAGCGCCCGGCGGGCTGGTCGCCCATCTTCTGCAGGAAGGCCCGCAGGTCGTCGACCTGGCGCCGGAGCATGGCCGTTTGCTCGGCGGGGCTGACGCCGGCGCGGCCCATGGCCTGCGTCATGCGCTGGGCATCCCACCAGGCGAACGGCAGATCGGGGTCCAGGGCCCTGGCGCGTTCGATCAGGCGGCTGGCCTGGGCATCGTCGCTCGCGTTGCGGGCGGCCACCACCAGCAGGGTGGCGTCCTTCTGCCGCTCGGCCAGTTGCTCCATCTCCGCGATCAGTTCGTTGCGGCCCTTGAGCTCGCGGCCCGAGCTGAAGAACAGTTCGGCCGCGTCCAGCTTGCGCGGGCCGAAGCGCCCGTACAGGTCCACCAGCGAGCCATGGGCCTTGGACTGGTCGCGCTGGATGTTCGAATAGATCCAGGCGTTGGCGAAGAAGTCCTCGGGCGTCTTCGGGTTGGAGCGGATGCGCTGCGACTGGCTCATGTCGGTGAGCTCGCGCACGTTGCCCGAGATTTCCGAAACGTCCTTCTGGATCAGGCCCAGGCGCTCGCCGACGGTCTCGGTGGCGGACTGCCCCTGGCCGATCAGCATGAGCAGGCCGAAGGCGACGGCGGCGAACAGGCCGAACCGCATCGCGTCGCAGGCCGGGCACTCCACCACGGCCTCGACCGCCTCGGCATTCGAGGCGTCGACCCCCGAGGCCTTGTGGAAGCAGAACCAGGCGGTGGCCGCCGCCACGGCGAGGAACAGCACCGCCAGCAGCGTGGGCGAGACGAACGAGGCGAAGAAGCTCGTCATGTCGCCGATCAGGCCGGCGGCCCCGCCGACGACCACGAACATCGAGGCCTGCTTGGGCCACAGGATCCGGCGCAGCATAGGGGCCTTGGGGAGCATCGTGGGTCCTTTCTCCTGAAAAAGGCCGATGCTACCAACGGAAAGACGTGTTGCAAAACGCAACTTGAAATGCCCACCCCGGGCGTGCGCCCGGCCGGGATGGGAGGGGACCCTGCGCGGCCGCCGGCCGGTGCTCAGTCGTCCAGCAGCGAGAGGTCGCGCACCGCGCCCTTGTCGGCCGACATCACCAGCTTGGCATACGCCTTGAGCGCAGCCGAGACCTTGCGCGGGCGCGGCCGGGCCGGCTTCCAGCCCTTCGCGTCCTGCGCCGCGCGGCGCCGGGCCAGTTCCTCGTCGCTGACCAGCACGTCGATGGTGCGATTCGGGATGTCGATGCGGATGCGGTCGCCGTTGCGCACCAGGCCGATCGCGCCGCCGGCCGCCGCTTCGGGCGAGCAGTGGCCGATCGACAGGCCCGAGGTGCCGCCCGAGAAGCGCCCGTCGGTCAGCAGCGCGCAGGCCTTGCCCAGGCCTTTGGACTTGATGTAGCTCGTGGGGTAGAGCATCTCCTGCATGCCGGGGCCGCCCTTGGGGCCTTCGTAGCGCACCACCACCACGTCGCCGGCCTTGACCTGGTCGGAGAGGATGTGCTCGACGGCCTCGTCCTGCGACTCGACCACGTGGGCCGGGCCCTCGAACACCAGGATGGATTCATCGACGCCCGCGGTCTTGACCACGCAGCCGTCCTTGGCGATGTTGCCGGTCAGCACCGCCAGGCCGCCTTCCTTGCTGAAGGCGTGCTCATAGGAGCGGATGCAGCCTTCGGCGCGGTCCAGGTCCAGGCTGGGCCAGCGCGTGTCCTGGCTGAACGCCACCTGCGTGGGGATGCCGGCCGGGCCGGCGAGGTAGAAGGTCCTGACGGCCTCTTCCTGCGTGCGGGTGACGTCCCATTGGTCGAGCGCTTCGCCCAGGGTCCTGGCGTGCACGGTGGGCACGTCGGTGTGCAGCTTGCCCGCGCGCTCCAGCTCGCCCAGGATGGCCATGATGCCGCCGGCGCGGTGCACGTCCTCGATGTGGTACTTGTTGGTGTTGGGCGCCACCTTGCACAGTTGCGGCACGCTGCGCGAGAGGCGGTCGATGTCGGCCATGCCGAAGTCGATCTTGGCCTCCTGCGCGATCGCCAGCAGGTGCAGGATGGTGTTGGTCGAGCCGCCCATGGCGATGTCGAGCGTGATCGCGTTCTCGAACGCCTTGAAGCCGACCGAGCGCGGCAGGATGGAATCGTCGTCCCGCTCGTAGTGCTGGCGCGCCAGCTCGACGATGCGGCGGCCGGCGCGCTTGAAGAGCTGTTCGCGGTCGGCGTGCGTGGCCACCACGGTGCCGTTGCCCGGCAGCGCCAGGCCCAGCGCCTCGGCCAGGCAGTTCATCGAGTTGGCGGTGAACATGCCCGAGCACGAGCCGCAGGTGGGGCAGGCCGAGCGCTCCACCTCGGCCACGTCGGCGTCGCTGACCTTGTCGTCCGCGGCCATCACCATGGCGTCGATCAGGTCGAGTTTCTTGATCTGGATCGTCTGCGTTCCCGGTTCCTTGCCGGGCACCGCCAGGCGCACCTTGCCGGCCTCCATCGGGCCGCCGGAGACGAAGATCACCGGGATGTTCAGGCGCATCGCGGCCATCAGCATGCCGGGCGTGATCTTGTCGCAGTTGCTGATGCAGACCATGGCGTCGGCGCAGTGCGCGTTGACCATGTACTCCACGCTGTCGGCGATGATGTCGCGGCTGGGCAGCGAGTAGAGCATGCCGTCGTGGCCCATCGCGATGCCGTCGTCGACCGCGATGGTGTTGAACTCCTTGGCCACGCCGCCCGCGGCTTCGATCTCGCGCGCGACGAGCTGGCCCAGGTCCTTCAGGTGCACGTGGCCGGGCACGAACTGGGTGAAGGAGTTGACGACGGCGATGATCGGCTTGGAGAAATCGTCGTCTTTCATGCCGGTGGCGCGCCACAGGGAGCGGGCCCCTGCCATGTTGCGGCCGGCGGTGGAGGTCTTGGAGCGGTAGGCGGGCATCGTGGGGGTAGGGGTATGGAAGCGGGGAACGCGCCATTATCCCCCGGCCCCGGCGACCGTGCAGGTCCCGGGCCCCGGCAAGAAAAAAGCGCGGCCGGGCCGCGCTTTCCGGGAAAGGGCGAGGCCGTTATTCGACCTTGGCCTTGTCGCGCAGGTTCTTCTGGAAGTCCTGCAGCTTCTTCTGCTGCATCTGCTGCGCCAGTTGCGGCTTGAGTTCTTCGAACGAGGGGATCTGGGCGTCGCGGACGTCGTCGACCCGGATCACGTGCCAGCCGAACTGGGTCTGCACCGGTTCCTGGGAGAGCTGGCCCTTGCCGAGCTTGACCATCGCTTCGGAGAACTCGGGCACGTAGCTGGCCGCCGCGGCCCAATCCAGGTCGCCGCCATTGGCGCCCGAGCCCGGGTCCTTGGACTGCTTCTTCGCGATGTCCTCGAACTTGGCGCCGCCCTTGAGCGAACGGATGATGGCCTTGGCCTCGTCTTCCTTCTCGACCAGGATGTGGCGCGCGCGGTACTCCTTGCCGCTGTTGGCCGCCACGAGCTCGTCGTACTCGGCCTTGACCTCGGCGTCCGTCACCGGGTTCTTTTCCTGGAAGTCGGCGAACAGCGCGCGGATCAGCAGGGTCTGGCGGGCCAGCTCCATCTGGTCCTGGAAGGCCTTTTGGGTCCCCACGCCGCGCTTCTGGGCTTCCTGCATGAAGATCTCGCGCAGGATCACTTCCTCCTTGAGCTGCTCGCGCATGCTTTCGTCCACCGGGCGGCCGCTGGCGGCGATCTGCTCGGCCAGCACGTTCAGGCGGGCGGTGGGCACGGCCTTGCCGTTGACGATGGCCACGTTCTGGGCGGAGGCCAGCGTGGCGGTCGTGATCAGCACGGCCGCGGTCAGGGCCGACAGGGATGCTTTCATGGATTTCCTCGGATGAAAAAGGGCTTGGAGCCGCCCGGCAGGGCGGGGTTCAGCGAACAAGTATCAGAACGTTGCCCGTGCGCGGGCCGGGGTATGGGGGTGGGGCTTCAGGGCGGCTGGATCTCGATGGCCAGCGCATGCAGGCCCTCTTCGGTGAAGCCGAGCAGGGCATCATACACAAGGCGGTGCTGCGCCACGCGGCCCTTGCCGGCGAATGCCGGACCGCCGATGCGGACCCGGAAATGCGTGCCGTAGCCTAGCCCGTTGGCGCCGGCATGGCCGGCGTGGGCCGCGCTTTCGTCGATCACCTCCAGCCGCGTCGGGGCCAGCGCTTCACGCAGCCGGGCCTCGATCGCGGCGGCGGTGGGAGGTGCCACGCTCATGGTTTTTCCGCCGGTTCGTCCTTCAGGTAGCGTGCCACGTACAGGCCCTGGCCCACGATGAAGATCACCGGAAAGATGTAACCCCAGAGCTTGAAGTCGACCCAGAACTCGGTCGAGAAGAACGCCGCCACGTAGGCGTTGATGGCCGCCATGAACAGGAAGTAGCCGATCCAGGCCACGGTGAGCCGGGCCCAGACCGCGTCGGGCAGCTTGAGCTGGCTGCCCAGCAGGATCTGCAGGAAGTTCTTCTTCCAGATCCACAGCGCCGCCGCCAGCGCGATCGCCATGCTGGTGTACAGCACGGTCGGCTTCCATTTGATGAAACGCTCGTCCTGCAGCACCAGCGTGAGCGTGCCGAACACCAGCACCAGCAGCAGGGTGGCCTTGTGCAGCGTCTGCAGGCGCCGGTCGATGGCGTAGATCAGGCCGGTCTGGACGAGGGTGGCCGCCATGAGCACGCCGGTCGCGACGTAGATGTCGGCCATCTTGTAGGCGGCCACGAACAGCGCGATGGGAAAGAAGTCGATCAGAAAACGCATGGCAGGATTATCGGTGCAGGCCGCGCGGCCAATAGAACTCCGGGCCGCGCGGCCACTCTGTACCGTGGCTTTTGCCACGCCCTGTTTCCCCATCGCCAAGGAGCCCACCCCATGTCCCCCCAGGAACAGAAGTCCCTTCTCTCGATCGCGCTGCTGGCGGCCTATGCCGACGGCCAGAAGGCCGACGCCGAGCGCGAGTCCATCCGGCGTATGGCCGAAACGCTCGGCCACGAGGCCGGCGGCGCGGGACTGGCCCGGCTGTACCAGGACGTGCTGCTCAAGCGCGTGTCGCTGGCCGACGCGGTTGCCGGCCTGGGCGATGCCGGCCAGCGCCAGCTCGCCTACGAGATGGCCGTCTGCGCCTGCGATGCCGACGGACAGCAGACCGCCGCCGAACGCGCCTTCCTGGCCGAGCTCCGGACCCGCCTGGGGCTGGACGCCGCTCAGGTGGCGGCCTTCGAACGCGAGGCCGATGCCGTGCTGGAGGCGGCCCATGTGCCGCTCTCGGCCACCCCCGCGGCGGCGGCCCCCGTGCGCGACGCGGAGCTCGACAAGTCGATCCTGAACTACGCGCTGCTCAATGGCGCGCTCGAGCTGCTGCCGCAGTCCTGGGCCGCGATGGCCATCATCCCGCTGCAGGTGAAGATGGTCTACGCCATCGGCAAGGCGCACGGCGTGGAGCTGGACCAGGGCCACATCCGCGAGTTCATCGCGGCCGTGGGGGTGGGGCTGACCTCGCAGTACCTCGAGCAGTTCGGCCGCAAGCTCCTGGGCGGCCTGTTCGGCAAGGTGGCCGGGCGCGCCGTGGGGCGCGTCGGCGGCGCGGCTACCGGCATGGCGTTCTCGTTCGCCACCACCTATGCCCTGGGCCAGGTGGCCAAGCGCTACTACGCGGGCGGCCGGGTGATGAGCACCGAACTGCTGCGCCAGACCTTCCAGGACCTGCTGGGCCCGGCGCGGCAGATGCAGGCCCGGTATTTGCCGCAGATCCAGCAGAAGGCGGGTACGCTGGATGCGGGGCAGATCATGCGGTGGGTTCGGACGGGGGTTTAGTGGTTAGTTAGGGACCAGCCTTTTCTCTTTGTTGTTGTGTTGTTGCTGTTGAGGCGAGCCGGGTCTCGGCCCGGCGGCCG
>CAZAPJ010000094.1:0-12021 GCA_964487025.1 uncultured Hydrogenophaga sp.
CGCGCAGCGGCGCGCCAGAGAGGGGGGAAGCCGCAAAGCGGCGCAGGGGGGTGTCCTTAAAGAAGTTCCTTGGGAATGTTGCCGCCGTTCGCCGCGATGTGGGCCAGCACGTTCTTGTGCAGCCACATGTTCATCTTGGCCGAATCTGCCATCAGCTCGTCCGGGCAATAGAGCTCCTTGGCCAGTTCCTTGCGCGCGGCCAGGCTGCTGTCCAGGTCCAGCAGCTTGAGCAGGTCCACGATGGAGGTGCGCCAGTTGAGTTTCTGCGGATTGGCCGCCGCCTTCTGCTCCATCAGGGCCATCACGTCCACCATGGTGATCGAGGCCACCGCCGGTGCGGCGGGCGCCTCCGGCACGTCGAGCGGCGCGGCGGGCGGGCTGTTGGGCGGGGTGATGACCGGCGCTGCCGCGGCCTTGGACATGCCGAGCTTCTCGAGGATGTTGCTGAAAAATCCCATGGTGTTCTCCTAGGTCGTGTTGAAAAAAGGAACAAACTTGCTCACGGCCAAGGTTACTGCATCCGCGGGGCAGCGTCGATGGCATGCGGGTGCGGCCAGGGCTACCCCTGCCGAGGCAGCCAATCCGCCATCACCGCGTCCGCCGCCGGCTTGCGGAACTTGGCTTCGCCCGCCTTGCGCGCCGTCCCCATCACCACCCAGCCCACCAGGCTTTCGCCCGGCCCGCAGAACGCGGCCACCACCGGGGCGGCGCGGACCTTGGCGCCCGAGAGCATCTTGCCGGCGTAGCCCAGCGCGTGCGCGGCGTTGAGGAAATTGGCCAGCGCGCCGCCCACGGCCATCCACTGTTCGTGCACGGGCGCCACCGGGTGGCCGGCGTCGATGCGGGCGATCACGGCCACGAGCAAGGGCGCGTCCAGGGCGCGGCGGCGGTCGAGCGCCGCCTCGTCCGGCGATTTGCCGGCCTGCACGGCGGCCTGCTCGAACAGGTCCGCCAGCGCGTTCTGCGCCTGGCCGCGAACGGCGGCGAACCGGAACGGCACCAACCCGGCATGATCGGGCGCGCGCAGCGCGGCCTGCGCCATGCGCTGCAGTTCCTCGGCCGAGGGCGCGGGCTCGGACAGGTGCTTGGGGCCGACGGAGAAACGGCTCAGCAGGCCCGCCAGGGGATCGGTGGGGTCGTGCTCCGGATGCGGCATGCGAAAACCCTGGAAGCGTCTCAGAAAACGAGCGTGCGCCAGCGCAGGTCGGCGGCGCGCGCCATGAACTGCACGGCGCCGCCGTGGCCGCGGCATTCGGGAATGAGCCGGCGCGGGTCGATGCCTTGCGCATGCAGCGCGTCGGTGCAGGCGAGCAGGCGCGCGCCGTGCGACACGGCCTCCCGCATCGCGTCCAGCACCGTCTTGTCGAACCGCTCGCTGGCGCGCAGCCGCTGCGCCACGCCGGGCACCAGCAGGTGCACGCTGCGCGCGGTGAAGTAGATCTCCACCGGCACGTCCATCGCGGCGGCGGCGGCGGCGTGGAAGAACGGCGTCGCGAGCCGGTGCGGGGCCTCGGGCTCAGCGGCCCAGAGCAGGATCGCGATGCCGTCTGCGGTGGATGGCTGCGCCACGGAAAGGGACTCCATCGCTCAGCCCTCGCGGTGCAGCCAGGCGTGGTGCCGCATGGCGGGCGCGACGGCCTCGCCATGCAGCAGCGCCGGGCGATCGGCATCGAAGCCGCCCAGCCGCAGCCGCGCCAGCCAGCCCTGGCCGTACGGATCGTCGTGCACCCATTCCGGTTTCTGCGCGAGCAGCGGGTTCACGGCGATCACGGTGCCGCGCACCGGCGACTTCACCGACACGATGGACTTGGCCAGCTCCACCACCGCGATCGAACGCCCCTGCTCCACCACGGTGCCCACCGGCTTGGGGCGGCACATGTAGATCTCGCCCGAGAGCCGGATGCCCAGCGAGGTGATGCCCACGGCGGCCTCGCTGCCATCGGCCTCCAGGCGTGCCCACACCTGGTGTTCGATGTGGTAGTACAGCCCGTCCGGGAACGGCAGATCGTCGGACCGGTTCATGCGGATCGGCCCTCCCTCGATCGGGTTGCCGGGCCTGGAAGAAGGTGGCGGAGGAGAATGGGAGTCGAACCCACCCGGCGACGCATGGCGCCACCCACCGGGTTTGAAGCCCGGCCGACCCACCAGGATCGTTTCCCCTCCGCAGAAAACCGGTGATCGATCTCCATGCGATCGATCATAGCGATGCCGGCGCCGCCGCACCGTCGATGAACAACTGGCTGTCGGCGCGCAGCCAGTGCACGTCGCCGACCCGGCGCAGCAGCCCGATGCGGTCGAAGTGCTCCAGGATCTGGATCGCGCGCTTGCGGCCCAGGCCGGTCGCGTCGCGGAACGCGGCCGCGGCCACCGCGCCGCCGCCCTCGGCCGCCACCTGGCGCGCGATCGCCGCCAGGCGCGCCATGCTGGCCGGCGGGTAGTAGAGGTCCTTGACCACCTGGTAGAGCTCGCCGCGCTGCGCCAGGCGCGCCAGCGTCACGCGCACCAGCGCCTCGGGCTCGCCGCTGTCGCGCGCGAGGTCGCGCACCCAGGCGCCCTCGAAACCCGCCGCCCGCAGAGGCGCGGCGACCTTCTGCGCCAGGCGCTCCTCGGTGGCCGAGAGACGCACGCCGTGTTCGGGCAGGTGCACGAAGGCGCCGCGCACCTTCAGTTGCGCACCGGCCTGCAGGTGCGCCAGCAAGGCGCGCCACAGCGGTTCAGGCAGGCGCGGCAGCGCCAGCCGCCGCAGGCGCGCGCCGTCGGGGCCCAGTTCTTCGCTGTGGGTCTGGTGGTAGGCCTCCAGCACCTGCCGCACGCGCACCTCGGCCTGCGTGGTCTGCACCGCGCCCAGCGCCATGTCGGCATGCGCGTCGGTGTGGCGCAGCGCATCGGGCGGCGGCTGCGCCGCAGCGCTGCCCTGCGCGGCGGCGAAACGGCGCAGGTCCAGCCCCTGGGGCGCCACCGCCAGCAGCGCAGACAGCCGCTGCGCTGCCGTGGGCAGGCTCAGCGCGTCGAGCTCGGCCAGCCGCTGCGGCGTGCGGCGGTAGCGCACCGGCGCGCACGGGTCGAGCACGCGGCCGCCGGCCAGCGTGCGCGAGGCCGCGGCATCGCGCAGCACCACCCGGTCGCCGTGCCAGGCGCCCAGGGGCGTGCGCAGCACCAGTTGCACGCGGCCGCGCTGCCCGGGTTCGATCGCCGGCGGGTCCAGCACGGCCACGGTGCCCAGCGTGGACGCCGAGCCGAGGTGCACGTGCACCGGCACGCCGGAGCGCAGCGGACGCGGCTCGCCGTACCACAGGGTGAGCTCCACGTCCATGCGGTCGGTCGCCATCGCCATGCCCGGCGCGCAGAGCCACTGGCCGCGCTCGACATCCTGCTTGTCCATGCCGGCCAGCGCGACCGCGCAACGCTGCCCGGCGTGCGCGCTCGACACGGCGCGGTTCTGCGCATGCAGGCTGCGCACGCGCGCGCGCCGTTCGCCGGGCACCCGTTGCAACTCGTCCCCCACCGCCACCCGGCCGGCGTGCACCGTGCCCGTGACCACCGTGCCCACGCCGTCGAGCGTGAAGGCGCGGTCCACCGCGAGCCGGAACGCATCGGCCTCGCGGGCGTGCGCGCCCGTGGCCCGCTCGGCCTGGAACAGCGCCTCGCGCAGCGCCGCCAGGCCCTCCCCGGTCTGGGCCGAGACCGGCAGCACCGGCGCGCCGGCCAGCGGCGTGCGCGCCAGCAGCGCCGCCACCTCGTCCGCCACGGCCTGCACCCGGGCGGGCTCGGCCCGGTCGCACTTGGTGACCACCGCCATGCCTCGGTCGATGCCCAGTAGCGACAGCACCGCCAGGTGCTCGCGCGTCTGCGGCATGACGCCGTCGTCCGCCGCCACCAGCAGCAGCGCGAAATCGATGCCGGTGGAGCCGGCCAGCATGGTGTGCACCAGGCGCTCGTGACCCGGCGCGTCGATGAAGCCGATGCGCGCGCCGGTGGGCGTGTCCATGAACGCGTAGCCGAGCTCGATGGACACCCCGCGCCGCTTCTCCTCCGGCAGGCGGTCGGTGTCCACCCCGGTCAGCGCGCGCACCAGCGTGGTCTTGCCGTGGTCGATGTGGCCTGCGGTGCCGACGATCATGGCTTAGGGCCTGTTCACCCTGTTTTTCCAAGTGCGAATGGGGTGAACAGGCCTTAGGAGAACATGTCGCCGAACTTCTCGCCCGCCCAGCGGAAGTTGTCCTGCACCAGTTTTTCGCTGCGCTGGTTGATGTCGATCTGGGTCTGCTCGATCTGGCCGCGCGCGTTGACCTTGTAGTCGAACTCCACGCTGATGGCCTCGCGGGGCGTGCCGTTGACCATCATGTAGCACAGGTTGTCCGGCAGCTTGGACGCGGGCGCGCGGCCCGCCAGGCGCTCGGCGATGTAGGCGGCGACGATCTCGCCGTGCCGGTGCGCCACGTGCGCGCTCTTCGGGTAGTAGCCAAAGAGCGGCGACACCAGGCCGACCGCATCGCCGATCACGTACACGTCGGGGTCGCTGCGCAGGTTGAGCATCAGGGGGTCGACGTCGGCCCAGCCGTTGTAGCGGCCCTGCGAGTCCCGCCCGATCGCGCCGGCCTTCCAGGCCAGGTCGCCGGCCTGGTGCGGCGCCATCAGCACCGCGTGGTCGAACTTCATGTCGCCCGCGTCGGTCTTGATCTCCTTCTTGAACGGGTCGATGGACTGCACGTGCGCGTTGGGCACGTAGGTGATGTAGTCCTTGTAGAGCTCGTTGAAGGCGGCACGGAAACCCGGCCCGATGGGGCGCACGCCGTCCTTGTGGTCGAGGATGGTGACCTTGCCCTTGATGTTGTTCTTCTTGAAGTACCAGGCCACCATGCAGGCGCGTTCGTACGGCGACGGCGGGCAGCGCTGCGGCGGGGGCGGCAAGGTCATCACCCAGTCGCCGCCCTTGAAGTTGTGCAACGCCTGCTTGAGCGCGAAGTGCTCGGCATTGCTGACGTAGGCCGCGGGGAAGCGCGCGCGCGTGGCGTCGGCCATGCGGCGGTCGTTTCCGAACCAGGCCTCGTAGTTGTAGCGGATGCCCGGGGCGAGCACGAGGTAGTCGTAGTCCAGCGCGCCGAGCGAGGTGACCACGCGTTTGGCGCCACGGTCCACCTCCAGCACCTCGGCCTGGATGAAGCGGTAGCCGTGCCGCTCCGACACGCGCAGGTAGTCGTGCGTGATGAAGCTGGTGTCCACCATGTCCACCAGCCACTTGTTGCTGATGGGGCAGGAGAAGAACACCGGGTTGCGTTCGAGCAGCACCACCTCGGCGCCGGGCGCGAGCTGACGAAGGTACTTGGCGGTGGTGAGGCCACCCCAGCCGCCGCCGCACACCACCACGCGCGGCGCCTTGCCCTTGGGCAGCAGGGTCTGGGCGGGGCTGCCGATGAAGAAAGGCAAGCCCGGCCTGTTTGCGGCGTTGGGGGTGGCGCAACCAGCGGCCAGCGTGGCCACGCCGGCACCGGCGGCGGTGAGGAAGTGGCGGCGGTCGAGCGTCATGCGGGTGGACTCCTTTTCTTGTGTGACAACGAAAGCGGATCAGGCCAGCGCCTCGCGCAGCGCGGGCAACTGGTTGAGGAAGGGCGCGCTGTCTTCCAGGCAGCGCAGATCGAGCAGCAGGCGGTCGTCGGCTACGCGGCCGATCACCGGGCGCGGCAGTGCGCGCAGGGCGGTGGCCAGTTCGTCCAGCGCGCGGCCACTGCCCTTCTTCTCGACGGGCGCGATGGCCAGGCCCGCCGAGGGCAGCCGCTCCACCGGCAGCGAACCCGAGCCGATCTGGCCCTGCAGATCGAGCACCGACACCGTGAAGCGCGGCGCCACGGCGGCCTGCACCGGCGCGAGCAGCGCCTCGGCCTGTTCACGGATGCCCTCGGCCGGGCGCGTGAGCAGGCGCAAGGTGGGCAGGTCCTGCGTCAGGCGCTCGGGGCGCAGGTAGAGCATCAGCGTGGCCTCCAGCGCGGCCAGCGGCAGCTTGCTCATGCGCAGCGCGCGCTTCATGGGGAACTTGCGGATGCGGCCGACCGCCTCCCGGCTGCCGACGATCAGGCCGGCCTGCGGGCCGCCGAGCAGCTTGTCGCCGCTGAAGCTCACCACGTCGCAGCCGGCCGCGATCTTCTCCTGCGGCGTCGGCTCGTGCGGCAGGCCCCAGGCCGACAGGTCGACCAGCGCGCCGCTGCCGAGGTCGGTCGCCATGGGCAGGCCATGCGCGTGCGCGATGCGCGCGATCTCGCCCTCTTCCACCGCCGCCGTGAAACCCTGCACCGCGTAGTTGCTGGTGTGCACCTTCATGAGCAGCGCGGTGCGCCCGTTAATGGCCTGCTCGTAGTCGCGCGCGTGGGTGCGGTTGGTGGTGCCGACCTCGACCAGGGTGGCGCCGGCGCTGGCCATCACGTCGGGCATGCGGAAGGCGCCGCCGATCTCGACCAGCTCGCCGCGCGAGACGATCACCTCGCGCCCGCGCGCGAGCGCGGCGACGGTGAGCAGCACGGCGGCGGCGTTGTTGTTCACCACGGTCGCGGCCTCGGCGCCGGTGAGCGTGCACAGCAGTTCCTCGACCAGGCTGTCGCGGTCGCCGCGGCCGCCGCTGGCCAGGTCGTACTCGAGGTTGTTCGGGCTGGCCATCACCGCGATCAGGTGCTGCAGAGCGGCGTCGGCCAGCAGCGCGCGGCCCAGGTTGGTGTGGACCACCGTGCCGGTGAGGTTGATCACCGCGCGCATGCGCGGCGCCAGGCGCTCGGCCACGCGCGCCTGCACGGCCGCCGCGATGGCCCCGGGCGCGATCTCGCCGGCGTCGAGCCGGCCCTGCCGGGCGCGCCCGCGCAGGCCGTCGAGCACGGCGCGCGCCTCGGCCGCCACCCGCGTGTGGCCGTGCTCGCCCACGAGCGCGGCGACCTCGGGCGCGCGCAGCACGCGGTCGATGCTGGGAAGGTCCTTGGGGTTCGCCGGGTTGGAGGCCTCGTTTGGCGCCTGGGAACCGTTGACCACGGATTCGTTCAGGCGCTTCATCACGGTTTCCCTGGCGGCGAGCCGTCTTCGAGCAAGGGTTCCGGTTCGGCTTCGCCGAACAGCAGCAGGTGGTTCACACCGTGGCGCTGCTTGCCGGTGTCGGACACCAGCAGGTCGAGCGTGAGGCTGGCCAGGTCATCGGCCACCGGGTCCACAAAAGGATCGCGGTCGGTGTGCACGATCTTGAGGTAGTGGCCGCAGTCGTCGCAGGTCTCGGCCTGCACCTTGGCGGACGTCGCGCGGGGGGCGGCGTCGCCGCCCTCGGCATCGGCCAGGTCGAGCGACTGGAAGGCGAGGCCCTTCGCGCTCAGGCAGTGCGGGCACTTGCCGCGCACCATGTGCCATTCGAGGTTGCACAGCGAACAGTGCAGGTAGCGCTGGCCGAGCGACTCGCCGGCGGTGCGCGTGATGCTGGCCACCGGCCGGCTGCCGCAGCAGGGGCAGGCGGTCTCGTCGTCGATGCGGCCGAAGGGCGCGCCCTGCCCCTGGTGCTGGGCCTGCACCGACAGCAGCAGGTGCGTCCAGTAGACCTGCAGCGCGGCGCCCACCACGGGCGCGGCAGCCAGGTCCAGCCCGGTCGACAGGCCATTGAGCAACCGGTCGGCCTGGTGCTCGAGGAACGCCTCGTCGGCCTCGGCCAGTTGGCGCAGCGTGGCGCGCGCGCCCTCCGGCGCGCGGTCGGCCAGCGCGCCGGCGATGCGGTGCAGCACGGTGCGCCAGGCCTCATCGCGCGGCCAGTCGGCCGCCGGCAGCGCGGGCAGACCGGCGTGGGCGGCGCGGTCGATCGCCGCGGCATCGGACAGCGGCACGGCGGGCATGGCGTGAAGCGCGTGCTGCTGCTCCTGGGCCAGCTCGGCCATGAATTTCAGGTAGTCGCCCAGCGCGTGCCCGGGCGCCAACTGGCGCATCCGCATCGCCCGCTCGGCGAACAGGGTCGAGCGCTCGGGAAAGCGCAGGAAAGGCGTGTCTCCGCCGCCGCGCGCGGCGATCTCTTCGGGGGACATGATGCGCACGGTGGCGCTGCCGGTCATGCCTTGCCCCTTTCCATCGGCCTTGCGCGGCGGGGGTGCTTCATTTCTTCACTTCTTCGTACCACAGCGGATGGTTCAGCCGCGCCCAGTTCTCGGTCACCGTGCCGCGCGTCATCGCGCGCATCGTGCCCTTGACCCATATCGCCGCGTAGATGTGCACGATCACCGTCAGCACCAGCACCACGGCCGCGATCGAATGCAGCAGCACGGCGATGCGCATCACGTCGATGCTGAAGAACGGCGCGAACCACGGCCGCCAGAACATGAAGCCCGTGACCACCAGCACCAGCAGGCTCAGCACCATGAGCCAGAAGACGAGCTTCTGCCCATAGTTGTACTTGCCCGCGGGCGGCATGCCCGACTTGTCGCCCCGGAGCATGCGGCCGGCGTTGCGGCCCCACTCGCGGTCCCGGGCGTTGATCACGTTCTGACGCCACAGCTTGAAGAACAGCCCCAGGAAGCCGAGCACCATGAACAGGCCCAGGAAGGGGTGCAGGATGCGCGTCCACTGGCCGCCGCCGAACAGGTTGCTGAAGAAGAACAGGCTCGGGTGGAAGAAGGCCAGGCCCGAGAGGCCCGCGAGGAAGAACATGATCGCCACGAACCAGTGGTTCATGCGGTCGCCGTCCCGGTAGCGCCGGATCAGTCGCTGCTGGCTCATGACACGTCCTCCTTGTCGGCGGGGTCCTTGTCCTCGATCGGGCCGACCTTCATGTAGTGGAAGAAGCCGGCCACGGCCGCGCCGAGCACGGCCGCCACCGCGAGCGGCTTGGCCGCGCCCTTCCAGAGCGAGACCAGCGGGCTGATCGTCGGATCCCTGGGCAGGTCCTCGAGCTCGGGGCGGTCGGCGTGCTTCATCACGTACATGACATGCGTGCCGCCCACCCCTGGCGGGTTGTACAGGCCCGCGTTCTGGAAGCCGCGCTCCTTGAGCTCGCCGGCGCGCTGCTCGCCGTAGGCGACCATGTCGTCCTTGGTGCCGAAGGTGATGGCGCCGGTCGGGCAGGTCTTGACGCAGGCCGGCTCCAGCCCCACGCCCACCCGGTCGGAACACAAGGTGCACTTGTAGGCCTTGTTGTCCTTCTGGCTGATGCGCGGCACGTCGAAGGGGCAGCCCTTGACGCAGTAGCCGCAGCCGATGCAGTTCTCGCTGATGAAGTCGACGATGCCGTTGGCGTACTTCACGATCGCGCCGGGCGCCGGGCAGGCCTTGAGGCAGCCCGGGTCCTCGCAATGCATGCAGCCGTCCTTGCGGATCAGCCATTCGAGGCTGCCCTGCTCGGGTTCGACCTCGAAGAACTTCATCACCGTCCAGCTCGTGGGCGTGAGATCGACCGGGTTGTCGTAGACGCCGACGTTGGTGCCGACCTCGTCGCGCAGGTCGTTCCAGTTCATGCAAGCCACCTGGCAGGCCTTGCAGCCGATGCACTTGGACTCGTCGATGAGCTTGGCGAGCGCAGGTGCGTTGGTGCGAACCTGCGGCGTGGGCGTGGTGGTGGCCGAGCGGGCGACCACGTCGAGTGATTGCAGGCTGGCCATTACGCTTTCTCCAGGTTGACGAGGAACGCCTTGAACTCCGGCGTCTGCGAGTTCGCGTCGCCGACGAACGGCGTCAGGGCATTGGCCAGGTAGCCGTTCTGCGTCACGCCCTTGAAGCCCCAGTGGATCGGAATGCCCACCAGGTGGATCTTCTTGCCGTCGACGTCCCAGGGCTTGATGCGCTTGGTGACGACCGCCGCCGCCACCACCTCGCCGCGGTTGCTGCGCACCCGGACCGTGTCGCCGTGCCGGATGCCCTTCTCCTTGGCCAGTTCCTCGCCGATCTCGACGAAGGGCGCCGGCTGCACGATGGCATTGCTGAGCGCGTGCTTGGTCCAGAAGTGGTGGTGCTCGGTGAGCCGGTAGGTGGTGGCCGCGTAGGGGAACTCGTCCTTGGTGCCGAAGGCTTCGAGGTCGCCCTTGAACACGCGCGCCGCCGGGTTGCTGACCGCCAGCGGGTTGTCCGGGTGCAGCGGGTTGCTGCCCAGCGGCGTCTCGAACGGCTCGTAGTGCTCGGGGAACGGGCCTTCGTTCATGCCGATCGCGTGCAGGCGCGCCACGCCCTCGGGGTTCATGATGAAGGAGCCCACGCCCTCCTCGGGCGCGGCATTGGGCCGCATGTCGGGCACGTCCGCGCCGCCCCAGGCCGTGCCGGTCCAGCGCAGGTAGGAACGCGTCGAATCCCAGGGCCTGCCGTCCTTGTCGGCGCTGGCGCGGTTGTAGAGGATGCGCCGGTTGGCCGGCCACGACCAGCCCCAGTTCGGGTACACGCCCAGGCCGCTCGGGTCGGACGTATCGCGGCGCGCGGTCATGTTGCCGCCCTGCTGCCAGCAGCCGGCATAGATCCAGTTGCCGCAGGCGGTGGAGCCGTCGGCCTGCAGCACCGCGAAGTTCGGCAACTGCTCGCCCGCCTTCACCAGCACGGCGCGCGGCGCGTCCGGGTTCTTCGGATCGGGCGGTGCCAGCACGTCGGTGATGGCGCGGCCGTTGATCTCGCGCAGCAGTTCCTGCGAGGTCGGCACGTTCGGGTTCAGGTACGGCCAGGTCAGCGCCGCCACCGGCTCGGGCATGGTGCCGCCTTCCTTCGCGTACAGGTCGCGCAGCTTCATGAACAGGCGCGCCATGATCTCCGAATCGACCTTGCCCTCGCCCGGCGGATCGACGGCCTTCTCCTTCCAGGCGATGACGCGGCTGGAGTTGGTGAAGCTGCCGGTCTCCTCGGCGAAGCAGCTGGCAGGCAGGCGGAAGACCTCGGTCTGGATGGCCGCCGGATCGACGTCGTTGAGCGGCCCGAAGTTCTTCCAGAACTCGCTCGTCTCGGTCTCCAGCGGATCCATCACCACCAGGTACTTCAGCTTGGACATCCCGGACGACAGCTTCTTCTTGTTGGGCACCGCGGCCAGCGGGTTGAGGCCCTGCACCAGGAAGCCGTTCATCTTGCCCTGGTGCATCAGCTCGAAGATGTGCAGCATGTCGTAGCCGGCATCGCGCTTGGGCACCCAGTCGTAGCAGAAGCCGTTGTCCGCCGTGGCCGCCGCGCCGTAGTACGACTTCATCAGGCTGGTGATCCACTTCGGGAAGTTCTGCGTGAACGTCATCTGGTTCGGGCGCAGCGGCTTGCCGGTGCGCGCGGCCAGGTACTTCTCGCGCGTGTCGTCGGCGTCGGTGGGCGCCGACAGGTAACCCGACAGCACCTCGGAGTAGGCGTTCATGTCGGTGATGCCCTGTACGTTGGCGTGCCCGCGCAGCGCGTTGACGCCGCCGCCCGGCCGGCCCATGTTGCCCAGCAGGAGCTGGATCATGGCCATGGTGCGGATGTTCTGGCTGCCCACCGAGTGCTGCGTCCAGCCCAGCGCGTACAGGATCGTGCTGACCTTGTTGGGCGCCGACATCTCGCCCAGCATCTGGCAGATCTGCAGGAACTTGTCCTTGGGCGTGCCGCAGATGCGGCTGACCATCTCCGGCGTGTAGCGGCTGTAGTGCTTCTTGAGCTGCTGGTAGACGGTGAGCGGATCCTGCAAGGTCTCGTCGACCTTGGCGAAACCGTCCTCGCCGACCTGGTAGCCCCACGTGGCCTTGCTGTAGCTGCGCTTGGCCTCGTCGTAGCCGCTGAACAGGCCGTTGTCGAACTTGAAGTCGGGCTTGGTCAGGAAGGCGACGTCGGTGTTGAACTTGACGTAGTCGTGGTGGATCTTGTCGTTGGAGAGCAGCCAGTTGATGACGCCGCCCAGGAAGGCGATGTCGGTGCCGTTGCGGATCGGCGCATAGACGTCCGCCACCGCCGCGCTGCGCGTGAAGCGGGGATCGACGACGATCAGCTTGGCCTTGCGGTGCTGCTGCGCCTCGGTCACCCACTTGAAGCCGCAGGGGTGGGCTTCGGCGGCATTGCCGCCCATGATGAGGACGAGATCCGTGTTGC
>CAZAPJ010000095.1:0-11849 GCA_964487025.1 uncultured Hydrogenophaga sp.
GGCTGCAGGACCGCTTCGGCGGCACTGGCTTGATCTTCCACGATGTATATTATGTTAACCAGGCTGCGCGGCCGGTTGACGCTCATGCCGGTGGCCGCCTGATGCTGCGCGCGCTGCTGCACCTGGCCCGCGCCCTGGCCCTCACCCCCCTGGGCTGGTCCATCCTGGCGCTGTGCTGGGTTCTCGTCTTCGTGCTGGCGGCCGTGGCCGCCTTGTCCTAAAGCCGCGGCTCAGCCGGCCGACATCCTGTCATGTTCCGCGCGCCTTCGGCTGCTGGTCTGCCGCCCTTCGCCTGGCTGCTGCACGACCAGCAGGCGGCCCGCCCGCATGTCGCCCGGCATCTTGGCCTGTCCACACGCACGCTCGCGCGCTACGAGGCCACGCAGCAGGCGCCGCGCGCCGTCATGCTGGCGCTGTACTGGGAAAGCCGCTGGGGGCGCTCTGCGGCCGACGCCGAGGCCGCGACAGCCGCCGACGTGCACCGGGGCCATGCGCAGGCCCTGGCCAACGAAAACGCCGCCCTGCGGCGGCGTATCGCGGTGCTGGAGCGGGAATTGACCCAGGCCCAGCCCGAGGCTGCGAACTTGCCTTTCTGGCGCGCCTGATCAGCGCTTGGCCTTCGCCTTCACGATGCGCCCGCCCTTGGCGTAGCGAAAGCCCTTCTTCAAGCGGCCTTTGCCCTTGGTGGCGGCGGACTTGCTCACCGCGCGTTTCTTCGTTGCCATCACGTTGCTCCAGGTGGTTGCGCACCGTCCCACTGCCGCTTGATCCAGGCGCGCACGCCGGGCAGTTGACCGATGACGAGGGCGGCCAGCAAAGCGCCGGCCAGGACGATGACGGCCTCGCGGCCGACCTCGGGGACTGAGGGGATGATCTTGCGCACGCTCACGGCTTGCGCTCCAGATGGGCCACGCGCGTTTCCAGGCGGTCCACGTCCGCGCGCAACCAATCGAGCTTGGTGGACACCACGCCCCACATGACGGCCCCGTTCACCAGGGCCGTGACCGCGATGCTCACCAACTGGCTCACGGCTGCTTTTTCTCAGGCAGCGCGATGGCGGCCAGGCCGGTGACGCCCAGCACGACTTGCGCGATCAGGTCCATGGTGCCGGGCGGCAGGCCGAAGACGATGCCCAGGGCCGACAGGCCGGCCCAGGTCGAAGGTTCCTTGATGCGGTTCAGAAAGGCGTGCATGCGCTAGCTCCAGAGGTAGTTGAGGAAGTCCTTCGCAGGACAGGAGAACGACGCCGCCCAGGTGTTGCCCGCCTCGCGGTCAAGCTGGCATTGCGTCTTGTTGGTGGCCGGGATGCCCACCAGTTCACCGATGCCGACGACAGCGCCCGAGGCGGTGCCGTCGATGAAATCGACCGCGGCTTCACCGAGGCTTGCGCCCACGCCGCGCGCGCCGCCCTCGCGCGTCATGGCCCACACCAGCGCGAGCAGCACGGCGCCGGCACCCACGATGTAGACGGGAGACACGCGCACCACGTCAGGCCCCCGCGCCCGGCGCCTGCCAGACCATCTGCCCGTTTTGGTAGTAGTTTCCGCTGGGGTCGATGGCGACACCGTTTTCGAAGTAGCGCCACCCGTTGTTAAAGGCCTTGCCCGCCGAGTCGAAGATTTCATCGACCCAATCGAGCGGCTTGCCGGTGTCGCGCGGCGCGTTCACGCGCGGCGTGGTCTGGCTGCGCCAGATCATGTACACGGCGATGCCGGCCAGGCCGAGAACGAGCATTTCGGTGGTTTGCAGCTTCATGGTTTTCCTCAGGCGAAGGTGCCACCGGCCGAGGCGAACACGCCTCGGGCCGTGGCAAGGGAAATGACGGGTTGACCGTAGGGCGAGCCGGGCATGCTGGCCCACTCGCGGGCGATCTTCTGCAACGCCAGATCGACGCGCCCGGCCTTGGCGTCATCGAGTGCGCCGCGCGCTGCGATGCGGCCGACGATGGCGCGATCCTGGCTTGCAGGGGTGAAGTCGGTCAGACCCATGATGCGGGCCGTCTCGTCCCACGTGGACGCCAGGAACTGGCCGGCGCCGGCAGCCGTGCTGGTGATGGGCTTGCCGCCCAGCATGCGCGTGATGCGCTGGCGCGGGTGGTCGGCGAAGCTGGTGAACAGGCCACCGCCGAACAGGGTTCGATAGCCGTCTTCGCCCGCCGTGCCCTCGCCGCGGCGGATCACAGCCACCAGCGCGCGCACGTTGGGGTGCGCCACGTCGGCCGCCGTGACGGTGCGCATCTTGGAGAGGTCAAGCCGCATGGTGATGGTGTCGATGATGGTTTCGGCCGCCTCGGTCACTTCCTCGGCGATGCCCTCGCCCGCTTGCACAGCGGACGCCCACAGGTCGGCCGCCTCCTGCTCGCGGCGCATGAGCAGCCAGGCGCCGGCCGCGAGCAGGCCCGCCGACGCGATGAGGAACGCAGGTCGCATGGATCACAGCAGGGTGTACCGTGCATGGCGGAACCAGGCGCCGCCGCCCGCCGTGCTGCCGATGAAGAACAGTCCCAAGCCCGGCGCGATGCGGCGCGGCTGCTGAAGATCGATGTTGGCGATCTGCACGGACCCCGATTGAGAGAACACCGATTGCGCGATGACATCGCCGTCACCCACCCCGGTCGGCGCGGTCGCTTTCGCTACGAAGGCCTGCACGATGGTGGCGGACGACGTTGCGTCGCTTGCGCCCGCGCTCCACAGAATGGCCCCGTTGGGGTTGGCGGCGGCATTGAACACCGTCAGCGGCGTGACGGCCGCGACCGTGGCACCGGTTGACCAGTTGTGAGTCGGCAGCACGGGGCGCATGCTCTCGTCTGCCAGCAGCACCGATCCCACCACCTGAACATCCCCCACTGGCGCCTTGTCGTAGGCCACCGTGTTGCCCAGGCGCGTGACGAACTGCACCACCTGAGTCGATGCGCTGTGCAGGCGCACGCGATCAAAGGTGCCGACCTCGAATTTCTCGGCGTAGCCCTCGCCCACGTCCACGGCTTCGGCGACCTCGCGCCCTCCGCTGTAGAACTCCAGCGTCAGCGGCCCGGCCGCCTCCAAGATGCGCAGGAAGTTGCACACGCCATAGAACTCTTGCGGCACGCCGGCTTGCAGGGTGATGGTCATCGACATGGTCAGCCCTTGCGATTCACGAAGTAGAAGCCGGCCACCACCGCCACGACGACGGCCAGCACGATGATGGTTCGCTGATCGAGCGCCCCCGACTTGTCGGCCTCGGCCTGCGCGTAGGCATCGGCCACCGACTTCTGCGTTTGGCCGATGAGGCTCTGCCCCTGCGTGAAGATGTTGTGCGCCGCATCGATCAGGTCGGCGTAGCCCTCGCCCAGGTTGGCAATGGACAGGTCCACCGTATCGAGGCCGCGCGACACCAGCCCGCCGTCGGTGATCTGCACCGCGTTGCCCGCGCCGCTGATCCCCACGGAGCCCGCCGTGACGCGGTTGTCTTCGCTGGTGTTCGCGCTCTTGGAACTGCCCCCGATGCAGGGGCAGTGATGGCCCAAGGCCTTGCGCTTCAACTCGTAGACGTTCATGGCTTGATGGCCTTCACCAAAACGAACCCCGCGCCCACGGTGCGCGTGATCCGGTATCCGTGTTTCTTCGCTCGGCGCACCAGGCCACGGCGCACCGTCTGAAAGCCCACCAGGCGACAGCCGCGCGCCAGCGCCTGGCACTCCACCGCATGCAGGCCCTCGGCCGTCATGCCCTGCCCCTGCCCCGCAGCCGCGTGAATCCAGCCCACGCCGTCAACGAAGGACACCGACAGGAACAGCCGGCCGCAGGCGGTGCACAGTTCGAAGCACTCGCCGGCCGCCGCCGCGCCTTCGGGGGTTTCGACGCCCTCGGGGTCCAGGCCCGCGCAAAGCGCGAAGGCCTGCGCAGCCTGGTCCCGGGTGGTCGGCGTCATTTCTTGCGCTTGAAGTAGCTGACCGCGATCAACGCGCCGACCAGCAGCACCGCATAGGGCAGGTACTGCGCCATGTCGCCGCTGCCGCCCGTGTTCACGCCGCCAGAGCCGAAATTCACGACCCAGCCGCTGGAGTTGGCCGCCGACGAGGCGTTCGAAGGACCGCCGCCGCCTGCGCTGCCGCTGATGGGCATCATGGGCTCAGTCCTTCAGCGCGAAGACCGCCACGACGGCGCCCAGGGCCAGCAGCACCACCACGCCCGGGCTCATGCCGAACATGGTCTGCGGTGCCACCGTCTGCGGCTGTCCTTCGTTGTAGAGGCCGAGTTCACCCAGCGCCTGGAGCCGCAGTTTCTGCAACTCATAGGGCTGGGTGAACTTGGCGTCAGCCGCCTTGTTCAGCAGCGAACTGCTGACGTTTTGGAACCACTCTTCCCACATGGGGCGGCCCTCGCTTTACAGGTTGCCCAGCGGGTCGAGGTACTCCACCAGCACCGTGCCGGAGCCCGCGCCCGAGAAGTCGAGCAGGAATTCCAGCGACTTCGCGTTGCGGGTGTCGAGCGCCTTCTTGATGTTGCCATCGAGCACGAAATCGATGGTGTAGACGTTGGCCTGCGGCACGCGCTTGGCCTTGGTCTGGTCGAAGCTGTTTTCAGCGGCCACCGATTCGTGGATCACCAGGCCGTCTTCCTTCATGGTCGCGCCGGTCACGGTGCCGGTGTGGAACACGTGGATGCGCTTGATGATGGAACCGGTGTTGCCGAAGGGCAGGTTCACTGCCAGGCGGCCACCGGTGGACTGACTGAACGGGTAGCTCAGCAGTTTGCTGATGAGCGCAGCGAACGGGGCCGCCGCGCCGTCGCGGGTCTTCTGCTGCGCGCTCTCGATCAGGATCGGCGTGATCACCGGGGCGGTGGCGCCCGCAATGGTGACTTCGCTGGTGATGTTGGCGATGCCCTGCGAGGTGTCGAAGGCGCCGACCATGCGGTCAAGCTCCGCGATCATGGAGTAGTCCGCGAACTGGATGTCGAGGAAGGCGGCGGCGGTGGACTCGCCGCGATAGGCGTTGATCGCGTCCAGTTGGGCGCCCGTGGCCTCAAGAATCACCTTGCCATTGGCCTTGAGCTTGAGCAGCGAAATCATGGCCTTGGTGAGGGCCGTGCCGCCCAGCTTCAGGCGCAGGTTTTCCAGCGTGCGCCCGGGCGTGACCTGGTTGGTGGCGGTGCCGCTGGGCACCACGTTGGAGAAGGGCAGGCCGTAGCGCGTGAGTTTTCCGACGGACATGGTTGTTCCTTGGTGGTCAGAGGGTGGCGGCAGCGCTTACAGCACTTCGCGGATGTAGGGCGTGCGGCGCGCGACGGCCACAGCCGCGACGGCCACGGCACCGGCCTTGCCGTAGGTGCCGCCGTACTTCCAGGCGGCAAAGGCGATGGCGGCGGCAATGCCGTACTTCATGAGGGTGGCTTGGTCCATTGCGAACGATCCTTGAGGGTTGGTGCAGGTACACATGGGGTTGGTCGCCGCGCTCGGTGACGCCCTGCGCTTGCGTGGCCTCAATTGCAGGCGAAAAAAAACCGCCCGTGGGCGGCTGTAACCGGTACGGGGACCGGATGGCTTCTGCGATCAGAAACGGAGCTTGCCGGTGGTGATTTGCTTGGTGAGCCGGTCAGCAATGACGAACTCCAGGGGCTTCAAGGCGCCCAGCTTTTCCACCGGGATCATGGTCTTGCGGTTCATGTAGAACACGTCCTCGCCGCCCATGGCAAAGCACACGTAGCGGGTGGCGTTGCCGATCGCCGTCTTGTCGGCCTCGGCCCAGCGCTGCGAGATGGCATAGATGGTGATCCCGCGCTTGAGCCCGCGGCGGATCAGGATGCCCCAATTGCCCGGGGCCTTGCTCGGCGTCGTCACGTCGGCCAGTTCCTCGGCGATGGCGTCGAGCGGTTCCACGTAGCGGCCCGCGTACATCACGCACCCGCACCAGAAATCGAACTCGGCCTTCAGGTCGCCCCCGGCCACGTAGGCGATGCGCTGCGCCCCGCCCTTCTTCGCCCACTCCAGAAGCTGCGCGCGCGTCGTCACCTTGCGCCAGCCGGGCAGCGCCGCCCACTGGTCTTCAGGGTCCCATGCCCACACTCGTCGCCTCGCCTTGACCTGGCGCGCGGTCCACGCGGTTTTGCCAGAGCGCGAGGCGCCGCTGATGACGTTCAGTTCGCCGTCGATGGTCTTCATTGGACCGGCCCGCTTCCGAAGGTCACGGCCGGCCCCGTGCGCTCGGGCGCGGGCGGCGGCGCTGGCACGGGCGCCGCGATGTCGATGCCCTGTTCCTTCGCCGTCGCTTCAATCGGCCGGCGCTTCTTCCACTCGGCCAGGTCCGCGCTAACGCCGTTGTAGGTGGCCCAGGCCAGCGGCCCGACGACGGCCACGCAGGCGATTTCCGCGCCGTACTGGCCCATTAGCCCATCGCCCAGCCATCCATGCTTCTCGCACAGCGCGCCGATGGCCCCGGACGCGGCGCCGATGGCCTCGGGGGTGTAGATGGTCTTCAAGCTGGGCAGCGCGGGCGACAGCACCGCGACCACCATGCCCATGAGGCCCGCGATTTCCTCTTGCAGGGTCGGCCCCTTCGGTTCCTGTTCCTGCGTGGCGAGCGCCTGACCTGGCGCCCCGCCCTGCCCCGCCGCCGCTTCCAGCGCCGCCAGGTCGGCCGCCTGTTCGTCGCTGGCCGGCGCCTCGCCGTTGGCCGCAATGTCACGCTCCACGGCCTGCGTGTTGGTATTGCTCGGCCTCATCGCGCACCCCCTGCCATGAAGTGCAACGCGTCGGCCAGGCCGGTGCGCTTGGGTGCTGCGGGCGGCGGCGGGGGCTCCGCGACCGGGGCCGGCGCAGCAACGGGCGCGGCCGGCGCGGGCGCAGGCGCCGCAGTGGCCAGCCGCTTCGCGTGGTTGGCTTCGAACAGCGCCACGCGCTCGGGGTCCGGCCCGACGCGCAACTGCTGGCGGCACGTTGCGGTGCAGAAGCCGAACGGGTCGCCGTTCTTGTCGCTGGTGATCCGCATGCCTCCCGGCGTGCCGCAGGAGGGGCAATCGATGTAGCCCCGCACGACCTTATCGGACATGGTTGCGCTCCAACTCGGACACCTTGAACTTGCGCGTCTCGTCCACGGGCGCGTCGTCCTTCACGCCCTGCACGCGCACCGTGGCCCAGCCGCCCGCCACGCCCGGGTGGCGCTCCTGCACCACGCCCACCATGCCGGCCAGGTCGCCCGCTTTCACGCGCGCCACGTCATGCACCTTGAAATCGTCCTTCATGCTCTACCCCTTCCGTTGGCCCCCCGGCCCTCTGAAGCACTTCACCGTCGCCCTCGGCGGTGGGATCCCACCGCCGGGCGTGCAGGTGCTGCAGCACCTGCAAAACTGCCGTCTGTTCGTGGGGCCCCATCGCCGAAAACTTCGCGGCCCAGCGCTGCGCCTTGCGCTTGATGCGCTCGCGGTCGCGGTAGTCGTTGCCGGCGAACTGCACGTCATGCAGCGCCACGGCGGCGGGGTCATAGTTCATCCACAGCGTCTCCGTTGCCACGCCGCGCCGCGTCATGGCCTGGAAATCGTGCTGGTGCGCCTCGCGCAAGCTGCTCGCATCGTCATAGAGCGCGCAGCGGTAGCCACTGAGCATCCAGCGCACACCTCGATCTGTCATCGCCGGAAGCAGCGAGCCCACCAGGTGCCCATGGTCGGCATCGCTCATTTCGAACCGGTACAGGTCCACGTCCTTTCGCGCCTGGTGCACGTAGGGCGGGTCCAGATACACGAACCAGCCATCACCCATCGCCGGCAGCAGCGATGCGAGCTCAGCCAGCGCATCGACGTTGCGGACGATGGTCGACGGCCTGGCCAGCACCGCCAGCTTTGCCGCCTGCTCGGGATCTCGCTCCATCAGGATTGACGATGCCGCCGGCTTGAGGCGCCGGTAGATGGCCGCGCTGCCCGCGAACGCTTCAACAAAGGTGGTGCACGCCGGCGCGCGGTTGATGATGGTCTGAAAGACCCCTGCCCCGTTCTTGCCGCCCTGGTACCGCATCGTCAGACCTCCACCGCCGTCGGCGGCGATGCCCAGTTGAAGAACCGCCCCAACTTGCGCCGATGGGTGTTCACAACCCCGAACAGGCGCGGCCCCGTATCCATGTGCCGCCGATCCAACGTGTCGAGCGTTGGCGTCGGCGTGCAGTTATTGACACGGGTCCAAGGCGGCAGCGCTTCGCGCAGCCGCGATGCGGCCTCCCGCTCTTGCTGTAGCCGTTCCAGGCGCGCGGCCGTCTCCTGCGCGGCCCTGGCGTCATGCGCGTGAATGAGCCCTTGCAGGCGCGCGCAGTGGGCCTCCACCGCGTCCAGCGCCCCGCCCTTGCTGATGACGATCCACTCGGCCCGCTCGGACTCAATGACCGTCTGCGCCGGGCTGCGGAAGTGCCCGCCCAGGCCGCGCGCCGCGATGTGGGCCGGTGCGGGTACGGATACGGAGCCCAGGCCCTGCACGCCCAGCACGCGCGCGGGCGACGGCTCCCCGTAACTGTTGGCCGCCTCGCGCTCCACCCGGTACAGGCGCACGGCCTGCCGCGCGCGCCGGCACGTTGGGCCGCCCTGCGCCATGGTGTAGCGCTGCCAGGCCAGGGCCTTGCGCTCACCCGGCTCCACCAGTTGCAGGTTTACCGCCCGGGTGGCCTGGCGCAGGTTGTCCGCCGTCTGCTCGGCCTCCATGTGCTCGGGGTGCAGCCGGCGCAGTTCGCGCCACACCGTCACGGGCGGCCCGCCGATCTGCTGAAACTGGCGGATGCCCCACACGCGCGCCCAGGTGACGACGGCGGCCGTCGCCTCCACGATCGGGTTGCCATACAGGTCGTATTGCATCGCGAAGCCGTCCACGCCCTTGGCTATGTACTTCGCGATGTAGCCGGCCGCGCTGCCCTTCTCCCCGTCGATGGCCTTGATCTTGACGCGCCGCTCCCGGGCGCCCTTCTCGTCCGGGCTGTCGTTCTCTAGGAAGTAGCGGCGCAAGCCGTCATCGAACACCGGCACCGCATCGGTGGGCACCTTGCACAGCTTGCGCATCTCCACGCGCTCCGTCATCGGCGCGAAGAAACACAGAATGTTCCAGTGCGGGGTGCCATCGTGGTGCGGCTCCGTGGTGCGAAAGCCATAGACCCGCAGGCCCTCGCGCTCCCAATGGGCGCACAGCCGGCGCCACTGCGCTGCCAGGTACTGCTGCGCCTCGCGCGGCCGGGTGCCGTCGTACTTCCGGTTTTCCACCACCTTGCCGCTGTCCAGGTGGGTGAACCTGTGCATGCGGCTGGGGCAGGTGAGCACGGCCCAGCGCTTCACGTGGCCCAGGGCATCGGCGCAGGCTTCGAAGCCAGCAACCCGCGTCATCAACTCGCCGCGTCGGATCACCGGATTGGCGACGGACTTCTCTGCGACGGCCGCCAGGGTCATTTCCTGGCCGTGGTCGTTGACGGCCAGGGTGTGCGCCAGCATGGCCGCGTTCGCGCGCTGGCGCTCGGCGTGCACCTTGCGCGACTCGGCCGACACGTAGCAGTCGGCGCGCGCGTGGACCAGGCCCAGGCCGATTGCGCAGACCTCCACGGTGCGCGCGTGCACGCGGCGGAAGACCTTGCGCCAAAACTTCTCGTCGCGCAGGCGCGCCAGGCGCCCCGCGTCCGTCATCGTGGGGCCGTCGGGCCACAGGTCCAGCAAGCCGCGCCCGGCCATCACCGTGCGCGAGAGGCGCCGCTTCAACTCGGCCAGGCAGCGGGCCAGGTACTCAGCGGGCATGTGCGCCCAGCGCTGGCGGTACTGGCCGTCTGCGCTGGCCTGCATGTCGCCATGGTCGCGGGCCTCCTGCCTCGCCAGCTTGCACAGGTCGGAGTCGCCCATGCTGGGCGCGATGCCCACGCGGCGGCCCGCCTCCAACTCCGACAGGCGACGACTGAGCCACATGTCGGCCGGCCCGTGGGTGGCGCCCCTGTCGGCCAGGGTCTGCGCGTGCTTTCGCCACTCGCCCACCATGCGCGCGGCCCACCTCGGCGGCAGCAGCTCCAGGCGCGGCGCGGCCCAATGCGGGGTGCGCGCGCTGTAGTCCTCCACGACCGGCGCGCGCGCGGCTCCGGTGTAGCCGGCGACGTTGGCGAAGGGGCCGATGTGGGCGGCCTTGGCGCGGGGCTTTTTCACTGCGCGCCTCGGTGGCAGTGGTGTGTCCGCCCGGCTACTTTCCGCATTTTCCGGGCTGCATTCCTTGGTCGCTCACTCCCCGATGCCGGGGTTTCGCCGCACCGCATCAGTCTGTCTGCCGCCGGCCGTTCATGACGGACGGGCCTCCAGTCATGGGGCGGCCACACCGCTGCCACTGTCACCGCGCCCCCTGGCCCTGCTCGGCCACGCGGCGCCACTGCGCATCCCACGCGGCGCGGATGTCGGCCGGCAGCTTGTCCCAGCCGGCCGGGCGCGGCCAGGCCATCAGACGCGGCCGATGCTCGGCGGGGATCAGCACCCCCGTGGCTGACTGGCGCCAGGCCGTCATGCTGCCCGCCTGCAACCGATACAGCCGCCCAGGGCGCCGGAACACTCGCCCTCGGGGTAGTTGCAGCCCGAGGCGGCGCAGGCCGTGCGCTTCACCACGGCCAGCGGCGCCGCCTTGATGCGCAAGGCGCTGGCGATGCCCTCGGACACGCGGTCCGCCGCGATGCCGGCCGCCTCGGCGGCTTGCTCCAGGCCGAACAGCAGCGCGCCGGTCTGGTCGGGCGTGAGCACGTCGCCCGCGACGACGACGCCGGCCAGCGTCACGTCCACGCGCACGCCCTTGCCGGGCGCCGGTTGCACGACCAGCGCGCGGCCGGCCGTGAGCTTGATGGTGGTTTTCATGCCGGCACCCCGCGCGGTGTGCCGATGCGGCGCTCGGCCGCCATGCGGCGCAGCTTGTCGCCGGCCCGCCCGGGCTTGCCCGGGACGCGCGAGCGGCCGAGGCCGCGATGGTCGTAGCCCTTGAACGGCGCCGGCTGCGCCAGCCGCACCGACTCGGCGAACGGCACCGCGCTGGCGGCCACCAGGCCAGCGAGTGCCGCGAGGAATCCGCCCCTCATGGTCAGATCGCCGCCGTAAGGATTTCGGCCTTGCCCTCGGCCTCTTCCAGCGCCGCGCGCAGGCGGCGCGACTGGTCGGGCGTGAGGTGGAAATCGAAACTCATCGGCCCGCTGTTGTGCGACAGGACGACGACGAACGGGTCATCCTTCTTTTCGCTGCACTGGCCGACGGCCGCGACCCTGAGTTGCCCTTGGTGCTCGAAATGGCCCGTGAGCCGGGCAATCGTGAAACTCGACATGGAACCCACCTTCACCCCCCCTGCCCTCTGAAATCGAAGGCGCCGGGCACGGTCCAGAAGGTGGGGGGATGATGAGAAACCGCCCCGGCGCGGGACGGATGGTATGGCAAGCCATTGCCACAGGCAATCGGATTGCCATAGGGCAACCGTTTACACATACGGCGTACCCTTACCGTTACAGGCCCTCGGAGGCCCTCTCAACCCCTATCCGAAACGGAGGTTATCCACATGGCCGCAAGCATCGCCGCTCTACTGGACAAGGCAAAGGTTATCCACAAGCTGCCCAGCGACTACAAGCTGGCGCTCGTAATGGGCGTCAGCCACCGGTCGGTTGCCAACTACAGGGACGGCAAGACCCTTCCCGACGCTCGGGTAATCCGGTTGATTTGCGACCTGACTGGTGATGACCCCGCGATTCTGGCGGCCGAGGTCGAGGAACAACGCGCCACCACGGACGAGGCGAGAGCCCTCTGGCACCAAGTTGCACAGCGCCTTCAGCAAGCCCGGGCGACGAACGGTCTGTATATTATGTAAATATAAGAATGTGGTGGCCCACGCTTGACCTTGACACCGCC
>CAZAPJ010000096.1:0-11823 GCA_964487025.1 uncultured Hydrogenophaga sp.
ATGGACTACGACTCCATCGCCAAGGCCGGCTCCATGCTCGGTTCCGGCGCGGTCATCGTGATGGACGACTCGCGCGACATGGTCGAGTCGCTCAAGCGACTGTCCTACTTCTACATGCACGAATCCTGCGGCCAGTGCACGCCCTGCCGCGAGGGCACGGGCTGGCTCTGGCGCATGGTGGACCGCATCGACCGGGGCCAGGGCCGGCCGAGCGACATGGCCCTGCTCGACAACGTGGCCGAGAACATCATGGGGCGCACCATCTGCGCGCTGGGCGACGCCGCGGCCATGCCGGTGCGCGCCATGATCAAGCACTTCCGGCACGAGTTCGAGGCCAAGATCGCCGCGGCGCAGGCGCCGGCCGGGGCGGCCTGAACAACAAGACGCAACACCATGGTTGAAATCGAACTCGACGGCAAGAAGGTGGAGGTGCCCCCGGGCAGCATGGTCATGCATGCGGCGGAGAAGGCGGGCACCTACATTCCGCACTTCTGCTACCACAAGAAGTTGTCCATCGCGGCCAACTGCCGCATGTGCCTGGTCGACGTGGAGAAGGCGCCCAAGCCCATGCCGGCCTGCGCCACGCCCGTCACGCAGGGCATGATCGTGCGCACCAAGAGCGACAAGGCCATCAAGGCCCAGCAGTCGGTCATGGAGTTCCTGCTGATCAACCACCCGCTGGACTGCCCGATCTGCGACCAGGGCGGCGAGTGCCAACTGCAGGACCTGGCCGTGGGCTACGGCGCCTCGGGTTCGCGCTACGAAGAAGAAAAGCGCGTGGTGTTCCACAAGAACGTGGGGCCGCTGATCTCGATGGAAGAGATGAGCCGCTGCATCCATTGCACCCGCTGCGTGCGCTTCGGCCAGGAAGTGGCCGGCGTCATGGAGCTGGGCATGATCCACCGCGGCGAGCATTCGGAGATCACCACGGTCGACGGCGGCACCGTGGACTCCGAGCTCTCGGGCAACATGATCGACATCTGCCCGGTCGGCGCGCTCACCAGCAAGCCGTTCCGCTACAGCGCCCGCACCTGGGAGCTGTCGCGGCGCAAGAGCGTGAGCCCGCACGATTCGACCGGCGCCAACCTGGTCGTGCAGGTCAAGAACCACCGCGTGATGCGCGTGCTGCCGTTCGAGAACGAAGCCGTCAACGAGTGCTGGATCGCCGACCGCGACCGCTTCTCCTACGAGGCGCTGAACGGCGAGGACCGCCTCACCGCGCCCATGCTCAAGCAGGGCGGCGAGTGGCGCACGGTGGACTGGCAGACCGCGCTCGAATACGTGGCCAACGGCCTGAAGCAGGTCAGGGCCGAACACGGCGCCGGCGCCATCGGCGTGCTCGCCAGTCCGCACAGCACGCTCGAGGAACTGGCGCTGGCCGGCGCGCTGGTGCGCGGCCTGGGCAGCCAGAACATCGACGCCCGGCTGCGCCACGCCGATTTTTCGAACACCGCGTCCGCCGGTTCGGCGCGCTGGCTGGGCCTGCCGATCGCGTCCCTGTCCACGCTGCAGCGCGTGCTGGTGATCGGCTCCAACCTGCGCAAGGACCATCCGCTGTTCGCGCAGCGCATCCGCCAGGCCCAGCGCAAGGGGGCCCAGGTCAACGCGCTCAACGCCGTGGCGCAGGACTGGGCCATGCCGTTCAGGAACGTGGTGCTGGCCGACAGCCGGGACTGGGTGTCCGCGCTGGCGGGCATCGCGGCCGCGGTGGCGGCCGAGACGGGCGCGGCTGCGCCGGTGGCGGTGGCCGAGGTCTCCGAGGCCCAGCGCGCGGTGGCGAAGTCGCTGCTGGGTGGCGAGGGCAAGGCGGTCCTGCTGGGCAACGCCGCGGCCCATCACGAGAAGGCCGGCAGCCTGCTCGCGCTGGCGAACTGGATCGCGCGCCAGACCGGCGCCAGCGTGGGCTATCTCGGCGAGGCGGCCAACACGGTGGGCGCCCAGCTCGTGGGCGCGCTGCCAGGCCCGGGCGGCCTGAATGCCGGCCAGATGCTCGCCGGCGGCGCGCTGAAGGCGGCCCTGCTGCTCAACACCGAGCCGGCGCACGACAGCGCCGCGGGCGAGGCCGGGCTGGCCGGCAGCGGCATGGTCGTGACCCTGAGCCCGTTCAAGACCAACCTGGATGTGAGCGACGTGCTGCTGCCGGTGGCGCCGTTCTCCGAGACCTCGGGGTCGTTCGTCAACGCCGAGGGCCGGCTGCAGAGCTTCCACGCGGTGGTGCGGCCGCTGGGCGAGACACGCCCGGCCTGGAAGGTGCTACGCGTGCTCGGCAACCTGCTCGAACTGCCGGGCTTCGACGCCGAGTCCTCGCAGGCCGTGCTGGCGTCGGCCCTGCCAGGCGTTGCATCGGGCGCGCCGGTGGACGCCGCGCGGCTGGACAACGCGTGCGACGCGGCGATCGACCTCGCCCCGGCCGCGGGCGAACCCTGCGTGGCGTCGATCTACCAGCTCGACGGGCTGGTGCGCCGCGCGGCGTCGCTGCAACTGACCGCCGATGCGCGTGGCAACGCGCGGGCGCAGCAAGCCGTGGAAGGAGCCACCGCGTGATCGATGCGATGTACAACGGCGGCCTGGGCCTGATCGCCGCGCCCTGGTGGACCACCGCCGCCTGGCCCGTGATCTGGAACCTGATCAAGATCGTGGTCGTGCTCGCGCCGCTGATGGGCGCGGTGGCCTACCTCACGCTGTGGGAGCGCAAGCTGCTGGGCTGGATGCAAGTGCGCCACGGCCCCAACCGCGTGGGGCCCATGGGCCTGCTGCAGCCGATCGCCGATGCGCTCAAGCTGCTGACCAAGGAACTGATCCGTCCCTCGGCCGCGAGCAACGGCCTGTTCCGGCTCGGGCCGGTGATGGCGATCATGCCGGCGCTGGCGGCCTGGGTGGCGATCCCGTTCGGCCCCGAGGCGGTGATCGCCAACGTGAACGCCGGCCTGCTGGTGATCCTGGCGATCACCTCGATCGAGGTCTACGGCGTGATCATCGCGGGCTGGGCCTCCAACTCCAAGTACGCCTTCCTGGGCGCGCTGCGCGCCTCGGCCCAGATGGTGAGCTACGAGATCGCGATCGGCTTCTGCTTCCTGGTGGTGGTCATGACCGCCGGCAGCCTGCACCTGGGCGAGATCGTGGCCTCGCAGTCGCACGGCATGGGCGCGGACATGGGGCTGGACTTCCTGTCCTGGAACTGGCTGCCGCTGCTGCCCATCTTCTTCGTCTACCTGATCTCCGGCGTGGCCGAGACCAACCGCCATCCGTTCGACGTGGTGGAAGGCGAGGCCGAGATCGTGGCCGGCCACATGGTCGAGTACTCGGGCATGGGCTTCGCCATCTTCTTCCTGGCCGAGTACGCCAGCATGTGGCTGGTGTCCATCATTGCCGTGCTGATGTTCCTCGGCGGCTGGCTGCCACCCGTGGCCTTCCTCGACTTCATTCCGGGCTGGATCTGGTTGGGCATCAAGACCGTCTTCGTGGTCTCGATCTTCATCTGGATCCGCGCCACCTTCCCGCGCTTCCGCTACGACCAGATCATGCGTCTGGGCTGGAAGATCTTCATTCCCGTCACGCTCATCTGGCTGCTGCTGGTCGGCATCCTGATGCAGACGCCGTGGAACATCTGGAAATAAAGCAAGCAGCAGGGCCCACGACCATGTCCACAACCGCAGTCGCCCCTTTCTCGCTGAAGGACTTCTTCAAGAGCTTCATGCTGGTCGAGCTTTTCAAGGGCATGGCCCTGACCGGTCGCTACGCGCTCAGCCGCAAGGTGACGGTGCAGTTCCCGGAGGAAAAGACGCCGCTGTCGCCGCGCTTTCGCGGCCTGCACGCACTGCGCCGCTACGACAACGGCGAGGAGCGCTGCATCGCCTGCAAGCTGTGCGAGGCGGTCTGCCCGGCGGTGGCGATCACGATCGAGTCCGACGTGCGCGCCGACGGCTCGCGCCGCACCACGCGCTACGACATCGACCTGACCAAGTGCATCTTCTGCGGCTTCTGCGAGGAAAGCTGCCCGGTCGACTCCATCGTGGAAACGCACATCTTCGAATACCACGGCGAAAAGCGCGGCGACCTGTACTTCACCAAGGAGATGCTGCTGGCCGTGGGGGACCGCTACGAATCGGAGATCGCCGCCGCGAAGGCGGCCGATGCGCCCTACCGCTGATGGAGGCTGAGCGTTGAGCGTCGAGCGTTCAGCGCCTGCAACCTCTTGACCTGACACGCCCAACGCTCAACGCCGAACGCCCAACCCAAATGGACTACCAGACCGGCTTTTTCTACCTGTTCGCGGCGGTGCTGCTGTATGCGGCCTACCGCGTGGTCACCGCGCGCAACCCGGTGCACGCGGTGCTCCACCTCATGCTGGCGTTCTCGCAGGCGGCCGCGCTGTGGCTGCTGCTCAAGGCCGAGTTCCTGGGCATCACGCTGGTGCTGGTCTACCTCGGCGCCGTGATGGTGCTGTTCCTGTTCGTGGTGATGATGCTCGACATCAACATCGACTCGGTGCGCCGGGGCTTCTGGCGGCATTTCCCGCTCGCGGCCGTGCTGGGTGGCCTGGTGGCGGGCGAGATCATCGCCGTGCTGTGGGTGGGTTTCCCCACGATCACCGCGGGCGCCTCCGCCGCCGGCGCGGCCGAGGCCGCGAGCCGGTCGAACACGCACGACCTGGGCATGCTGCTCTACACCGAGTACCTCTACCCGATCGAGATCGCCGCGGTGATCCTGCTGGTGGCGATGGTGGCCGCGATCGCGCTCACGCTGCGCCAGCGCAAGGACAGCAAGGCCATCAACCCCAGCCTGCAGGTGCACGTGCGCGCCAAGGACCGCTTGGTGGTGGTGCCGATGCCGGTCACGCAGAAGGCGCCGCCGGCGGCTGCCGCCGCCAACGCCGAGGAGGGCAAGGCATGACGACGACACTCACCCTGGGCCATTTCCTCTCGGTGGGCGCGATCCTGTTCGCGCTGTCGGTGGTGGGCATCTTCCTCAACCGCAAGAACCTGATCGTGCTGCTCATGGCCATCGAGCTCATGCTGCTCGCGGTCAACATGAACTTCGTGGCCTTCTCCCATTACCTGGGCGACCTGCACGGCCAGGTGTTCGTGTTCTTCATCCTCACCGTGGCGGCCGCCGAGTCGGCCATCGGCCTCGCCATCCTCGTGCTGCTGTTCCGCAACAAGTCGTCGATCAGCGTCGAAGAACTCAACACGCTGAAGGGCTGACCGGAACATGAGCAACACGCTATCCGCCTCCACGCTGCTCGCCGTGCCGCTGGCGCCCCTGGTGGGCTCGCTCGTGGCTGGCATCCTGGGCACCGCCTTCGGTGGCAACGTCATTGGCCGGCGCGCCTCGCACGGCGCCACCATCCTTGGCGTGCTGATCGCGATGATCCTCTCGGTCATCACGCTGTGTGACGTGATCGAGGGCGCGCGCTTCAATGCCACCATCTACGAATGGATGGTCATCGGCGGCCTGAAGATGGAAATCGGCTTCCTCGTCGACGGCCTGACCGCGATGATGATGGTGGTCGTCACCTTCGTCTCGCTCATGGTGCACCTCTACACCATCGGCTACATGGCCGACGACGACGGCTACAACCGCTTCTTCGCCTACATCTCGCTGTTCACCTTCTCCATGCTCATGCTGGTCATGAGCAACAACCTGCTGCAGCTCTTCTTCGGCTGGGAGGCGGTGGGCCTGGTGTCGTACCTGCTGATCGGCTTCTGGTTCAACAAGCCTTCGGCCATCTTCGCCAACATGAAGGCCTTCCTGGTCAACCGGGTGGGCGACTTCGGCTTCATCCTCGGTATCGGCCTGATTGTGGCTTACACCGGCACGATGAACTACAGCGAGATCTTCGCCAAGGCCGGCGAACTCGGCGGCCTGGGCTTCCCGGGCACCGACTGGATGCTGATCACCGTGATCTGCATCTGCCTGTTCATCGGCGCCATGGGCAAGAGCGCGCAGTTCCCGCTGCACGTCTGGCTGCCCGATTCCATGGAAGGCCCGACGCCGATCTCCGCGCTGATCCACGCCGCCACCATGGTGACGGCCGGCATCTTCATGGTCGCGCGCATGAGCCCGCTCTACGAGCTGTCCGACACCGCGCTCAACTTCGTCATGATCATCGGCGCCATCACCGCGCTGTTCATGGGCTTTCTGGGCATCATCCAGAACGACATCAAGCGCGTCGTGGCGTACTCCACGCTATCGCAGCTTGGCTACATGACGGTGGCGCTCGGCGCCTCGGCCTACTCGGTCGCGGTGTTCCACCTGATGACGCACGCCTTCTTCAAGGCCTTGCTGTTCCTCGCGGCCGGCTCGGTCATCATGGGCCTGCACCACAACCAGGACATCCGCTGGATGGGCAACGTGCGCAAGTACATGCCGATCACCTGGATCACCTCGCTGCTGGGCACGCTGGCCCTGATCGGCACGCCGCTGTTCTCCGGTTTCTACTCCAAGGACAGCATCATCGAGGCGGTGCACTTCAGCAACCTGCCGGCCTCGGGCTTCGCCTACTTCGCGGTGCTGGCCGGGGTGTTCGTCACGTCGTTCTACTCGTTCCGCCTGTACTTCCTGGTGTTCCACGGCCAGGAGCGATACGACCAGAACCCCGATGCGCACCATGACGACCATGGCCACCACGGCGATCATGGCGACGGCAAGCCGCACGAGTCGCCCTGGGTGGTCACCGTGCCGCTGCTGCTGCTGGCGGTGCCTTCGGTGGTGATCGGCTACCTCACGATCCAGCCCATGCTGTTCGGCGAGTTCCTGCGGGACGCCATCTTCATCGACGCCCAGGCCCACCCGGCGCTGGCGCGGTTCGCCGAGATCTTCCACGGCCCGCTGGCGATGGCGGCCCATGCCTTCTCCACGCCGCCGCTGTACCTGGCGTTGGCCGGTGCGGTGCTGGCCTGGTACATGTACCTGATCAACCCGGCGGTGCCGGCGGCCCTCGGCCGCGCGCTGCGCCCGATCGTCGTGATCCTGGAAAACAAGTACTACATGGACTGGTTCAACGAGAACGTGCTGGCCCGGGCCGCGCGCGGGCTCGGCATCGGCTTCTGGAAGGGGGGGGACCGGGGTGTGATCGAGGCCGGCGTGGTCAACGCCAGCTGGAAGATCGTGGGTGCGGTGTCCTCGGTGGTGCGCCGCGCGCAGACCGGCTACCTCTACCACTACGCGCTCGCCATGATCGTGGGCGTGTTGCTGTTCATGACCTATTTCGTGTGGCTCGCCAAATAAGAAGAGGAAGAAACAGATGGGTTTGCTGAGCCTTGCAATCTGGACGCCGATCGTGTTCGGCGTCGTGCTGCTGGCCCTGGGGCGCGACGAGCACGTGCCCCTGGTGCGCTGGCTCGCCCTGGTGGGCGCCCTGGCGGGCCTGGTCGTCACCGTGCCCCTCTACGCGGGGTTCGAGCTCGGCACGGCGGCCATGCAGTTCGTGGAGAAGCGTTCCTGGATCGAGACCTTCAACGTCCACTACCACCTGGGCGTGGACGGCATTTCGCTCTGGCTGGTGCCGCTGACCGCGTTCATCAACGTGGTCGTGGTGGTGGCGAGCTGGGCGTCGATCACCTCGCGCGTGAACCAGTACATGGGCGCGTTCCTGATCCTCTCGGGCCTGATGATCGGCGTGTTCTGCGCGCAGGACGCGATGCTGTTCTACGTGTTCTTCGAGGCCACGCTGATCCCGATGTACCTCATCATTGGGATCTGGGGCGGGCCGAACAAGATCTACGCGGCCTTCAAATTCTTTCTCTACACCCTGCTGGGCTCGCTGCTCATGCTGGTGGCGCTGATCTACCTCTACACGCAGTCGGGCGGCAGCTTCGCGCTGGCCGACTGGTATGCGCTGCCCCTGGGCGGCACCGCGCAGACCCTGCTGTTCTTCGCCTTCTTCGCGGCCTTCGCGGTCAAGGTGCCGATGTGGCCGGTGCACACCTGGCTGCCCGACGTGCACGTCGAGGCGCCCACCGGCGGCTCGGCCGTGCTGGCGGCCATCATGCTCAAGCTGGGCGCCTACGGCTTCCTGCGCTTCTCGCTGCCGATCGTGCCCGATGCGGCGCACGAGTGGGCCTGGCTCATGATCGCGCTGTCGATCGTGGCCGTGATCTACGTCGGCCTGGTGGCCATGGTGCAGCAGGACATGAAGAAGCTGGTGGCCTATTCGTCGGTCGCGCACATGGGTTTCGTCACGCTCGGCTTCTTCATCTTCAGCGACCTGGGCGTGTCCGGCGCCATCGTGCAGATGATCGCGCACGGCTTCGTCTCTGCCGCCATGTTCCTGTGCATCGGCGTGCTCTACGACCGCGTGCACTCGCGCGAGATCGCCGACTACGGCGGCGTGGTCAATACCATGCCCAAGTTCGCGGCGTTCGCGCTGCTGTTCACCATGGCCAACTGCGGCCTGCCGGGCACGGCCGGCTTCGTCGGCGAGTGGATGGTGATCCTGGCCGCGGTCAAGGCGAACTTCTGGATCGGCCTGCTGGCGGCCACGGCGCTGATCCTGGGCGCCGCCTATTCGCTCTGGATGTTCAAGCGCGTCTACCTGGGCGACGTAGGCAATCAGCACGTCAAGGACTTGCTGGACATCGACGGCCGCGAATTCCTGGTGCTCACGGCGCTGGCGCTGGCGGTGCTCTACATGGGCATCTACCCCAAGCCCTTCACCGACGTGATGGATGCCTCGGTGGCCGAGCTGCTGCGCCACGTGGCCATCTCCAAACTGAACTGAACCCGCCGGCCACGCTACACGACGAGAGAACGCACACATGATCGACAAGCTGAGCTGGGTCGCGGCGTACCCTGAAATCCTTCTGCTGACGATGGCCTGCGTGATCGCGCTGGTGGACCTGACCGTCAAGACGCCGCTGCGCGGCGCCACCTACGTGCTGACCCTGCTCACCATGGCCGTGGTGGCGCTGCTGCTGGGGCTGGCGGCGTCTTCCGGCAGCACCATCACCGGCTTCGGCGGGATGATCGTGAGCGACCCCATGGGCAACTGGCTCAAGTGCTTCGCCAGCCTCGCGATGATGGCCACGCTGGTCTACGGCCGGACCTATGCCGGCCAGCGCGACATGCTGCGCGGCGGCGAGCTGTTCACGCTGGCGATGTTCGCGCTGCTGGGCATGTTCGTCATGATCTCGGGGCACAACTTCCTGGTGATCTACCTGGGCCTGGAGTTGCTGACCCTGTCCAGCTACGCCCTGGTGGCGCTGCGCCGCGACGACCTGCCGGCCACCGAGGCGGCGATGAAGTACTTCGTGCTGGGTGCGCTGGCCAGCGGCTTCCTGCTCTACGGCCTGTCCATGGTCTACGGCGCCACCGGCTCGCTCGACGTGTCCGCGGTGCTCCAGGCCATCGCGGGCGGCGAGGCCACGCTCAAGGGCTCGGCGCAGGTGCTGGTGCTGGGCCTGGTGTTCGTGGTCGCCGGCCTGGCGTTCAAGCTGGGCGCGGTGCCGTTCCACATGTGGGTGCCCGACGTCTACCATGGCGCGCCCACGGTGATCACGCTCATCATCGCCGGCGCCTCCAAGCTGGCCGCGTTCGGGATCGTGATCCGCCTCCTGGTGGAAGGCCTGGCGCCCCTGGCGGTGGACTGGCAGCAGATGCTGGCGGTGCTGGCGGTGCTGTCGCTGCTGGTGGGCAACCTGGCCGCGATCGCGCAGACCAACCTCAAGCGCATGCTCGGCTTCTCGACCATCTCCCACATGGGCTTCCTGCTGCTGGGCCTGCTGGCCGGCGTGGCGCAGGGCGGCGCGGGGGAACCGGCGGACGGCGGCAACATGGCCAACGCCTATGCCTCGGCGATGTTCTACGCCGTGACCTACGTGCTCACCACGCTGGGCGCGTTCGGCGTTATCCTGCTGCTCTCGCGCAACGGCTTCGAGTCGGAGAACATCGACGACCTGGCCGGCCTGAACCGGCGCAGCCCACTGTACGCCGGCATCATGGCCATCTGCATGTTCTCGTTCGCCGGCGTGCCGCCGCTGGTGGGCTTCTACGCCAAGCTGGCGGTGCTGCAGGCGCTGCTGGCGTCCAGCGGCGCGTTCCAGATCGGCCTGGCGGTGTTCGCGGTGATCATGTCGCTGATCGGCGCCTTCTACTACCTGCGCGTGGTGAAGGTGATGTACTTCGACGCGCCCACCCAGACCGCGGACATCGAGGCCGGCGCCGACGTGCGCTCGGTGCTGTCCGTCAACGGCCTGCTGGTGCTGGCGCTCGGCATCGTGCCTGGTGGTTTGATGGCCTTGTGCGTGCAGGCGGTGCGCCAACTGTTTGCATGAAGTGGGACGCCCCCCTGCGCCGCTGCGCGGCTCGGTGCCGCCGTGAACGCAGAGGCCTTGCTCGCCCATGACCCATAGCTTCTCGGTCGCTCTCATCCTGCTGGCCGCCCTCGTCGCCGCGAACCTGCCTTTCCTCAACGAGCGCTGGCTCGGCGTGCTGCCGCGCCGCAACCCGTCCGCCAAGCCGCTCTGGGTACGCCTGCTCGAGCTACTGCTGTTGTATGGCCTGGTCGGCGCTCTGGGCCTGGCGCTGGAGCACTCGGCCGGGCAGATCGCGCCCCAGGGCTGGGAGTTCTACGCGACCACCGGCTCGCTGTTCCTCACGCTGGCTTTTCCGGGCTTTGTCTACCGCTATCTCTATCGCCGCCGCCGATGAACACCGCTGATGCCGACGACGCCCACCTGCGCGAGACGCCGCTTTCGCGCACCGAGCTGCTGCGCGGCCACTTCCTGCACGTCGTGCGCGACACGGTCCGGCTGCCCGACGGCCGCGAGGCCACGCGCGAATACGTGCTGCATCCCGGCGCGGTGATGGTGGTCGGCCTGCTCGACGACGGCCGCGTGGTGCTCGAGCGCCAGTTCCGCCATCCCATGCAGGCCGTCATGATCGAGTTTCCCGCCGGCAAGCGCGACCCTGGGGAAGACAGCCTGGCCTGCGCGCAGCGCGAATTGCTGGAGGAGACCGGCTACACGGCCCGCGAATGGGCCTTTGCCGGGCGCCTGGCGCCAACTGTCGCGTACTCCGACGAGACAATCGACATCTGGTTCGCGCGCGGCCTGGCCGCGGGCGCGCGCCGCCTGGACGAGGGCGAGTTCCTGGACGTGTTCACCGCTACCCCGGCCGAGCTGCAGGCCTGGTGCCATGGCGGCGAGGTGATCGACTGCAAGACCCTGATCGGCTCGATGTGGCTGCAGAACGTGCTGCGCGGCGAATGGCCATTGGCCTGGCGGTCCGGCGCCGGTGCGCCGGATGGGGGACAATCCGGCCCATGAAGGTCCTCAACCTCCAGTGCGTGCACCAGCATGGGTTCGAAGGCTGGTTCGCTTCCGAAGACGACTACGCGAGCCAGCTGGCCCGCGGGCTGGTGACGTGTCCGATCTGCGGCGACGCGCGGATCGAGAAGAAGCTCTCGGCGCCCCGCCTGAACCTGCGCACCGCGCGCGGCGGCGATCGCCCCGAGGCGCCGCCGGCAGCGGCAGCAGCAACAGCGGATGCCGGTACCGTGGCGCTGAGCAACCATCGGCCCCAGGGACCCGAACTCGCCGCGCTGCAGGCCCGCATGCTGCACGCGCTGCGCGAAGTGGTCGCGAACACCGAAGACGTGGGCGACCGCTTCGTCGCCGAAGCGCGCGCCATGCACCACGGCGAAGCCGAACGCCGCCAGATCCGCGGCACGGCCAGCGCGCGGGAAGCGCTGGAGCTGATCGACGAAGGCATCGACGTCATGCCCTTGCCGATGCTGCCGGTGGTGAAAGAAACGCTGCAGTAGAACGGGGGACTCCCCCCTGCGCGCCTTCGGCGCTTCCCCCCTCTCTGGCGCGCCGCTGC
>CAZAPJ010000097.1:0-11521 GCA_964487025.1 uncultured Hydrogenophaga sp.
GTTCGTGCACTTCGCCTGCACCAGCGAGGACATCAACAACACCAGCCACGCGCTGCAGCTCAAGGGCGCGCGCGAGGCGGTGCTGCTGCCGGCGCTGGACGCGGTGATCGCGAAGCTGCGCACGCTGGCGCATGCGCACGCCGCCGTGCCGATGCTCAGCCGCACGCACGGCCAGACCGCGAGCCCCACGACCGTGGGCAAGGAAATCGCCAACGTGGTGGTGCGCCTGGCGACCGCGCGCGACAGGATCGCCGGCGTGAAGCTCATGGGCAAGATGAACGGCGCGGTGGGCAACTACAACGCCCACCTGAGCGCCTGGCCCGACGTCGACTGGGAAGCCTTCAGCCGCCGCGTGGTCGAGTCGCCCGAGCCGCAGGGCCTGGGCCTGACCTTCCAGCCCTACAGCATCCAGATCGAGCCGCACGACTACATGGCCGAGCTGTTTGACGCGGTGGCGCGCACCAACACCATCCTGACCGACCTCGCGCGCGACATCTGGGGCTACGTGAGCCTGGGCTACTTCAAGCAGCGCCTCAAGGCCGGCGAGATCGGCTCCAGCACCATGCCGCACAAGGTCAACCCGATCGACTTCGAGAACGCCGAGGGCAACCTGGGCCTGGCCAACGCCTTGCTGCGTCACCTGAGCGAGAAGCTGCCCGTGAGCCGCTGGCAGCGCGACCTGACCGACTCCACCGTGCTGCGCAACATGGGCGTGGCCCTGGGCTATGCGGTGCTGGCCTACCACTCGCTCGGCATCGGCCTGGACAAGCTGGAGATCAACGAAGAGGCGCTCGCGGCTGACCTCGACGCGTCTTGGGAAGTGCTGGCCGAGCCGATCCAGACCGTGATGCGCCGCTACGGCGTCTCCGGCGCCTACGAAAAGCTCAAGGAAGTCACGCGCGGCAAGACCGTCACCGCCGAAGCGCTGCACGCGCTGATCCGTGAACTGGAGATCCCCCAGGCCGAGAAGGACCGCCTGCTGGCCATGACGCCGGCGAGCTATACCGGCATGGCGGCTGAACTCGCGAAGCGGGTGTGACGCGGCCCCCCTGCGCCGCCTCTCAGTTGTTCAGGAAGACGCCGCCGCCTGCTCCAGCGCGCGCTCGGCATAGCGGTTGAACCGCCAGGCGTTGCCCTCGATGGTGATGCGCCGCCAGCACGCGCGTTTCTCGCCCGGTGTCATTTCCGTCCAGCGCTGCACTTCGTCGAAGGTCCGGCCGCAGCCCTTGCAGATCTCGTCGCCCTGGCTGGTGGAGCAAATCGCGATGCAAGGGGTGTCCGGCTGGGTCTCGTACCAAGCCATCCAGGCCGCGCGGGCCGCGGCTGGCAAGGTGGCTTCGTCGGCCTCGGCCTCGTGGAAGTACACCATCAGCGCGTACACCTCGGCCAGGGCGCGCGTCTCCTTCGCCAGCGACACGCCATCCGGCGATGGTGAGCGCTCACGCCAGTAATTGATGGCGGCTTCGATGTCGGTGATGTGGATGCCGGCCATGGGGTGTGGATCATAGCCAGTCCGGGCCGGCCACTGTGGGAAATGCGGATGGCCCCGCGGCCTGCGCCCCGGTGCGGGCCGCTACAATCCGTGCATCTCGAAGGGGAGTAGCTCTCCGTTCCGGTCCCAACGGACACACCCGCTCACCGGTACCGGAACATCGGCCTGTCGTCAATACGAAGTCACGCGCTTCCGGCAGCCCGGGCCAGACGGCACCATCGTCCAGCCGAGCAAGACCTTTGGTGGGCTCCCCTGGGGCCGATCAAGGCATTTGTCCACCCCTTCGCCACAGCAGACAGAGGCGGACAAGACGGCGCCTTCCGATCGGCCCACGGGGCGCCGATCACGAGAAGGTCGGGCTGGCGAAGCGGGCAGAATCCGCGCCCAGTTCCATTGGACACGCAACCACGAGGAATTTATGGACTTCCTGACATCGCCGGCGTTCTGGGTCGCACTCGGCCAGATCATCATCATCGACATCCTGCTGGGCGGCGACAACGCGGTCGTGATCGCGCTGGCCTGCCGCCGGCTGCCGCCCAAGCAGCGCACCAAGGGCATCATCTGGGGCACCGCCGGCGCCATCATCCTGCGCGTGATCCTGATCGCGTTCGCGATGACGCTGCTCAACATCCCGTTCCTCAAGCTCGTGGGTGCCATCCTGCTGGTGTGGATCGGCGTGAAGCTGCTGGCACCCGACGAGGACGGCCACGACAACATCCAGGGCAGCGACAAGCTGCTGGCCGCCATCAAGACCATCATCGTGGCCGACCTGGTGATGAGCGTGGACAACGTGATCGCCATCGCCGGCGCGGCGCAGAACGCGGGCGAGCACTCGATGCTGCTGGTGATCCTGGGCCTGCTGATCTCGATCCCGATCATCGTCTGGGGCAGCACCATGGTCATCAAGCTGATGGCGCGCTTCCCCATCATCATCACCCTGGGTGGCATGCTGCTGGGCTGGATCGCAGGCGGCATGCTGGTGACCGACCCCGCGTTCGTCAACCCCGACAAGTGGACCTGGATGCCCAAGCTGGGCACGGTGGACGAGAACGGCCTGGCGGTCATCTCCAACACGCTGTACTGGACCGCCCACATCGCCGGCGCGCTGCTGGTGCTGGCGCTGGGCAAGTGGATCGCGTCCCGCCGCCCGCCCGTGAACCACGGCGAGGCCTGACCTTGCGGCTGATCCTCACCTGGCTGCTTGCCGCTTGCGCGCTGCTGGCGGTGGCCTACGTCACCCCGGGCGTGCAGGTGCAGAGCTTCACCGCGGCGCTGATCGCCGCGGCCGTGATCGGCCTGTTCAACGCCGTGCTGCGGCCCATCCTGGTGCTGCTCACGCTGCCGGTCACGATCATCACGCTGGGCCTGTTCCTGTTCGTGATCAACGCGCTGCTGTTCTGGGCCGCGGGCAGCGTGCTGCGCGGCTTCCACGTCGACGGCTTCATCGCCGCGCTGCTGGGCTCGCTGATCTATTCGGCGCTGATGCTGGTGATAAACGCCGCGGTGCGCTCAGTCGTCCCGCGCTGATTCGCGCAGCAGCGCTTCCACTTCGCGCCGGCGCGCGTCCACGATCGCCAGTTCGATGCCGTCGGTGCGCTGCGCCGCCGGCAGCGCCTGCGCGGCCTTGAAGCGCTCCGCGGCGCCCGCGTAATCCAGGTGCGCCGCGCGCGCCTCGGCCTCAGCGCGGATCGCGCGCAGGGTCTGGCCCTGCGCCGCGTGGGCGCGCGACAAGGTCTGCCAGGCCGCCGCATCGCGCGGCCGCAGCGACACCCAGCCTTGCAGGCGCGACGCGGCCCGCTCCGGCTGCCCGGTCGCGATAGCGGCCTGCGCCGCCAGCAGCACACTGGCCCGGGAGCTGCCCGCCAGCGCCTGGTCGCGCAGCTCGGCCAGCAGGCGGCCGTGCTCGGCCGGCAGGTTCGATGCACCGGGCGCCAGCAGCAGCTCCAGCAGCAGCGCGTCGGCGGCCGGCCGCGCCGATGCAGCCACGGTGTCGCGCAGGCCTTGGGCCAAGCGCAGGGCCTGCTCGCGCTGCCCGAGCCGGTGCGCGGACAGCGCGGCGGCGTAGCGCTCGCCGGCGGACGCCTGGGCCGCGAGCCCCTGGGAAACCCAGGCCCGCATGCGGTCGGGGCCGTTCTCGGCCAGCACGCGCGCGCGCGCGGCCATCAGGCTGTGCAGCACCGTGTCCGACGGCGCGATGGCCATCATTGCCGCGGCACCGCTGCCGGCAGCCGGCAGGTTCAGGCGCAATCCCCCGCCGGCGCCAGCGCCGGCACCCGCAGCAGGCGCAGCGTTCCCGCCGGCAGCGGCGGCGGGCGGCAGGCGCGGCCCCTGCGGCAGGCGCGCGCGCATGTCGGCGATGCGCTCACCGGTCAGGGGGTGGCTGCGCAGATAGGGAAAAGCGCCGTCGTCGTTGTGGCGCGAGGCCTGCTGCAGCCGCTCGAACATGCTGACGAAACCGAAGCCGTCGAAGCCCGCCCCGGTCAACACGCCGAAGCCCACGCGGTCGGCCTCGCGCTCCATGTCGCGCGAGAAATTGAGCTGGGACTGCGCGGCCACCGCCGTGCTGCCGGCGATGGCCGCGCTGGCCGCCTGCGAGTTCGAACCCGCCGCGAGCGCGCCGAGGATCATGGCGCCGATCATCCAGGGCGCCATGCGCTCCTCGCGCGAGATCAGGCGGGCGATGTGGCGCTGCGAGACGTGGCTGAGCTCGTGCGCCAGCACCGAGGCCAGCTCCTCGGGCCGCTCGGTCACCGCGACCAGCCCCAGGTTCACGCCCAGGTAGCCCCCCGGCAGCGCGAAGGCGTTGACGCGCCGGTCGCGCGAGATCATCAGCTCCCAGGCCAGGCGCTCGGCCAGCTCGGGCGGCACGTCGCCGCGGTCGCGCGCCGCGCCCAGCAGGGGCAGCCAGATCGACTGCAGGTAGTCGACCAGCACCGGATCGTCGAGGTAGTCCGGGTCGCGGTAGATGTCGCGCGCGATGCGGTCGCCCAGCCGGCGTTCCGCCGAGAGCGTCATGTCCTGGCCGTCACCGAGGTTCGGCAGGGCCCCTCTCTGGTCGGCGGCCGCGCCGCCGTCCGTCTGGGCCGGCGCGGGCGGCGCATGGCCCAGCAGGGCGATCGACGCCGCCAGCAGGCCGGCGCCCAGGCATCGGCCGCGAAACAGCATGGAAAAACAAGCCATCCCCGTATGATGCCGGCAAGTTCCTTCGGTTCTGTAAAACCCGTTTCATGCCCGACACGCCGCCCGCCCCCTCCCTCCCCACGCTGACCCATTTCGACGCGCAAGGCCAGGCCCACATGGTCGACGTGGCGGCCAAGCCCAGCACCCGCCGGGTCGCCGTGGCCGAAGGGCGCATCACCATGCAGCCGGCCACGTTGGCGCTGATCCAGTCCGGCTCGGCGAAGAAGGGCGACGTGCTGGGCGTGGCCCGCATCGCCGGCATCCAGGCTGCAAAGAAGACCAGCGAACTCATCCCGCTGTGCCACCCGATCGGCCTGACGCGCGTGGCGATCGAGTTCGAGACCGACGCCGACTCGCCCAGCGTGCGCTGCCGCGCCACGGCCGAATGCACCGGCCCCACCGGCGTGGAAATGGAAGCCCTCACCGCCGCCAGCGTGGCCCTGCTCACGGTCTACGACATGTGCAAGGCCGCCGACCGCGGCATGGTGATTTCGGGCGTGCGGCTGCTGGAAAAGCGCGGCGGCAAGAGCGGGGATTTCGTGGCTGGGCCTTGATCGAAGCGGAACCCTGACGCTACCGCGGCGCGGCGGCACCGGGGTCTTCGCTCACCGACGGCAAGGGCAGCGCATCGGGCACGGCGCCCTCCGATGGCGCGGCTCCGGCCACGGCCCGACCCTGGTAGCCGGGCCAGGGCAGGTTGGCCAGCTCGGGGAACTGGGCCTGGTCCCGTCGCCAGACGGCCTGGACCTGTTGCACGCCGACCGGATCCATGATGGCGTTGAGCCGCATCATCCAGCGGCGCGCCTCTTCGCCCTGCCCTGCCAGCGCGAAAGCCTTGGCCGCAGCGTAAAACGCGGGCGGCGAATTGACCGCGCGCGCCGTGTCTGCGATCCACGTGAGTTCGCCGGCCGCCATGCCGCGGCGCAGCGGAAGCCGGTACAGCACGAGTTCGTCGTGGAGCTGGTTCAGCACCCGGGGCGGCAGCACCGCGGTGTCGGGCCGCTTGCCCACGCGCGCGTTCTCGTAGCGCCATTCGGTGTAGCGTGCCTGATAAGGGAAATAGTCGAGCGCGATCGGCGTGAGCACCGCCACCGTGCCCAGGCCCGCCGCGCCCCAGGTCCAGCGTGGCCACTGCCAGGTGGCGCGGTGCGGCTCGCCCCCCTCCACGCACAGCCAGCCGATGCAGAAACCCGCCGGCACGATGAAGTACAGGAACTGGTGCGGCAGCTCGAGCATGGCGTGCAGCCCCAGCGCCAGCACCATCGCCAGGGGAAACACCGTCAGCGGCCGCACGCGCACGGCCACCAGCCGCCGCAACAGCCAATACCCGAACGCCCCGAGGACCAGCACGCCCAGCGGCAGGCCGACCCACAGGAACAGGTCCAGCACGACGTTGTGCGCGTGCGCAAAGCGCTGGCCGATGAACAGCTCGGGACGCTCATGGGCCACAGCCACGTAGGCGTAGCCCGAGTCGGTGATGCCATAACCAGCCCAGGGCCGCTCCAGCACGGCAGCCCAAAAGGCCCGCCAGGCGTCGACCCGCGAACCATCGATCGCCGAGAGCCGCGCCACCGCCTCGCTCTTGACGCCAAGCCACTGCGCCACGGTGTCGAAGTTCAGACCCCAGACCACCAGCACCACGATGGCGACCAGCCAAGCGCCAACGATGTCGCGCCGCCGCTGCAGCCACCAGGCCACGGCCAGCAATGCGCAGACCAGCACCATTTCCAGCAGGCCGGCGCGCGACTGCGTCAACCCGATGCCGAAGCCCACGACCGCGAAACCCGCCAGGAACAGGCCCAGGCCGATCCGGCGGTGGTAGCGGAACCAGCTCAGGCCGATCAGGCCCCAGACCTGCACCGTCGCCAGCTGATTGGGCTGCAGGACCATGCCCGAGGGCCGCTGCTGCGGATTGATCGGCGTGACCAGCAGCAGCATCAGCGACTCCAGCGCATGGTCGTACCACTGGAACCATTGCACCCACTGCACCGGCACGTTGAGCACCGCCGCCAGCACGAGCGCGCCAAACAGGATGTCGAAGAAGCGGCGGCCAGACCGCTGGAGTTCCTGGGCCGCGGCCTGGCCAATGCCGATCGACAAGGCCAGCGCCGCCAGGTAGGCCGAAGACACCAGCGCCGTGCCCGACTTCGGCAGCACGCCGGCTGCCCACTGCAGCCACGGCAGCCCCACCGCTAGCAAGACCAGCACCGCCAAGCGTGACACTGGCAGACGCCAGCGGGTCTGCCATGCCAGTACGCCGCAGATGGCCGCCAGCGCGACCACCATCAACAGCTCGTGGTGGAAAGCGCTCCAGGGCAGTTGGTGATTGGGTACGAGCCAGACCAGCGAGAGCAGCGCCATGCCCATGGTGTTCTCGACCGCTTCCTGGCGGGGGTGAGGTTGGGCGGGTGACATGGTGTGGTCGCTATGGTTGCACATGGACAAAATCCAAAACAAAAGGCCGCAAAGCGGCCTTTTGTTCATCCGGTTGCAGCTGCAACCCAGTTATTAGCGGCAGGAGCCGGGCAGGTACTTGGCGTGCATACCATTGGTGGCTGCAGCGCCGCAACGCCACTGCTCGATGACCATGCCGCCCACAAGGGTGCCAGACACGACAGGGGTCAAGCTGATCGAGTTGTGGGTTGCATCAGCATCCCCACCAATATTGGTGTGATTGCCAACAATGGTGATCACACCAGTGGTGCCATCGACCCCGCCAGAAGCCACCATGCGGGTTGGAACGATCTCGCATGCACCAGGCAGGGCAGAGGCTAGGCTAGCGCCAGGAGCCGCTGTCTGGACCACTTCCGTGACCGACGTCCGGCACGACGAAGCCGCCAGCACCACTTCCGACACGCGGGCACGCACGGTGTAGTCCTGATAAGCCGGCAGCGCGACGGCCGCCAGGATGCCGATGATGGCCACCACGATCATCAGTTCGATCAGGGTGAAGCCCTTTTGCAGGGAACGCTTCATGTTCATGTAGGGACTCCTTGAGAGCGGTTGGTTGGAATGCCTCCTCTCTCAGCAGGCCGCGTGCCAACCCCTTGGAGGCCGGTTTCGTGTGGACTATGTCACGCAGCGGGTGGTGGCGGTGACCATTTGTGGCAATGGGGACAGTCCAGGAGCGACATTTTTTGTCACCGAAGTGGCAATGGACAGGTTTTGTCAGGGGCCGGGAGCCCCTATATTTCAAAGACCTGACCCGCGCTCAGCCAGTGGATGTCGTGCCGCAGCAGGTCTCCGTCGCGGCACGGCGCGGCGTCGAAGCGGCGGATTTCCTCCATGATCAGGCCGGTCTCGGCCGGCTTGGTGTGCGTGATGTAGATCGGGTAGCGCCGGCCCGGCCCGATCTGGGCCAGTTCCTCGGCCAGCATCTGCGGCGCCAGGTGCAGGCTGCGCTGGGCCAGGGCCTGTTCGCGATCGCTGAAAGCGGTCTCGATCACGAGCTGGGCCACCGGCAACTGGTTCACGCGCGCCCAGAACGCGGGGTTGCGCCCGGTGTCGCCGCTGAACACCCAATGCCCCGTCACGCCGGCCACCGCGAAGCCCGCCGCCGGCACGGTGTGCACCGCGGGCAGCACCTCGACCGACTTGCCGCCCACCTGCAGCACCTCGCCCACGGTGATGGGCACGAAGCGCATGAGCGGCGCATCCATGCTGGGGATGGCGGAGAAATCGGGCCAGATCTGGTTGTTGAAGATGTGCACCCGCAGCGCGGCGATGGTACCGGGCAGGGCATGCACCCACAGCGGCTCGGTGCCCATGCGGCGGGCGGCGACGGCGTCGAGCATGAGCGGCAGCGCGGCCACGTGGTCCAGGTGCGAATGGGTCAGCAGCACGTGATCGACCCGCGCCATCTCGTCGAGCGTGAGATCGCCCACGCCAGTGCCCGCATCGACCAGGACGTTGTCGTCCAGCAAGAACGAGGTGGTGCGGCAGCCATGGGAAATGGCACCCGAACACCCCAGAACACGAACCCTCATCGGCAGCAGCTTTTTCGGCGGTGGTGGTGGCCGCCATGCACGAACAGCAACCGGCCACCCAACAATCAATGGATTGTTAAAGGCTACCTGCTCGCAAGGGTTGAGGAAAGGACTTTTTTCTCACTCGGCGGCGTCTTTGCAGGCAGGTACAAAACAGCCCATCGGGAAACAGCCAAGCCACCCGCCCCGACCCTCTCCCGCCAGCGGGAGAGGGAGTAAAGGCACGGCCTCCGGAATGAAGAAGCGCCAAAGCCCAGAGATGCCGTGGAACCGGCTTCGCCGGGCCACTGGCATCGTCCCCCTCCAAGCGCCGCGAGCGGCGCGCCAGAGAGGGGGGAAGCCGCGTCAGCGGCGCAGGGGGGAGTCCTCAGTTCATCACGAACTGCATCTGCGTGCCCGCCAACTCCAGCAGGTCGCCGTGCTGCAGGCTGATGGCATCGGTCCCGATGGGATTGCCGTTGATGGTCGGCTTGAGCGTGCCTTCGACCAGCGCCACCACGTAGCCCTGCGGGCGGCGCGTGATCGCCGCCACCGCCACGCCGGGCTTGCCGATGGTGGTGACCACCTTGACCAGCGGCACCTCGCGCCCGGCGGCGGTGCCGGACATGACCTTGATCGCCGCGTTGCTCGCGGCCACGGGAGCAGCAGCCCCGGCCACCGCGGCCGCTTCGCCGCCGCTGACGACCGCACCGGCGTGGATCACCGTGGTCCGCTCCCGCTGGTCGGACGCGCCTTCGTGCACGAACTTGATCTTGTACTTGCCGATCTCGACCGTGTCGCCGTTCTGCAACTGCTGCCGCTTGATGGCCTTGCCGTTGACGTAGGTGCCGTTGGTGCTGTTGAGGTCTTCCAGGAACACGTCGGCGCCCGACATCTGCATGACCGCATGCTCGCCGCTCACCGCGAGGTTGTCGATCACGATGTCGTTGTAAGGGCGCCGGCCCAGCGTGGTGCGGTCCTTGGTGAGCTGCACCTCCTTGATGACGACACCATCGATGGAAACGATCATTTTCGGCATGGCCGACTCCTGTGGAACCTAATAGTGGATGTAGTAGTAATTGCTGAAAGCCGTCTTCTTCGTCATTTCCCGAGCATGCGGGACAACAAGCCCTTGCGCACAGGGCGTGTACGAGCATACGCCAGTATCACCGAAATGTTGTCGCGGCCCCCCCCGTCGTTGGCCGCGTCCACCAGTGCGTGGCCCTTGGCCTCCAGCGAGCCTTCGCCATCGAGAATGGCGGCGATCCGGTCGTCGGTGAGCATGTCGCTCAGGCCGTCGGAGCAGAACAGGTAGAGATCGTCTTCCTCTACCCGGTATTCGTTGACTTCGAGCAACACGGTGTCCTCCACGCCCAGCGCGCGCGTGACCAGGTTCTTGTGCGTGGCGTACTGGGCCTGCTCCAGCGAGATCAGGCCGGCGTCGATCTGCTCCTGCAGCAGGGAGTGGTCGCGTGTGAGCTGCATGAGCAGGCCGTCGCGCAGGCGGTAGCAGCGCGAATCGCCGACGTGGCCGATCAGGGCCCGTTCGCCGTGGAACACGCCCATGACCAGCGTGGTGCCCATGCCGGCGTACTGCGGGTTGGAGTTGGCGGCATTGAAGATCGAGCGGTTGGCGTTGTCGGTGCAGATCTCCATCGCGCGCCGCAATTCGCGCACGCTGGCCTCGTGCCCCCCCTCGGCCATCCAGCGGCCCAGTTCGGTGCGGATGAAGGCCGTGGCCATCGCGCTGGCCACCTCGCCCGCGTTGTAGCCGCCCATGCCGTCGGCCAGCACCAAGACCTGGTTCTCGGGGTCGAGCGACACAGCGTCCTCGTTGTTCTCCCGGATCAGCCCCGGGTCCGTCAAACCAAAGTATTCGAAGATCATGTTGTTCGACGGCTGGTGTACGACACCTGACATTTTCCGGGTTGATTCGCCTGCTGGCCGCCACGAACTGCCCGAAGGTCGGCGATACGTGCACCAATGGACGCTTTTTTCTCGGCTCGGCGCCCTGAATGTTGCATTTTGTTTCAAGCATGCGCGGCGATCAAGATCATCGCCGCGATTCCCCGCCCCGATCGGGCGGTCAACGAAAAAAAGGCAACGCATGCGTTGCCTTTTTCACAATGCCGGCCAGGTCCGGCTCAGAGCAGCGACTTGAGCAGCTTGGCCATCTCGGACGGGTTGCGCGTGACCTTGAAGCCGCACTCTTCCATGATGGCAAGCTTGGCATCGGCGGTGTCGGCACCGCCGCTGATCAGCGCGCCGGCGTGGCCCATGCGCTTGCCGGGGGGCGCGGTGACGCCGGCGATGAAACCGACGACCGGCTTCTTCATGTTCGCCTTGCACCACATCGCGGCTTCCGCCTCGTCGGGGCCGCCGATCTCGCCGATCATGATCACGGCGTCGGTGTCGGGATCGTCGTTGAAGGCCTTCATCACGTCGATGTGCTTCAGGCCGTTGATCGGGTCGCCGCCGATGCCCACGGCGCTGGACTGGCCCAGGCCGATCTCGGTGAGCTGCGCCACGGCTTCATAGGTCAGCGTGCCCGAGCGCGAGACCACGCCGATGCGGCCCTTGCGGTGGATGTGGCCGGGCATGATGCCGATCTTGATCTCGTCCGGGGTGATCAGGCCGGGGCAGTTGGGGCCGAGCAGCAGCGTCTTCTTGCCGCCCGCGGCTTCCTTGACCTTCATCTTGTTGCGCACCTCGAGCATGTCGCGGATGGGAATGCCCTCGGTGATGCAGATCGCCATGTCCAGGTCGGCCTCGACGGCTTCCCAGATCGCGGCGGCGGCGCCCGCGGGCGGCACGTAGATCACCGAGACAGTGGCGCCGGTCTGCTGGGCGGCTTCCTTCACCGAGGCGTAGATCGGGATGTTGA
>CAZAPJ010000098.1:0-10604 GCA_964487025.1 uncultured Hydrogenophaga sp.
GGTGCGGGTCGTTGATGTAGCCCTTCCAGCCCACGGTGGTGCGCGGCTTCTCGAAGTACACGCGCATCACCACCAGCAGCTCGTCGCGCAGCGCGTCGGCCTGCGCCCTGAGCTGGCGCGCATAGTCCATGGCCTGCGCATGGTCGTGGATGGAGCAGGGACCGACCACCACCACCAGCCGGTCGTCCTGCCCGTGCAGCACGCGCGAGAGGTCGGCCCGGCTGCGCTCCACCAGCGCCTGCACCGCCTCGGGCGCGGGCTGCCACTCCTGCAGCAGCGCGGGCGTGATCAGCGGCCGCACGGCGCGGATGCGCAGGTCGTCGATGCGGGTGGTGTCGTGGGTCGACAGCGGGGTGGCGTGGGGTGTGTGGGTCTTCATGGGAGGGGTTTCGTGGGGCAGCGGCCTGGCTTGTGCGCTCAGGCCGCCATCGCGGTGGGCCGGGCGGCCCGCACCATGAACGCGGGCAGCGCCGCGCGGGTGCAGCACTGCAGCGCCACCAGGAACGCATGGTCGGGTTCGCCCACCGCGTGGCGCACGCGCAGGTCGTGCTGGATGCGGTCGAGCAGCGCGGCGGCCATCTCGGCATCGGCCAGCGCGCGGTGGGCGCGGCCGGTGCGCGGCAGTTGGAAATGGTCCACCAATGCGCCCAGGCGGTGGCTCGGCAGCTCGGGGTACAGCCGGCGCGCAAGCCGCACCGTGCAGGCGAAAGGGTGGGGGGGTGTACCGGAAAGTCCGGCCCGCGCGAGCTCGGCGACCCAGAAGCGGCGGTCGAAGGCGGCGTTGTGCGCCACCATGGGCGTGCCTTCGCCCACGAAGCGCGCGGCCTCGCGCATCACCGCGGCGGCGGGCGGCGCACCGGCGACCATGGCGTCGGTGATGCCGGTGAGCCGGGTGATGAATGGGGGAATGCGCACCCCGGCGTTCATGAGGCTCTGGTAGCGGTCCACCACCTGCCCGTGCTCCATCAGCACCACGGCCACCTCCGTGGCCCGGTCGCCCGCGTCGGGCGACATGCCGGTGGTTTCGAAGTCGATGATGGCGATGCGGGTCATGCGCGCACTGTAACGCGCCCGGTACCTCCCGCCGCTAGCCCGCCGCAGGCCCTTCGCCGGTTCCCCTGGCCATGGGCAGTTCGGCCTCCACGCGGGTGCCTTTCCCGGGCGCGCTGGTGATGGACAACCGGCCGGCGTGCGACTCCACCCGCACCCGCATGCCGAGCAGGCCGTGGCGGCCGGCCTGGACCCGCTCCGGATCGAAGCCCCGGCCATCGTCGCGCACCGTCACGCGCGCCCAGCCGCTGCCGTGCCGCGCCAGCGAGACCCAGACCTGGCGCGCCTGCGCGTACTTGCTGATGTTGGTGAGCGACTCCTGCACCACGCGGTACACCGTGAGCTCGGACTCGCGGTCCAGCGCCACCGGCTCCAGTTGCTGCGCGACCGGGATGTTCAGGCTGGCGGCGGCGTCCTGGCACAGCACCTTCAGCGCCGAGATCAGGCCCAACTGCTCCAGCGACGAAGGCCTGAGGTTCTCGATGATGCGCCGCTTGACGGCAATGCCCTCGTTGAGCCGCTGCTCGATCCCGTGCAGCCGCTGCTGGGCCGCGGCCGGCAGGTCCGGCACGCGCCGCAGGCGGGCCAGCTCCAGCTTCGTGGCGGTGAACAGGCCGCCCAGTTCGTCATGCAACTCGCGCGCGACGCGGCCGCGCTCGTCCTCGCGCGCGTTCACCAGGTGGCCCGCGAGCTGGCGCAGCGTGGCGGTGCGCTCCGAGATCTCCCGCGCCAGGTGTTCGCTCTCCTGCGCCTTGCGCGCGTCGCTCTCGCGCAGTTGCCGCATGAACAGCAGCAGCGTCAGCACCGAGATCAGCACCAGGCCGTGCAGCGCGACGCGGTTGAGCATCAGCGTGTGGAGCAGCGAGATGCGGGTGCGTTGCTGGATCTCGGCCGCGCGGCCGAGGACGTGGTCGAACGCCTCGCGCAGCTCGGCGTGGTCCTGCCGGCTCTGGTCGCTGCTGGCCAGGGTCTGCGCGCGGCCGCGCTGGCCGCGCTCGGTGTTGGTCATCCAGCTTTCCAGCGCCATCACGCGCGTCTCGATGTGCTCGCGCACCTCGTGCACCGAGAGGGTGTGCTGGGGGTCGGCGTCGGCGATGTGCTGGAACGCGCCGCGCTGCGCCTTGGCCAGCGCCTCCAGCGCTGTCCGGTAGGCCTTGAGATCGGCGTCCTGGCCGTTGATCAGGTAGGCGCGCGCGGCGCTCTCGGCATCGGTGAGGTACTGCAGCGTGAGCGCGGCCTGCCGCCGCGCGTCCGTCAACGCGATGGCGCGCTCCATGGCGGCCAGCGAATACCGGTATGTGCCCTCGTTGACGACCAGCGCGACGATCGCCAGCGCGAGCACGACCGGCATCACGTAGCGCGCCCGCGCCACGCGTTCAATCGAAGACTTGATCATTCGCGTCCGGTGGGTGGGCTTGCGGCGGCATGGCCGAGAGGCTAACGCAGATCGCCGGGTGCGGTCGCGCTGCCGTCGGAAACCCGGCCGCAGTAGTCGATCAGCTCTTCCAGGTCGCAGGATTTGTCGAACACCCGGTTGGCGCCCAGCATCTCGCACCGTTCGCGCAGGTCGCTGGTGGCGTGGTTGGTCAGGACCACGCGGCGCGCGGTCAACCGGGCCTCCTGCGCGGCCTGGAGCACGCCCAGCCCGGAACCCGAGAGCAGGAAGATATCGATGATGAGAAGGTCGAGCGAATCGCCCCGGGTTTTCAGCCAGTGCCGCGCCCCGCTCTCGTCGGGTGCATGGCCGACCACCTCGATGTTCGTGAGCTCTTCCAGCGTGGAGCTCAGGTTTTCGTAGATCACCGGGTTGTCTTCGACGATGAAAGTCTTCAGCGAAGCCATGGAAGTGAAGGGTGAAATGCTGGTGTGCCGCTGCTGCGCCGCCAGCTTGGGGCAAAACCCCGCCCGGGTCTGTAGGCGCCGTCCTACAAGACCCGGCGGTGGTGCCCCCGTATCCGTATCCGTTAGCGATCCATCAACGCACCAGGATGTTGTTGCGCACCGCCTGGACGCCGGACGTGGCCTTGGCCAGCCGTTCGGCCGTCGCGCGTTCCTCGTTCGACTTCGCGAAGCCCGAGAGCTGCACCGTGCCGTTGAGCGTTTCCACGCTGATGGACATGGCGCTGACCACCGGGTCCTCGGCGAAGCGGGCCTTGACGCGGGTGGTGATCGCCGCATCGTCGATGTAAGCGCCCACGCTCTGCTGGTCGCGCGCCACGGCGCAGCCGCTGATCTGGACCAGGGACAGGGCAGCGGCCGCTGCCGCCAGTGCGTACACGATCTTTTTCATGGTGTTTTCTCCTGTAACAAACAAAGGCAAAGGGACGGCCAAGCCAAGCCCGCAGGGTCCCAGCGGGACGGATGTCGAACAGTCCGCCGCCTCGGGCGGCTTAGCTGTTGCGTTCGACGACCAGGCGGTTGTCCACCGCCACCACGCCCTCGACCGCTCGGGCCAAGGTGGTGGCGCGGTCGCGCGATTCGGCGTCCGGCGCGGTGCCGGTGAGCGCGACGCGGCCCGCCTGGGTATCGACATCGATCTTGAGCGCGCTCAGTTTCTCGTCGGCGGCCAGGGCGGCGTTCACCTTGGCGGTGATGGCCATGTCGCTGGCCTTCTCCGCGATGGCGTCGCCGGCGTTCTGCGCCTCCTGCCGCATCTCGCCGATCGCGCTCGGCGTCTCGCCGGCGGTGCCAGGCGCACCGCTGGCCGCGCCACTGTCGCTGGGCTGCTGCTGTTGCGGTGGCGGTTGGCCCATCGGGGCGGCGTCCTCGGTCTTGCCGCAAGCCGCGAGCAGCACGGCAGCGGCTCCGGCGGCCAGCCAAGTGGCATAACGGGTTGGCGATTTCATGTGGACCTCCTTCATGACGCGTTCACTCATACCGCAGGGGCTTCTTGGTCGGCACGTCGACCTCTATCCATTCGTCGCCGACGCGGCGCTCCCATTCCGCGACCTGGCGTTCGGCTTCTTCCTTGGCGCAGCCGTAACGCTCCTGGATCTTTCCGGCGAGCTGTTCGCGGCGGCCAGCCACCACGTCGAAATCGTCGTCGGTGAGCTTGCCCCACTGCTCGGTGACGCGGCCCTTGAGCTGCTTCCAGTGGCCTTCGATGCGATCCCAGTTCATGTGTCTCTCCTTCGGTCAATCAATGGATCAATCAATCCGTTGTGGCACGGCAGGCCGATCGATCGATCATCCTGCCCCGGTGGCAACCCATGCGTTGGCTGGTGTGTTGCCGTGAGATTCACTGTAGGCGGCGGTGGCGCGCGTGCCTGTCGGCCAGGTGGCCGGCGGCGTGTAGGACAAGTCCGACCGGTCGGTATCGGCCTATCGATGATTGAAAGAGCCGATGGCGCCGGTGTGTGTGCGCGTTTGTGTCGGCATGTAGGGTGTGTATGTAGGCGTTGTCTGATGCCTGGCGCGAAGGGGTCCTGTTAAATTGCCCCTGCGGAAGAAAAGCGATCAGAAAGAGGATGACCATGATCAGAGTCGGGATCGTCGATGACCACGCCATCGTGCGCTCGGGTTTGCGCCAATTCCTTGCCGAACACGTGGACCTGCGCGTGACGGGCGAAGCCCTCAACGGCCGCGAGGCCCTGGAGCTGGCCCGCGGCGGCGAGGTCGACGTGCTGCTGATGGACCTGTCCATGCCCGAACACGGCGGCGTGGACGCGCTGCAGGCGATCAAGGCGCGCTTCCCCGACCTCGCGGTGCTGATCCTCAGCGGCTTTCCCGAGAGCCAGTACGCCACCACCTTGCTGCGCCACGGCGCCAGCGGCTACCTCAACAAGGAATGCGCGCCCGAAGAGATCGTCGAGGCGATCCGCGTCGTGGCGCGCGGGCGCCGCTACATCAGCCCCGCGGTGGCCGAGCTGTTGGCCGATGGCGCGGTCGCGGAGGGCGGCGAGCGCCCTCCGCACGAGCTGCTCTCCGAGCGCGAGCTCCAAGTGTTCCTGCGCCTGGCGCGCGGCGAGACCATCGGCCACATGGCCGAGAGCATGTTTCTCAGCGTCAAGACCGTGAGCACCTATCGCACCCGCGTGCTGGACAAGCTCAAGCTCGGCAGCAACAGCGAGCTCACCTACTACGCGCTCAAGAATGGCTTGATCCAGTGAGTCGCCGCCGCGCCGGGCGGCATTGGTCGGAATCGTCCTACAAGCCCATGCGGCGTTGGCTTGCAGGCACGCCGCTTGGCGTTTCCTACAGTGAAGCCATCGCAACGGTGGTCGTTGCGAGCAACCCACTCAGGAGACGTCCATGCTGCATTACGCGGTTGTTTTTTTCATCATCGCGCTGGTTGCCGCGGTGCTCGGCTTTGGCGGTATTGCCGCCGGCGCCGCCGGCATCGCCAAGATCCTCTTTGGTGTCTTCCTCGTTCTGGCGCTGGTGTCGCTGGTGGCCGACCTCGTGCGCAAGCGCTGACGCCGATCTGATTTCTCCCCCTTCTTCTTCCATTTTCTCGATCTTCCATCAGGAGCAACCATGAGCAGGAACCCCACCCAGGCACTGACCCGCCAAGCGCTGGATACCGCCGGCGACTTGTCCGAACGCGCCGTGCAGGCCGCGCACGGCGGCATCGACACCCTGCGCACCCATGCCACCCACGTGGGCGACCAGACCGTCGGCTACATCCGGCAGGAGCCGGTGAAGGCGGTGGTGACCGCGGCCGCGGTGGGCGCCATCGCGGCGTTGCTGCTGGGCTGGCTGGGCCGCTCGCGCGGCGCCTATTGAGCGGCCCCCCGCATCAACTCGATGAAGCGCTTGGCGGCCAGGCCCAGCGGCTGGTCGTTCTGCCAGACCACGTCCACCCACAGGCGCAACTGGTTGCTCATGTTGCCGAAGCGGATGTCGACCAACTGGCCGGCGGCCACGAGCGGCGCCACCAGCCGTTGCGGCAGATAGGCCCAGCCCAGCCCGGCCTGCACCAGGCTCAGCGTGGCCAGGTGGCTGTCGGTGCGCCAGATCTGGCGCGAGACCAGCACGCGCGGGTCCACCCCGTGCGCCTCGCGGCTGGCCACCGCGATCTGGCGGATGTCCATCAGGTCCTGCAGGCTCAGCGTGTCCTGGCGCGTGCGGGCCACCGGATGGTCGGGCGACACCACCGCCACCAGCATTTCGTGGCCGACTTCCTGGAAGCCTTCCCGCTCATCCGTGCCGGGCCGCTCGAACACCAGCGCCAGCCGCGCCTCGCCGGCGTGCAGCATGCGCAGCGCATCGGCCTGCGGCGCCGACAGCACCTCGACCTCGAGCGAAGGAAACTCTGCCGCCAGCACCGCCAGCGGCTGGCTCCACGGCGCCGACAGCAGCTCCGGCGCGATCGCCAGCGTGAGCCGGCGCTCCAGGCCCTGGTGCAGCTGCTGCGCATGGACCTGCAGCTGGCGCAACTGGCTCGCGAGCCGCCGCGCCTGGGGTTCCAGCGCGCGCGCCACGTCGGTCGGCCGGGCCTCGCGCGTGCTGCGGCGGTCGAACAGCGCCAGGTCCAGCTCCGCCTCGAGCTGCGCGATCGTCATGCTCACCGCCGACGGTACCCGCCCGAGCCGGCGCGCCGCGGCGGAGAACGAACCGCTGTCGAGCACCGCGAGGAACACCCGCACGTTGTCGCTGGAGAAGGCCCCTGCCATGGCGGCAACATATCAGAAAATCTGAAGAAATCCGACTTTTTTCGTCAGAGGATCTGCCCTACCATCGCGCGCATCATGCAAGGCATCAAACGCAGAATCGTCTACGTCACCCTCTACGAGCTCATCGCGATCGCCGCTTCCAGCGTCGGTCTGGCGCTGTTGTCCGGCCAGGGCGTGGGTCACGCCAGCGTGGCCGCCGTGGCCGCCTCGGGCATCGCCGTGGTGTGGAACTTCCTCTTCAACACCCTGTTCGAGCGCTGGGAGGCGTGCCAGGCCAAGCGCGGCCGCGGCTTCTGGCGCCGCGCTGCCCATGCCGCCGGCTTCGAGCTTGGCCTGGTCGTCACGCTGGTGCCGCTGTTCGCCTGGTGGCTGGACATCTCGCTCTGGCAGGCGTTCGTGCTCGACCTGGGCCTGATCGTCTTCTTCCTGGTCTACACCTTCGTTTTCAACCTGGCGTTCGACCGCGTGTTCGGCCTGCCCGCGTCGGCGCTGCCCACGGTCTCGGCGTAACGGTCGCGGTTTTTTGGGGGCCTGGTGCCCCGGTTGGTAAAAAATGGTGTCGGCATCAAAATAAATGAGAATCAGTCTCATTCGTGGTGTATACTCGCGCCATCGTTTCTTCCATTGGGGAGTGATTGATGCCCATGTCCACCACCCTGTCGACGAACTCCCGGTCCGCCCGGCCCCTCCTGCGCCTGCAGGAGCGCGCAATGCCTTCTTCCGCCATCGCGGTGCCGCCGAGGCGTTTCCTCGGTCAGGGCGGCGTGGCCATCGCCGAGGGCCAGGCTTGCGCGTCCGAAGCAGCGGCGCAACAGCCAGTTGCCATCGCGGATGACACCGATGCGGTGGACGGGCCTTCCTCGTCTTCTTCTCCTTCCCTCCTGAGCATCGACAGCACGTCGCTGCTGCAAGGCGGCAAGTGCGTGCGGATCGCGCACAACGGATCGATCTATCGGCTGCAGGCCACCAAGCTGGGCAAGCTGATCCTGACCAAATAGTCTTTTTCGTGGGGCGACTCCCGGGCTCAGGCCCAGGGTCGTTTTTTGCTAGCCATCGGTGTTCGCCGACCAGCCATGCGCTCTTTTCCCACGACGGTATTACTGTCACCACCACCGAGCCCCTCACGCTATGGACTCCCCCGCCGAGCTGAAGCAGACCGGCCTCAAGGCAACGCTGCCGCGCCTGAAGATCCTGGAAATCTTCCGCACCAGCGAGCAGCGGCACCTGGCCGCCGAAGACGTCTACCGCCTGCTGCACGCGGAAGATGCCGACCTGGGGCTGGCCACCGTGTACCGCGTGCTCGGGCAGTTCGAGCAGACCGGGCTGCTCAAGAAAAGCCAGCTCGGCAACCAGAAGGCCGTCTACGAACTCAACGACGGCGAACGCCACCATGGCCACCTGGTGTGCACCCAGACCGGCGCGGTGCACGAGTTCGTCGATCCCGAGATCGAAGCCCGGCTGCGCACCGTGGCGCGGGAACTCGGCTACGAACTGGAAGACTTCGTGGTGACGGCCTACGGATACCGGCGGCCTGCAGCGGTCAGGACGGCGTAGCGCCTGGCGCGCGTTGAAGCGGCCCACGTCCTGCCTGGCTGGCAGCCGCACCGGCGAACGCACAAACCGCGCTCGTCGCTGCCGGTGCATTCGGGTCGGGGTGTCTGCTCAGCGCCGCGTGTCCTCGATCAGCGCCAGGCGCACGCTGCGGTTGCCGGTGTCCGGCGTCTGGTCCGGCGTGACGGCCGGCAGGGCCGTTTCCGGCAGATAGGACACCACGATGCGTTCCGGTGCGACGCCACCCTGCACCGACAGGCGCCGCGACACCGCTTGCGCGCGCCGCTGGGCCAGCCCTTCGTTGTAGGCCGCAGACGCCATGGTATCGGTGTGCGCCTGCACCAGCAGCAGCGTGCCCGGGTGGTGGCGCAGGGCATCCCGCACTGCCTGGAGTGCGGCCTGGCTAGCGGTGGAAAGCTCCGCGCTGCCGGTATCGAACAGCACCGCCGGCAGCCGGGGCAGCATGCGCGGCGGGTGCTGCGCACAGGCGCCCGGGCAGGCGTCGATGTGGATCGTGTGGTGGTCCACCGGCGGAGGTGGGTTCTCTTTCTTCTCGGGCACGCCGGCGGCGATGGTGAAACCCAGCAAAGCCAGCAGCGCCAGCACGCCGAACGCCGCCATTCTGGGCTGTTCCCGCTCGAAACGCTGCTGCAGCCGCAGGTACTGCGCCAGCGGCAGGAGCCGGTTCACCTCGGCCAGCAGCTTGGTGCGCAAGCCCTGCCCCGCCGCCAGGGCCCTGGCTTTCTCCGTCGGGTCCTGGATGGACTTCGTCTCCTCCAGCTTGCGCTTCACCTCGTCCAGCGCCTTGGCCACGGCGGCCAGGCTGGGGTAGTTGTGCGGCAGCAAGTCCGCCGCGTGCGCGTCGATGGACTTGCACAAGGGCACGAGCTCCTGGTCTTTGCCGGGCGCCAGCAGGTTCGAGCGGTAAAGCACGTCGGGCCGCAGGATGCGCAGCGTGCGCCACAGCGCCAGGCAGATCAGCAGGAAACCCAGCAGGAGCAGCAGGACGGCGAGCGCCCAGCGCGGGCTCAGGAATTCCAATCGGCCAAGACCCGACAGCGGGCTGGTGCCGATGACCAGGCCCGCCGCGCCGGCAAACGCCGCTGCCAGCCACTTCACCGTCTCGCGCAGCGTGGACGCTGCGGCGGCGAAGTCCGGGCGGGGCGTCTCGCGGGCCGGGCTCACTGTGGCCTACCTTCGCTCTGACGGGTTGCGGCGCGAGCGCCTTCGGGCGGCCGCGCGCCGCTCATGGCAGCTCGACCTGCGTCGGCAAACCGATCGAAGTGGGCGAACCCCCTTCCAGATAGACGTGCAACTGCACCGCGCGGACCTGGGTCTCGCGGCGGATCCGCCGTGCGTTGGCGAGCAGCTCGGTCAGGTCGAAAACCTGGCCCGGTGGCACGCCCAGCGTCACCTCGACCACTTCCCTGTCCAGGAACCGCAGGGCCGTTGTCGCGTCCGGCATGTACCGCAGGATGGGCCGCGCCAGCCATTCCAGCGGCGGGGTGAGCGGGTCGCTGCCGGGCAGGTCGGCCGGGAAGCGCCGCCGAGGCGGCGGTCCGACATGCAGGTAGGCCACCACGCCACCGTCGTTGCCTTCCGGGTCTTCCGGCCACTCGTCGTTGTCGCTTCCGGGTTCGGCGGATGGTTCTTCCGGCGCGGGCATGGGTGCACCGCTTCGCCCCACCGTGACCTCATCGTTGCCGCACCGGACGGTGTAGGAGCCGTCCGCATTGGGCGTGACCGTCATCGACATGGACTGGCTCCGGGCAGTGGATGTCGGCACACGGTAGCCGAAGTGGCGCGGGGGTTCAATACCCGGCGGGCGGATGGTTCAGGGCGCGCGCTTCCCCGAACGGGTCAGGTCTTGCCGGGGCGCCGGTGTTCGCTGGCGTGGTGCCTGAGCGTCATGCTCACACGTCGATATTCCCCGCCCTCAGCGCATTCGTCTCGATGAAGTCCCGCCGCGGCTCCACCTCGTCGCCCATCAGCATCGTGAACACGCGGTCCGCCTCGATCGCGTCGTCGATCTGCACGCGCAGCAGGCGGCGCACGTCGGGGTCCATGGTGGTTTCCCAGAGCTGCTCGGGATTCATCTCGCCCAGGCCCTTGTAGCGCTGGCGGCTGGTGGTGCGTTCGGCTTCGCTGATCAGCCAGCGCATGGCCTGGCGGAAGTCGCTCACGCGTTCTTCCTTCTGCCGCTCGCCTTCGCCGCGCGTCACCTTGGCGTCCTCGCCCAGCAGGTCGCGGAAGGTCTCGGCCGCGGTGGCCAGGGCGGCGTAGTCGGCGCCGTGCACGAAGTCCTGCGTCAGCACGCTGCTCTTGACGTTGCCGTGGTGGCGGCGGCTGATGCGCAGGATCGGCTTGTCGGTGCGCACGTCGAACTCG
>CAZAPJ010000099.1:0-10294 GCA_964487025.1 uncultured Hydrogenophaga sp.
AACGGCGAGAAGGGCCAGGCCGGCCAGACCAACTACTCGGCCGCCAAGGCCGGCATGCACGGCTTCTCGATGGCGCTGGCGCAGGAGCTCGCCACCAAGGGCGTGACGGTCAATACCGTGAGCCCCGGCTACATCGGCACCGACATGGTCAAGGCGATCCGCCCCGACGTGCTGGAGAAGATCGTCGCCACGGTACCGGTCAAGCGCCTGGGCGAGCCGAGCGAGATCGCTTCCATCATCGCCTGGCTGGCGAGCGAGGAAGGCGGCTACGCCACCGGCGCGGACTTCTCCGTCAACGGCGGCCTGCACATGGGATGACGCCAGGCCCGTTCCGGCTCGCGCACAACCCGCTTCGGCGGGTTTTCTTTTGCCGCCGAGCCGCCCCAAGGCAAAAGGCGCCCCCTTGGGGCAGCGACCCGCGCAGCGGCGGAGCGTGGGGTTTTCTTTTGCGCGCGGCGCGGCGTGCGAGGAGGCGTGTAGTAAATTCGAAACGTCCCCACCCCATCCACCGTCCCGCCCCCTCCCAAGAGCACCCGGCCGATGCCGCACAGCATTTCCCTGATCAATACCATCGCGGCCGGTCTGGGACTTGCGCTCGTGCTCGGATTCGCGGCGAGCAAGCTGCGCGTGCCCGCGCTCGTGGGCTACCTGCTGGCCGGCGTGATCATCGGGCCCTTCACGCCGGGCTTCGTGGCGGATGCGGAGATCGCCGCGCAACTGGCCGAGATCGGCGTGATGCTGCTGATGTTCGGCGTGGGCTTGCATTTCTCGCTCGACGACCTGCTCTCGGTGCGCAAGATCGCCCTGCCGGGCGCGGTGGTGCAGATCGGCGTGGCCACGCTGATGGCGATGGCGATGGCGATGGGCTGGTGGGGCTGGAGCTTCGGCGCCGCGGTGGTGTTCGGGGTCTCTCTCTCGGTTGCAAGCACCGTGGTGCTGCTGCGGGCGCTGGAGAACCTCGGCATCCTGGACTCCTACACCGGCCGCATCGCGGTCGGCTGGCTGGTGGTGGAGGACCTGGCCATGGTGCTGGTGCTGGTGCTGCTGCCTCCGCTGGCCGGCTTCCTGGGCGGGACGGGGGCCGATGCCGACTTCGATTCGATCTGGAAGGCCCTGGGTGTGACGCTGCTGCAGGTGGGCGGCTTCGTCGTCCTCATGCTGGTGGTGGGCCGGCGGGTGTTTCCCTGGCTGCTGTGGCAGGTGACCCGCACCGGCTCGCGCGAGCTGTTCACGCTGTGCGTGGTGGCCGCGGCGGTGAGCATCGCTTTCGCCGCGGCCGAGCTGTTCGGCGTGTCGTTCGCGCTGGGGGCCTTCTTCGCCGGCATGGTGTTCCGCGAGTCGGAGTTCGCCCACCGCGCGGCGGAAGAGTCGCTGCCGCTGCGCGACGCCTTCGCGGTGCTCTTCTTCGTCTCCGTGGGCATGCTGTTCGACCCGAACGTGCTGGTCGAGCGTCCTTTCCACGTGCTGGGCGTGGTGGCCGTCATCATCGTGGGCAAGTCGCTCGCGGCGGCCGCGCTGGTGCTGGCCATGCGCTACCCGCTGCACACCGCGCTGACCGTCTCGGCCAGCCTGGCGCAGATCGGCGAGTTCTCCTTCATCCTGATCGGCCTGGGCCTGTCGCTGAGCCTGCTGCCGCCCGAAGGGCAGAGCCTGGTGCTGGCCGGCGCGCTGATCTCGATCGCCCTCAACCCCCTGGTGTTCAAGGCCATCCAGCCGCTGCGCGAGTGGCTGCTGCAAAACTCCGAATTCGCCCGCCGGCTGGAGCAGCGCGACGACCCGCTGGCCGAACTGCCCATGACGACCGACCAGAAGTACCTCTCGTCGCAGGTGGTGCTGGTGGGCTACGGCCGGGTCGGGCGGCGCATCGCGGCCGCGCTGGAAGCGCAGGGCATGCCCTACGTGGTGGCCGAGCAGAACCGCGAACTGGTGGAAAAGCTGCGCGAGCAGGGCGTGGCGGCCGTGTACGGCGATGCCGCCGACCCGGCGGTGCTGATCCAGGCCCACATCGCACGGGCCGGCATGCTGGTGATCGCGACCCCCGACGCGCTGAACGTGCGCCAGATGATCGACACCGCGCGCACCCTGAACCCGGCCATCCAGACCGTGGTGCGCAGCCACAGCGAGGAGGAGGCGGGCCTGCTGGAGAAGGACGCCGTCGGCAAGGTGTTCCTGGGCGAGGAGGAACTGGCCCAGTCCATGACGCATTACGTGATCGAGCACGCGCGCATGGGTGCCGGCCGGCCGGCCTGAGGGCCGGCTTGCGCGCCGTCAAGCCTGGCCGATGGCCAGCTTGCGGCCCACCGTCCGGCACTCCTCGGCCAATTGCTCGGCAACGGGGCTCAGCTCCATGCCGCGGCGGAAGACCAGTCCGATATCGCGCTGGATGAGCGGCGGCGCCAGCGGGCGAAAGCTCAGGTCCCTCAGCAAGGGCAGCGCCGCCACCAGGGCCGGCACCACCGCGGCACGCAGGCCGCTGCGGATCATCCAGTGCAGGCTCGTCACGCTGGAGACCTGGTATTTCGGCTCGGCCATGAGGGCGCCGAGGTCCGGCACGCTCTGCAACTGCTGGCGCGTGCTGGTGTCCAGCGTATGGCCGACGAGCTCGTGGCCACGCAGTTGGTCCCAGTGCAACCGGGCGCTGAGCTGCGCCAGCGGATGATCGGCTGCGCACACCAGGCCGAGATGGTCGCGCGCCAGTGTCTCGAAGACCAGGCTCGAATCTTCGGCCGTGCGGCTCGTCAGGCCGAAATCGGCTGACCGCGACTGCACGCGCCGACGCACCTCGTCGGCCCCCGCATCGCGGATGGTGATGCGCACGGCGGGATGGTTTTCCACGAAGGCCTCGATGGCCGGCGCGAGGATCGCCTCGAAGGCCGAGGGCGCCGCCACCACGCTGATGTGGCCGCGGCTGCCGCGCGCGAAGCCGCGCATGTCCTCGACCGTGCCATCCAGATCGCGGAGCAGGCGCTCCGCCATGGGGAGCAGGTCGCGCCCGGCCTCGGTCAGTTCGACATGCCGTGCCGACCGGTTGAACAGCCGCACGCCGAGTTCGGCTTCGAGTTTCTGGATCGTCGCCGTCAGCGCTGGCTGGGCGAGGGCCAGGCGCTGGGCGGCCACGGTGAAATGGCCGGCCTGCGCCACGGCCACGAAGCAGTCCAACTGTCGGATGGTCACATGCTGGGTCAAGGCAGCCAACTCCATGGGCCGGCCTCTCCGGCGCTTCTTTTCGAAGGAAAACAAGGATCGCCAAACCCGATCGATCCATCGTTCATTGCGATTGGACCTCACCCGAGGTGGACAAGCATACTGGCCGATATTAGCAAGCAACCAACTTTCTGGAGGTCGAAAAATGGGCAATCTGAACCGCCGGCATCTGCTCGTGCAAAGCTTGGCCGCTACCACGCTCCTGGCGGCCGGTGCCGCCTCCGCGCAGGAGAACTACCCATCCAAGCCGGTGCGCCTGATCTCGCCTTGGCCGGCGGGGGGGTCGGCGGACGTCACGACCAGGCTGGTGGGGGATCGCCTGGCGAGCCTGCTGGGGCAGCCCTTCGTCGTGGAAGCCCGCGGCGGCGCGGCCGGCACGATCGGCTTCGGATCCGTCGCCCGCGCCCTGCCGGACGGCTATACGCTGTTGCTCGGCACGAACAGCACCTACGGGATTGCGCCGCATCTGTTGCCGCCCACGCCCTACAAGATGTCGGATTTCGCGCCGGTGGCGCTGGTGGCTACCAACCCGCAGATCATCTGTATCCACCCGTCCGTTCCCGCGGAGGATCTGCCCGGCTTCATCGCCCACGTTCGCGCCAACCCCGACCGCTACTCCTACGGGTCGGGAGGCAAAGGCGGAACCAGCCACATGGCTTCGGTGCTGCTCGTGACGACCGCTGGCCTGAAAATGCTGGATGTTCCCTATCGGGGAACCGGGCTTTCCTTGCAAGCGCTTGTCGCCGGGGAGGTGCAGATGGTGGCGCTCGACGTCGCCGCCGCCAGGCCTCTCATTGAGGCCGGCAGGGTTCGGGGCCTGGCGGTGAGTTCCAGCCGCCGTTCCCCCGCCGTGCCCGATTTGCCGACCATCGCGGAACTCGGCTATCCCGGCTTCGACTCCGCGACGATGTTCGCACTTTTCGCGCCGGCGGGCACGCCAGCCAACATCGTCGCGAAATTGAACCGCGCGATCAACGAAATGCTCAAGCAGCCCGATCTGCATGAACGTTTCGTCAAGCTGGGCCTGGATGGAGTCGGTGGCACGCCGGAAGAGATGGCACACCATCTCAAGGCCGAATTCGACAAGTGGCGCGACGTGGTCGCGCGCACCGGCATCAAGCTGGAATGAAATCTCCGGGGAAGGCAGAGGAGTCTTGCATGGCGTTTCGGTTGGCTTGCGACGTAGGCGGCACCTTCACGGATGTGGCGGTCCGCCAGGCGGATGGCGACATTGTTTTTGCGAAGGTGGCGACGACGCCCGCCGATCCGGTCGAGGGCGTGCTGAACGGCATCGCCGCGCTGGCCGAGCGGCTTGGCCAGGATGCGCGCCAGCTGCTCTCGTCTGCGGGCGAGTTCGTCCACGGCACCACGATCGCCACCAACGTGCTGGCGCAGGGACGCCCCGCGCGCGTGGGCCTGCTGACCACGCGCGGATTCCGGGATGTGCTGGAGTTGCGAGACGGCACCCGCGGCAATCGCTACCAACTGCGGGTGCCGATCCCGGTGCCGCTGGTGCCCCGGCCGTGTCGACTCGAGGTCACGGAGCGCATGGCGCATGACGGCACCATCCTGACGCCGCTCGATGAGGGCGAGGCACGCGGCGCCATCGCGTCGCTGCTCGGCCTCGACGTGGAAGCGGTGGTGATCGGGCTGTTGCATGCGCACCGCAACCCCGTGCATGAACTGCGGCTCGAGCAATGGCTGCGCGAAGCGGGTTGGGCCGGCCCGGTCGCGCTGTCGCATCGCGTGCTGCCGCAGGAGGGCGAATATGTCCGGTTCTCGACGGCGGCGATCGAGGCGAGCGTCGCACCGGTGCTGCAAAGCTACCTGGAGCGCCTGGGCAGGCGGCTCGAGGACAAGGCCGGCCGTCCGGTGCGCACCCAGGTGATGCAGTCCTCCGGCGGCCTGCTGCCGCTGACGGCGACGGGCGACCGTGCTGCCCATTTCGTGAACAGCGGCCCGGCGGGCGGTGCCATCGCCGCCGCCAGCATCGCGCGCCAACTCGGTCGCGACGTGGTGGCCTTCGACGTCGGCGGCACCACCACCGACATCTCGGTCATTCACGGCGGTCAACCGCAGGAGCGGCTCTTGACCAGCACCGATGCGTACGTCATCGGACTGCCCACGATCGACATCAGCGTGCTGAGCCTGGGGGGCGGCTCGATTGCGCGGGTCGGGGCGGATGGCGTGCTGCAGGTCGGACCGGAGAGCGCGGCCGCCGTGCCTGGGCCTGCCGCGTATGGCCGGGGCGGCGTCAGGGCGACGCTGACGGACGCGGCAGTCGTCCTCGGCCTGCTGCCGGCCGGTGACGCCGGCGAGGCGGAGGCGGGCGGCCTGGGCGGTGCCTCCGGCCTGGCCCTGTCCAGGGCGCTGGCCGTCGAGGCGATCACCCGCGACGTCGCGGTGCCGCTGGGCCTTTCGCCGGAGGCGGCGGCGGAAGCCGTGCTGACGCTCGCGGCCACCGTGGTCGCCACGGGGATTCGCGCGGCCACGGTCGGTCGGGGCATCGATCCGCGCGACCTGGCATTGGTCGGTTTCGGTGGCGCCGGCGGTTTGCTGCTCGGCGCGGTGGCGCGGGAGACCGGCGTGGCGATGGCGGTCGCGCCGGCGGCCGGGTCGGTCCTCTCGGCGGCTGGGTTCCTCGATGCGGAGATGCGGTACGACACGATCCGGCACGTCGGCCTGGCGATGAACGCGCTGCCGACGGCGCACCTCGCCGCGCTGGTGCGCGACATGGAGGACGAGATGCGGCGCTGGCGCATCCGCCATGCCATGGCCGGCGGCAATGAGCCGATGGAGGTGGCCTGGATCGCGGAATGCCGCTATGCGCGGCAGGCCGGCACCGTCGCGGTCCCGCTCACGTCGGATGAATTGGAAAGCGGGGCGATCGCCGAGGTCATGGCCCGCTTCGAGGCGCGCTACACGGCGCTGTTCGGCCATGCGCACCGCAACGAGACCTGCGTGCTGGATGCCTTGCGGCTCGTTGCGACGCAGCCTCTTGCCGCGCCGGAGCGCCCGCAGACCGGCGCGCGGCAGCCATCGCCCGGACGGGCGCTCACGCGCTCGGTGCACCAGGAGGGCGGCTGGCGGGAATGGCCCGTCGTCTCGGTCGCCGATCTGGGCGAGGGCGCGGCAAGGCAGGGCCCACTGTTGTGCGACTGCGGCGGCGTGGTGGTCGTGCGGGACAACGAAACCTTGAGCCGGGGAGAGCGGGGCTTGCTCATCCTCTCGATGGAGAAGCAATGATGGCCATGCAACCGGTGGACCCCGTGACATTGGCGGTCGTGCGGGCCCGCCTCGCCGCGATCGTGGACGAAACCGTCGAGGTGATGGCGCGCACGGCCTTTTCGCCCATCCTCAACCAGTCGCGCGACTTTTCCGCCTCGATCTTCGATGCCGAAGGGGAACTGTTGACCCAGGCGGAGCGCCTGCCCATCCATCTCGGCGCGCTGCGGTTCGCGCTGCTGGCGGCGCGCGAACGGTTCGGCGATCAACTGGCCGACGGCGACGTGGTGCTGCTCAACGATCCCTATCGCGGCGGAAGCCACTTGCCGGACATGACCCTCTGCCTGCCGGTGATGGTGGAAGGGCGGGCCGCTTTCTGGGTGGTCAACCGCGCGCACCAGGGCGATATCGGCGGCATCTCGCCGGGCGGCTACAGCCCCCGTGCGACCGAGATCTGGCATGAAGGCTTGCGGGTGCCGCCGATCCGCCTGGTGCGGGCGGGGCGGCTGGATGAGGAACTGCTCGACCTGCTCTGTCTGAACTCCCGCACGCCGGCCGACATGCGCGGCGATCTCCTGGCCCAGCTTGCCTCCGTCCAGGCGGGCGCCGTGCGGCTGCGTGCGCTGACCGACCACTACGGGGTGTCCTGCCTCGCCGCATGCGGCAAAGCGATTTTGGCGGCCGGGGAGGCGGCGATGCGAGCGACCATCGGCGCGTGGCCGGATGGGGTGCAGGAGGGCGAAAGCTGGCTCGATCCGCTCGAGCCGGGCGGTGTCGCGCCGCGCATCCACGCCCGGATCGAGGTGGTGGGCAGTGAGGCGACGGTGGACCTGCGGGGCAGTGCCGACCAGGTCGCGCAGTTCGTGAACTCGCCGCTGGCCAACACCACCGCGGCGGTCAACGCCGCTTTTGCCTATGTCTGTTCGGGTGAGGGGCGGCAGAGCGGCGGCACGATGCGCCCGATCCGGCTCCTTACCCGGCCGGGCAGCCTGGTGAATCCGGTCGAGCCGGCGCCGGTCACCGCCTGCACCACGCTTACCGCCGCGCCGGTGATCGAGGCGATCCTGGACGCCCTCTCCAAGATCGTGCCCGACCAGGTCATCGCCGGCTTTGCGCGGCGCTTTCGGGTGGCGATCGCCTGCCGCGACCGGAGCGGGCGTGACGTCGTCTGGCACCACTTCGCCAACCGGGGCGCCGCCGGCGCGCATGCCGCGGGGGACGGCTGGTGCAATCTGGGTGTCGTGCAGAGCCCCGGCGGCACGCCTTCGCCCAGTGTGGAAAGGACGGAGGCGGTTTTTCCGCTGCGCGTCGAGCGGTATGCGCTGCGCCCGGATTCGGGCGGCCAGGGGTTGCACCGCGGCGGCCTTGGCGCCACCTATGCCCTGCGCTACGAGGGGGCGGAACCGGGCCGCCTGACGCCGACCGGCGATGGCGTGATCGTGCCGCCGCCAGGCCTGGCGGGCGGCCAGCCCGGGCAACCCAACGCCGTCCATATCGTGCGGGACGGCCAGCGCGTGGCGCTGCACGCGCTTTCCGGCACCGTGTCGATTCTGCCGGGCGACCTCATCGTCCACGATTCGGCCGGCGGCGGAGGCTTCGGCTCGCCGGCCGACCGGTCCGCCGCGCTCAGGCAACACGATGCCCTTTGCGGCTATACCACCATGAAACAGGCTGCGTCGAATGACTGACGCCCTGGATCTGGCCGTCATCGGTGCCGGCCCCATCGGCATTCTCTCGGCCACGCTGGCCGCTTCGGCGGGGCACCGCGTCGGCGTATGGTGTCCGCGCACGCCCGCGCCGCCAGGCGAGCGCCTCGTCTTGCGCTGCACCGGCAAACTGGAATCGAGCGTGGAGGTCGAGAACCTCTCGGGGCCGCAATCGCTTGCCGGGTGGAGCAACGTGCTCGTGGCCTTGCCCGCCACCGCCTACGCCGACGTGCTCGGCATGGCCATGCCGTTCCTGCACCAGAGGCAGACGGTGATCTTCAGCGGGGCGCTTTCGCTGGTGCAGTTCTGGCTCCGGGATGCCATTCAGCGGCGCGGGCCCGCGCCGGACCTGCTCGCCTGGGGCACGACCCTGGGCACCGCCAGCCGCGTGCAGCCCCTGCACGCCAAGGTCGCCACGGTGCGGCCGCGCCTGGGCGTGAGCGCGCTGCCGGCCACCCGCCTGCAAGCCCTGACGGCGCGCTGCGCGGCGCTGTTCGGCGACCGCTTCGATCCGGCACCGGCCCATCTCGCCACCTTGCTGGCCAACATCAATCCGATCGCCCATGCCGGCCAGGTCATCCCGAACCTGACGCGCATCGAGAACGGCGAGGCCTGGCGCCTGTTCGCCAACTTCACCAGCGCCGGCGCGCGCATCGCCGAGGCGATCGACGCCGAGCGGCTGGCGATCGGGCGCCGCTTCGGGATTCCCTTGCGCTCCCTGGCCGATCACTACCGCCTGTCCTACGGCGTGAAAGGCGAGGACCTGGCCGCGCTCGCTCAGGCCATCGAAGCGGCAGGGCTCGGGGCGCCGGGCCCGCAGAGTATTGACCACCGCTACATAGGGGAGGATGTTCCCTATGGACTGGTCGTGCTCCAGCGGATCGGCGCCATCGCCGGTGTGGCGACACCCTGTCTGGATATGGCCATCGCGCTGCTCGGCTGCGCCTTGGACAGGCCATACGGGCAAATGAATCCGGTCCTGGCAGGGCTTCATCTGGAGACGGAGACGGCGGAATCGCTGGCGCAGCGCTTCGCGTGACGCGGTGCCGGCTTTGCGCAGCCGGTAAACTTCCCCGGATGCGCACGACCACCGCAGAGATGCCGCTGGCGGCCACCGCAGAACCCGTCAGCCGCGGCGTCCGCCAGCCCCATGGCTGGCGGCTCTCGGTGGCGCCGATGATGGACTGGACCGATCGGCACTGCCGCTACCTGCACCGCCTGCTGACCCGGCACACCCTGCTTTACACCGAGATGGTGACCACGGGGGCGCTGATGCACGGCAGTGTGCAGCGGCACCTGCGCTTCAATGCCGAGGAGCATCCCGTGGCCCTGCAACTGGGCGGCAGCGAGCCGGCCGAGCTCGCGCAGGCGGCGCGGCTGGGTGAACAGTGGGGCTACGATGAGATCAACCTGAACTGCGGCTGTCCGAGCGAACGGGTGCAGCGCGGCGCCTTCGGCGCCTGCCTCATGGCCGAGCCGCGCACGGTGGCCGATGGCGTGAAGGCGATGCTGGACGCGGTGTCGTCGATCCCGGTGACGGTCAAGCACCGCATCGGCATCGACCGGGAGGAGCGCTACGGCTTCGTGCGCGATTTCGTCGGGACCGTGGCCGAGGCCGGCTGCCGGGTGTTCCTGGTGCACGCGCGCAATGCCTGGCTGCAAGGGCTCTCGCCCAAGGAGAACCGGGAGATCCCCCCGCTGCGCTACGAGATCGCGCACCGCCTCAAGCGCGATTTCCCGGCGCTCACCTTTGCCGTGAACGGCGGCATCACGACCAACGAGCAGATCGCCCGGCAACTGCGCGAGGTCGATGGCGTGATGGTGGGCCGGGAGGCGTACCACAACCCCTGGCTGATGACCGATTGGGACGCGACCTTCTTCGGTGCCCCGCCCAGCACCGTGACGCGCGAGGCGGTGGAGGAGCAGATGGTGGCCTACATGGAGCGCGCGTTCCTGGAGGACGGCTGCCCGTGGTACGCGATCGCGCGGCACATGCTCGGCTTGCGGCACGGGTTGCGGGGCGCCCGCAAGTGGCGCCAGGTCTGGAGCGACCACCGCCTGAAGTCCCTGCCGCCACGCGAGGTCTTTGCCCTAGTGGAACGGTGAACACCCCCCTGCGCCGCTGACGCGGCTTCCCCCCTCTCTGGCGCGCCGCTGCG
>CAZAPJ010000100.1:0-9636 GCA_964487025.1 uncultured Hydrogenophaga sp.
GCCTGCGACTGAAAGTCGATGCGCTCGGTCGCACGTGCTGAATTTCAACAGCCTGCTAGGCTGAATGTCGATTCAGCCTAGGTCTCGAAGCCCTCGGGCAGAGGGTGCAGGTCCAGCCGCCGGCCCGCCTTCAGGATCTGGCTGGGCACCTCGTGTCCCAGCAGCGCCTGCAGGCGCTCGGCGCAGGCCAGCAGCGGCGCGAGGTCGATGCCCGTGTCGTAGCCCATCAGGGCCAGCCCGTGCACCACTTCCTCGGTGCAGACATTGCCGCTCGCCCCGGGCGCATAGGGGCAGCCGCCGATGCCGCCCAGCGAGGCGTCGAAGCGCACCGCGCCGGCGTCGATGGCGGCCAGCACATTGGCCATGCCCAGGCCGCGCGTGTTGTGGAAGTGCAGCGTGAGCTCGGCCTGAGGCCACCGCCGCCGGAACGCGCCGACCAATTGGTGCACCTGCGCGGGATGGGCCATGCCTGTGGTGTCGCACAGCGTGACGCCGGTCACCCCCATGTCGTCCAGGAAGCCTTGGCACAGCGCCAGCACGCCTTCGGGATCGACGTCGCCCTCCATGGGGCAGCCGAAGCTGCACGACAGCGAGGCGTTCGTGCGCCGCTTCGCGGCGCGGGCCAGCGAAGCCACCTCGCGCAGCGCCGCGAAGGATTGCCCGCGCGTCATGCGCAGGTTGGACAGGTTGTGGCTCTCGCTGGCGGACATCACCAGGTTGAGCTCGTCGGCGTCCGCGTCGATGGCGCGCTCGGCGCCGCGCAGGTTCGGCACCAGCGCGCTGTAGACCACGCCCGGCGCGCGCCGGATCTCGCGCAGCACGCGCTCGGCGTCGCGCAGCGCCGGGATGGCCTTGGGCGAGACGAAGGCGGTGACCTCGATCTTCGAGAGCCCCGTTTCGGACAGCGCGTCCACCAGGGCGATCTTGTCCTCGGTCGGAATGAAGGCCGCTTCCGCTTGAAGGCCATCGCGCATGCCGACCTCGTGGATGTGCAGGCGCCGCCCCTCGCCGTGCCAGAGGGGCGTGTTCATGCCACCACCCCGGCCTCGCGCAGAGCGCCGATGGTCTCTGGGGAGTATCCGAGCTCGGCCAGGACCGCCTCGGTGTCGTCGCCCAGGCCGGGCGCGGCACTGCGCACCCGCCCCGGCGTGCCCATCAGCTTGGGCACGATGCCCGGCACCTCCACCTCGTAGCCGTCGCGCGTGCGCTGCGTCAGCAGCATGTCGCGCGCCCGGAAGTGCGGGTCCTCGGCGATGTCCTTGGCCGTGTAGACCCGCCCGGCCGGCACCTTGGCCTCGCCCAGCACGTCCAGCACCTCGGCCACCGCGCGCGCCAGCGTCCACTGCTCGATCGCGCCGTCGATCTCGGCCACCCGCGCCACGCGCCCCGGGTTGTGCGCCAGGTCCGGCGCCGCGGCCAGGTCGGCGCGGCCGATGGCCTGCATCAGCCGCTTGAAGATGCCGTCGCCGTTGCCCGCGATCAGCACCACGCCGTCCTGGCAGCGGTAGGCGTTGGACGGCGCGATGCCCGGCAGCGCCGAGCCCGCGGGCTCGCGGATGACGCCGAAGGCGCTGTACTCCGGGATCAGGCTCTCGCTCACGTTGAGCACCGCCTCCGACAGCGCCACGTCGATCACCTGGCCCCGGCCGCCGTTGACCTTGCGGTGGTACAGCGCGGTGAGCACGCCGATGGTGCCGTGCAGGGCGGCCAGCGTGTCGCCGATGGAGACGCCGCAGCGCACCGGCACGCGGCCGGGCTCGCCCGTGAGGTGGCGCAGCCCGCCCATGGCCTCGCCGATCGCGCCGAAGCCCGGCAGGTCGCGGTAGGGTCCGCTCTGGCCGTAGCCCGAGATGCGCAGCATCACCAGGCCGGGGTTGTCGCGCGAGAGCGCCTCGTAGGACATGCCCCAGTTCTCCAGGGTGCCGGGGCGGAAGTTCTCGACCAGCACATCGGCCTGGGCGATGAGCTCGCGGGCGATCCGCTGGCCCTCGGGGCTGCGCAGGTCCAGGGCGATGGAGCGCTTGTTCCTGGACTGGACCTGCCACCAGACGGAGGTGCCGTTCTTGATCAGGCGCCAGTGGCGCAGGGGGTCGCCTGAGCCGGTGGCTTCGATCTTGATGACCTCGGCGCCGAAGTCGCCCAGGGTCTTGGCGGCGAAGGGGCCGGCAATGAGCTGGCCCATCTCGACGACCTTGAGGCCGGCCAGGGCCTCGGGGGGCAGGGTGGCGGTAGCGGTGTCCATGGGCAGGGGCGGGAGCGGGGGCGGGGGCGGGGGCGGGAGCGGGCAGGGAGATGCGTCCAAGAGTGGTGCGGCCGGGGCGCGGAGGCCGTCGGATTCGGCAGCGCCGCCAGTCTAGGAACAAGCCGCGCCCAGGGGAATGCGCCAGACGCGAAGCGAGCTTTCGCGTTTGGCGAAAGCGGCGGGCCGGTCCTAGTCGGCCAGCGGCGTGCCCAGCAGGTGGCCGGCCAGGGCCCGCGCGGGCCGCGCCAGCGCGGAGAAGTTGCGCGCGCCCAGCAGCAGCCGGCGGCGCACCCAGGGATCGGAGAGCGGCACCTGGCGCAGCCCCAGGGGCCCGATGAAAGGCGCGACGGCGAGCTCGGGCAGGACGGCGATGCCCAGGCCCACGGCCACCATCTGGCAGATGGCGTCGAAGCTGCGCACGTGCACGCGAACGCGCAGCGGAATCCCCTGTTTGCGGGCCTCCTGCGCCAGCCGTTCCGCCAGGGAAGTCCCCTGCGACAGGCTCACGAACTCGTGTTCGGCGGCGGCTTGCGCGAAGGCCATGCGCCGGCGCCGGGCCAGCGCGTGGCCGCGCGGCACCACCAGCACGAGGTGGTCCTCGCGGTACGGCATGGTCTGCAGGCCCAGGGCCGGCGTCTGCTCGGCGAAGATGCCCAGGTCGCTGCGGCCCTCCAGGACGGCCAGCACCACCTGGTGGCTGTCGGCCTCCTGCAGCGCGATCCGCAGCCGCGGCTGCTGGCGCGCGAAGGACGCCAGCTCCCGGGGCAGGAACTGGGTGATGGCCGAGGTGTTGGCCCACAGCGGCACCACGCCCACCACGCCTTGCGCGTGGTCCGACAAGTCCGCCGCGAGGTGGTCCACGTCGCCCAGGATGCGCAGCGCATGGCCGTGGAAGGCCTGCCCCGCCGCCGTGAGGCTCACGCCGCGCGAATGGCGCTCGAACAGCGGCGTGCCCACGGCGTCTTCGAGGTCGGCGATCCGCCGGCTGGCGGCGGCGATCGCCAGGTGCGCGGACGCGGCGCCCTGGCTGATGCTGCCTGTGCTGGCCACGCGGTGGAACAGGGCCAGCGAGACGAGGTCGAGTCGATGAAGGTTCATGCAGGGAGCGCCGCCATGCGGCCGCATCGAGCGCCAGCGTGTCCGATGACCAGGGTAAACCCCGATCCCCGCCGGTTGACGCGCAGGGGGGTGGCGAATATTCTCCTTTAGAAGAAAATTCTTCTATCGAGGATTTTGCAGCATTGGGCCAATCAGGCACGAGCCCCGCAGGATAACGGCAACGCGCAATATGGACGTGATCGATTTCAGGGTACGGCCCCCGGTGGGCGGATTCCTCCAGAGTTTGATGTATGCCGATCCCGAGCGGCGCGATGGCATCACGCGGCAGGCGGGCTTCGAGCCCTCGGCCGCCGCCCGGCAGCAGTCCATGGCGCTGATGCTGGAGGAGATGGCGGCCGCGGGCGTGGCCCGCGCCGTGGTGGTGGGGCGCCACGCCGGCGCCGTGGGCACGATTTCCAACGACGACATCGCGGACCTGGTGCGCGCGCACCCGGGGCGGTTCCTCGGCGTGGCGTCGATCGACCCCACGCAGCGGGTCGCTGCCTGCGAGACCATCACGCGGGCCTGGGCGGACGGCTTCAAGGCGGTGACCATCGAGCCGGGCTGGTACCCGCTGCCGATGCACGCGGACGACCGCCGCCTCTATCCCATCTACGCCCATTGCGAGGATCTGGGCGTGCCCTTGGTCCTGACCGCCGGCGGGCCCGCGGGGCCCGACCTCAGCTACTCCGATCCCATGCGAACCGACCGGGTGCTGGCGGACTTCCCCCGGCTGACGGTGGTGCTGGCGCACGGCGGCTGGCCCTGGGTGCACCCGGTGCTGGCGATGGCCCAGCGCCGCGCCAACCTGTACCTGTGTCCGGACATGTATTTCTGCGGTTTCGCCGGCTGGGAGGCCTACGTCCAGGCCGCCGACGGCGCGCTGGCCGACCGCATGCTGTACGCGAGCGCCTTTCCGTTCTGCCCGATCGACCAATACCGGCGCTGGTTCGAGCGCCTGCCGCTGCGGCCCGACAACCTGCGCAAGGTGATGGGCGAGAACGCCCGCCGGCTGCTGCGGCTGTCCTGACACCCGTTTCCGCTTTCCATTCACCACCGACAGAGAAGAGGCCCAGAAATTGCACCGCTATCAGATGTATATCGACGCCGAGTGGGTTGACGCCGCCGGCGCCGGCACCTTCGAGACCACCAACCCCTTCACCGGCGAGGCCTGGGCGCTCATGCCGCGCGCGCGTGCCGAGGACGCCGATCGCGCGATGGAGGCGGCGCACGCGGCCTTCGAGCAGGGCCCCTGGGCGAAGACGACGCCCAGCGAGCGTGGCGCCATGCTGCGGCGCCTGGGCGATCTCATCGCGCAGCACGCGGAGCACCTGGCGGACGTCGAGGTGTGCGACAACGGCAAGCTCAAGGCCGAGATGTTCGGCCAGACGCGCTACCTGCCGCAGTGGTTCTATTACTTCGGCGGCCTGGCGGACAAGATCGAAGGCTCGGTGATTCCCGTCGACAAGCCGGGCATGGTCAACTTCACGACGCACGAGCCGCTGGGCGTGGTGGTCGTCATCGCGCCCTGGAACTCGCCCCTGCTGCTGGCCTGCTGGAAGATCGCGCCGGCGCTGGCCGCGGGCAACACCGTGGTGGTCAAGCCTTCGGAGTTCACCTCCGCGTCCATGCTGGAATTCGCCAGGCTGGTCGAGCAGGCGGGGTTCCCCAAGGGCGTCTTCAATGTGGTGACCGGATTCGGGCCGGAGGTGGGCGAGCCGCTGGTGCGCCACCGCCGCGCCGCGCGCGTCGCCTTCACCGGCGGCGACGCCGGCGGGCGCCGGGTCTACGAGGCCGCGGCCCAGGGGCTCAAGCGCGTCTCGCTCGAACTGGGCGGCAAGTCGCCCAACATCGTGTTCGACGACGCCAACATCGACAACGCGGTCAAGGGCGCCGTTTCGGGCATCTTCGCGGCCAGCGGGCAGACCTGCATGGCGGGTTCGAGGCTGCTGGTCCAGGAAAGCATCCACGACGACTTCGTGCGGCGCCTGGTGGACTTCGTGCGCCCGGTGCGCCTGGGCGATCCCATGCTGCCCGACACCCAGGTCGGCCCCATCGCGACCCGCCCCCAGTTCGAGCGCATTCTCCAGTGCGTGAAAGAGGCCCAGGCCGAGGGCGCGGTCTGCGCGCTCGGGGGCCAGCCGGCCCGGCGGCCCGAATGCGGCCAAGGCACCTTCTTCGAGCCCACGGTGCTGACCGGCGTGCACAACCAGATGAAGATCGCGCGCGAGGAGGTGTTCGGTCCGGTGCTCTCGGTGATCCCGTTCAAGGACGAGGAAGACGCGGTGCGCATCGCCAACGATTCGGACTACGGCCTGGCGGCCGGCGTCTGGACCGAGAACATCGCCCGGGCCATGCGCATGACCTCGCGCCTGCAGGCCGGCACCGTGTGGGTGAACGCCTACCGCGTCATCAGCTACATGTCGCCCTTTGGCGGCTACAAGTCTTCCGGCATCGGCCGGGAGAACGGGCAGGACATGATCAAGGAGTACATGCAGGTCAAGAGCATCTGGATCAACACCGAGAGCGAAATCCCCAACCCCTTCGTCCTGCGCTAGCCATTTCCACCAGGAGACAACACCATGAAGCCCATTCAGCATTTCCTTCTTCGTTCCGCCCTGGCCGCCGCGGCGCTCGTGCCGGTGCTGGCCCAGGCCCAGTCGTATCCCACCGCGCCCGTGAAGGTCGTCGTGCCCTGGCCGGCCGGCGGCGTGGTGGACGCCGCCATGCGGGTCATCACCGAAAAACTGCCGGCCGGCCTCGGGCAGCCGGTGGTGGTGGACAACCGGCCGGGGGCCAACGGCATCATCGGTTCGACGCTCGTCGCCACGGCGCCGGCCGATGGCCACACGCTGCTGGTCACCAGCGCCGAGACGGTGGCCATCAACCCGCACGCCTACGCGAAGATCTCCTACGACGCCAAGCGCGACTTCGCGCCGATCATGTCGCTCGTCAAGCTGCAGCACGTGCTGGCCACGCGCAGCACCTGGCCCCAGGCCACGGTGGCCGAGACGGTGCAGGCCATCCGCCAGCAGCCCGACAAGTTCACCTATGCCTCCTGGGGCATCGGCAGCGTGCCGCAGGTCGGCATGGAAATGCTCAACGGCAAGGCCGGCCTGAAGCTGCTGCACGTGCCGTTCAACGGCGGCCCGCAGGCCTTCAACGGGCTCATCGCCGGCCAGGTCGACCTGATGATCCTGCCCACGGTGGCGGCCAAGCCGCTCAAGGACAGCGGGCGCATCAAGGTGCTGGCCGTGGCCTCGGCCGAGCGCTCGCCCCTGATGCCCGACGTGCCCACGCTCAAGGAGTCGGGCCTGGACGTGGAGGTGCCCAACACGCTGGGCATCGTGGCTCCGGCCAAGACGCCGCCGGCCGTGCTCAAGCGGCTCAACGACGAGATCACGCGCGTGCTCGCGCAGCCCGAGGTGCAGGCGACGCTCAAGAACCTGGGCGCCGAGATCTTCGTGCTCGACCGCGACAAGTTCGGCAGCTACGCCGACCAGGAGCGCGCCGCCTGGGGCGAGGTGATCACCCGCGCCAACATCAAGCTGCAGTAGCCGGGCACGCACCGCCATGTCCTTGCCGATCTCATTGGGACCGCTGGAGGGGAGGGCGCCATCGCTGGTGCTGCCCGAGGGCACGTGGGACACCCATTTCCACGTGCTCGGCCCCCAGTCGACGTACCCGTACACGCCCGAGCGCAAGTATTCGCCGCCCGACGCGCCGTTCGAGGCCTGCGTGTGCCTGCACGAGCGGCTGGGCATCCGGCGCGGCTTCGCGGTGCACGTGAACGTGCACGGCTTCGACAACGCCGTGGACCTCGACGCGGTGGCGCGCTCGGGCGGCCGCTACGTCGCCGTGGTCCGGCTCGACGAGCGGGCCACGCCGCAGGGCTGCCAGGCCCTGCACGAGGCCGGCGCGCGCGGCGTGCGGTTCGCGTTCAACCCGGCCCACGGCGGCTCGCTCGACGAGCACGTGTTCGACCACGTCATGCGCTGCATCGACGGGCTGGGCTGGTTCGTCGAACTGCATTTCGCGAGCGAATCCATCCTGCCCCTGCACGACTGGATGCGGCGGATCCCCGCGCCGGTGGTGATCGACCACATCGGCAACGTCGACGTGGCCAAGGGCACCGCGCACGAGGACTTCGCCGCCCTGTGCGGCCTCATGGCCCGCGACAACTTCTGGATGAAGATCACCTGCGCCGACCGCCTGTCGAAGACCGGCTACCCCTACCTGGACGTCGAACCTTTCGTGCGCGAGATGCTCCGCATCGCGCCGCGGCGCGTGCTCTGGGGCACCGACTGGCCGCACGTGGGCATCTTCCGCGCGGCCGAGATGCCGGACGACGCCGACCTGGTGGACGCGCTCGCGCGCCTCATCCCGGACGAGGCCCTGCGCCGGGAGGTGCTGGTGGAAAACCCGTCGAGGCTGCTGGGGGCCGGCGCCGCGTGAGCCGATGGCGGGCGGAGGCCCGCGTGTATCATCCGGTCCACTCCACTGGTATGGGAGCAGCGCCCTGAACGCGTCCGTGGCCGCCCCGACGGGCAGCGCCATGGACACGGGGGGATGCGTGGTGCACCTGCATGACAGACGAAATCGAGAACTCGGTCGCCGCCACACTCGGCTCCCGCATCAAGGCACTCAGGAAACAGTCGGGCCTCACGCTGGAGCAACTCGGCGAACGCTGCGGCGTGAGCCGCGCCATGATCTCCAGCATCGAGCGCGGCGAGAAAATGCCCACCCTGCCGGTGGTCCTGCGCATCGCCTCGGGCTTCGGCATCCCCGTCTCCGACCTGCTGGGGGTGCGGGCCACCGACACGCAGGTCGCCGTCGTGCGCTCCAGCGAACGGCTGGCCTACCGGGATCCCGAGACCGGGTTCGAGCGGTTCGTGGTGTCGCCGCCGCACGTGCGCAGCGACATCGAGATCGTCATGCACCGCCTGCCGCCGCACCAGACCACCTGCGTGCTGCCGCCCTACAAGACCCCCGCCGAGAAATACGTGATGGTGTTCGAGGGCACGCTCACGGTGTACCTCGAGGAAAAAGTCATCCAGCTCGGCGTGGGCGACTCGATGCATTTCGAGCTCAAGGCGCCGTACCGGTTCGCCAACGAAGGCGACCTGCCCTGCGCCTACTACCTGGTCATCACCCGCTAGTCGAGGCGCGACGAAGTAGCCGGGCTGCAGCCATCGGACTCGTCTTCGCGCGCTGAAGCGGGCAATTGCGCCCAAGGACGCTGGGCCACGGCCAAGGGCTGGAAGCTGGGTACCGCCGGCAGCCTCAAGGCCGAGCCAGCGGCGAACTGCGCAGCGGCCTCTTCGTGCCGACGGTCACCGAGGAGGCAGAGTACCGTCGGCAGGCCGACAGCGCAGTGCGGCTGCCCTGATGGCCGGCCGGGTCGCCCACCGAGCGCTGTCCAGCGAGTGCTCGGTGGGCGAATAGTGGGGTGCGCCAAGAGGGCGCCAGGGATGGAGCGGGGACTTCGCCCCTGGTGGGCGCTTGGTGCGGCTTCACCTGCGCCGCATCAGCAAGAAAACCCGCGTGCCCTATCTGCGGTGTCGAGCAGCAGCGCTGGCGGGAGATAGGGCAAAACCGTCTTGGACTGCGGCCTTAGGCTAGACCCAGAACATTCCGTCGCGACAGTTGGCTATGTGGCTGCTTCAGGCTGGTTGCGGAAGTACGGCACGATCGATGTGCCCGTCTCCTTGTTTCTCCATGGTTCTTGTCCGTCGCAGGCGGAGTCTTTTCCGGAAATTTGCCAGATTTTCAGTGAATCTCCTTTGGATAGAGCAGAGGGGATTCCATCGCACCATGCCCTTCACCACCTGTAACATCTGTCTCGTACAGGCGAAATTGGTAGGAGAGCTATGGCGAATTTCGTGCGGTGGTTGAGAGCCTTAGTTCACTGGGGGCGTAGGGTGCCAGTCACGCCTCACTACTGGTGGGCCATCACCGCGGTGGCTGCGGTTATTGCCATGGTTGGCGTGTTCGGATGGTCGGAGAAGGCTTTTCGTCTTTCGGGCATGTTGCTGCAACTCAGTGGTGTGTTGACCGTGGTGTGGGGCATTTTGAAAACGCGAGCTGACTTTGGACAGCCGACCGTGAGATCACAGTTACAACGCTGGCTCACGGCATTCCCCTCGTTTCATCCGCGCACCATCACAGCATCCATGAATGGAGTTCTTTCTGACTTGGTTGGTGAGGCATACGGATACTCAACTCACGGTCCATCAACAGATTGAATCGCCCCGGGTTTTGAGGAGGCTCAACACTCTGAGAGGATTGAGCCATGA
>CAZAPJ010000101.1:0-9286 GCA_964487025.1 uncultured Hydrogenophaga sp.
CGGCCGCCGGGCCGAGACCCGGCTCGCCTCAACAGCAACAACACAACAACAAAGAAAAACCCGAGATCACACCATCCGCATCGCCAGTTGCCACAACGCCAGCCGATGCGCAGCTGCCAGCGCATCCACCGTGCCATCCGCGATTTCCACGCTGAAGTCGGCCATGCCCAGCACCGGCGCGACACCGCTGGACCGCACGTCCCCGAGCGACCAGCGAGCCTGCAGGCGCAACGAGCGCCGCTGGGCATCCGCCATCAGGGTGACGATCTCCACCTGCAGGCGTTTCGCGGGCGCAGCGCCGGCCGGCGCCGGCGCGCGCCACACCAGCCCTTCCCCCCGCAGCAGGGCCAGGTCGGCCGCCAGCAGGCGCGGCACGCTTTCGCGCAGCGGCTCGGCCCAGCGGTGGCCGGCCAGTGGCTCCAGGCTGGCCGCGCCGCTGGCCACCATCAGCGTGTCGCGGTCCAACGCGCCCGGCAGCCCGACGGTGCGGGCCACTTCCCACACCGCGCCGTCGCCCGGGCGCGGCGCGGGCCGGGGACCGGGCGGCGGCTCGCTGCGCAGTTCGTACCAGCGCGTGGCGGTGGCGCCGCCGCCGGCGCAGGCGGCCAGCACCCAGGGCAGCGCCGCGCAGGCACCGCCCACCATCAGCAGCGATCGTCGTTGTGGATTCATTCGGTCGTCCTCCTGCGCCCGCGCAGCAGCGAATCGGGCTGTTGCTCCAGGGTCTCGGCCAGGTCGCGCAGGGCGCGCGCCGCGCGGGACAGGTCGTCCAGCGCGCGGTCGGCGCCCACCACCAGCGGCGCGTCGCCCGAAGTGGCTTCGCGCAGCGAGCCCGCGGTGCGCGCCACCTCGGCGGCCGCGCGCTGCAGGTCGGCCACCAGCGGCGAGTCCGGCGCCAGCAGCGCGGACATCTGGTCCGAGGTCTTTCCCACGCCCGCCGCGGCGGCGTTCACCGACTGGGCGGCGCGGCCCAGGTCTTCCATGGCCTTGCGCGTGGCGACCAGCGACTGCTGGAGCTCGCTGCCCAGCGGCGCCATGCGCTGGTCGAAGCGCTCGGAGATGCGCTTGAACGCGGCGGTGATGGCGGCCAGGTCGTCCATCGCCTGCTTGAGCTGCGGGCCCGAGACCACCGCGCGCGCCGAGGAGGCGATGGCCGAGATGTCGTCGGCGATGCGGCGGAAGTCCATGCCCTCGAACTGCTCGCGCAGGTTCTGGATCGCGGTGGCGGTGGTGGGGATTTCCGTGGCGCCGCGGTAGGTGCCCTGCTGGCTGCGCTCCAGCCGCGGGCGCAGGTCCAGGTCCACGTACAGCAGGCCGGTGAGCAGGCTTTGCATGGCGAGCTGGGCGCTCAGGCCCTGCTCGATCAGCGCGTCGAGCGCCGCCGGGGCGCCGCCGCGCTGCCCGTCCAGGCCGCGCACGGCGTTGCTGTCGAGTTCGGCCACCACGGGGATCGAGTACGCGTTGCTGTTGTGGTCGTAGAAGATGTCGATCGACTCCACGCTGCCCAGCCGCACGCCGCGGAACACCACCGGCGCGCCGACCTGCAGGCCGTACACCGAGCCGCTGAAGTGCATGACGATGCGCTCGCGCTGGGTGAACAGGCTGTTGCCCGCCAGCGCGATGATGGCCGCCGCGATGACCGCGAGGCCGGCCACCACGAAGCCGCCGATCAGGGTGGCGTTGGTTTTTCTGCTCATAGAGGCTTCTCCTGGCCGGCGGGGGCGCCGCGCCGCAAAAAGGTCTGTACGTGTTCGGGCCCGCTGCGCCGCAGCGCCTTCGGCGGGCCGAGCGCCGTCATGGTCTTGCTCCGGGCGTCGAGGAACAGCAGCCGGTCGGCCAGCGCGAAGATGCTGTCGAGCTCGTGGCTGACCATGACCACGCTGGTGCCCAGGTCGTCGCGCAGGTGACGGATCAGTTCGTCCAGGTGGGCGGAGGTCAGGGGGTCCAGGCCCGCCGAAGGCTCGTCGAGGTAGAGCAGGGGTGGATCGAGCGCCAGCGCGCGCGCGATGGCCGCGCGCTTCTTCATGCCGCCGCTCAGGGTGGCGGGCTCGGCGTCGAAGCTGCCGGCCAGGCCGACCAGCGCGAGCTTGAAGCGGGCTTCCTGCTCGCGCTGCTGCGCGCTCAGGTCGGTGAAGACCTGCATCGGCAGCATCACGTTCTCGCCCACGGTCATGCTGCTCCACAGCGCGCCGGCCTGGAACATGACGCCGAACCCGCGCATCAGCGCGCGCCGCGCCGGCTCGTCCTGCGCGTACAGGTCGCGTCCGCCATAGAGCACCTGGCCCTGGGCCGGCGGCTGCAGCCCGATCAGGTGGCGCAGCAGCGTGCTCTTGCCGCAGCCGCTGCCGCCGCCGATGGCCAGCACCTCGCCGGGCAGGATCTCGAAGTTCAGGTCCTGCTGCACCAGCTTGCTGCCGAAGGCCATGGTGAGGCCGCGCACGCGCACCAGCGGCTCGCGCGGCGGGGTGGCGGTCGGGGAAGGATCCGCGTCCATGGCTCAGAAATCCAGCCGCTGGAACGCCACCGTGAGCACGGAGGCGAACACCACGATCCACACGATGGACTGCACCACCGAAGCGGTGGTGGCGTCGCCCACGGCCTGCGCGCTGCGCCCGGCGGCCATGCCCTGCATGCAGCCGGCCAGGGCCACCAGCACCGCGTACACCGTGCCCTTGACCAAACCCACCACCACGTGCGGCAGCGTCAGGGCCTGCGCGCTCGCGTACACGTACTCCAGCGGCGTCACGTCGTACACCGCCACCGCGACCAGCCAGCCGGCCATCATGCCGAACAGGGCGGCGAACGCGGTCAGCATGGGCCCGACGATGAGCAGTGCCAGCACGCGCGGCAGCACCAGGAAGTCCATCGGGTTCATGCCCAGCGTGGACAGTGCGTCCACCTCCTCGTTGGCGCGCATGCTGCCGATCTGCGCCGCGAACGCCGCCCCCACGCGGCCGGAGAGCACGATGCCCACCATCAGCGCGGCGATCTCGCGCACCACGCCCACCGTCACCAGGTCGGCGATGTAGGTCTGCGCGCCGAAGCGCTGCAACTGCGCGGCGCCCATGTAGGCCAGGATCAGGCCGACCAGGAAACTCACCAGCGCCACGATGGGCAGGCTGCGCGGCCCGGTCTGCTCGATCTGCCAACAGAGGTCGGCGGCGCGCATGTCGCTCGCGCCGCGCAGGCCGCGGCCGAGCGACAGCAGCACCTCGCCCACGAAGGTCAGGGTGCCGCGGCGCTGGCGCGCGTAGCGGGCCGCGAAGGCACCCAGCCGCGCCAGCCGGCCCGGCCCGGGCCGCGCCTGCGCCTCGGCCGCCGCGGGCGTGCCGTTCAGCGAGAGCGCCACGATGTCGCGCAGGCCGTCGGGCAGGCCTTGCAGGTCGACCGGCACCGAGCGCCGCACCAGGGGCTCGAGCCGCTGCCAGAGCTGCGCCGCGAGCGCCACGTCCCAGGCGCGCAGCCCGGCCGCGTCCACGCTCACGCCGCCCGGCGCTTCATGGTGGGAAGCCGACGGCGCGGGCAGCTCGCCGCGCCCGCCCCGCCAGTCGCCGCTCAGGCTCAGCACCCGGTGCGCGCCTTGGTCGAGCCAGCGCGCCTGCGGCGCCTCGCTCACCGGGTCTGCGTCGTGCGCACGCACGTCAAGGTCCATGCCATTCATTCATCTGGTCGTTCGCCCATTCTTCATGCAGCCCGGATTTTAGGAAGGCCCCGCTTGTAGGACATCGCGCACAAGGCGCTTCGGACATCGCCTATTTTCCGCTGCGGCCGCGCACAGGCGGGAAAGCTTGCGCTAGCCTTGCGGCATGGCCATGACATCGACCCTGCGAAGCCCTCCGCGGCGGCGCGCGCCCTGGGTGGCGGGCGGCGTGCTGGCGGCGCTGGCGCTCGGCATCGCGGCGGGCGAAGCGGCCGGCTGGCCGTTCCTGCGCCAGCCGCTCGAACGCGCGATCGCGCGCGCCGCCGAGGCGCCGGTGCAGTTGCAGGGCCGGGTGCGGCTGCACCTGGTCTGGCGCCCGCGCCTCGAGGTGGAGCACCTGCAGATCGGCTCCGGCGCGCGCTTCGAGGTGCCGCATCTGCTGCAAGCCGACCGGGCGCTGCTGGCCTGGCGCTGGGGCGATGTGTGGCGCTGGCGCGGCGGCGGGCCGCTGCGCGTGGAAACCCTGCAGGCCGATCGGCTCGACGCGCACCTGGTGCGCCTGGCCGACGGTGCGGCCAACTGGCCGGCGGGCCAGCCCCGCGAGCCACGCCCGCCGGACGGCGGCATGGACCTGCCGGACTTCGGCACGCTCACCGTGGGCCAGGGCCGGATCCGGTGGCGCGACGCGGTGCAGGACGTGGACCTCGACATTGCGCTGCACGGCGGCGAAGGCCAGGCCCTGGCCGGGCAGGACACCGGCTACGAAGCCACGTTCAAAGGCCGCTACCAGGCCATCGCCATGAACCTCAAGGTGAACGCCGGCGGCACGCTGCCGCTGCTGCGGGCGCCGGACGCGAACGCACCGGCGCCCTGGGTGCCGGTGCGCGTGGAGGGCAGCGTGGCCGATGCCCGGCTGCTGTACGACGGGCAGGCCGCCGCGCTGCTGGGCAGCCCGCGCCTGCAAGGGACGCTGCGCTTCAGCGGGCCGTCGCTCGCGGCGGTGGGCAAGCCGCTGGGCATCGCCCTGCCCGCCACGCCGCCGTTCGACCTGCGCGGCCAGTTGCAGCACGACGGCACCGGCGCCTGGCGCCTGCAGGCCGAGCGCGCCACCATCGGCACCAGCCGGCTCGCGGGCGAGCTGCTGTACGACTCGCGCACCCGCCCATCCCGCCTCACGGGCGAGGTCCGCGGCCCCCGGCTCGCATTCGCCGACCTGGGGCCGGCCGTGGGCGCCGGCGGCGCCGGCCCGTCCACCGAAGCCGGGCGCGTGCTGCCGCGGCGCCGCTTCGACCTGCCGTCGCTCAGGGCGATGGACGCCGACGTGCAGATGAACGTCGACGAACTCGACTTCGGCACCCCCGCGCTGGCGCCGCTGCGGCAACTGCGCACCCGCGTGCGGCTCGACGGCGGCGTGCTGCGCCTCGAGGCGCTGCGAACCGTGGTGGCCGGCGGCAGCCTCGAGGGCACCACCCAGCTCGACGCCCGCGAGGCACCCGCGAAATGGGAAGCGAAGCTGGACTTCGCGGGCATCGACATGGCCGGCTGGCTGCGCGCGCTGCGGCCCGGCGCCGCGTCTGGCCAGGCGCCGGCCGCCACGACGGCACCGCAGGCCCTCAAGCGCGAGCGCGAACAGGCCCGCCGGGGCGGCGACCAGGCCGTGCAGGCCTACCTCACGGGCGCGCTGTTCGGCAGCGTGCAGGTGCGCGGAACCGGCAACACCGCCGCCGACATCCTGGGCAGCCTGGACGGCCCGATCCGGCTCAGCCTGCGCGAGGGCACGCTGTCCTACCTCGTCACCGAGGCCGTGGGCCTGGACGTGGCGCAGGCCCTGGGCGTGCTCCTGCGCGGCGACCGCCCGCTGCCCCTGCACTGCGCGCGCCTCGACCTGGTGGCGCGCAGCGGCGTGATCGAACCCCGGCTCGCCGTGGTGGACAACCGCGACAGCACCGTCTGGATCACCGGCCCGGTGAACCTGCGCGACGAGACGCTGGACCTGCGCGTCGTCGCGCGCCCCAAGGACTGGTCGCCGCTGTCGCTGCGCACGCCCATCACCGTGACCGGCACGCTGGGCCGCCCGGACGTGGGCGTCGAGTCCGGGCCGCTCGTGGGCAAGGTGATCGGCGCGGTCGCGCTGGGCGCCGCCGCCGGACCCCTCGCCGCGCTCCTGCCGCTGATCGAAGCGGGTTCCCGGGAAGGCGCGGACCCGTGCGACCCGCCGGCGTCCGCCATGGCGCCGCCCCAGCCGCCCGCGCCGCCGCCCGCCCGGACCGAGCCGGGGAAGTAGGATCGGCGCATGAAGCAACAACGCATCGTGATCGTGGGCGGCGGCGCCGGCGGCCTGGAACTGGCGTGCAAGCTCGGGCGCAAGCTGGGCGCGGAGCAGGTCACCCTGGTCGACCAGCAGCTCTTCCACATCTGGAAGCCCTCGCTGCACGAGGTCGCGGCCGGCACGCTGGACATCCACCAGGAAGGCCTGTCCTACGAAATGCTCGCGCACGACAACCGCTTCACCTTCTGCCTCGGCGCCATGGAGGCGCTCGACGCCGCGGGCCGCACGGTCGCCGTCTCGCCGGTGTTCGACGAACAGGGCGAGATGCTCATCCCCGCGCGCACCCTGCCCTACGACCAACTCGTGATCGCGGTGGGCAGCACCGCCAACCACTACGGCGTGCCCGGCGCGGCCGAGCACACGCTGTCGCTGAACCGCCCGGCCGACGCCGAGCAGTTCCGCCTGCGCATGCTCAAGCTGCTCACCGCGGCCGAGCTGCGCAAGAGCGCCGGCGGGGAGGGCCAGGTGCGCGTGGTCATCATCGGCGGCGGCGCCACCGGCGTGGAGCTGGCGGCCGAGCTGCGCGAGGCCAGCGTGGTGCACTCGCGCTACGGCTTCCGCCGCCTCGACCCGCAGCGCGACGTGCAGCTCACCTTGCTCGAAGGCGCGGACCGCATCCTCGCGCCCCTGCCCGAGAAAGTCTCCCGCGCCGCCGCCGCGCTGCTGAAGCAGCGCCACGTCTCGATCGAGACCGCGTGCCGCGTGGCGCGCGTCACGCCGCAGCAGGTCGAGGATTCCGCCGGCCGGGTGTTTCCCGCCGACCTGGTGGTCTGGGCCGCCGGCATCAAGGCGCCCGACCTGCTCGCCACCCTGGGCCTGCCCACCAACCCCGCCGGCCAGTTGGAGGTGGACGAGCACCTGCGCGTCAAGGGCTGCACCGACATCCACGCGCTGGGCGACTGCGCCGCCTGCCCGATGGCAGGCGGCGGCTGGGTGCCGCCGCGCGCGCAGGCCGCGCACCAGCAGGCCAGCTACCTCTACGACGCGCTGCTGAGCCGCGCCATGGACCGGCCCGGGCCGGCGCGCGGCTACGTCTACAAGGACCACGGCTCGCTGGTCTCGGTCGGCACCCAGACCTCGGTCGGCAGCCTGATGGGCAGCCTGTTCCGCTCCACCTGGTACGTGCAGGGCCTGCTGGCGCGCACCATGTACGTGAGCCTGCACCTGATGCACCACCAGGCCGTGCTCGGCACCCTGCGCACCGGCGTGCTGGCGGTGGCGCGCTTCCTCGTGAAGCGCGCCACGCCGCTGGTCAAGCTGCACTGAAATGAACGCCCCCCGAAGCGCCTGCGGCGCCTCCCCCCACTGGGGGGCGCACCCTGCGGCCCGGCAAAGCCGGTTCCGCGGGTGCACTGGGCTGAGTGGTAGCGTTCATGCGCTGCGGGTGGCGCGCAGCGCATGGACAACTGAGAAGGTGTGAACGCCCATCCATGCAAGCAAAGGCAGGTGCCCGATGACCCAGTGCTGGCTGATGAAATCCGAGCCCGACGAGTGCTCGATCGACGACGCGCTGGCCGCCCCGCGCGCCACCGTGCCCTGGACCGGCGTGCGCAACTACCAGGCGCGCAACTTCATGCGCGACGCCATGCGCGTGGGCGACGGCGTGCTGTTCTACCACTCGAGCTGCCCGGAGCCCGGCATCGCCGGCGTCGCGCAAGTGGCTTCGGGCACGCGGCCCGACCCCACGCAGTTCGACCCCGCCTCGCCCTACTTCGACGCCAAGTCCACGCCCGGGGCGCCGCGCTGGCTGCTGCTGGACGTGCAGGCGCTGCGCAAGACGCGCCTGATCGGCCTGCCCGAGCTGCGCGCCCACCCCGAACTGGCCGAGATGCTGGTGCTCAAGCGCGGCAACCGGCTGTCGATCACGCCGGTGGACGCGGCGCACTGGCGCTTCATCCACGACCACCTCATCGGCCGCTGAACAGGCCCTCAGTGGAAGTCCCGGCTTTCGGTCGCCAGCCGCCCCAGCAGCGGCGTGAGGTCCTCGAGGTGGCCGGCGATCAGGTTGCACACCTCGCCTTCGCGCTGCCACACGCCGCGCACGGCCAGCAGGCGTGAGCTGGCGAGTTCCCGGCGCTGGCGTTCGCGCAGGGCCTTCCAGACGATGACCTGCACCACGCCGGTCTCGTCTTCCAGCGTCACGAACACCACGCCCTTGGAGGTGCCGGGCTGCTGGCGCCCGGTGACGATGCCGCAGGCGCGCACCAGCCGGCCGCCGGGCTGTTCCCTCAGCTCGGCCGCGGTCATGCAGCGGCGCGCCTGCAGGCGCTCGCGCAGCAGCGCCAGCGGGTGGCGGCGCAGCGTGAGGCCCAGGCTGGCGTAGTCCCAGACGATGGCCTCGCCCTCGGGCGCCTCGGGCAGCGCCAGCGCGGCCTCGCGCACCGGGCTGCCGCGCAGCAGCGCGGGCGCGGCGCGCAGGCCGGCGGCGTCCCACATCTGCTGGCGCCGGTGGCCGCTGAGCGAGGCGAGCGCGTCGGCGGCGGCCAGGCGCTGCAGGTCGGCCTGCTCGAGCCCGGCGCGCAGCGCCAGGTCCTCGGCACCGGCGAACGGCCCGCCCTCGGCGCGCGCCGCCTCGATGCGCAGCGCCACGGCCTGCGCCAGCCCGTCGACCCGGCGCAGCCCCAGGCGCACGGCGGGTGCCGCGCCGCCGTCGGCGCGCGGCTCCAGCGTGCAGTCCCAGTCGCTGTGGCCCACGTCGGCGGGCCGCACCTCGACGCCGTGGCGCTGCGCGTCCTGCACCAGCTGGCTCGGCGTGTAGAAGCCCAGCGGCTGGCTGTTGAGCAGGGCGGCCAGGAACTCGGCCGGGTGGTGGCGCTTGATCCAGGCGCTGTCGTAGACCAGCAGCGCGAAGCTGACCGCGTGGCTTTCGGGAAAGCCGTAGCTGGAAAAGCCTTTCACCTGCTCGACCACGCGCTGCGCGAATTCGAGCGGGTAGTCGTTGCGGGTCATGCCGTCGATCAGCCGGTGCTCGTATTGGCCCAGCCCGCCGGTGCGCCGCCAGGAGCCCATGGCGCGGCGCAGCGCGTCGGCCTCGCCGGGCGTGAAGTCGGCCGCGATCATGGCGATCTGCATGCACTGCTCCTGGAACACGGGCACGCCCAGCGTGCGCTCCAGCGCGGCTTCCAGCCCCTTGGGGTAGTCAATGGGCTCCTTGCCCTGGCGCCGCCGCAGGTAGGGATGCACCGCCCCGCCCTGGATCGGGCCGGGCCGCACCAGCGCCACCTCGACCACCAGGTCGTAAAACTTGCGCGGGCGCAGGCGGGGCAGCATGCTCATCTGCGCGCGGCTCTCGATCTGGAACACGCCCACGGTGTCGG
>CAZAPJ010000102.1:0-9069 GCA_964487025.1 uncultured Hydrogenophaga sp.
CCTCGGGCCGCCTGAACGGCATCGAGATCGCGCGCTGCGAGTGGTACCGCGAAGGTCGCGTGCCGCTGCACACGCTGCGCGCCGACATCGACTACGGCACCTCCGAGGCCAAGACCACCTACGGCGTCATCGGCGTCAAGGTGTGGGTCTACAAGGGCGACACCCTGGGCCGCAACGATGCGCCCGTGGCGGCCGAGCCGCGCGCCGAGGAAGAGCGCCGTCCGCGCGGCCCGCGCCGCGACCGCGAGCGCCCGGCAGGCCCTGCCGCCCGCGCGGCGGTGCGCCGGCCTGGTGCCAGCGGCGCCCCGGCCGATGGCAGCGACAAGCCGGCCATCGCCACCACCGGCACCGAAACCAAACCCGCCGTTAAGCGCGTTCGCAAAGACGCCGCGCCCGCATCTGCAGCTGCGGACGGCAAAGGAGAATAAGACATGTTGCAACCTGCTCGCCGCAAGTTCCGCAAAGAACAGAAAGGCCGCAATACCGGCGTCGCCACGAGTGGCGCCACCGTCGCGTTCGGCGACTTCGGCCTGAAGTCCACCGACCGCGGCCGTCTGACGGCCCGCCAGATCGAGGCCGCGCGCCGCGCGATCTCCCGCCACGTCAAGCGCGGCGGCCGCATCTGGATCCGCGTGTTTCCGGACAAGCCGATCTCCAACAAGCCGGCCGAGGTCCGCATGGGCAACGGCAAGGGCTCGGTGGAGTACTACGTGGCCGAGATCCAGCCCGGCAAGGTGCTGTACGAAATCGTGGGTGTGCCCGAACAGCTCGCCCGCGAGGCCTTCCAGCTGGCCGCCGCCAAGCTGCCCCTGCGCACCACGTTCGTGACGCGCATGCTGGGCCAGTGAGCGATCGATTCAGGAGAACACGAGATGAAAGCTGCTGAACTGCGCCAAAAGGACGTGGCCGCTCTGGAGGCCGAAGTGAAGGCCCTGCAAAAGGCCCATTTCGGCCTGCGCATGCAAAAGGCCACGCAACAACTCAACAACAATGCCACGCTGGGCGACACCCGCCGTGCGATTGCCCGCGCCAAGACCATCCTGGCCGAGAAGCAGCGCGCCGCCGCCGCGGCCACCGCCAAGTAAGGAGCGACCATGACGGAAGCGAAGACATCCCTCAAGCGCACCTTGATCGGCAAGGTGGTCAGCGACAAGCGCGCCAAGACCGTGACGGTGCTGGTCGAGCGCCGCGTGAAGCACGAGCTCTACGACAAGATCGTCGCGAAGTCGAGCAAGTACCACGCCCACGACGAGAAGGGCGAGTACAAGCTGGGCGACGTGATCGAGATCACCGAGAGCCGCCCGCTGTCCAAGACCAAGAACTGGGTCGCGACCCGCTTGGTGCAAAAAGCCGCACTGGTGTAAAGCCTGTACGCGCCGAACCGAGCGCACGATGAAAAAGCGACCGACAATTCGGTCGCTTTTTTCTTTTTTTCGGGTCCGGTGCGCAATCGCTGCACCGGCTCTTTCATCCCCGGCCCCTGGTGGGCCACCATGACGAGGAGCACAGCATGATTCAGGTGGGCGAGAAGATTCCGGCGGCAACGCTGATGGAGTACAGCGAAGTGGAAGGCAACGGCTGCAGCATCGGGCCGAACCCGGTCGATGTGCACAAGGCTGCGGCGAACAAGACGGTGGCGGTGTTCGCCGTGCCGGGCGCGTTCACGCCCACGTGCTCCGCCAAGCACCTGCCCGGTTTCGTGTCGCGCGCGGACGACCTCAAGGCCGCCGGTGTCGATGAGATCTGGTGCCTGAGCGTCAACGACGCGTTCGTGATGGGCGCCTGGGCGCGCGAGCAGAAGGCAGGTGGCAAGGTGCGCTTGCTGGCCGACGGCAGCGCCGACTTCGCCAAGGCCACGGGCCTGACCCTGGACCTGAACGGCCGCGGCATGGGCCTGCGCAGCAACCGCTATTCAATGCTGATCAAGGACGGCGTGGTCAAGACGCTGAACGTCGAGGCCCCGGGCAAGTTCGAGGTGAGCGACGCCGACACGCTGCTGGCCCAGGCCAAGGCCGGCGTTTGAGGACGAGACCATAACGGTCGGCGTCCGCTAAGGCGAGCGAGGCGAGCCGAAACAAAACCCAGAGACAGCGAGGGTCCGGCTCCGCCGGCCCAAGCTGTCGTCCCCCCTCCAAGCGCCGCGCAGCGGCGCGCCAGAGAGGGGGGAAGCCGCGTCAGCGGCGCAGGGGGAGTTCAAAGCTCCGCCTTGAGGTAATGCGCCCCGGCGATGGGGTTGTGGTAGTAGGGCGCGATCTCGACGAAGCCGGCCTCCTGGTACAGCGCGCGGGCGGTTTCCATGTCGCTCAAGGTGTCGAGCAGCATGGTGGTGTAGCCGCAGAGCCGGCCCTCGGTCAGCATGCGCTCGACCAGCAGGCGCCCCAGGCCGAAGCCGCGAAAGGCGCGGCGCACGAACAGGCGCTTCATTTCGCAGGCGTTGAGGTGGTCGGTGTTGTGCAGCGGCCGCAGCGCGCAGCAGCCGGCCGGCTCGTTGTCCACCAAGGCCAGCACGAGCGCACCGATGGGGGGCGCATAGTCGCCGGGCAGGCCGGCGAGTTCGGCATCGAAGCCCTGGAACGCCAGATCGATGCCCAGCTCCGCCTGGTAGTCCAGGAACAGGCCGCGCACGGCTTCAAGGTCGTCGGGGAACTGGGCCGCTCTCAGCAGGACGGTGGCGGCAGCACCGGAGTCGTTCATGGTGGCGGGCGATCGGTGGGCGGGCGAGCTTGCCACTATACGATACCGATACGACCGGGTACCTAGAAGGCTACTGGCCCAGTTGCACCAGCCAGGCCACCACGAGGCCGCAGGCCACCAGCACCCCCAGCGCGAGCAGCCGCGTCGCGGCCGTGTCGCGCGCGCCGGGCACGGGCGTGGCCAGGGCCTTGTCGCCCACCACCATGGCGCGCACCAGGCCTTGTTTCTTGACCAGCTTGTAGAAGAGGATGGCCAGCACGTGCAGGCCAGCCAGCGCCAGCACGAGCAGCTTGCCGACGTCCTTGTGGTAACTGGTGGCCGCGCCGGCGGTGTCGGCCGACACGAAGCGCGCAAGCGGACCGAAGAAGGCGATTTCGTCGTCGCTGACGAGGCCGGTTCCGACCTGGACCGCCAGGACCAGGAGCAGGGCGAACACCGACAGGGCGCCCAGCGGGGTGTGGCCGGCCACATGCTCCGGCTTCGACTGGCCGCGCAGGTGCGCGAGCAGCGAGGACGGCGCGTAGACGAAGCTCGCGAAGCGGGACCAGCGCCCGCCGATGAAGCCCCACACCAGGCGGAACAGCAGCAGCGTCAACACCGCATAGCCCAGGCGCAGGTGCCAGTTCATCCAGTTGCCGCCCACGCTGCCGGTGACGACGAGGCCGATCACGCAGGCCGCGAGCAGCCAGTGGAACAGGCGGGTGGGCAGATCCCAGATGCGGACAGTGTGCATGGTAGAAATGGGCCGGTCGGCGCGCTGAAAGGCGGGAAGCCAGGAGTGGGTGGAGGAGCGCGGCGGGATGGCAGTTCCCGTGGAACTTCATCCCGCCACCCGGACTCCTGCCCGGGTGGCTTCATGCCGCCACACCCTGTTCCAACCCACGCTCAGGAGTCCCATGAGAATAGCAGTCACCCCGTTGGCGCTGGCCATCGCCCTGACCACCCTTTCGGTGCCCGCCATGGCGCAGTTTCAGCGGCCGGACGACGCGATCCAGTACCGCAAGTCCGTTTTCACCATCATGAACAACCACATGGGGCGCCTGGGCGCCATGACGACGGGCCGCGTGCCGTTCAACGCCGAGGCGGCCAACGAAAGCGCCGCCGTCATCGAAATCATGAGCCGGCAGCCTTGGGTGGCCTTCGTTCCGGGGACCGACAGGGGCGGCGCCAAGCCGGAGATCTGGGCCGAGCCCGACAAGTTCAAGGAAGCGTCGGAGCGCCTGCAGGCCGCGACCACCCAACTGGCCGCCGCCGCCAAGACCGGCAACCTCGACAGCGTGAAGACCGCATTCGGCAACGTCGACCAGAGCTGCCGCGCCTGCCATCGGGTCTACCGCAATCGGTGAGCGCCGCCGGCCCCGGCCGGGGGGTCACGCCTTCAGGAGTTTCTCGATCAGCCCGTGCAGGGCGGCGAAGTCGGGCTCGCCGACGAAACGCTTGACGATCTGCCCCTGCTTGTCGATCAGGTAGGTGGTGGGCGTAAGCTTGACGTCGCCCCACTGCCGTGCGATGTCGCCGGTGTTGTCCAGCGCGACCTTGAAGGGCAGTTGGCGGGTTTGCGCGAAATTGAGCACCCAGGCCGGCGGGTCGTATTCCATCGCCACGGCCACGGTGTCGAAGCCCTGGTCCTGATACTTGTGCCAGGTGGCGATGATCTCCGGCATTTCCTTGACGCAGGTCACGCAGGTCGTGGCCCAGAAGTTCACCAGGGCTACCTTGCCCTTGAGGTCGGCGGTGGTGGTCTGGGAGCCGTCGAGCAGCACGAAGGTGGAGTCGGGCGCGGCGTCGCGCCCCATGCAGCCGCCCAGGCCCAGGGCCGCGGCCGTGCCCAGCGCTGCGGTGGCCAGGAGGGCTTGCCGGCGGCGCTGGCCGCGAAGGCTCAGATCGGTCATTGTCATTTCATCTCCCGAGGACTAAAGTGCCTCGGCCAACGTTTGTTTCCATTGCCAGAGAGGATGCCACCATGCAGCGCCGCCAGTTTACCCAGTCCACCCCCGCCCTGTTGGGCTTGCTGATACTTGCCGCCCACCGGCAGGCCCTGGCCCTGTCGCTGGCGGACCTCACGGACCGCGATGCCAGTCAGGGGATCAAGGTGGCGCTGGAAAAAGGCGCGCTGGCCGCTGTCGCGCTACTGGGCAAGACCGATGGATTCCTGGGCAACCCGAAAGTTCGGATTCCCTTGCCGGGATTTCTCGAAGATGCGTCCAAGCTGCTCAAGCTGACTGGCCAGGGCGCTCGGGTGGACGAACTGGTGACCAGCATGAACCGCGCGGCCGAGGCGGCGGTGCCGATGGGCAAGGACCTGCTGGTCGGGGCGGTCAAGTCCATGAGCGTGACGGACGCCAAGAACATCCTGACGGGGGGCGACGATTCGGTCACCCGGTTCTTCGCCGAGAAGACCCGCACCCCGCTGGGCGAGAAATTCCTGCCGATCGTCACGCGCGCCACGGAGAAGGTGGGCCTGGCCAACCAATACAACCGGGTGGCCGGCAAGGCGGCGGGCATTGGCCTGGTCAAGTCGGAGGACGCCAACATCCAGCGCTACGTGACGGCCAAGTCGCTCGATGGCCTCTACACCATCATTGGCGAAGAAGAGCGCAAGATCCGCCAGGACCCGGTGGGCACCGGCAGCGCCATTCTCAAGAAAGTCTTCGGGGCGGTGAAGTAACTCCCCCCTGCGCGGCTTTGCCGCTTCCCCCCCCTTTTGCGGGGGGGGGGGGACGACAGCTGGGGCCGGCGGAGCCGTCCCGCGCTGTCCCTGAGCTTTGCGCTGCTTCGCTCGTCCTTTGTCTCATTCCGGAGGCTGTGCCTCGCCACCACTCCCACAGGTGGGAGGGGCGGGGGTAAGGCCCCAGCCGGCAGGCGATTCCGGGATGCGGATACCATCCAAGGCATTCACTTCATGCGCCATTGTGGTGCGGAGGGCACCGATGTCGGGCTGGCCGCGCTGGAAACTCCATGTTCTTGCTGTCCCTGGGGGGTCTTCTGCCAGGACGCCGCCCGGCGGCGTCGGCCCCGTGCCTCCTTCTCCTCCTGATCGCCGCCTTCACGTCGCCGGGCTGCAGCCCCACGTTCAACTGGCGCGAGCTGCGGCCCCAAGGCACGCCCCTGGTGGCGCTCATGCCCTGCAAGCCCGAGCACGGCACGCGCGAGGTCCCGCTTGCGGGGGGCCGCGCCGAGCTGCACATGCACAGTTGCGATGCCGGCGGCCTGAGTTTTGCCGTGGCCTGGGTTGAGCTGGGCGAGGCGTCCCGGGCGGCCCAGGCATTGAGCGAGTGGCCGCGCGCGTCCGTGGCCACGCTGAAGCTGGAACCCTCCCAGGCCGACGCGCCGACGCTGCAGTGGCCGGTGGCCGTGAAAGGCGCCGCGCAGGCGCGTGGCCTGTTCGCGCAGGGCACCGGGCTGCAAGGCCAGGCGGTGCAGATGCGGGCGGCGTATTTCTCCCACGGGTCCCAGGTCTATCAGGCGGCGGTCTACGGCGCCGCGTTGCCGGCGGACGTGGCCGGCACCTTTTTCGACGCGTTGCAACTGCCATGAAGGCACACCCTCATCCCCCACCCTCCGAGGCGCTGCCGACGCGCACGGCGGCGATCGTGTTCCTGGCGTTCGCGCTGGCCTATTTCCTTTCCGCGCTGGTGCGCGCCATCACGGCCACCCTCTCGCCCACGCTGAGCGCGGAGATGGGGCTCCACGCGGGCGATCTGGGCCTGCTGGCGGGCGGCTATTTCATCGGCTTTGCCCTGACCCAGTTGCCGCTGGGCCAATGGCTGGACCGGTACGGTCCGCGCAAGGTGATACTGGCTTTCCTGAGCCTGGCCGTGGTGGGGTGCGCGGCGTTTGCGCTAGCGACCAGTTTCTCTGGGCTGCTGGCGGCGCGCGTGCTCACCGGCATGGGCGTGAGCGCCTGCCTGATGGCGCCCTTGACCGGCTACCGGCGCTGGCTCACGCCCGCCGCCCAGATGCGGGCCAACGCCTGGATGCTCATGAGCGGCGCGGTGGGCATGGTGGCCGCCACGCTGCCGGTGCAGTGGCTGATGCCCGTGACCGGCTGGCGCGGGCTGTTCTGGGTGCTGGTCGCGCTCATCCTGTTATCCATGGCGGTCCTGGCGGCCACGGTGCCGCGCTGGCAACCGGCGCAAGCGGCCGACCCGGCGGTGGCGAGCCCGCCGAAGCATGGTTACGGCGCCATCTGGCGGCACGTGTATTTCCGCCAGATGGTGTCGATCGGCTTCGTCAACTACGGCGGCATGCTGGCGGTGCAGACGCTGTGGGCCGGGCCCTGGATGGTCAAGGTGGCCGGATACACGCCGCAGCAGGCGGCCGCGGGCCTGTTCGGCATCAACCTGTCGATGCTCGGGGCGTTCTGGCTCTGGGGGCTGATCAGCCCCTACCTGACCCGCCGCTTTTCCGCCGACCACGTCATCGCCTGGGGGCTGCCGCTGAGCTTCGCCGCGCTGGCGGGCATCGTCGTGCAAGGCAGCGAGGCGGGCTGGGTGCTGTGGGCCTTGTTCTGCGTGAGCAGCACCTGCGTCTCGCTGTCGCAGCCGGCGGTGGCGCTGGCGCTGCCGGCCGATGCCGCGGGGCGCGCGCTGTCCGGCTACAACCTGGTCATCTTCACCGGTGTGTTCGCCGTGCAGTGGGGCATCGGCCTGCTGATCGACGCCTTGGAGGCCACGGGCTGGAGCGAGCCCGATCGCTACCGGGCCGCCATCGCGGTCTTCGGGCTCTGCTGCGTGTCCGCCTACGCCGCTTTTTTGCTGGGCTGGCGGCGCCGGCTGGTGCGACGGGCCAGCTAAACTCGTGCCATGAACGGCGTCTTCATCATTGCGCACGCTCCGCTGGCCGCGGCATTGCGCCAATGCGTGCTGCATGTGTTCCCTGACGCCGCCGATGCGGTGGCGGCGCTGGACATCCAGCCCAACGTGCCCCCCGAAGAGTCGCTTGCGCAGGCGCGTGCCATGCTGCGCCAGTTGCGCGTGCCGCAGACGCTGGTGGTGACCGACCTGTTCGGCGCCACGCCCTGCAACGTGGCGCAGAAGCTGGTCGACGGCGTGAACGCCAAGCTGATCGCCGGCGTGAACCTGCCGATGCTGCTGCGCACGGTGTCCTACCGCCACGAGCCGCTCGACGCGCTGATCTCCCGCGCCATGATCGGTGCCACGCAGGGGGTCATCCAGGTCGCGGTGACGGCGCCCCAGAACCAGGCCCGAAGGGCGTCGCATGATCAAAACCACCGTGACCATCAGCAATAAGCTCGGGCTGCACGCACGCGCTTCGGCCAAGCTGACCAAGCTCGCCGGCACGTTCGCCAGCGAGGTCTGGATGACGCGGGGCGACCGCCGCGTCAATGCCAAGAGCATCATGGGCGTGATGATGCTGGCCGCCGGTCTGGGCAGCGTGGTGGAGGTCGAGACGGCGGGCCAGGACGAGCAGGCGGCGATGGACGCGATCGTGGCCCTGATCGACGACAAGTTTGGCGAGGGCGAATGAGCGCAGCGCCGGGCCGTTCCCAGGAAGCGCTCGACCCGCGGCGCGCTGCGCGGAGGGTGCTCCCGTGAGCTTCTCCGTCCACGGCCTCGCGGTTTCCCGGGGGATCGCCATCGGGCGGGCCGTGATCGTCGCGTCCAGCCGGATCGATGTCGCGCACTACTTCGTGCAGGCCGAGGAGGTGCAGAGCGAGATCGAACGGCTGCGCAAGGCGCGCAAGGCCGTCGTCGAGGAGATCCACAAGGTCCAGCAGAACCTGCATGAGCTGGGGTCGACCGACGCCCATCCCGAGCTGACGGCTTTGCTCGACGTGCACCTGATGCTGCTGCAGGACGAGCAGCTCACCAGCGGCGTGAAGCACTGGATCGTCGAGCGCCACTACAACGCCGAGTGGGCGCTCACCACCCAGCTCGAGGTGATCGCGCGCCAGTTCGACGAAATGGAGGACCCCTACCTGCGCGAGCGCAAGGCCGACCTGGAGCAGGTGGTCGAGCGCATGCTGCGTTCGATGCGCGGCGTCGAATCGCCCGTGGCCGGCGACATCCAGCCGCCGGCGGCGCCCGACAGCGGCAGCGCGCCGGAGGTGCCCCTGGTGCTGATCGCGCACGACCTCGCGCCGGCCGACATGCTGCAGTTCAAGCAGAGTGTGTTCGCCGGTTTCGTCACCGATGTCGGCGGCAAGACCAGCCACACCGCCATCGTCGCGCGCAGCATGGACATCCCGGCCGTGGTGGGCGCGCGCTCGGCCAGCCACCTGATCAAGCAGGACGACTGGGTCGTGATCGACGGCGATGCCGGCGTGGTGCTGGTCGATCCCTCGCCCATTCTGCTGGCCGAGTACGGCTTCAAGCAGCGCCAGGGCGAGGTCGAGCGCGAGCGCCTGTCGCG
>CAZAPJ010000103.1:0-8937 GCA_964487025.1 uncultured Hydrogenophaga sp.
CGCGCCGCCACCTTCTCGGGCCGGAACTTCTTGCCGCACCAGGAGCCGATCACGATGTCCGGGTTGCGGCGCACGATCTCGGCACCGTCGGCAATGATGCGGTCCTTGCCCAGCGGCTGCAACGCCAGCTCGGGGAAACAATCGTCGCCGCCCGCGATGGCCAGCAGCTCCGACACCCAGCGGATGCCGCTGATGTGCGGCTCGTCCCATTCCTCGAAGAACACGCGCGGCCGGCGCCGGCCTTGCGCCTGCAGCACCTGCACCGCCGCGCGGATGCCGTCCAGCCGCACGCGCGTGGCCTCGATCCACCGCACGCCCTCGTCGGCGCAGCCCACCACCGCCGCCACCTGGTAGAGCATGGCCAGGATGTCCTCCACGCTGCGCTGGTTGAACACCGTGACCTGCACGCCGGCGCGGATCAGCTCGGCCGCAATATCGGCCTGCAAATCGGAGAAGCCGAACACGCAGTCCGGCCGCAGCGCGAGGATCTTGTCGATCTTCGCGCTGAGGAACGCGCTGACCTTGGGTTTTTCCTCGCGCGCGCGGCGCGGCCGGACGGTGTAGCCCGAGATGCCGACAATGCGATGCGCCTGCCCGAGCAGATAGAGCCACTCGGTGGTTTCCTCGGTCAGGCAGACGATGCGCTGCGGACCCATGGACGACCGAGAGACAGGGGCATGCATCCGGACACTTTACCTGGGCTGCCAGCGCAGCGTGAGGTAGACGCCACGGCCAGGCTGGTTGTAGCCCAGGGCGGTCTCGTACTGGCGATCGGTCAGGTTGTTGACGGTGGCCTGCAGACTCCAGTCCCTGCCCAGCGCGTAACGCGCCGACAGGTCGATCGTGGTGTAGCCCGCCAGCCGCACGGTGTTCGCCGCGTCGTCGTAGCGGCGCCCCACCTGCAGCAGGGAGCCGCCCAGGGTCCAGGCGCCCACGGTGTAGTCCGCCCCCAGGTTGAGCTGGCTCTTGGCCCGGCGCTGCAGCAACAGGCCGGTCTGCCGATTGCGCGGATCCAGGACGTCGACCGACGCGCGCAGCGCCAGCGGACCGAAGCGCCCTTCGTAGCCGAGCGTCCAGCCATCGATGTGGGCGCGCGGCACGTTTGTCGGCAAGGTGCCCGACGTGATGTAGCCGCGGATGCGGTGGTCGAAGTGGATCAGCTTGACGCTGTGGTCGCCGGCCGTCCAGGTCACGCCCAGTTCCGCATTCTTGCCCTTTTCAGGCTGCAGGGCCGGGTTGCCGAACCCGGGCCAGTACAACTGGTTGAACGACGGCGACACGAACGAGGTGCCGTACGCGCCGTGGACCCGCCATTGCGGCGCGAGCTGGTAGCCATAGCCCGCGTAGCCGGTGCTGTGGTTGCCGAACTGGGAGTTCCTGTCGCCGCGCAGGTTGATCTGCCACGAGTGAGCGCCCGCGCTGCCCGTGACGCCGGCGAACATCGAGTGGATGCGGCGCCGGGTCACGGTGTACGCGGTGCTGCTGTCGACCGACTGCTCCAGGCTCTCCAGGCCGGCCACCAGCAGGCCCACCGGCGTGGGCACCTCGTTCTGCCAGGTCCACTGGTCCTGCGTGGTTTCGAACAGGCCGGGGATGTTCCAGGGGCTGGCCGAGACGATCGCGTTCGTGCGGTCCACGCTGTGCCCGAAGCTCAGGCGACTGGTCCAGCCCGGCAGAAGCTGACCCTCGACCGCCGCGCCCAGGTTGCTGCTGCGCAGGCGCGAGCGCGTGTCGGCCCCCGGACCGTCGTCGAAATGGACCATGCCATCCGACTGCAGCGCGTTCAGGCTGAGCTTCCACCCCTTGGCGAACCGCCAGTCCAGCGAACCGCTCACCGAACGCTGGTCGAAGCCGTCGCGGTCCGGGTCGTGGATGCCGAACGGCGCGGCCGCATTGGTGGCGGAGAAGCCCTTCTCGCCCAGGTCCTGCACGTCCAGCGCGTAGCTCACGTCACCCTGCCCGCCGCGCAGGCCCGCGGCCACCTCGTGGTGGCCCTTGCTGCCCACCGTCACCGAGGCATGTGGGAAAAAGCCCTGCTGCCCGCGCCGCGTGAAGATCTGGATCACGCCGCCCGCGGCGTCGCTGCCGTAGATCGCCGACGCCGGCCCCTTGAGCACCTCGATGCGCTCGATCATCTCCACCGGGAGGTTGTCCCAGATCGGCGTTCCCGCCGTGGCCGATCCATAGCGCACACCGTCGACGAGCAGCAGGGTGTGGCGGCTTTCGGTGCCGCGGATGAAGACGCCGCTGAGGCCGCCGCGGCCGCCGTTGGCGCTGATCTGCACCGAGGCCGTGCGCGCCAGCACGTCGGACAGCGTGCGGCCCGCGGAACGTTCGATGGCCTCGCGGTCGACCACGATCACTTCGCTGGTCAGTTCGCTCGTGCGGGTTGCGACCCGGTTGGCCGTGACCACGGTCTCCTGCAGGGTGGAGGCCGCGGGGGAAGAGGAAGACTGCGCGTGGGCAGGCAGCACGGCCAGCACGGCCAGCGGCAGCACGGCCAGCGGCACGCGCGGTGAGAAGTTTTTCATGACAGGACACACAAAGAAGTTGCCCTCACCATCTTCCCCGACGGTGCCTGGGCGCCACGGTGGCGCGGCCGTTGCTGGACGCGCCACCACCTCGTTGGCCGGTATCCGGGCTGGCAGAGCGACCCTCACCGCCTTCCCAGACGACGGGTGGTCGTCCAGTGGCTGCGTGATGAGGGCGGAGCGCGCCGGGCGGGTTGCCCGGCTTCTCGTCTGCTTACCGTTGCGGGGGCAGCGCAGGTTAGGTTCGTCCGGCGGGACGTTCCCTCCTGCTTCCCGTTGAACTGCGGCATGCGAACCACACCGCGAGCACCAACGGCGGCCATTCTAATCGGCGAGCGCCCAGGGTCCACCTAGAATGCGGAGATCGCGAGTCCCGACCATGGCCAACTCCAAGCACCTTGACCAGATCACCGAACGGGTGGAGCGGCTGCTGCTGCGCCACGAGGAACTGCAGCGGACCAACAGCCTGCTGGTCGAGCAGGTGCAGGCGCTGCAGACCGAGCGCGACGCGCTCAAGTCCCGGCTCACCACCGCGCGCGCGCGCATCGACGCCTTGCTCGAGCGCCTGCCGCCCGGCGTGGCCAGCGGCGACGAAACCCCAGACTTCCAGGAACGCCCATGAACCCGCCCGGCAGCAAGCAGATCGAAGTGCAGATCATGGGCCAGAGCTACCTGCTCTCGTGCCCGCCCGGCGGCGAGGCTTCGCTGCTCGACGCGGTCGAGCGGGTGGATACCGCGATGTGCCGCATCCGCGACGCGGGCAAGGTCAAGGCGCGCGACCGCATCGCCGTGCTGGCCTCGCTGAACCTCGCGTTCGAGCTGTCGCAGAAGGAGGCCGAGGCGTTCCAGGCGTCCTCGTTCGGCCAGATGGAAGGCGGCAGCGCCCTCGCCGAGGCGGGCGGCGCGTTCGAGCCCGAGCCGCCGGACGCGCAGACGCAGGCGCGCGTGGACGATCTCCTGCGCCGCCTGGACCAGACGCTCGACAAGGACGGTCGGTTGATTTAAGGGACTCCCCCCTGCGCCGCTGCGCGGCTTCCCCCCTCTCTGGCGCGCCGCTGCGCGGCGCTTGGAGGGGGGACGGCAGCTCGGGCCGGCGGAGCCGCACCCTCGCTGTCTCTGGGTTGGGGCGCCTCGCTTCGCTCGCGGCGGTGGACCATGCGAGAACCTGTTCACGCGTAGCTGGGCGACATGCATCTTGTACCGACGGATGGCCCGCGCGTGCTGCGCGCAGCGCCTACAATCGGATCCGTCTGCGGTGCGTGCCGGGCTTTATATTTCCTTGAACCAATGCTCATTGAGCCCGGGCTTGGTACATTGCGGGGCTGGTGCGAGCGTCTCGCGTCAGACGAACCCGAAGCCCCGCTGCCCTCGCCCACCTGAACCCCCGGTTCAGGATGACGGTCCGGCAGCACCTGCAGACACCTTTCATGACCCTCTCCCCCGTTCTCATTCTTCAGCTCGCCGTGCTCGGCCTGGGCACCGGCTTCCTCGCCGGGCTGCTCGGCATCGGTGGCGGCATGGTGCTGGTGCCGTTCCTCACCTTCATCCTGACCGATCGGGGGGTCGACGCCGACCTGGCGGTCAAGATGGCCATCGCGACCTCGATGGCCACCATCATCTTCACCTCCATCTCCAGCGTGCGCGCGCACCACAAGCGCGGCGCGGTGCGCTGGGAGATCGTCAAGGGCCTCGCGCCGGGCATCGTGCTCGGCGCGGCGATCGCCACCCTCGGCGTGTTCGCGCTGCTCAAGGGTTCCTGGCTGGCGCTGTTCTTCGCTGTCTTCGTGGGCTTCTCCGCCACGCAGATGCTGCTGGACAAGAAGCCCAAGCCCACGCGCACGCTGCCCGGCACGCCGGGCCTGTTGGGCGCCGGCGGCGTGATCGGCTTCCTGTCGGGCCTGGTGGGGGCCGGCGGCGGTTTCGTCAGCGTGCCCTTCATGACCTGGTGCAACGTGAGCATCCATAACGCGGTGGCCACCAGCGCGGCGCTGGGCTTCCCGATCGCGCTGGCCAACGCGGTGGGCTACGTGTTCTCCGGCCTCGGCGCCCAGCATTTGCCGGCCGGCTCCCTGGGCTACATCTACCTGCCCGCGCTGGCGGTGATCGCCACCGCCAGCGTGCTCATGGCGCCGCTGGGCGTGAAGGCCGCGCACGCGCTGCCGGTGAAGGCGCTCAAGCGGGTGTTCGCGGGCATTCTGTACCTGCTGGCCGCGTACATGCTCTACAAGGGCCTCACGGCGTAGCCGCAGTTCGGCGTCGGCTACGCTGGCGCCATCACCACGATGCCATCCTCATCGGCATAGAGCCGGTCGCCCGGCCGCACCCACACGCCCTGGATCCGGACCGGAACGTCGCGCTGGCCCTCGGCGCGCCGCTCGGGCGGCATCGGAACGCTCGCCAGCGCGCGGATACCGACCTGGCACGCGGCCAGTTCCGACACGTCGCGCACGCAGCCGTCGATCACCACGCCCGCCCATCCGTTGCGCGCCGCCTCCTCTCCCAGGTTGCCGCCGATCAGCGCATGGCGCAGGGAGGCGCCGCCGTCGACCACCAGCACCCGGCCATGGCCGGCGCTCTCCACCGCCGCCTTCACCGGCGTGTTGTCCTCGAAGCACTTCACGGTGGCCACGATGCCCGCGAAACGGGTCACCGCGCCGAAGCTGCGGAACACCGGCGGCAGCACGCGGAATGCGCCGCTGGTGTCGGTCCTGTGGGCATCGCAAAGATCGCAGGTGAGCGTGAAAGGCACGGTGTCTGGCATGGTCGGTCTCTCGCAGAAATGAAGGAAAAACGGCCTTGCATTGAAGCAGAAACCGGCAGGCAAATACCCCGTGCGGCACGCCCTGGGTGGCGCCGCGCCCCGCAAGTGTTGTTTTCCAGGACAAAAACAGGCCCTTTCCCCTCGCAAAGCCTGAAAAAACCGTGCACGCCACCTTGGATTGGCGCAGCAACTCCATTAGCATGCGAAACACCAGCGAGAAAGCGCGTTTTCCGCTGGGAGAAAGCAAGTAAGCAAGTTCACTTCTAGAAGGACATTCACCATGGCAACTGCGAAGAAAGCTCCCGCAAAGAAAGCGGCACCGGCCAAGAAAGCGCCGGCCAAGAAGGCCGCTGCCCCCGCCAAGAAGGCGCCGGCGAAGAAGGCCGCCGCTCCGGCCAAGAAAGCACCGGCGAAGAAGGCGGCACCGGCCAAGAAGGCCCCCGCGAAAAAGGCCCCGGCCAAGAAGCGCACCCCCAACGCCGCGTTCATGAAGGCCCTGACTCCCAGCGCCGCCCTGGCCGCGATCGTCGGCAGCAATCCCCTGCCCCGCACCGAAGTCACCAAGAAAATCTGGGACTACATCAAGAAGAACAAGCTGCAGGACTCGGTGAACCGCCGCATGATCAACGCCGACGCGAAGCTCAAGGAGATCTTCAAGAAGGCCCAGGCCTCCATGTTCGAGATGACCAAGCTGGTCAACGATCACCTGAAGTGATCCTGCCGCGCACACCCTCCTTGGGGTGTGGCGGTTTCCCAAAACAAAGCCGACGCCCGTCGGCTTTGTTTTTTGGGATCGAAGTCACTGCATCACTTCGATCACGCTCCCACCGGGGGCATCGAGCGCACGCCGCAGCGCGGGCTCGAACTGCGCGGTGTGGGTGATGCGCTCGGCCGCGTAGCCGTACGCCACCGCCAGCGCACAGAAGTCGGGGTTGGACAGGCGCGTGCCGCTCACCCGGCCCGGGTATTCGCGCTCCTGGTGCATGCGGATGGTGCCGTAGCTGCCGTTGTTGAGCAGCAGCACGATGCTGCGCGCGCCGTGCTGCACGGCCGTGGCCAGTTCCTGGCCGTTCATGAGGAAGTCGCCGTCGCCCGCGATCGTGAACACGGTGCGGCCGGTGGCGATCGCCGCGCCGATGCCGGCCGGCACGCCGTAGCCCATGGCGCCGCTGGTCGGCGCGAGCTGGGTCTTGTGCCCCTTGGCCAGCCCGTGGTAGCGGAAGAACCGGTGCAGCCAGGTCGCGAAATTGCCCGCCCCGTTGCTCAGCACGGCGTCGGGCGGCAGCTGCTTTTGCAGCGTGTGGATCAGGGCCGGCATGTCGATCGTGCCCGGCGGCGCGACGCCCCGGTTGGCCGGGTCGATGTGGGCCAGGTAGTCGGCATGGCAGCCCGCCGCCCACTCGCGCCACGCCAGCTCGGGCGGCGCCGTGAGCACCTCCAGGCTGCGCGCGGCCGCGTTCAGGGTGGCGTTGATCGCCAGCGTGGGCTGGTAGACGCGGCCCAGTTCCTCGGCGCTGGCGTGCACGTGCACCAGCTTCTGCCGGGGACTGGGCGCATCGATCAAGGTGTAGCCGCTGGTGGTGGACTCGCCCAGGCGCGGGCCGAGCGCGATCAGCAGGTCGCTCTCGCGCACGCGGCGCGCCAGCGCCGGGTTGATCGCCAGCCCCACGTCGCCCGCGTAGAGCGGGTGGTGGTTGTCGAAGGTGTCCTGGAAGCGGAAGGCGTTGGCCACCGGCAACTGCCAGTTGTCCGCGAACCGCTGCAGCGCGGCGGCGGCCTGGGGCGTCCAGCCGCCGCCGCCGGCGATCACCAGCGGGCGCTCGCTCGCCAGCAGCAGCGCGCGCAACTCGCGCAGCGCGCCTGGGTCGCTCCAGGCCTGCACCGGCTCCGCGCGCAGGGGCAGCGGCCGGGCATCCACGGTCTGGGTGAGCATGTCCTCGGGCAGCGCCAGCACCACCGGGCCGGGCCGGCCGTTCATCGCGGTGGCGAAGGCGCGTGCCACGTACTCGGGAATGCGGCGCGCGTCATCGATGCGCTCGACCCGCTTGGCCATGCCGCGCGTCGAAGGCCCGAAGAAGGCGCCGTAATCGAGCTCCTGGAAGGCCTCGCGGTCGCGCGCGTCGCTGGCCACGTCGCCGACGAACAGCACCATGGGCGTGGAGTCCTGGAACGCGGTGTGCACGCCGATCGACGCGTTGGTCGCGCCAGGGCCGCGGGTCACGAAGCACACGCCCGGGCGGCCCGTGAGCTTGCCCACCGCCTCGGCCATGAAGGCCGCCCCACCCTCCTGCCGGCAGGTCACGAAGCGGATGCGGTCCGCGTAGGCGTGGAACCCGTCCAAGGCGGCCAGGTAGCTTTCGCCCGGCACGCCGAACGCGTGCGTCACGCCTTGGGCAATCAAACATTCAACGAGCAAATGGCCGGCGATCTGGGGCATGCGAAGACCTCGTGAAGGGAAATGGGGCACCATCGCGCCGCCCCGTGGGATGGCGGGCACCGCGCAATCGGTTCGGATCCGCTGGTTTCTACACCATCTCCTGCCAGGACTGCGAGACCGGATCGCGCGCCAATGCCCCGGCCGCTTCGCGCACATGGCTGGCAAAAGCGCGGGCGGCGGGCGTCAGCGGGCGCGACGCAGCATACAGCAGCGCCAGGTGGTTGCGCAGCAGCGGCTCGTCCACCCGAACCTCGACCAGATCGGCCGACAGGCCGGGCAGGTGCAGGACTTTTCTCGGCATCAGTCCGACGTAGCCCCCGTGGCGCAGCAGCATCATCGCGATCATCGGCGAGTGGCAGTCGATGCAGCGCAAGGGAACGGGCAATCCTCGCTGAAGAAACAGGCGGTTCAACAGCACCTCAGGGCTCGATCCACTGCCCAGCCGCACCCATTCGGCATCGACCAGGCTCGCCAGCGACCGGGCGCCAGCCAAGGGGTGGCCCTTGCGCGCCAGCAACACCATCTCGACCGACAGCAGTCTCTCCATGGTGAATTCCGTGCGGCTCATGTCTTCGGTGATGGGCGTGATCGACAAATCCAGCGAACCTTCCCGCAGGTGCTTCAGGGCGTCGTGCGGAAGGCCTTCGCTCAAGGTGACACGCACCTGCGGATGGACCTGCCTGAAGGTGGAGAGCGCGATCGGCACGAGGTCATAGGACGCGGCAGGCGCCACGCCCACCGCCAGGCTGCCCTGCATCTCGTTGCGCAGTTGAGAAACGTCCTCCGCCGCCCTCTGCAGCTCCTGCATCACCAACCGGGCGCGCTGGTAGAACGCCGCCCCCGCAGGGGTGGTCGCCACGCCCCGGCTCGAACGGATCAACAGCGGGGAAGCGAGCTCTTCCTCCAGTTGCCGAACGCTCTTGGACAAGGCCGGGTGCGAGATGCCGAGCGTCCGCGCGGCGGCGTGTATGCCGCCGCGTTCGACGACGGCGACGAAAGCCTGTATGGACGACAGCTTGATGGGAACCTCCTGGAAGGGCGACCCTTGGTGTCTCCGGGTCCGGTTGCCTTGGGCAACGCCGGCGGTAACCAAATGGAACCAGGCGCAAGTTTGTGCCATCTGGGCAGACATTGCCAGCCGATCGACACTTCCCCCATGAAAAGACCAAACATCGTCTACATCGTGTCCGACGACCTGGGCTACGCCG
>CAZAPJ010000104.1:0-7845 GCA_964487025.1 uncultured Hydrogenophaga sp.
CTACGGCGTCGAGGTGCTGCACGCCTGGGGCATGACCGAGATGTCGCCGCTGGGCACGGTCTGCACGCTCAAGAACGCGCAGCTCGCGCTACCGCCCGAGGAGCAGCTCCAGGTGCGGCTCAAGCAGGGCCGCGCGGTGTTCGGCGTGGACATGAAGATCGTCGACGGCGCGGGCCAGGAGCTGCCCTGGGACGGCAAGGCGTATGGCGACCTGCTGGTGCGTGGGCCCTGGATCATCGAGAGCTACTTCAAGGGCGAGGGCGGCAACCCGCTGGTGGACGGCTGGTTTCCCACCGGCGACGTGGCGACGATCGATGCCGATGGCTTCATGCAGATCACCGACCGCAGCAAGGACGTGATCAAGTCCGGCGGCGAGTGGATCAGCTCGATCGACATCGAGAACATCGCGATGGCGCACCCGGCGGTGGCCATGGCCGCCTGCATCGGCGTGCGGCACCCCAAGTGGGACGAGCGGCCGATCGTGGTGGTGGTGAAGAAGCCCGGGGCCGGGCTCACGCGCGAAGAGCTGCTGGCGTTCTACGAAGGCAAGATCGCGAAGTGGCAGGTGCCCGACGACGTGGTGTTCGTCGAGGCGATCCCGCTCGGCGCCACCGGCAAGATGCAGAAGATGGCGCTGCGCGAGCAGCTCAAGGACCACCGGCTGCCCGGAATCTGAGCCCGGTCCGGCCCTTGGCCTGAAAGCCTCTACAGTTCCGGGCAGGTCGGCGCGCGCGGACGCCGGCCGGAGGAAGAAGGTTCAAGGACATGGAGTTTTTCGTCGTCACGGCGCTGAACGGCCTGAGCTACGGCCTGCTGCTGTTCATGCTGAGCGCCGGTCTCACGCTGATCTTCAGCATGATGGGCGTGCTGAATTTCGCCCACACCAGCTTCTACATGCTGGGCGCCTACCTGGGCTACACGGTGGCCCGTTTCGCCGGCTTCTGGCCGGCGCTGGTGGTGGCGCCGCTGGTGGTCGGCGTGCTGGGCGCGCTGTTCGAGCGGCAGTGCCTGCGCAAGGTGCACCGGCACGGCCACGTGCCGGAGCTGCTGGTCACCTTCGGCCTGTCGTACGTGATCGTCGAGGTCGTGCAGCTCGTCTGGGGCCGCTCCGCGGTCGAGTTCGCGCCGCCGCAGGCGCTGCGCGGCCCGCTGTTCACCCTGGTCAACCACGCCACCGAGGGCCTGGGCCTGGTGTGGGGCGCGGCGCCGGCCGGTTTGTGCAATGCCGCGGCCGGCGTGCTGTGCTCGCCGTTCCCGGCCACGCGCGGCTTCATGATGCTGGTGGCGCTGGTGATGCTGCTCGCGATCTGGCTGCTGCTCACGCGCACGCGCATCGGGCTGGTGATCCAGGCCGCGCTCACGCACCCGGAGACAGTGGAGACGCTGGGCCACAACGTGCCGCGCGTCTTCATGCTGGTGTTCGGCGCCGGTTCGGCGCTGGCCGGTCTGGCCGGCGTGATCGGCGGCAGCACCTTCCTGACCGAGCCGGCCATGGCGGCCACGCTGGGCTCGCTGATCTTCGTGGTGGTCGTGGTCGGCGGGCTGGGCTCGCTCTCGGGCGCGTTCCTCGCGTCCCTGCTGATCGGCCTGCTGCAGACCTTCGCGGTCGCGTCCGACCACTCGCTGCTCGCGCTCGCGGGCCGGCTGGACCTGACGCTGCCGCCGGCGGTGCAGGACAGCCGCTACCTGCGGCTCCCGCTGTCCCAGATCGCGCCGATCCTGCCCTACCTGCTGCTGGTGATCGTGCTGATCGTGCGGCCGCGCGGGCTGCTCGGCCGGCGCGAGGGCTGAGCCGTGGCGACGATGCTGCCGCCGCGCGCGCCGATGATCTGGGGCCTGTTCGCGCTGGCGCTGGCCATCGCGCCGGGGCTGTTCACCAGCGGCCTGTCGATGACCGTGCTGTCCCAGATGGGCATCGCCATCATCGCCTGCCTGTCCTACAACATCCTGCTCGGGCAGGGCGGCATGCTCAGCTTCGGGCACGCGGTCTACACCGGCCTGGGCGCGTTCATGGCGATCCATGCGCTCGGCCGCATCGGCGGCGAGGGCGCGCTGGCGGCCCTGCCGGTCTCGCTGGTGCCGGTGGTGGGCGGCCTGGCCGGCATGGCGCTGGCGGCGCTGCTGGGCTACTTGACCACCCGCAAGGCCGGCACCACCTTCGCCATGATCACGCTCGGGCTGGGCGAGCTGGTGTTCGCGCTGGCGCTGATGGTGCCCGAGTTCTTCGGCGGCGAGGCCGGCGTCTCGGCCAACCGCGTGGCGGGCCGGCCCTTCCTGGGCCTGACCTTCGGTCCCCAGGTGCAGGTGTACTACCTGATCGCCGCCTACACCTTCGCCTCGGTGGCGGCGATGTACGCCTTCACCCGCACGCCGCTGGGCCGCCTGCTCAACGCCGTGCGCGACAACCCCGAGCGGGCCGCGTTCGTCGGCTACGACCCCCGGGTGGTGCGCTGGCTGGCCTTCATCGTTTCGGGGTTCTTCGCCGGCGTCTCGGGCGGGCTGGCGGCGCTCAACTTCGAGATCGTCACCGCCGAGGTGGTGGGCGCGGCGCGCTCCGGCGCCTACCTGCTGTTCACCGTGTTGGGCGGAGCGGCGTATTTCGCCGGCCCGATCATCGGCGGCGTCCTGATGGTGCTGGCCTTCGTGCTGTTCTCCAAGCTCACCCACGCCTGGCTGCTGTACCTCGGTCTGGTCTTTCTGTTCATGGTCATGTACGCGCCCGGCGGCCTGGCCAGCCTGGTCATGGCGAACCTGCGCGTGGCCGCGCACGGCCGGCTGCGCCGCGTCTGGACCAGCTACCTCGCGCTGGGCGGGCTGGCCCTGGTGGCCTGGGGCGGCGCCGGCGCGATGATCGAGATGGTCTACCACCTCCAGCTCGACGCCACGCTCGGCAGCGAGCTGCGCTTCCTCGGCGCCACGCTCGACGCCCGCAGCCCGGCGAGCTGGTTCGGCGCGGCCTTCGTGCTGCTCACCGGGCTCGGCCTGTTCGAGCTGGCGCGGCGCCAGTTCATTCCCGAGTGGCACGCCATCCAGGCCGAGATTCAGCAGGCGGACAACGCCGCCGCCGCCGCAACCGCGAACGGGCAGGGGGAGGCGGCGCGGCCATGAACGCACCACCATCCCCGCCGCCGCCGGCGCTCGAGTTGCGCGGCCTGCGCAAGCGCTTCGGCCCATCCGAGATCGTGCGCGGCGTGAGCCTGGCGGTGCGGCCGGGCGAGCGCGTGGCCATCATCGGGCCCAACGGTGCCGGCAAGTCCACGCTGTTCAACCTCATCTCGGGCCGCTTCGAGCCCAGCGGCGGCGAGGTGCTGCTCGGCGGCCAGCCCATCGCCGGCAAGCCGCCCCACGAGATCCATCGCCTGGGCCTGTCGCGCAGCTTCCAGATCACCAACCTCTTTCCCCGTCTCAGCGTGTTCGAGAACCTGCGCTGCGGCGTGCTCTGGAGCCTGGGGTACCGCTACACGCTGTTCCGGCGCCTGTCCCGCCTGCACGACGCCAACCAGCGCGTGCACGAGACCATGCGCCAGCTCCAGCTCACGCACCGGCGCGACGTGCCGGCCATGCACCTGAGCTATGCCGAGCAGCGCGCGCTGGAGATCGGCATCGCCACCATCGGCGGCGCGCCGGTGGTGCTGCTGGACGAACCCACGGCCGGCATGAGCCGCAGCGAGACCGCCCGCTTCGTGGAGCTGATCCGCGAAGCGACGGCCGGCAGGACCTTGCTGATGGTGGAGCACGACATGGGCGTGGTGTTCGGCCTGGCGGACCGGGTCGCCGTGCTTGTCAACGGCGAGCTGATCGCCTTCGACACGCCCGAGGCGGTGCGCGCCGACCGCCGGGTGCAGGAGGCCTACCTCGGCACGGACTTTTGACGAAATGACCGACATGCTGCTGGAGATCGAAGACCTGCACGCCTTCTACGGCAAGAGCCACGTCCTGCGGGGCGTGCACTTCCAGGTGAACCCGGGCGAGATCGTCGCGCTGCTGGGCCGCAACGGCTCCGGCCGCTCCACCACCGCCAAGGCCGTCATGGGCCTGGTCGAGAGCACCGGACGCGTGGCCTGGAAGGGGCAGGACATCCGGGGCCGCAAGCCGTTCGAGATCGCCCAGCTGGGCATCGGCTACGTGCCCGAGAACCGCGACGTCTTCCCCAAGCTCACCGTGCACCAGAACCTGATGCTGGGCCAGAAAGAAGGCCGGAGGCAGCGTTCGCGCTGGCGCTTCGAGGACATGTACGCCATGTTCCCGGCGCTGCGGGAGCGCCAGCACACCGAAGCCGGCGTGCTCTCCGGCGGCGAACAGCAGATGCTCGCGCTGTGCCGCACGCTCATGGGCGACCCGGAATTCGTCATCGTCGACGAACCCACCGAAGGCCTGGCACCGAAGATCGTGGAACAGGTCGCCGACTGCCTGGCCATCCTCCGCTCGCGCGGCGTCCCGGTGCTGTTGATCGAACAGAAACTCGCGATCGCCCTGCGCATCTCCGACCGCGCCCTGGTCATGGGACACGGCCGCATCGTGTTCCAGGGCACGCCGCAGGGCCTGTCGGCGGATCCGGGGGTGCGGCGGGAGTGGTTGGAAGTGTGAAGGTGCCATCTGCCTGTAGAGATCGGCATAGGCCTGCGCCTGGCGCTCCAGCGAATGGGATTGCGCGCGTTGTGCAGCAGCCGCGCCCATTTGCGCGCGCAGGCCGGCGTTGCCGTTCAGGTGCTCAATGGCATCCGCGATGGCGGAAGGATCGCGGCGGGGGACAAGCATTCCTGCATCGCCGAGCAACGTTGGTACGCCTCCGACCCGCGTTGCGATGCAGGGCAGTCCGATGGCCATGGCTTCGAGCAATGCAGCGGGCGTGCCTTCGTGGTCCGATGGGAGGAGAAAAGCGTCGAGCCCGCGCAGGAAATTGGGGATGTCAGCGAGTGCACCTCGCAGTTCGACGTCACAGCCTTTGGCGAGTGTCTCGATACGCTGGCGCCACGCTCCTTCCCCCGCAATGACGAGTCGGCAGTGGATGCCGCGTCTCATCAGAATGCGGATCGCCTCCAGCGCAACGTCCATGCGCTTGACCGGATGGATTCTGGCGGCGATGCCGATCGTGAATGGCTTGCCCGGACCGCGGGATTGTGTGGAAAGTGCAAAACGTTCCAGATCGACGCCGGTCGGGACCAGCTTGATGGGGCGACCAGCCAGCCATTGGTAGCGCCTTGCGAGATCCTCTGACACCGCCGTGAGCTGGTTCGCCGAGCGCAGTCCGCGCACCAATGGCACCAGCCAGCGCCAGCCTGCGCCGAGCGCGATGTGCATCGTGGCCAGCGTCGGCACGTCGCGCGTCAAGCTGGAGGCCAGCGCCACGGAAACATGGCCCTGGGCATGCAGCACATGGATCCGCTCCTTCGCAAGAGCCGCACGCAGGTGGTCTCGAAAGGCCGGGTGGCGGCGGTCCAGGCCAATGGCGTGGATGCCTGGGACTTCGACCAGCGTGCGACCCGGGGTCGGCGGGTCATAGGTGACGAGGATCGGCTCGATGCCCAGGCCGGGCGCGGCGCGGCACAGATCTGCGACGATTCGTTCGCGCCCGCCAATCTCCATGGTCGGGAGCAGATGGGCCACACGAATCACGCAGGTTCCACGGTGGGGCGCGACTTCATGGGCGGTCGCCTACTCCATGCTCAGCCGGCGGCGCGCTTCGGCAGCGTACTTTCGAAAGCTTGGCGAGTGCTTCTCGATCCGCGAGGCTGCCTCGCAATGGCAATTGGGGCAGTTGAGCTGGAACGCGTCCTGCGCCGCTTTGTGGTGGGCGTCTTGGTAGAGGATGGCGCTCAGCCGTTTCTCGTGCAGGTTGCCCAGGGGGAAGGTCACATAGCAGAGCATGACGCTGCCATCGGCGCCCACCCACAGCAGCTTGCGCGCATCGCACGGAATGCGCATCTGCTCCTGTTTCATTGCCCAGTCCGGGATGGAGGCAAGAACGACGGCGGATCCGGTCAGCAACTCCGGCCGCCGGGCTTTCAGCTGCAGCAAGTGACGGGTCACCTTTTCGACCGCGCCCAGGTCGTCCGGGCCGAACTGAAGCTCGCGCTCGGGGCCTTCCTGGAAGTAGGGCAACGAGTAGTGGACGACGTCGATCTGGATGCTGCCCTGGAAGCGATCGGCAAAGCGCACCAGGTTGTCCACTGCCTCAATCGTTGCGGACCTGCGACTGAGCAGGAAGTTGAACTGAATGTCCAGTTGGTCCGGTCCGAACAGCTTGCGGGTATTTTCGAGACTTTCGATCAACCGTTCATAGCGTCCGGGGCGCTGGACATATTCATCGAACGCGTCGCCTTCACCGTAATACCCGATCGTGACTTTGCGCAGCCCCGCGGCGTGCAGCGCCTCGATCTTCTTGTCCAACGTCAGCGCGTTGGTGGTCATATAGCAGCCCACGCCGAGGCGGGTGGCGATCTCCACCATCTTGGTCAGATCGGGGTGGAGCAATGGTTCGCCGCCATAGAACCGCACCGCTGGCACCTTGGCGGCGGCCGCATCCTCGAGCAATTGCTCGACGATCTTCAAAGGGAGCTGGGCGCCCGGCATGAAGTCCCGTCCGTATCGGCAGCCTTGGCAGCGCAAATTGCATTGAGCGGTGATCGCAATGGTGATCTTCTCTGTCCGCGCCCGCACCAAGGAAGGCCAAGTCGCTGCAAGTGAGCTGATCACGCGTTCGCTGGCGAAGTATCCAGCCCGCAGGGCGGGCTTGGCGGCAGGGAGAATCTTGGCCACGGAGCGGGCAACGCTTTCGATCGTCATGGATTCTTTTGGCTGCCGGGACTGTTTGTCGCTCTGGCAAAGTCAACCTTATTGTGCGTACATTACAAATGTTTTTATATTCTACTGGTGGTGCGGGGCCACGTTTCATGCCACTGCAGCGCCGGAAACGTACGCAGGCTTGCACGGCCAGTTGGGCCAGAAAGAAGGCCGGAGGGTGGCGCTCGCGCGGGCGCTTCGAGGACATGTACGCCATGTTCCCGGTACTGCTGATCGAACAGAAACTCGCGGTCGCCCTGCGCACCTCCGACCGCGCCCTGGTCATGGGACATGGCCGCATCGTGTTCCAGGGCACGCCGAAGGGCCTGTCAGCGGATCCGGGGGTGCGGCGGGAGTGGTTGGAGGTGTGAAGGGGATTTTTCGCGCATGCGGCTGCTTGGCATCGACAAGGAAACACACGTACCCGTCATCCATTGAGCAAATCGTTCAAGGAAGCCACAACTTTGTTTTCGCACGCCAGCAGCATGGCGTCGAGCTGTGTCTTGACGGAAAAGTAGTTGTCCTCGGCCCATCGGGATTGCGGCAACGCCTGAGGAGACTCGCCTGCGCAATCGACCACCACCGGACCCTTGAGGGAATTGCCGATTATGTTTCCTCTTGCTCTGTAAACCACCAGATCGGTTTTCAACCGAAACGTTTCTTCGTCAGCCCCCAGAAGGTTTTCATACACCAGTCGAGTGCTCCCACCTCCTACGGTCAACGGCCGTTCGAAGATACGCTGCCGCAGAGTTTCATCGGCTTCGATGATGGCGTCCACGCGAGTCTGCAAGCGCACCACGAACTCCATGGGAATGGGATTTTGCAAATGGCGCCGGTCGGCCAGATCAGCCACGTCTCTTCCCTTCAAGCCATCCTTGCTGAATCCCTGGAATGCAAATGTACCCATGGTCAGCAACAGCATGTTGATTCCAACTTGTGTCGCCACGTTGGTGGTAGTCACTTGTCGCGTGACCAACCTAACCTCGGTGGGCGTCTCCTTGAGATAGCTGAATCGCCCCGGGTTTTGAGGAGGCTCAACACTCTGAGAGGATTGAGCCATGA
>CAZAPJ010000105.1:0-7769 GCA_964487025.1 uncultured Hydrogenophaga sp.
CTCCAAGCGCCGCGCAGCGGCGCGCCAGAGAGGGGGAAGCGGCGAAGCCGCGCAGGGGGGAGTCCTGTCTCTACATCGCCTTGAATTGCCCCGCATAGAGGCGGCTCACCGGCCAGGTTTCCGGGCGGCCGCGCAGGCGCAGGCTGAGCCGGCCGCTGTCGTCGCGCTGCACGTTCTCGATGGCACTGGCGCGCACCACGGTGCCGCGGTGGATCTGCCAGAAGTCCGCCGGTTCGAGCTGCGGCAGCAGTTCCTTGAGCGGGGTGCGGATCAATACCTCTTCGCCCGCGGTCAGCACGCGCACGTACTTGTCGGCCGCTTCGAACACCAGCACCTCGGCCATCGGCACCATGCGGATGCCTTCGCGGGTGCTGGCCGGAATCATTTGCAGGCGCGGTGGTGGTGGCGATGACCGTGGCGTGGGTGCCGGGGGCGCGTCGGCACCGGCGGCGAGCAAGGCACGCAGGCGCTGCAGGGTGGCGTCGTCGAGCGGTTGGCGTTGCGCGAGCACCTGCTGGACGCGCCGCACGGTGCGCGCGAGCCGCTCGGGCTGCACGGGCTTGAGCACGTAGTCCACGGCCTGGGTCTCGAAGGCCTCGACGGCATAGGCGTCGAAGGCGGTGACGAACACCAGGGCCGGGAACGGCGCGCCGCCGCTGCCGCCGTCGTCGGGCCACTCGTCCGCGAGCTGGGCCGCGGCCTGCAGGCCGGTCTGGCCGGGCATGCGGATGTCGAGGAACAGCACGTCGGGCCGGTGCGCCAGGGCCTGCGCCACCGCCGCGTGGCCGTCGCCCACGCTGGCGACCACGCGCAGCCCGGGCCAGGCGCGCGCGAGCTCGGCCTGCAGGGCCTGGGCGAGCAGAGGTTCGTCTTCGGCGATCAGGGCGGTGGTGGTCATGGCGAGGCCGCCGCTTGCAGCGGCAGGATGAGCCGGGCGCGCGTGCCGCCGCCGGGGCGGGCATGCCAGTCCAGGCGGCCGCGCCCCGGGTAGGCGGTGGCCAGGCGTTCGCGCACCTGCGCCAGGCCGAAGCCCGGCGTGGGCTCGGGGTCGCAGCCCACGCCGGTGTCGCTCACCTCCAGTTCCAGGCTGTTGCCGTCGCCGGCCGGGCGGGCGATTACGTGGATCTCTCCGCCGGGCAGGCTGGGTTCCAGGCCGTGGCGGATCGCGTTCTCCACCAGCGGTTGCAGCAGCAGGGGCGGCACCGGCTGGGCGCGCAGGGATTCGGGCAGCTCGAGCGTGTAGCGCAGGCGCGGGCCCATGCGCACGGCGATCAGCTCGAGGTAGTCGCGCAGGCGGGCGAACTCCTCGGCCAGCGTGTGCCGGCCCGCCAGCGCCTCGGTGCGCGAGGCCGCGAGCGTGGCGCGCAGGAAGTCGTTCAGGCGGTCGAGCATGGCGGTGGCGCGCGCCGGATCGGTGCCGATCAGGGCGCGCAGGTTGGCCAGCGTGTTGAACAGCATGTGGGGTTCGAGCTGCGATTCGAGCAGCTTCAGGCGCGCCTCGCTGGCCTGGCGCTGCGCTTCCTCCTGCGCCAGCCGCGCGTGCGCCAGCAGTTCGCGGTTGGTGAGGAAGTAGGCGCCGAAGCCGCCTGCGGCGAGCGACATCAGCAGGAAGCCGATCGTGTGGCGCGGCATCTTGCCGAAGCTGCTCAACAAGTCACGGCCCAGCAGCAGGTCGGCCAGCGCGCTGCCCGCCGGGTATGACAGCAGCACCGCGCACACGACCAGCACCGCCATCGCGCGCGCACCAGGCCAGCCGCCCGGGTCGAGCACGTAGCGGCCACCGTCGATCAGGCCCCAGATCAGCAGGCCGATGCACTGCGAGTACAGCAGGTTGATCGCGAAGGTTTCCCCGGAGACCGCGGTGATCGCCAGCGCGATCACGGTGTTGAACACCGCGGCCACGCAGGCGCGCAGGGCGACGATGGCGGGTTTGAACGGCGGCATGCGCGCAGTATCCCGCATCAGCGGCGGTGTTCGCGCTCGCGCAGCAGGCGCTCGCGTTCCTGCGCCACCAGGCGCTGCTGCAGCCCGCCGCCGCCGAGCGAGACCCAGACGCCCAGGCCGTGCAGCAGCAGGCCCAGGCCCCAGCCGAGCACGGGGTAGATCGCCCAGTGGCGGCCGCTGGACAGCGAGAGCCAGGCGAGCCCGGCATTGACGGCCAGGAACACGAGGGCGTGCACGTACCAGCCCATGCGGGCGCCGGCACGGCGGCGGGCGAGGCGCTCGAGCGCGTCTTCGCTGGAAGGGGTGTGGATGGGGGTCATGGTGTTCTCCTGAGGAAAGGGTGGTGGATCAGACGAGGCCGAGCCACTGGCGCCAGATCAACTGGCCCAGGTAGCGCTGCGGCAGCAGGGTGAAGGCGCCGGCGACCAGGCAGGCGCCGACGTAGAGCGTGACCATGGTTCGGCGGTGGCCGCGGATGTTGCCGCGCCGCAGGTGCCGGAAGGCGATGAACAGGCTGACGAAGACCACCGGCACCAGCAGGTGGATCGGGGTGTAGCCGGCGAGGTTGGGCAGCTCGTGGTCGCGGATGAAGATCGCCGAGAGCGCGGTGGCCAGCATCAGCGTGACCCAGGCGTAGCCGGCCGCGCGGTGCAGCCAGGGACGGCTGGGTGCGCCCGGGCGGCGCGCCCAGATCGCCACCGGGCCGATGGCGAGGGCCGCGAGCGCGGCGCTCAGGTGGATCGCGATGAGGGGGGTGAGGGTCATGGCGGCGTCCTTTGAAAAAGGGATGCGCGCACTGTGCCCGGGGCCTGCCCGCGCGGCCACCGGTTTGCGATGGATCCGTCCGTGGGCGGCGCGACCTGCCGCCAGCGGGCGTGAAATGCGGGCGGCGGTGCGGCGCTTCAGCCCAGGCTGAAGCGGAAGGTGGCGCCCCGGCCGGGCGCCGCTTCGGCATACATCAGGCCGCCATGGCGCTGCACGATGCGCCGCGCGGTGGCCAGGCCGATGCCCAGGCCGCTGAACTCATGGGGCATGTGCAGGCGCTGGAAGGGCTGGAACAGCTTGCCCGCGCGCGCCATGTCGAAGCCCACGCCGTTGTCGCTGACGCAGAAGAACGCCTGCGTCCCCTGGTGCGGCTGCTGGTAGACCCGCACCAGGGCATCCGGTGTCTGCGCGGTGTACTTCCAGGCGTTGTGCAGCAGGTTCTGCAGCAGGGCTTCGATCAGCCGCGGATCGCCCATGGCGCTCAGGCCGGGCTCGACCTGCCACCGCACCCGGCGCTCGGGCTCGGTGGCCGCGAATTCCTCCAGCAGCCGCGTGGCGACGGTGCTGAGGTCCACCGGCTCGTGCTTGAGTTCGCCGCGCCCGAGCTGGGCCAGCGAGAGCAGGCCGTCGATCAGCTCGCCCATCTTCTTGCTGGCGGCCATGATGCGGTCGAGGTGGGACTGGCTGGCGGCGTCCAGCGCGGTGTTCTCCTCGCGCAGCGCCTGGGCGAAGCCGTTGATGATGCGCAGGGGCGAGCGCAGGTCGTGCGCCACCGCATAGGAATAGCTCTCCAGCTCCTCGTAGGCCGCTTCCAGCGCCTGGGTCCGCTGCCGGATGCGCTGCTCCAGCGAGGCGTTGAGCCGCTGGATCTCGACCTCGTTGTGCTTGCGCTGCGTGATGTCCTGCAGGATTCCCAGTGCGCGCACCGCCCGGCCCTGGGCGTCGCGCTCGAACTCGGCCTGGACCGTGAACCAGCGCTCCGTGCCGTCGAACCGCATCTGGCATTCGAAGTCGTAGGGCCGCGTGCCCTTGACCGCCTGCATCCAGTACTGGGTCACGCGCTGCCGGTCGCCGGGGGGCATGCGCACCAGCAGTTCTTCGCCGGTGACCGTCGCCGACGGCAGCCGCAGGGTGCCCCGCGCGTCCGACAAGGTGGTGAAGCGCCGCGTGGCCACGTCGGCCTGCCAGCTCACCAGGCCGGCGAGCTGGTGGGCCTGGCGCAGCAGTTGCTCGCTGGTGCGCAAGGCCTGTTCGGTGGCCTTGCGGTCGTTGATGTCCTGGACCACCGCGGTCAGGTAGTCGGGCTTGCCCGAGGCATCGCGCACCAGCGAGATCGTGAGGTACACCCAGACCTCGTGGCCCTGCTTGTGCAGGTAGCGCTTCTCGAAGCTGTAGTGGTTGATCTCGCCCTCGAGCAGGCTGTGCAGCGGGCAGAGGTTGCGCTCCCGGTCCTGCGGGTGGGTGAGCTCCCGGAAGCTCAGCCGGGCCATCTCCTCCTTCGAGTAGCCCAGCAGGTCGCAATAGCGCTGGTTGTACCGGATCCAGCGGCCGTCGATGTGGGTGTGCGCCATGCCGGTGGCGCTTTGCTCGAAGGTGTCTTCCAGCATGCGCCGGTTCTGCTCGAAATGCGCCGTGGCTTTGCGCAACTGGCGGTTCTGCCGCTGCAGGAGAGCGATCACGCCCACGATCACGAGCTGCACCGCGAGGTACGACGCGTTGAGCCGCAAGGCCATGGACGGCTGGGCGATGGCGGTGCTGAAGTAGGGCTCGATCAGCAGCACGTTGACCAGCACCATGCCCAGCAGGGCGCTGAGCAGGCCGGCGCCAAACCCGCCGTACAGCGTGGCGAACGCCGCGGCCAGCGCCAGCGTGATGAACCGGCCGCCCGCTTCGGGCGCTCCCATCGCCACCCGCAGCCAGGCGGCCAGCAGCGTCAGGGCGAGGGCGACCGCGTAGCGCTGCCAGGCGCTGCGCCGGGTCGGATCCTGGTCGGCCAGCCAATCGACCAGGCGTTGTCCGTACCGTCGGATGGACGTCCCCAAAGGTGTGGATGTGGTCATGAACAGTGGCAGGGGTGGCACGGGCGGTGGATGGCCACCCGTTATACCGGATCGCTTCCAGCTTGCGCGAGGGCGTGCAGCAGGGTGTCGATCGCCGCCGCGGTGTCGTGCGGCTTTTCCATCGGGAACAGGTGCCCGCCCTCGATCATCAGCAGGCGCTCGGGGTGGCCGCGCCCGACCAGCCGGTGCGTCATGGCCATGCCGACCTGCCGCATCTCCTGCGAATGCGTGCCGCCGATGAAACCGACCGGGCAGCCCAGCGGGTGGCGGCGCAGCAGGCGGTCCAGGTTGTGGGGCAGCGTGTTGTAGATCGCGGTCTCGACCGCGCGGTCGAACGCAAGCACGCGCTGCGGGCGGTCTTGCGCGCCCACGTGTTCCTGCGTGCCGTGTTCGGCGTAGTCGCGCAGGACCTGCGGGTCCCAGCCGGCGAAGGCCCGCTTGGCGGCGAAGTGCGCCTGCACGCTCGCGAGATCGGGCCAGCTCTGGCGCCGGCGGCGGCTGACCCGGCCGGGCGTGACCGCGCCCACCAGTTGCGCGCCCTTGATCAGCGCCAGCGTGCGGGCCCGCCAGCCGCCCAGCACGGGCGAATCGAGCAGCACCACGCCGCGCACGGCATGCCCGCCCAGCAGCGGGTGGCGCGCCGCGCACATCAGGCTGAGGAAGCCGCCCAGCGAATGCCCGACGAGCCAGGCGCCGCGCCCGTGGCGCAGGATCTCGGGGGCGGCGAAGTCGGCCAGTTGCTGCACCAGGTGCGGCCAGTTGCTGGTGACCGGGTAGTGCGGGTCGTGGCCGAAGCGATCCACGGCGCGCACCGCGTGGCCGCGCGCGCGCAGCGACTTGAACAGCACGCCATAGGTGCCGGCGGGAAAGCTGTTGGCGTGGGAAAAGATGATCAGAGACATGGGGCGTCGAGCGTTGGGCGTTCAGCGTTGTGCGGGAATGCCCCCTCGCTCAACGCTGAACGCCCAACGCCTAACCTCAGATGAGTTTTTCGCGCGCATTCGTGATTTTCTTCAGCGGCTGGCTGCGCGCGCCGCTGCACAGCAGCGGCACTTCGGTGTGGGCGCCGTTCCAGGTCGGGTCCTCGATGCTGTCGAACACCTCGCGCAGCTTCTGGCCCCAGGTCCGGTGCACCATGCGGAAATACGGGTTGTCTTCGTCGATGCAGGTGATCCGGTCGGACTGCAGGCGGCCGGCCTCGTAGACCGCCAGGTCCAGCGGCAGGCCGACCGACAGGTTGGACTTGAGCGTGGAGTCCATCGAGACCAGCACGCACTTGGCGGCTTCGTCCAGCGGCGTCTCGGGCGTGATCACGCGGTCGAGCACGGGCTTGCCGTATTTCGACTCGCCGATCTGGAAGAACGGCGTTTCCGCCGTGGCCTCGATGAAGTTGCCGGCGGAATAGACCTGGAACAGGCGCATGCCCTCGCCCCGGATCTGGCCGCCGAAGATCATCGACACGTTGAAGTCGACCCCGGCGCGCTGGAGCGACTCGCCGTCGCGCTCGTAGACGTGCCGCACCGCCGAGCCGAGCACGCGCGCGGCGTCGAACATGCTGCGCGCGTTCCAGATCGTGAGGGGCTCTTCGCCCTCGGGGCCGGCCAGCTGCTCGACCTGCAGGATCTCGCGCACCGACTGCGACACGCTCAGGTTGCCCGCCGAAAGCAGGCACATGAAGCGCTCGCCCGGCTTCTCGTAGACGATCATCTTGCGGAAGGTGCTGATCTGGTCGAGTCCGGCGTTGGTGCGCGAGTCGGACAGGAAGACCATGCCGGCGTTGAGTTTGACGGCGACGCAGTAGGTCATGGGGTGGTGGCGGACAGTTTCTTGAGGCGGTAGAGCTGCTCCAGCGCCTCGCGCGGGCTCAGCTCGTCGGGATCGATCGTGGCCAGCGCGGCCTGCAGGGGATGGGGTTCGGGCTCGGGCGGCGCCGGCGGTGGCGCGAACAGGTCGACCTGGTTGCGGCTTTCCTCGCTCTGCGCTTCCAGCGCGGCCAGGGCATGGCGGGCATGCTGCACCACGCCGGACGGCACGCCGGCCAGGCGCGCCACCTGGATGCCGTAGCTGCGGCTGGCCGGACCGGGTTCGATCTGGTGCAGGAACACGATGTCGCCCGAACGCCCGCCCGCCTCGGCCGCGCTCACGTGCACGTTCACCGCCGCGTGGTGCTTGGCCGGGAACTCGGTGAGCTCGAAGTAGTGGGTCGCGAACAGGGTGAAGGCGCGCGAGCGGTCGTGCAGGTGGGTGGCGATGCCGCCCGCCAGGGCCAGGCCGTCGAAGGTCGAGGTGCCGCGGCCGATCTCGTCCATCAGCACCAGGCTCTCGGGCGTGGCCGCGTGCAGGATCTGCGCGGCCTCGGTCATTTCCACCATGAAGGTGGACTGGGCGTTGGCCAGGTCGTCGGCCGCGCCGATGCGGGTGTGGATGGCGTCGATCGGGCCGAGGCGGCAGCTGCGCGCCGGCACGCAACTGCCGATGCTGGCCAGCAGCACGATCACCGCCACCTGGCGCATGTAGGTGCTCTTGCCGCCCATGTTGGGGCCGGTGATGATCTGCATGCGCTGCTTCGGGCCGAGCACGGTGTCGTTGGCGATGAAGCCGCCGCCGCCGGTCTCGTTCAGCCGCGCCTCCACCACCGGATGGCGCCCGCCGCGGATGTCGATGCACGGCTCGGGCACGAACTGCGGCTCGCACCAGCCGAGCGTGAGCGCGCGCTCGGTCAGCGCGCACAGCGCGTCGAGCGCGGCCATGGCGCGCGCCAGCGCGGTCAGCGGCGGCACGAAGGCCTGGAGCTGGTCGAGCAGTTGCTCGTAGAGCCACTTCTCTCGCGCCAGCGCGCGGTCCTGGGCCGAGAGCGCCTTGTCCTCGAACGCCTTGAGCTCGGGCGTGATGAAGCGCTCGGCGTTCTTCAGCGTCTGGCGGCGCTTGTAGTCGTCCGGCACGCGGTCGAGCTGGCCCTGCGTGACCTCGATGTAGAAGCCGTGCACCTTGTTGAACTGC
>CAZAPJ010000106.1:0-7420 GCA_964487025.1 uncultured Hydrogenophaga sp.
TCCGTCCAATCTCCGCCAAGCATGCTCAAGCTTCACGATTTTTGCAACAGAGCCCCCAGACTTGCCCCAGGCCGTCGCCCGCCAGCGAGGTCGGGTGCAAGGATTCCCTCGCCGGACACCGCCCCATCACCTCGTTCCAGGCCACCTCCCACTCGGCTTCGGTCGGCAGGCGGGCGCCGGCCCAGCGCGCGTAGGCATCCGCCTCGTAGTACGACACATGGGCCACAGGCCGATGACCATGAAGCGGCAGCGCGCCGTGCAGGCTGAATTCCTGCCAGCCTGCGCCGGTTTGCCGCCAGTACCAGGGGTGTTCGATCTGCTGCGCGCAGCGCCAGTCCCAGCCCTCGGCCAGCCACCACTGCGGCTGGCGGTAGCCGCCCGCTTCGACAAAGCGCAGGAACTCGGCGTTGCTCACCGGCCGGCTGGCGATCTCGTTGCCGGGCAAGAAAACCGCATGCCGGGGCCGCTCGTTGTCGAAGGCGAAGCCGGCACCCGCATGGCCGATCTCGTGCATCCCCCGCGCCACCGGCCGACACAGCAGGTCAGGCTCTGGCCCAGACTCGGCAAGGGCATCCACCAACTGGTAGGCCGGCCACTGCGGATGGCAGGACAGCAGGTGCTTGATGTCGGTGAGCAGCAGTTCCTGGTGCTGCTGCTCGTGCTGCAGGCCGAGCTCCACCAGGTCGGCGAGCGGCGTGGGCAGCTCGCGTACCAACAAGGCCTGCATGCGCGCATCGACGGCGGCGCGGTAATCGCGCACGCGCGCCAGCGAGGGCCGCGTGAGCAGCCCGCGCTGGGCGCGCGGATGGCGCTCGCCGACCTGCTGGTAGTACGAGTTGAACAGGACGCGGAAATCCGGGTCGAACGGCGCCTCCTGCCCCAGCACGAAGGTCTCGAAGAACCAGGTGGTATGCGCCAGGTGCCATTTGGCCGGGCTGGCGTCGGGCATGGACTGCACGCAGGCATCCTCGGCCGAAAGCGGCTCGGCCAGCCGCAGCGTGCGCTGGCGCACCGCGTGAAAACGTTGAAGCAGCTGCGGCATGGGCAGGCACCCTCACAAAACACGGTCGTTCATCCGTCCGGACCGTGCGGGTACCGCAGCCGGCCGAGTCCAGCATAGCGCGGAAATTCGGCCGTGGGTACGTGTCGCTGCTCAGGCGTCGGCGTGCGGCGCCGCCCCGGCCCAGGCTCGGCCGAGCAGGGCGCGGATGGCGTCGTACGCCAGCGGCCGCGGGTTCCAGTAGGCGTTCTGGCAGGCGAGCGTGGCCGCGCGGTCGAGGTCGGCCTCGGCCATGCCCAGCTCGCGCAACGACGTGGGCGCGCCGTGCGCCCGCGCCAGGTTGAACACGGCCGTCGGGGCATCGTCGTGGGCGAGCGCCCGGGCGATGCGCTGCATGGCGCGCGGGGCGGCCTTCGCGTTGTAGGCCAGGGCGTGCGGCAGCACCACGCAGTGCGTCTCGGCGTGGGGCAGGTCGAAGCTGCCGCCCAGTGTGTGGCACAGCTTGTGATGCAGCGCCATGCCGACACTGCCCAGCACCGAGCCGCACAACCAGGCGCCGTACAGCGCCGTTTCGCGTGCCTCCATCCCCTGCGGATCGGCGCTCAGGGCCGGGATGGCCTGGCCCAGCGCGCGCAGGCCTTCTTCGGCCATGAGGTCGGTGACGGGATTGCTGTCCTGCGCGTACAGCCCTTCGGCGGCGTGGGCCATCGCGTTGAGCGCGCTGGTGATCGACAGGCCCGTGGGCAAGCCCAGCGTGAGGGCCGGGTCGTAGATGACGGCGCGCGGCAGCACGCGCAGGTCGCGCCCAGTCTTCTTGAGGCCGTCCTCGGTGATGCCGTAGATGGGCGTCATCTCCGAGCCCGCGTACGTCGTCGGCACGGCCAGGATCGGCAAGCCGGTCTCGAGCGCGATCGCCTTGGCCAGGCCGATGGTGGAGCCGCCGCCGAAGGCGAGCGTGGCATCGGCACGCACCTGCGCAGCGTACTCGCAAGCCTGCCGCGCGATGGCAGCGGGCACGTGCATGGCCGCCTGGGCGAACACGCCGACCGCGCGTTCACCCAGGCGGGAGGCGGCGTCCTGCGCCTGCGCCTGTTGCGCGGGGGTGCTGAGGACCAGCACCCGCTGGGCGCCGAGCTGCACGACCTCGCGCGCCAGATGCTCCAGCGCGCCGGTGCCGAAGACCACCCGGGCGGCATGACTCTGGTGGATGAACGGTTGCACGGCCATCTCCCTCAATCCGGCTGGATGCCGGCGGCCTTGATCACCTTGCGGTACTCGGCGATCTCCGACTGCAGGTGCTGGCGGAACTCGGCCGGCGTGGAGCCGACCGCCTCGACGCCTTCGGGCTCCAGGTACTGCTGAACCTCCTTCGAGGCCAGCGCCTTGTTGATCTCGCGCTGAAGGCGTTCGATGATCGGCGCCGGCGTGCCCGCCGGGGCGGCGAAGCCCCACCAGCCAATGGCGTCGTAGCGCGGGTAACCGGCTTCGGCGATGGTCGGCAGCTCGGGCATGCGGCTCCAACGCTCCTTGCTCGTCACCGCGATGGCCCGCAGGCGCCCCGCCTTGATCGACCCGCTCGCGGCAGCGTAGGTGGCGAAACTGTATTGCACCTGCCCGCTGATGAGGTCATTCATCGACGGGCCCGCACCCTTGTAGGGCACGTGCAGGACGTCGATGTTGGCCATGCCTTTAAGCATCTCACCCATCAGGTGCGCATTGCCGCCGTTGCCGGTGGACGAGTAAGACAGGCCACCCGGCTTGGCCTTGGCCAGCTTCACCAGTTCGGGCACCGTCTTGGCCGGGAACGACGGGTTGCTGATCAACAGGAACGGCGCCTTGGCCACCAGCGTGATGAAGGAGAAGTCCTTCATCGAGTCGTAGGGCAGCTTGGGCATCAGGGCCGCGTTGATGGCAAAGGCGGCCGGCATCTCCAGCAGGGTGTAGCCGTCGGGCGCAGCGCGGGCCACGGCATGGGTGCCGGTCACCGTGCCGGCGCCGGCGCGGTTGTCGACGATCACGGCCTGCTTCATCGACGCCTGCATCTGCGCGGCGATCGCGCGCGCGAGGGCGTCGTTGAAGCCGCCCGCCGTGTAGGGCACGACGATGCGGATCGGCTTGCTGGGGTAAGCGGCGATCTCCGCAGCCGATGGGGTGTTGGCGAGAACGCCCGTCGCGGCGAGGCCGGCGGCGGCGAGCAGCACCGTCACGGCGCGGCGGGGGAAAGAGGTGGTGGACATGTCGTCTCCTTGTCTTAGGGGGTCAGGTGTTGCGCGCCAGCAGGCGCAGGGGATTGGTCTTGAGGATGCGGATACGGTCTTCCTCGCGCGGGAGGCAGTCCACGAAGGCCTGGAACAACGCGCCGTCGTCGGGCATGTGCTCGGGGTGGAACCAGCCCGTGTGGGGCCAGTCGCTGCCCCAGACCAGCCGGTCGAGCGCCGCTTCACGCAGGCGCTGCACCAGCGGGGCCACGGCCTCGTAGCCGGCGCCCGGCGGGCACACCCGGTCGAAGCCCGAGACCTTGACCCACACGTGGCGGCATTCGGCCAGCTTCAGCAGGGCGCGCTGCGGCGCCGCGTCCAGGCCCTGGGTGGCATCAATGCGCCCCAGGTGGTCGATCACGATGGGCACGTCCTGCGCGGCGATCCAGTCGGCCAGTTGCGGCAGCTGCGCGCCGTCGAAATGCAGCTGGACGAACCAGCCGAGGTGGCGTGAGACGTCGATCGCGTGGCGCACCACGTCGGGGTCGAGCCCCACCGCCGTGTGCTTGGGATTGAAGCCGAAACGCATCCCGCGGGCGCCGCGGCGGTGCAGGGCCTCGACCTCGGCACGGCTCGTGCCCGCGTCCAGCCGCACCACGGCCACGAGGTCCTGCGGAGCCTGGGCGACGGCATCGAGGTAGACCTCGTTGTCCGGTCCCTGGGTGTTGGCATGGATGACGAAGCCGCGGTCGATCCCGAGCGAAGACGCCATGCGCCGCCAGGCGTCGAGCGGCGCATCCGGGGGTGTGTAGTGGCGTTGGGGCGGGTAGGGGAATCGCGACTGCGGCCCCAGCACGTGGAACTGCGTGTCCCAGCAGCCCGCCGGGGGACGCCACCTCGGCACCGTGACGGTCGGCCGCGGGCCGAGGCAGTCGGGGATCTGGGTCGGCGCCGCGCTCATTGCAGGGCCTCTGCGGCGCGCACGGCGCGGTCGACCTGCAGGCCTGCCATGCCCAGGTAGCGCTCGGGATCGAGCAGCTCGCGCACCTGGGCGGCGGGCACGTGGGCGGTGATCTGCGCCATGTCGGCCACGACATCGGCCAGCGGCCGACGCTCGCGCGCAGCAGTTTCGCAGGCCTCATGCAGCAGGTCGTGGGCGGCCAGGCGCCCGATGGCGGCGGCCAGGGCCATCTGCAGCGCTTCGCTGGCCACCATGCCTTGCGTCAGGTCCAGGTTGCGGCGCATGCGGGCGGTGTCGACCTGCAGGCCGTCGAGCACGCGCGCCAGCGTGTCGAGGCAGGCCTCGGCCTCGATGAAGGCCTCGGGCACCGCCAGGCCTTCGAGGAAGCCGTGGCCCGAGCGCTCCTGCTCCTGCCGCATCGCGGTGAGCATGAGGTCGGCGTTGCGCTGGACCAGGGTGGCCGATGTCATGACCTGCCAGCTATAGACCGGGTTGGCCTTGTGCGGCAGCGTGCTCGAGGTGTCGCGGCCGCCGGATGGCGGTTCGGCCACTTCACCGATCTCGGTCCACGCGAGCTGGGCGATGTCCTGGGCCATCTTGGCCAGGCTGGCGGTGAGGAGGGCGAGGAGCTGGAGCGCTTCGGCCACCGCGTCGCGCGCGCTGGAGGCGGAGGCGGCCGGCACGGCCAGTCCGAGGCGCTCGAGGACGCCGGCCTGCACCGCCGGCCCCGCCGTGCCGAGGGCGGCCAGCGTGCCCATCGCACCGCCGAACTCCCCTTCCACCGGGCGCTGGCACAGGCTGCGCACTCGGATCACGTGGCGGGTGCACGGCACGAGCCAGTTGGCGACCTTGAGGCCAAAGGTGATGGGCAGCGCATGGCCGCCGAAGCCGCGGCCGGCCATGGGCGTGTCGCGGTGTTCCTGCGCCAGCTCGCGAAGGCGGCGAACGATGCGCAGGAGGGCTGCCTCCACGCGGGGCAGGGCCTCGTTGACCTGCAGCGCGCGCGTGCTCACCAGCACATCCTGCGTGGTGGCACCCCAGTGCAGCCATGCCCCGGCCTCGCCGCAGATCGCGGTGAGCTGGCGCACGAATGGCGCGACCGGGAACCCTGAGCGGCCAGTGGCGCGCTCGAGGGCCGTCAGGTCTACCGCCTCGGGCCGGGCATGCGCTGCGATCCCTTCGGCGGCCCATTGCGGGATCACCCCGCACGCTGCCTGCGCCTGGGCCAGGGCGATCTCGAATTCGATGTACCGGGCCACCGTGGACCGGGCGGAAAAGATGTCGCGCATCGTGCGCGGCGAGGCGGAAGGGGATTTCATGGTTGCAATGATTGTAGCAGTAGCATTTGCTACAACGTAAATTTGCCACAATGACCTCCGACAATCGGGACATGTCCTCACACACCCCAGACGATCTCCTGCCGGCCCTGCGCCGGCTGGGCTTCACCGACCACGAGGCGCGGGCCTATCTCGCGCTGACTCAGGACCACCCCGCGACCGCCTACACCGTGGCAAAGCGCGCCGCGCTGCCGCGAGCCAACACCTACACGGTGTTGCGCTCGCTCGAACAGAAGGGCGCGATCGAGGCCGTGAGCGAGTCGCCCGTGCGCTACACGCCGCGTGCGCCGGAAGACTTCTTCAGCGGGATCGCGCACCAGACGGCGCTGCTATGCGACGAGGTGGCCGTGCAGGTGGCGGCCCTGTCGGTTCCCAGCCCCGACACCTTCATGTGGTATTGCGAGGGGGTGGAGGCGGTACGCAAGAAGGTGGACGAGCTGATCGACCAGGCTGCGCAACGGGTATGGATCAAGGCGCCCAGGTATCTGATCGAGCCGCACCTGGAGCGGCTGCGCGCCGCCTGCGAGCGCGGCGTGCAGGTGTTGATCGTGGCGTTCGGAACAGCGGTCGAGGAGCTCGAGGTGCACGCCCGCATGAAGGTGTTGCCGCACGAGGGGCATTCCGAAATGTTCCGTGGGCCCAATACCGAAATGTTCACCATGACCACCGACGTCTCCGGCATGGTGATTGCCAACCACCCTGCGGGCCAGCCCTCAACGGCCTCGTACGCCCGCAACCGCTCCATCGTGCACGTGGTGCAGACGCTGCTGTTGCATGAATTCCTGCTGGTCGAAATTTATGCCAAGCTCGGCGATCAGCTCGACGAGGCGTTCGGCCCCGGGCTGTACAAGCTGCGCCGCAAGTACCAGCCACCCCACATGCGCGGGACGTCCCGGTGAGCGCCGGGCGATCCGCAACCATGAAGGAGCGACGGGATGTTCAAGATTTTCGCGTTGGCGGCATGGCTGGCCTTCGCCTTACCGATCTTCGCAGGTGACATGAAGGAAGCCCAACTGCGCGCGGCCGCCAGCGCCAATGACGTGGCGGCCATTCGATCGCTGCTGGCGGCGGGCGCCGCCATCGACGCGCGTGACGGCCAGGGGCAGACCGCGCTGCTGATCGCGACGCGCGCCGACCATGTCGCTGCCGCCGCGGCCCTGATCGAAGCCGGCGCCGACGTCAATGCCAAGGACAGGATCCAGGACAGCCCTTATCTTTATGCCGGGGCGCGTGGGCATCTGCAGATCCTGAAGCTGACGCTGGCGCATGGCGCAGACCTGCGCAGCACCAATCGGTACGGCGGCACCGCGCTCATCCCGGCGGCGGAGCGCGGGCATGTCGAGACGGTGCGCACGCTGATCGCCGCGGGGGTCGCGGTGGACCACGTCAACAACCTCCATTGGACCGCGCTGCTCGAGGCGATCATCCTCGGGAAGGGCGGGCCGAACCATGTCGCCATCGTGCAGGCGCTGGTGGATGCGGGCGCCGACGTGAACCTGGCCGACGGGGAGGGCGTCACCCCGCTGCAGCATGCGCGCCGTCGCGGGTATGCCGCGATCGAAAAGATCCTTGTCGCCAAGGGAGCACGCTGAGTCAAGCGCTTGCGCGTCGGGGGTATGGTGGATAATATGACCACATGTAGTCACACGCGGGGTTCGTCGTGGAAATCGTGCAGGTTCGGGATGCCAAAGCGCGCCTATCGGCTTTGATCGAGGCGGCTGAACAGGGCCGTCCGACGACAATTACGCGGCACGGGCGGCCTGCAGCGGTGATCGTGCCTGTCGAGGATGCTCGACGGCTCTACTCGCAGGAGTCGCCCTCGTTCGCCGAACTGCTGCTGGGATTTCCGGGCGGCATTGAGGTGGAACGGGAGGCTCTGTTGCAAAGATTGGCGGCAGTCAGAGGTAGGCTGTCGCTCTGCGCC
>CAZAPJ010000107.1:0-7312 GCA_964487025.1 uncultured Hydrogenophaga sp.
CTCCACCCCAACACCCTCAACCATACAAGCCGGTCCCTCGCGGTCTCTGGGTTTTTGCTCGCCTCGCTTCGCTCGCCTTGTAGCCAAAGCAAAAAGAACTGCCTCAGCCCTTGTCCTGGGCGATGGCCGCCTTCTCCAGCGCCTTTTCCATCGCCGGCAACGCTTCCAGCCCCTGCGCCAGCCGCGCCTGCACGTCGACCTGCAAGCGCTCGACCACCGTCCCGGCGTCAGCCGGCGGCGCCTGCGCGAGCAGGCCCTGGGCGGTGCTCAGGTCGTTCAGGCCGCCCAGCAGCGTCTGTGCCTGCGCCAGCGTGGCGGTGCTGCGCGCGAAGCGATCAGGGGCCGGCAACAGGCTGCCGAGGAATTCCTGCGCGTAGCGCAGCTTCTTGAGCGCGATGCGCAGCGCGTGCCGGCCCTCCGGCCCCAGGCGCCGCGCCTCGCGCGCCTGCCGGCGCAGCCGGGCATGGCCCACGCGCAAGGTCTGGCGCGCCCAGCGCGCGAGTCCTGCATCGGCATCGCCTGCGGCCGGCCACGCCGCGCCGGGCGGCGGGTCGGCCGGTGGCAGGCGCAGCAGCGCGTGGGTGAAGGCCAGCAGGCGCAGGGCATGCGCGGGACTGGACACGGCCTCGGCGGCGCGCCGCCCGGCGGCCCGGCGCTGCGCCGCCACCCAGTCCGACAGCGCCCGTGCCTGGCCGGCCAGCGCCGGCTCGGGCACCCGTTCGGCCAGCAGGCCCGGCAGCCACTCGGTGGCGAACACGTCCCAATCGCGCGCCTCGCCCAACTGGTTCGCGAGCGCCTTCCACTCCCCCGCCCAGTGGCGCACGAAGCCACGCGGCAGGCTGGGCCCGAACAGCCGCAGGCTGGTGCGCAGGCGCCGCAGCGCCACGCGCGCCTGGTGCACGAACTCGGGGTCGATCGCGGGCGCTGTTGCCGATGAGGCCCCGCCACCGCGTACGCCGGCCTCGTTGGCCTGCAGGTGCGCCAGGCAACTGAGCGCGGCGGCACGAAAGGCCTGCACCGGGTGCATGCCGGGCGCGAGCGCCGGGGCCGCGGCCCTGACCGGCTGCATGCGCTCGCCCAGGAACAGCGCATAACCGCGCTCGGCCTTGCTGCGGTTCGCCGGCAGCAGCCGCAGGCCCTGCGCCGCCTGGCCCTGCGGCCCCAGGGCCAGGGTGTGCGCCAGATCCAGCAGCGCCTCGGCCGGGCCGCCGTCGAGCAGTTCCAGCTCGAGCTCCAGGATCGGCTCGCGCCGCTCCGCGGGCGTGCGGCCGGTGGCGATGAAGCCCTGGTCCAGCGCGAGCTCCACGCGCGCGCCGCCATGGCCGATCCGCCAGGTGCGGCGGGTGAAATCGGTGCGGAACACCGGCACGAGCTGCCAGGCGATGCGGCCGAGCCGCCGGGCCAGCGCCTCGTCGTCCGTCACCAGCGCGGCGAAGTCGAACGCGCCCGGCCGGCAGGGCGCCTCCCACTCGCCGCGCCGCGACAGGCCGCCGGCCGAGCGGCCGGCCGTCTTCACGGTCAGCAGGGTGCGCCGCCCCACGCGCCGCTCGCGCACCGCCAGGCGCTCGGCGCGCAAGACCAGCTCGGAGGTATCGAAGTAGGTGTTGCGCAGCCGCGCGCGCCGCGGCGCCTGGGCGGCAAGCAAGGGGTGGGCCAGCAGGCGCGGCAGGTCCTGCGGATGCAGTTCGAGCTTGAGTTCGGTTTCCTGGGGCATGTCGGGGCGGCCGGCGAGGTCGGTCGGCCGAGTGTGCCAGCATAGAACCTCTGCCTCCACCGCGGCAGCGGGCGTTCGCCCAGGCCAGCCGTATCATCCGGCCATGATGCGCGCGGCACCGCCTTCCACCGGGCTTCTGGCGCTGGCCGGCCTGCTCCTGGCCGGCGCGGGCTCGCCCGCGGCCGCCGCCGAACCCGTGGCGCTGGAGGCCAGCCGCGACTACCTGCTCGGCGCCTCGCTGAGCTCGTCGGCCCCGATGCTCGGCAGCGACACCCGGCAACGCCAGCGGCTGCGGCCGATGTGGGCGTTCCAGCTCGGGCGCTTCCGCTTCGCCACCTCGGGCGCCAGCGCCCTGCTCACCCACGGCCGGCAGACGGTGGACTCCGGCGTCAGCACCGTGCTGACCGGCAGCGACCGCTGGTCGCTGAGCACCTCGCTGCAGATCGACGACGGCCGCTCGTGGGACGGCGACCCGGTGTTCGCGGGCCTGCCCGGCATCCGCGCCACGCTGCGCGGGCGCGCGGCGGTCAACGTGGCGCTGAGCCGGCGCTGGAACGCCTCGCTGCGCGGCTCGCAGGACCTGCTCGGGCACCGCGGCGGCCTGCGCATCGACGCGGGCCTGGGCTACCGCCACCCGGTCTCCCCGCAGACCCACTGGGACTTCTCGGCCGGCCTCGGCTGGGCCAACGGCACCTACCAGCGGACCCACTACGGCATTCCGCTCGACGCCGCCGCAGCCACCGGCCGGGCGGCCTACCAGCCGGGCGCGGGCTGGGACAGCCTCTCCCTGGGCTGGCGCCTGACCTCGGCGCTGAGCCGGCACTGGGTGATGTACGCGGGCGTGAGCGCATCGCAACTGCAGGGCACGGCCGCGCGCAGCCCCTTCGTGGGCCGCCGGACGGCGTACAGCGCGACGGTAGGGCTGGCCTACCGCAACAACTGACCCCTAACGCAACGCACGCGCCAGGTAGCGCCCGGTGTGGCTGGCCGGGTTCGCGGCGACGGCTTCGGGCGTGCCTTCGGCCACCACGGTGCCGCCGCCGGCGCCGCCTTCGGGGCCCATGTCGATGATCCAGTCGGCGGTCTTGATGACGTCGAGGTTGTGCTCGATCACCACGATGGTGTTGCCCGCGTCGCGCAACTGATGCAGCACCTTGAGCAGCAGCTCGATATCGGCGAAGTGCAGGCCGGTGGTGGGCTCGTCCAGGATGTAGAGCGTGCGGCCGGTGTCGCGCTTGGAGAGTTCGAGCGCGAGCTTGACGCGCTGCGCCTCGCCGCCCGACAGCGTGGTGGCGGCCTGGCCGAGCTGGATGTAGGACAGGCCCACGTCCAGCAAGGTCTGCAGCTTGCGCGCCAGCGTGGGCACGGCGCCGAAGAATTCGTGCGCCTGCTCCACCGTGAGCTCCAGGATCTGCGCGATGTTCTTGCCCTTGTAGAGCACCTCCAGCGTCTCGCGGTTGTAGCGCTGGCCATGGCAGACGTCGCAGGGCACGTAGACATCGGGCAGGAAGTGCATCTCGACCTTGACCACGCCGTCGCCCTGGCAGGCCTCGCAGCGCCCGCCGGCCACGTTGAAGGAAAAGCGCCCCGGGCCGTAGCCGCGCTCGCGCGCCGCGGGCACCTCGGCCATGAGCTCGCGGATGCCGGTGAACAGGCCGGTGTAGGTGGCTGGGTTGCTGCGCGGCGTGCGGCCGATGGGCGACTGATCGACGTTGATGACCTTGTCGAAGTGCTCGATGCCTTCGATGGCCTGGTGCGCCGCGGGCTCGTCGTGCGAGCGGTAGAGCGTGCGGGCCACGGCGGCGTAGAGCGTGTCGTTGACGAGCGTGGACTTGCCCGAGCCCGAGACGCCGGTCACGCAGGTGAACAGCCCGACCGGGAATGACACGCTCACGCCGTGCAGGTTGTGGCCGGTGGCGTGGACCACGCGCAGGGCCTGCACCGGCCCGGACGGCGGCCCTGCCGCGGCGGTGCGATCGGGGAACGGGGTCGTCGGCGCCGCGGCGCCGTGGCCGTCGGACGCCGCCGTGGCCGGCAGCCAGGGCGTGCGGTGCGCCGGGACCTCGATGCGCCGGGTGCCGCCGAGGTACTGGCCGGTGAGCGAGCCGGGCGTGGCGATGACCTGGTCGCAGCGGCCCTGCGCCATCACGCGCCCGCCGTGCACGCCGGCGCCGGGGCCCATGTCGACCACATGGTCGGCGGCGCGGATCATGTCCTCGTCGTGCTCGACCACCAGCACCGTGTTGCCCAGGTCGCGCAGGTGCTGCAGGGTGGCGATCAGGCGGTCGTTGTCGCGCTGGTGCAGGCCGATGCTGGGCTCGTCGAGCACGTACATCACGCCGGTCAGGCCGCTGCCGATCTGGCTGGCCAGCCGGATGCGCTGGGCCTCGCCGCCGGAGAGCGTCTCGGCGCTGCGGTCCAGGCTGAGGTAGTTGAGCCCCACGTCGTTGAGAAATTTCAGGCGCTGGCGGATCTCGTTGATCACGCGCGCGGCGATGTCGGCCTTGGCGCCGCCGAGAGCCAGGCGCTGGAAATAGGCCAGCGCCTCGCCCAGCGTGACGTGGCTGATGCGGTAGATCGGCTGCCGCTGCTCGCCCTCGCCCACGAAGACGTGGCGCGCCTCGCGGCGCAGCCGCGAGCCGCCGCAGTCGGGACAGGGCTGCAGCGCGCGGTAGCGCGCCAGTTCCTCGCGCACCGCCATGCTGTCGGTTTCGCGATAGCGGCGCTCGAAGTTGCGGATGATGCCTTCGAAGGGGTGCTTCTTGCTGACCTTGCGGCCCTTGCGCTCGCCGGACTCCAGCGCATAGCTGAACTTGACGTCCTCCTCGCCCGAGCCATAGAGCAGCACCCGGCGCACGCCTTCGTCGAGCGACTCCCACGGCGCCTCCGGGTCGAACCGGTAGTGCGCGGCCAGGCTCTCGATCATGGCGAAGTAATAGGCGTTGCGGCGGTCCCAGCCCTTGATGGCGCCGCTGGCCAGGCTGAGCGAGGGAAAGGCCACCACGCGCGCCGGATCGAAGAACTCGGTGTGGCCCAGGCCGTCGCAGGTCGGGCAGGCGCCCATGGGCGAGTTGAAGGAAAACAGGCGCGGCTCGAGCTCGCCCACGGTGTAGGAACACTGGGGGCAGGCGAAGCGGGCCGAGAACAGGTGCTCGCGCGGCGGCCCGTCCGCGCCTTCAGCGTCCATCTCCAGCGCGATCGCCCGGCCGTCGGCCAGGCGCAGCGCGGCCTCGAAGCTCTCCGCAAGCCGCTGGCGGAGGGGATTGGGCCCCCACGCTCCACCGCTGCGCGGGTCGCTGCCCCCCGGGGGGGCTGCCCCGCCTTGGGAGCGGCCCGGCGGCGGATCGCCCGGCCCCCACCCTCCACCGCTGCGCGGGTCGCTGCCCCCCGAGGGGGCTGTCCCGCCTTGGGGCGGCCCGGCGGCGGGGCGGCTGCCGTCCCCCGCTTCGCCGTGGCGCCGCACCCGGATGCGGTCGATCACCACGTCGATGCTGTGCTTCTCGTTCTTCTTGAGCGCGGGCAGGGCGTCGGACTCGACCACCGCGCCGTCGACCCGGAAGCGCACGTAGCCCTGCGCCTGCATGTCGGCGAACAGCTCGGCGAACTCGCCCTTCTTCTCGCGCGCCACCGGCGCCAGGATCATCAGGCGCGTGCCGTCGGGCAGCGCCAGCACGGCGTCGACCATCTGGGCCACGCTCTGCGCCGCCAGGGGCAGTTCATGCTCGGGGCAGTAGGGCGTGCCGGCGCGCGCGAACAGAAGGCGCAGGTAGTCGTGGATCTCGGTCACCGTGCCGACGGTGGAGCGCGGGTTGTGGCTGGTGGCCTTCTGCTCGATCGCGATCGCGGGCGACAGGCCCTCGATCAGGTCCACGTCCGGCTTGTCCATCAACTGCAGGAACTGGCGCGCGTAGGCCGAGAGGCTCTCCACGTAGCGGCGCTGGCCCTCGGCGTACAGCGTGTCGAACGCCAGGCTGGACTTGCCCGAGCCCGAGAGCCCGGTGATCACCACCAGCGCGTGCTTGGGGATGTCGAGGTCGACGTTCTTGAGGTTGTGCGTGCGCGCGCCGCGCACCGACAGGAAGGAGGCGCCCGGCCTGGGCGCCGCCGGGGCGGCGGCGGGAGCCGTCGGCTCGGCAGGCGGGTTCGGGCCCGGGGACAGGTGGGGTTTCAAGGCGGGGTCGGAATTTCTGGGCAACTGGGCATGATAAGCCGCCCTCGACCGCCGCGCATCCGCCGCCGGGCGCCGCGCCGCTTTCGCCGACAATACCGCCTCGGCCTTCCTCCCCTTTTCCCCCGCCTTTCTTCTTCCTGTCCCTTGCCTTCCCCGAGCCCCTCTCTCTCCCGCCCGGCGGTCGAGGCGGCCCCTGTCGTCGCCACCAGCAGCCGCATGACGCCCACCGAGCGCCGCGCCAGCGGCGCGCTGGCGGCCATCTACGCGCTGCGCATGCTCGGGCTGTTCCTGGTGCTGCCGGTGTTCGCCCTGCAGGCCCGCCACTACCCGGGCGGCGACGACCCGGCCCTGGTCGGCCTGGCCATGGGCATCTACGGCCTGACCCAGGCGCTGCTGCAGGTGCCGCTGGGCATGGCCTCTGACCGGCTCGGCCGCAAGCCGGTGATCCTGGCCGGCCTGGCGGTGTTCGTGCTGGGCAGCGCGCTGGCGGCCTGGGCCTCCACGCTGCCCTGGCTGGTGGCGGGCCGCGCGCTGCAGGGCGCGGGCGCCATCTCGGCCGCCGTCACGGCCCTGCTGGCCGACCTCACGCGCGACGCCGTGCGCACCAAGTCGATGGCGCTGGTGGGCATCAGCATCGCGCTCATGTTCGCGCTCTCGCTGGTGCTCGCGCCCGTGCTGGCGGCCCGCATCGGACTGGCCGGCCTGTTCGCCCTGACCGCCGTGCTGGCCCTGGCCGGCATGGTGGTGGTGGCCTGGGTGGTGCCGCCCGAGCCGGCTCTGCCGCTGGCGGCGGCGGGACGCGGCAGCCTGCGCGAGGTGCTGGCCGACCCCGAACTGCTGCGCGCGAACCTGGGCGTGTTCGTGCTGCACGCGGTGCAGATCGCGCTCTGGATGGCCGTGCCCGCGCTGCTGGTGGAGGCCGGCGTGGCCACGGCCGACCACTGGAAGGTCTACCTGCCGGCGGTGCTGGCCTCGCTGCTGATCATGGGCGGCCTGCTGTTCCGCCTGGAGCGCAAGGGCCACTTCAAGGCCGTCTACCTCGGCTCCATCGGCCTGATCGCCGTGGTGCAACTGGGCTTCCTGCTGGCCCAGGGCGCCGAGCCCTCGCTCTGGCCGGTGGCGCTGCTGCTGTGCCTGTACTTCGTCGGCTTCAACACCCAGGAAGCCAGCCAGCCCAGCCTGGTCTCGCGCCTGGCCAGCCCGCGCACCCGCGGCGCGGCGCTGGGCGTGCAGAACACGCTGATGTCGGTCGGCATCTTCGCCGGCGGCAGCGCCGGCGGCCTGATCGCCAAAGCCTGGGGCAGCACCGGCATCTTCGCGGCCAGCGCCGCGCTGATGCTGCTGTGGCTGGCCTTCGCCTGTGGAATGAAGAACACCCCCCTGCGCCGCTGACGCGGCTTCCCCCCTCTCTGGCGCGCCGCTGCGCG
>CAZAPJ010000108.1:0-6971 GCA_964487025.1 uncultured Hydrogenophaga sp.
CCTTGAACTCGGTGACCACGCCGTGCGCGGGCACCTTGCCGTGCGCGTGGCAGGCCGAGGCGATCTCCAGCTTGGCGCGCAGCACGAGCGGGTGCGCGAACTGGCCGGCCACGCTCATGCCGTCGGCGGGGATGGCGCCGCCGTGCGCGGAGACGAAGTCCATCAGGCCGAAGCTCAGGCTCTGCACGCGCGGATGGGCCGCGATGTCGAAGGCGCGGTGCACCGCGGCCGGGGACTCGATCAGCACGTGCAGGGGCAGCGCGGCAGCGCCCGCGGCGTCCAGCGCCGACGCGGCGCGCGCCACGTCGGCCGCGGACTCGACCTTGGGCACCATCAGGTGGCACAGGCGCGCGCCGGCGCGGCCGGCGATGGTGGCCACGTCGGCCTCGAAATGGGGGTGGTCGACCGGATGCACCCGCACGGCGACGCGCGCACCGGCCGGCGCGCCGAGCGCCAGCTCGGTCACCAGCGCGGCGTGCTCGGCCTCGCCGCCCACGGGCGCGCCGTCCTCGCAGTCGAGCGTGACGTCGAATACGCAGGCGCCGAACGCCTCGGCCAACTCGGACTGCAGTGCCAGGCTCTTGCGCATGCGCGCCTCCACCCCGCTGTAGTGGTCGCAGACCGGCAGCGAGAACGCGCCGGCCTGGGCACCGAGGAGCAGATCGCGCGGGTGGGTTTTCACAGGCGAGTTACCAAGCGGTTACCAGTGGTCCGGCAGCCACTGCGGCCGGTTTACAGCAAATGCTTCACCCCGTCCTGCTCGCCCTGCAGTTCGGCCAGGGTCTTGTCGATGCATTTCTGGCTGAATTCGTCGATCGCCAGGCCTTCGACGATCTTGTACTTGCCGCCCTCGGTGATGACCGGGAAGCCGAAGATCACGTCCTTGGGAATGCCGTACTCGCCGTTGGAGGGAACCCCCATGGTGACCCACTTGCCGTTGGAACCCAGCGCCCAGTCGCGCATGTGGTCGATGGCCGCGTTGGCGGCGGAGGCGGCGGACGACAGGCCACGCGCGTCGATGATGGCGGCGCCGCGCTTGCCCACGGTGGGCAGGAACACGGTCTCGTTCCAGACCTGGTCGTTGATGGCGTCCTTGACGCTCTTGCCACCGATGGTGGCGAAGCGGTAGTCGGCGTACATGGTGGGCGAGTGGTTGCCCCAGACGGTGAGTTTCTCGATCTCGCCGACCTTGCCACCGGTCTTGGCAGCGATCTGGCTGGCCGCGCGGTTGTGGTCCAGGCGCAGCATGGCGGTGAAGTTCTCGCGCGGCAGGCTCGGCGCGCTCTTCATGGCGATGTAGGCGTTGGTGTTGGCGGGGTTGCCGACCACCAGCACCTTGACGTTGCGGCTGGCGACCTTGTCCAGCGCCTTGCCCTGGGCGGTGAAGATCTGGGCGTTGGCGGCCAGCAGGTCGGCGCGCTCCATGCCGGGGCCGCGCGGGCGGGCGCCCACGAGCAGGGCGTAGTCGGTGTCCTTGAAGGCGGTCATCGGGTCGCTGTGGGCTTCCATGCCGGCCAGCAACGGGAAGGCGCAGTCCTCAAGCTCCATCATCACACCCTTGAGCGCCTTCTGGGCTTTTTCGTCGGGGATCTCCAGAAGCTGCAGGATGACCGGCTGGTCCTTGCCGAGCATCTCGCCCGAGGCGATGCGAAACAGCAGGGCGTAACCGATCTGGCCAGCGGCGCCGGTGACGGCGACGCGAACGGGCTTCTTGCTCATGGTGAAAACTCCGGAAAAGGACGTTGGGAAGAAAGCGGAAATCGAGAGGGAAGGGGGAGAGGACGCCGGGCGGGCCGCGCGACCCAGGTAAAAAAAACCGCCCCCGGGGAATCGAACTCAGCCTGTGAGTGTACCCTCGCAAACCCGGTGGCGTCAATTTGTCTTATGTCTTATATAAGATATGATTGACAACCCTTGCGACCCCTTTGCCCGCCGTCCACCAGCACCCGAAGCATGGCCCACACCGTCTCCTCTTCCAGCGCCGCTTCCGACGCCTCCCTGAACGACGCCGGCGCCACGAGCGCTGCCGCGGGGGCGGACCACCACACCGCCCCGGCGTTCAGCCCGCTCTACCAGCAGATCAAGACGCTGATCCTGCGCAGCCTGCAGGCGGGCGAATGGAAGCCGGGCGACATGATCCCGAGCGAGCTCGACCTGGCCGCCCGCTTCCGGGTCAGCCAGGGCACGGTGCGCAAGGCGATCGACGAACTTGCGACCGACAACCTGCTGGTGCGCCGCCAGGGCAAGGGCACCTTCGTGGCCACGCACGCGGAGCAGCGCACGCAGTACCGCTTCCTGCGCCTGCTGCCCGACAGCGGCACGCTGCAGGACCAGGGCCCGGCGGAGCGGCGCATCATCGAATGCCGGCGCCTGCGCGCGCCGGCCGACGTGGCGCGGCAACTGGCGCTGCGCACCGGCGACGCGGTGCTGCAGGTCAAGCGCGTGCTGGCCTTTGGCGGCGCGCCGGCGATCGTGGAGGAACTGTGGCTGCCCGGCGGCCCGTTCAAGGGCCTGACGGTGGACATCCTCTCGGGCGACCGGGGCCCGATGTACGCGCTGTTCGAGGCGCAGTTCGGCGTGCGCATGGTGCGGGCGCAGGAAAAGATCAAGGCGGTCGGGGCCGATGCGGAGACCGCCGACCTGCTGGGCGTGGCCGCCGGCAGCCCGCTGCTCAGCGTGGAGCGGCTGGCCTTCACCTACAACGACGAGCCGATGGAGCTGCGGCGCGGCCTGTACCGTACCGATACCCGGCATTACCGCAACGAACTGAGCTGAATCGGGCATCAACAGCGGCAAAAAGGGGCGCAACCGCGGGATGTCCGCGCGTTCTTGGTGCATTGCAATAGAATTTGCGGGCTCTTGGTATAACGCGCTGGCAAAAGTTACCGGCGCGTTACAGCCGACCGCCTCCGCCTTCTCCCCTCTCCGCAAGAAAGCCCCACCATGACAGAGTTGACCCGAAAGCGGCCCGAGTACCGCAACATCAACGCCTTCAAGGACCTGACCACCTACCGCATGCCCGCGGCGGCCTGGGTGTCGATCCTGCACCGCGCCAGCGGCATCCTGATGTTCCTGCTGCTGCCGCTGATCGTCTGGCTGTTCGACACCTCGGTGTCGTCCGAGCTGTCCTTCGAACGGTTCAGCGCGGCGTTCTCCGTCGGGCTGGGCTTCGTGCCGGGCTGGCTGTTCAAGCTGGTGGTGCTGGCCGTCATCTGGGCCTACCTGCACCACCTGATCGCCGGCCTGCGCTTCCTGCTGCTGGACGTGAACCACAACATGGTGAGCAAACAGTTCGGCAAGTCCTCGGCCATCGTCACGCTGGTGCTGAGCATCGGCCTCACGCTGGTGCTGGGCGCCAAGCTGTTCGGCCTGTACTGAGCGCCTGCGCGCGCCAGACATCAGACAGAAGAAAGAAGGAACCCCCATGTCCGTCAACTACGGCTCCAAGCGCCTCGTCACCGGCGCCCACTACGGCGCGCGCGACTGGCTCGCGCAGCGCATCACCGCCGCCCTCATCGCGCTGTTCACGCTGGTCGTGCTGGTGCAGGTGCTGTTCACCAGCGGCCCGATCGGCTACCACAACTGGGCCGGCATCTTCGCCCCCCAATGGATGAAGGCGCTGACCTTCGCCGTCTTCCTGGCCCTGACCTACCACGTGTGGGTCGGCGTGCGCGACATCTGGATGGACTACGTCAAGCCCGCCGGCGCGCGCGTGATCCTGCACGTCTTCACCATCGTCTGGCTGCTGTCCTGCCTGGGCTGGGCCGTTCAAGTTCTCTGGAGGCTCTGAAGCCATGTCCGCATCTCTCCCCAAGCGTCAGTTCGACGTGGTCATCGTCGGCGCCGGCGGCTCCGGCATGCGCGCCTCGCTGCAGCTCGCCCGCGCGGGCCTGAAAGTGGCCGTGCTCTCCAAGGTCTTTCCCACCCGTTCGCACACCGTGGCCGCGCAGGGCGGCATCGGCGCCTCGCTGGGCAACATGAACGAGGACAACTGGCACTACCACTTCTACGACACGATCAAGGGCTCGGACTGGCTGGGCGACCAGGACGCGATCGAGTTCATGTGCCGCGAAGCGCCCAAGGTGGTCTACGAGCTCGAACACTTCGGCATGCCGTTCGACCGCAACCCCGACGGCACGATCTACCAGCGCCCGTTCGGCGGCCACACCGCGAACTACGGCGAAAAGCCGGTGCAGCGCGCCTGCGCCGCGGCCGACCGCACCGGCCACGCCATGCTGCACACGCTGTACCAGCAGAACGTCTCGGCCCGTACCACCTTCTTCGTCGAGTGGATGGCGCTGGACCTGATCCGCGACGCCAGCGGCGACGTGCTGGGCGTGACCGCGCTGGAGATGGAAACCGGCGACACCTACATCCTCGAAGCCAAGACCACGCTGCTGGCCACCGGCGGCGCCGGCCGCATCTTCGCGGCCAGCACCAACGCCTTCATCAACACCGGCGACGGCCTGGGCATGGCGGCGCGCGCCGGCATCCCGCTGCAGGACATGGAGTTCTGGCAGTTCCACCCCACCGGCGTGGCCGGCGCGGGCGTGCTGCTGACCGAAGGCTGCCGGGGCGAAGGCGCGATCCTGCGCAACAGCGAGGGCGAGCGCTTCATGGAGCGCTACGCGCCCACGCTGAAGGACCTGGCGCCGCGCGACTTCGTGAGCCGCTGCATGGACCAGGAGATCAAGGAAGGCCGTGGCTGCGGTCCGAACAAGGACTACATCCACCTGGACATGACCCACATCGGCGTGGCCGACATCCTCAAGCGCCTGCCCTCGGTCTACGAGATCGGGCACAACTTCGCGAACGTAGACATCACCAAGGACCCGATCCCGGTGGTGCCGACCATCCACTACCAGATGGGCGGCATCCCGACCAACGTCCACGGCCAGGTGGTGGTGCCCGACGGCCAGGGGAACCAGAAGGTCGTCAACGGCCTGTACGCCGTGGGCGAGTGCTCGTGCGTGAGCGTGCACGGCGCCAACCGCCTGGGCACCAACTCGCTGCTCGACCTGCTGGTGTTCGGCAAGGCCGCCGGCAACCACATCGTGCAATACAACGACAAGAACAAGCTCCACAAGCCGCTGCCGGCCGACGCCGCCGATGCCACGCTGGCGCGGCTGGCCAAGCTGGACGGCTCCACCGGCGGCGAGTACGCCCAGGACGTGGCCAACGACCTGCGCACGGCGATGCAGCAGCACGCCGGCGTGTTCCGCACCCAGGCCATCATGGACGAGGGCGTGCGCAAGATCAACGCCATGCGCGAACGCGTGGGCGCCATCGCGCTCAAGGACAAGTCCAAGGTGTTCAACACCGCGCGCATCGAGGCGCTGGAAGTGGAGAATCTGATCGAGTGCGCCCAGGCGACCATGACCTCGGCGGCGGCCCGCCGCGAATGCCGCGGCGCCCACACGGTCAACGACTACGAGCGCCCGGCCGACGATCCCCAGTTCCCGCTCGGCCGCAACGACACCGAGTGGCTCAAGCACACGCTCTGGCACAGCGCCGACAACAGCCTGACCTACAAGCCCGTCAACCTCAAGCCACTGACCGTGGAGTCGGTGCCCCCGAAGGTCCGCACCTTCTGACCAAGGCCCCTGCCCCGCACCCACGAAGCACGGAGAAAAAGACCATCATGGCCAAACGCATCTTCAAGATCTACCGCTACGACCCCGACAAGGACGCCAAGCCCTACATGCAGACCATCGAGGTCGAGCTCGACGGCCATGAGCGCATGCTGCTCGACGCGCTCATGAAGCTCAAGGCGGTCGACCCGTCGATCTCCTTCCGCCGCTCCTGCCGCGAGGGCGTCTGCGGCTCGGACGCGATGAACATCAACGGCAAGAACGGCCTGGCCTGCCTGACCAACATGAACACGCTCAAGGGCGACATCGTGCTCAAGCCGCTGCCCGGCCTGCCAGTGGTGCGCGACCTGATCGTGGACATGACGCTGTTCTTCAAGCAGTACCACAGCATCAAGCCCTACCTGATCAACGAGACCCCGCCGCCCGAGAAGGAGCGCCTGCAGTCGCCCGAGGAGCGCGAGGAGCTCAACGGCCTGTACGAGTGCATCCTGTGCGCGAGCTGCTCCACGAGCTGCCCGAGCTTCTGGTGGAACCCGGACAAGTTCGTCGGCCCGGCCGGCCTGCTGCAGGCCTACCGCTTCATCGCCGACAGCCGCGACCTGGCCACCGGCGAGCGACTGGACAACCTGGAAGACCCGTACCGCCTGTTCCGCTGCCATACCATCATGAACTGTGTGGACGTTTGCCCCAAGAGCCTGAACCCCACCAAGGCGATCGGCAAGATCAAGGAAATGATGGTGCTGCGCTCGGTCTGAGCCCAAGCCCGTCATCGAGGCCGCCCGCCCACCGCCCCACGCCCGCCCCATGGACGATGCAACCACCACCGCTGCCGCCGCCGACGCCGATGCCCTGCTCGACGAACGGCGCCTGAGCAAGCTGCGCTGGAGGTGCCGCCGTGGCCTGCTCGAGAACGATTTGTTCATCGAGCGCTTCTTCGCCAGGCACGAATCTGGCTTGACCCAGCGTCAGGCCAGCGCCCTGGAGGCCTTGATGGACCTGTCCGACAACGATCTGCTCGATCTGCTGCTCGGCCGCAAGCCTCTCCAGGGCGACCTGGACCGTGACGACGTCACGCTAGTCCTGGGCCAGTTGCGTGTGACGGCCCAGCCAACCCTTTGAGTCAGCCTTAAAAGGACACCGCATGAGCATGAAACTCGTAGACAACAAAGCCACCCTGTCGTTCTCCAACGGCAGCCCCAGTGTGGAGATGCCGGTGTACGCCGGCACCATCGGCCCGGACGTGATCGACATCCGCAAGCTCTACGCGCAGACTGGCATGTTCACCTACGATCCAGGCTTCCTCTCCACCGCCTCGTGCCAGTCGGCGATCACCTACATCGACGGCGACAAGGGCGAGCTGCTGTACCGCGGCTACCCGAT
>CAZAPJ010000109.1:0-6928 GCA_964487025.1 uncultured Hydrogenophaga sp.
CGCGCGGCTTGGCCTGGCGCAGCGCGATGCGCGCGGTGATGCGCTCCACGTCGCTCGATCCCTTGAGCGACTGGCGCAGGGCCTGCCACAGCGCCGTCGGCGCACCGCCGCCTTGCAGCGCGCCGATGGCGGCCAGCCGCTCGCGCGCCTCGGTCCGGTCGCGCCGGGGTTCGAGCAGCCAGTTGCGCAGCGCGCGGCTGCCCATGCCGGTGCAGCACACGTCCAGCAGCGAGAACAGCGTCGGGCTCGGCTCGCCGCGCAGCGTCTGCACCAGTTCGAGGTTGCGCCGGGTGTTGAGCGGCAGGTCGATGCGCTCGCCGCTGCGCGCCACCTGCAGGCTGGCCACGTGCGTGAGCCTGCGGCCCTGGGTGTGTTCGGCGTATTCGATCAGCGCGGCGGCGGCGGCATGGGCGTCGGGCATGTCCTGCGCGTCCCAGGCGGCCAGGCTCGCGGTCTGCAACTGCTCGAGCAGCTTGCGCTGACCCAGGCCCGCGTCGAATGCCCAGGCCGGGCGCAGCACCGCGACCAACCGACCGCCGCCGATGGCCTGGCTGGCCAGGGTCTGCACGGCCTTTTCAAACGCGGGCGTGGCATCGGCACTGTAGAGCAGCTCGCCGGGGGCGACGCGGGCGACCCAGTCGGCCAGTTCGTCGCTGGCGCACTGGGCGAGGAACACGATGCCCTGCGTGACCGACAGCCACGCCAGCCCGCAGCCGGCGCGAGCGCCGGGGTGCACCGCCATCAGTACCGCTTCGGCCTTGTCCGGGAGCAGCTCGCTGTCGGTCAGCGTGCCGGGCGTGACCACGCGCACCACCTTGCGCTCCACCGGGCCCTTGTTGGCGGCGCTCGCTTCGCCCACCTGCTCGCAGATGGCGGCCGACTCGCCCAGCTTGATCAGGCGCGCGAGGTAGGTATCGACCGAGTGGAACGGCACGCCGGCCATGACCACGGGCTTGCCGGCCGACTGGCCGCGCTGCGTGAGCGTGATGTCGAGCAGCCGCGCGGCCTTCTCGGCGTCGCCGTAGAACAGCTCGTAGAAGTCGCCCATGCGGTAGAGCACGAGCGTGTCCGGATGCTTGGCCTTGATGGACAGGTACTGCTGCATCATCGGCGTGTGCAGCGACAGGTCGGGGCCCGCGGGGGACGAGGATTTGATTGCTGGGTTCATCGGTGACTGTCAGGGCGGCGCCCGCCCCGCGGCCAGGAGGCCGGCCGCACCGCTGACCCACCTTGGCCATCCGGTTGTGTGGCGGCCCATATCTTAGAGCCTGTTCCAGGTCTTGCAGGGGGGCGCGTCGGTGGCTCAGTCGCTCGCGACCTTGCCCAGCAGGCGGATCAGTTCGGCCGCCTCGGCCTCGGAGAAGCCGGCGCGCAGGTGCCCTTCGTGTTCGCGCACCAGGCGCGCGGCGCGGCCCCAGAAGTGCCGGCCTTCGGGCGTGAGCTTGAGGTAGACGGTGCGGCGGTCGTGCGCATGCCGCGTGCGCTCGATCAGGCCGCGCTCGGCCAGCTTGTCGGCCAGCGGCACCATCGACGGATTGGTCAGCCCCACGGCGCGCGCCAACTGTCCCTGGGGCAGCTCGGCGTTGCAGCTCAGCAGCTCCAGCACGCCGTACATGGCGGTGGTGAGCTGCAGCTTGCCCAGCGCCTGGTCGATGCGGCGCAGCGCGCGGTTGTGCGCCTTGCGCAGGTGGTAGCCCAGGTAACCGTCGAGGTTGCCCAGGGCGGGGGCGGAAGGGGGCGTGGAGTCGGCCATGGCGCGCCGGCAGGATAGCATGCGCGCCTTTTCTGTTGCTTATCTAATAATTTGATATCAAACTATTCGATGTCTATGATTTGCGCCGATCCACGGAACCACCATTCACCACGAGGCAGGGCGCATGTACGTCGTCGACAACCACATCCATCTGGGCCAGCCGGGCGTGCACGTCTCGGAGCACGTGTACAAGCAACTGCGCAAGAACTGGAGCGAGCGGGGGTTCCGCTACCACAGCGCCGAGGTGAAGTCCGAGCGGCGCGACGGCGAGATGCTGGTGCACGTGATGGACGAGGTCGGCATCGACGTCTGCTGCGTGCTCGCGGGCAACTGGAACCGCGTGCTGCCGCCCGAGCAGCGGCCCTACGACGTGCCCAACGACTTCGTGGCCAAGCAGGTCGCGGCGTCCAACGGGCGCCTGATCGGCATCTGCAGCGCCGACCCGATCGCCGATCCCTGGGGCGCGGCCGACGAGGTGCAGCGCTGCGTGCGCGACCTCGACTTCCGTGCCGTCAAGCTCTACCCGACCTACGCCCACTTCGACCCGCGCGACAAGGCCTGCGAGCCGTTGTACGAGGCGGCTTCCGCGCTGGGCGTGCCGGTGCACTTCCACATGGGCTTCACGCCGGTCTGCGGCACCGACATGAAGCTGCAGCAGCCCTGGCTGCTCGACGAGGTGGGCCAGCGCTTCCCGGACCTGAAGGTGGTGATCTGCCACCTCGGCTACCCGTACGCCGCCGAGGCCATGGGCGTGGTCGCGCGCAACCCCAATTTCCACGCCGACCTGAGCGCGCTGGGCTTCTACCACCCGCGCACCGTGTACCAGTTGATCCACGATTTCGGCTGCGTGAACCCCTGGGACCGTTTGCTCTACGGATCGGAGAACCCGTTCATGTGGACCTTCCACAAGACGGTGCAGGGCATCAACGAGCATGCGCACGCCATGGGCATGCCGGAGATTCCGGACCACGCGCTGGAGCTGATCCTCGGCGGCAACGCCACGCGCCTGTACCGCCTCGATCCGGCCGTACAGCACCGCCGCGCGCCGGGCGCGAAGGCGGCCGCCTGATTTCCCTGGCTTTTGCCACGACCACAGGAGACAAACCCCATGAAGACCCTCCCTCGCCGCTCCCTGCTGGCCGCCGCGCTGGCGCCGGCGCTGACCGCCCTCGCGCCGCTGGCCGCCGCGCAGCAGGGCCGCTTCCCTTCGCGCCGCCTCTCCGTCGTGGTGCCGTTCCCGGCCGGCGGCCCGGCCGACATGGTGGCACGGGTGATGTCGCCGCTGCTGCAGAAGGCACTGGGCGAGACCGTGATCGTGGAGAACGTGGCCGGGGTCGGCGGCGCGCTCGGCGTGAACAAGGTGCTGGACGCGCCGCCCGATGGCCACACTGCGCTGCTGACCACGGTGGCTGAGCCCATCCTGCCGCCGCTGACCATGCCCGGCAACGTGCGCTACAAGCCCGACGACCTGCTGCTGGTCTCGCAACTGGCCTACACCAACATCGCGCTGGTCGTGCGGCCCGGCCTGCCGATCCAGTCGGTCCAGCAGTTGCTGGCGCACATGAAGAACCCGTCGGCCAAGCCGCTGGCCTACGCTACGCCGGGCAGCGGCACGCTCTACCACCTCATGGGCGAGCACTTCAAGTCGCTCGTGGGCGGGCAGTTGCTGCACGTGCCCTACAAGGGACTGGCGCCCGCGGTCAACGACCTGCTGGGCGGGCAGGTCGACGTGGCGTTCCTGCCGATGGCCGGCAGCACGGCCAAGCTGATCGAGTCGGGCTCGCTGCGCGCTTTGGCCAACTCGGCGGCCGAGCCGACGGCGGGCCTGCCGCGCCTGGGCGACCTCGACGGCCTCAAGGAATTCGTCTACACGGTGTGGACCGGCGTCTTCCTGCCGCGCCAGGCCCCCGCGGACGCGGTGGCCGCCATGCACCGCGCCGTGGACAGCGCCCTGCAAGGGCCGGAGTTCGGCGCCTACACCAAGGAAGCGGGCGGCGTGGCGCTGACGCGCGCCATGTCCCTGCCGCAGGCGCAGGCGTTCTACAGCGCTGAGATGCAGCGCCTCACGCGCACCTTCCAGGGCGTCAAGCTCAAGGTCGACTGAGAACGGACGGACAGGCGGCGGCGAGGGCCGCCGCGCCGAGGCGTCAGGCCAGGCGGTAGCGGTACACGCCCTCGGCGTCCACTTCGCGCAGCGCCTCCCCGCGCTCGAGCAGGTGGTTGAGGTGGGCCACGCCTTCGCCGGTCGCCATGGCCAGCAACTGGCTGTTGCCGTCGATCGCGCGCGCGAACAGCGACCCGAACACGTCGACCGCGCGCTTGGGCGATTCGGCCAGGCTGCGGCGCAGGCGCTGCAGGCCGCGCTCGTGGCCCTGGGCCAGGCGGTCCAGCCGCGCGTGCAGGCCCAGGAAGGGCTCACCGTGCGCGGGCAGCACCAGCAGGCGGTCGTCCAGCGTGCGGCGCAGGTGTTCGATGCTGGCCAGCCATTCGCCCAGCGGGTTGGCGTCGGGTTCGGTGGGGAACACGCTCACGTTGGAGGAGATGCGCGGCAGCACCTGGTCGCCGGAGACCAGCACGCCCAGTTCGTCGCACAGGAAGCAGGCATGCTCGGGCGAGTGGCCGCGCCCGACGACGACCCGCCATTCGTGCGCGCCGATGCGCAGCGTCTCGCCGTCGCGCACGCGGCGAAAGCTGTCGGGCAGCGCGTGCACCATCTTGCCGTAGCTGCCGAAGCGCGTGCGGTACAGGTCCAGCGCCGCCTCGTCCCAGCCCATCTGGCGGTAGAAGCGGATCGCGTCTTCCGGCGCTTCGCGCCCGGTGTCGGCCACCAGCGTGCGGCAGGTGAGGTATTCGAGGCGCGTCATCCACAGGCGGCACTGGAACTTGCGGGTGAGCCAGCCGGCCATGCCGACGTGGTCGGGGTGCATGTGGGTGCAGAAGATGCGCGTGACGCGCGCGCCCTGCGGCGTGGCCGCCAGCGGCCCGTCGTCGGCGATCAGCCGGCGCCAGGCGGCCAGCGACTCGGGGATCTTGACCCCGGTGTCGACGATGGCCCAGCCCGGGCCCCGCTCGTCCTCGTCGGCGATCGCCCAGAGGTTGATGTGGTCGAGTGCGAACGGCAGCGGCATGCGCAGCCAGAGCAGGCCGGGCGCCACCTCGCGCGCCTCGCCCGGCGCGGGCGGTTCGCCGCAGGGGTACTGGAGTGCGGGGGCGGACTCGGCCGAGGGCGCCGGCTCATCCGGCCGGCCGTCGAGCGTGGGGGGGGCAGACATGAAGGGATTATTTCACCAGTTGCTATCGCACGAGCGAAGCGAGCCGACGCCAACCCAGAGACCGCGAGGGTCCGGCTTCGCCGGCCCAAGCTGTCGTCCCCCCTCCAAGCGCCGCGCAGCGGCGCGCCAGGGAGGGGGGAAGCCGCGTCAGCGGCGCAGGGGGGAGTCTCCATTTCTCATGTGGTGTAGTCGCCACTCGCCTCGGGCTGGAACAGCAGCTCGACGATCCGCGCGGCGCACTCGTCGCCCTGGGGCGTGCGCCAGCGCGCCACGCTGCCCAGGCGCTGGCCGAGCAGGCTGGCGCCGACCGGCGACAGCACCGAGATGAAGCCCTGCTGCGGCTCCGCGTCGGCGGGATAGCACAGGGTGAGCTTTTGCCGCCGGTGCGACGCGAGGTCTTCGATCAGCACCTGCGAATACATCGTGACGACGTCGGGCGGGACGTCGCGCGGCGCAACGAGGTCGAGCGTGTCCAGCGCCTCGGCCAGGGCCGGCGGCAACTGCTCGCCGTGCAGGTGGCTCAGGCGCGTGTGGTCCAGTTCGGTCAGCAGCCGCTCGCCGCTGGGGATCTTGTTGCTGTGCATGGGGCACTCCTTCTGGTGCGGCCGCCGGAAAAGCAGGAAAAGCCTGGAAGGCGGCCACTGTCGCGCGGGGGTGTTGGCCCGGCGATGGAAGGATTGCGCAAAAAGGAAGAAAGGGGTATCGCCGGGCTCAGGTGTGTGCGGCGGGCTGGCGAAGTCCCGCCGTGCCCATCTGTTCGCGGACGGCCGCAGCCGTGCCGGCCCGGGGGGGCAGGGGCTGCTGGGCCGAGCGGGCCGTGAACAGGGGTTGGGATGCCATGCGGGGTATTCTAGGCGGGATTGCCGATTCCCGGGTTCTTTTCCCCTTCGACACCTTCGACATGCCGACCCTCACCTGGCCCATCGTCGCCGCCGTGCTGCTGGGCGCGCTGCTGCATGCCGGCTGGAACACCCTGATCAAGGGCGGCGGCGACAAGGCGCTGGACACCGCGCTCATCCACCTGCTCGGCGCCCTGGCCGCGGTGCCGCTACTGGCGTTGACCGGGCTGCCGGATCGGGCGGCGCTGCCGTTCCTCGCGCTGTCCATGCTGATCCACCTCGGCTACTACATCGCGCTGGTGGGCGCCTACCGGTATGGCGAGCTGGGGCTGACCTATCCCATCATGCGCGGCCTCGCGCCGCTGATCGTGGCACTGGGCAGCGCGAGCCTGCTGGGCGAGGCGCCCAGCGCGGCCGCCTGGGCGGGCGTAATCGGCATCACCACCGGCGTTGCGCTGGTCGGCCTGGCGCATCCGGGCCAGGCCCTGCACCATGGCAAGGCGCTGCTGTACGCGTTCGCCAACGCCGGCATCATCGCGCTGTACACCGTGGTCGACGGTCTGGGCGTGCGGGCCGAAGCCGCGGGCGGCGGGAACGCGCTGCGCTACGTGGCGATGCTGTTCGTGCTCAACGGCATCGCCTATCCGCTGCTGGTGTGGCGCCGCCGCAGCCCGGCGCAGCGGGCCGCGATGGTGCCGTACGCCCGCCGGCGCTGGCCGGTGGCGCTGCTGGGCGCGGGCGCCTCGCTGGGTTCGTACGCCATCGCGCTGTGGGCCATGACGCGCGCGCCGGTGGCCAGCGTGGCGGCGCTGCGCGAGACCTCGGTGCTGTTCGCGGTGGCGCTCGGCACCGGGGTGCTGAAAGAGGCATTCGGCCTGCAGCGCGCCGTCGGTGCGGCCGTGGTGGTGGCGGGCGTGGTCGCGCTGCGGCTCGGCTGAGGCTCGAAAGGGAGAGGGAGTGAAGACACGGCGCCGAGGCGAGCGAAGCGAGCCGACGACAACCCAGAGACCGCGAGGGTCCGGCTCCGCCGGCCCAAGCTGTCGTCCCCCCTCCAAGCGCCGCGC
>CAZAPJ010000110.1:0-6889 GCA_964487025.1 uncultured Hydrogenophaga sp.
GGAAACCGAGAACAACGCACCATCAAATACATGCCACTTGAGTCTGAAAAATGAACATCCACCCATTCGTTGAGGCAGTTGCTTCGCTGCAATTCGAAGACTGCTTCAATCCGTATTCGGATCGATGTGAAGTCCATGATCGGCGCGATGCGCCGCGTCGCCGTGCTGCAGCACTTTCCGCCATGTTGCGTCGTGCAACAGAGGAGCCTGTAGATGCGATCTGGATCGGGAGAGACCTCGGATATCGCGGAGGGCGCCGCACTGGGCTAGCCCTGACTGACGACGTTCACATGAGCCAGCACGCCAAGCGCTGGAATCTCGATCTGATCGCTGAGCGGCCGACGATAGGAAGTGCTGTAGCTGAACGAACCGCGGCGGTCATATGGGGCATGCTAGAACACATTGATGCTCGCATCTTCCTCTGGAATGTCTTTCCCCTTCATCCGCATGAATCTGGAGATCCATTCACCAACCGCCAGCACAACGCGCACGAAAGACGCGCCGGCGAAGAACTGCTCCAACAACTCATTGTCTTGCTGAAGCCTTCTCGCATCGTTGCCATCGGCAATGATGCCACCGCTGCGGCCCATCGCATCACGGATTCTGTACCGGTAATTTGCGTGAGGCACCCTAGCTACGGAGGACAGACACAGTTCCAGACGCAAATCTCGGAACTCTATGGGCAACCAATGAGTACCGGATCGTTGTTTTGACGAGATGTTCTGACTTCTAGCGAGCGGCGATCGCTGCTTCGATCCAACTCGACAGGCTGTCGCTGATGGAGGTATAGACCGCGCTACTGGTGCCTCCCGGCGGATCGTAGACGCGGACGACGGAGGATAGCTTTCTACCGTCGTTCAAGGTAAATGAGTCGAACGGATTGGCCCCTGCCACTGATGGTTGCTGGTTGTGGTCCAAGAGCTTGTGGACACGTATCCCCAGGAGTCCCTTTCCGCTGTTCCATGACTGCTCAATCTCATATCGAATCCAGGGGCGATTTGCCGTTTCCGCACCAACCAAAACAATTGTGCATGTCCGCCCTTGCAATTGATCGTCAATCCAGCGCTTGATCGCGGTATCACCGCCTCGCTTCACTTCTTCCCATTTATTATCGCTTGCTGACGGGTTGCCCTCTACAACCCCAATATTGCGTATCTTGGATGCGCGCCAACTGTCGCGTTGATAATGAAAGCTGTAGAAAACTTTCCGTGGCATGAATAATCCTCGGTTGATTTTTTAGAGCACGGGATCGGGAAACGAACTGACTCTACTTGCCAGCCAAGGGCACCGCCAGATGCTCATGGAAGAGCTGAGCAAAGTCCACATCGACAAGCGCTTCCCCGGTGAAATAGCTATGGTCCTTGGCGAGATTCAGCGCCGCTCCGCCTGGCGAGGACACCGGGAGCACCTTGGCTGCAGGATGGAAGCGCCTGAAAAGCTCATGTTCAGCTTCTACCCCATCCATTCCACCAATAAACACAGCAGCGCTTAAGTCCTCACGCGAGAGCATCTGTTCGCGCATGACAAGCAAGCTTGCCGCCCTGTCATTAGGGACTGCATCGGTGAAGACTACATTTTGGAAATGCTTGTTCTCTTCAGGGAAGATTTCTGCAAAGAACGTGCTCTGATACAAGACAACAGACTGCGAGTAGTCGACCCCCAAGTCTTCACTTATGCTCCAAATCATCGGGGTAATCGCAGGATGCCCACCCCACACGATCTTGTGCTGGCGAATGACTGCTATGACCAGTTCTCTCACCGCACATTGGATAAGAAATGGATCGGCGGTTTCGTGGTAAGTGCCACGCCCTACAAGTGGCACGCTGGCCGAGAGGAAGATTGCACTCATGGCTACGCCTCCCAGTCCGCGAATTGCCAACCCGCCTCGCTGGCTTTAACCCACCTAGCGGAGTGAATGTGCTGTCCTAACCAGTCCAGATGGCCCAGCCACCTGGGATGCAGACCTACGTGATCGTAGACCACGGCAACGGATTGTTCCGGTGAGTTCGTAGACGCATCGTGCAGCGTAGTTGACGTGGGAACACCGACCGTTGGATAAACAACTACATTCCGCCCATCGGGCAGTTGGACATATACAGCTCTATTGGCGCCCACTCCGACGACTTGGCCGCCGATTGTTTGAATGGCATTGCGCAGATTGCTTACGAGGTTGACAGAGCGAACCGCGTGACTCTGGCTGCGAACTTCCTCCAGTTGAAGACAAATGCGATCCACCGCACCGTCTGCGATGCGTCCGGTCGTCGGATCGACTTCTTCAGGTAACAGTTCCGCCCGACTGGCCGTTGCCGTGCGCGCAGAAGGCGTTGTGTCAGGCCAACCGACCCGCAAGACGCTGATGCCTTTGGCCAAAGCGCGTCCGAACTCAGCACTCGTCCAACGGCTTTCAAAATATCCTGGCGTGTCGAGCATCAGCAGGACATCCGAGTCACAAAGCCGGTGCCATAGCATTGTCTGGAAATCTTCTGCAGGTGGAATACCATGTGTATCGAGAAATACATCAAATAGCCGAGCAGACAGCGCATCGAATAGCTGCAAGGCTGCTTCCCTAGCCTCGCCCCGACGATAGCTTACGAACACCCGGCGCTGTCGAGGAAGGAGCCCAGCACACTCCAGCAAAGCAGACGCGACACGTTGCGGCCCACCTGCGGCGTATGCTAAGCAGTTGAGCGGCTGCAGCAATGCGGGGATTTCTGCACTGACTCGATTGACGTCAGAGGCGACCGGGAGCAATGGGATGCCTCGCGCCAGCAGTCTTGCCACATTGGCAAGAGGAGGCTCATGACCTCCGAAAAATGCCGCAGCAGACGATCGCTGTTGGTCTGGATTGAATTCATCGGGACAAACCTCCCATCCAATCTCATGCCCCAACCGCAAATTGAACATGCCGACAGCCTTTCCGATGACTTCTTCAAGTTCGGAAATTTGAACTGCAGTTGGTGTTCCAAGCAGGGCAAGTTGATATAGGGCTGGCATGCCGTTCCTTGCAATGGCAGTGTTCTAACCAAGCGAGACCCAATACGGGAATCTGTTGTTTCTAAAGATACCCGATTTTGGGGCGTCCCCGAATGGGCCGCGCTGTCGTACTTCGCATCGAGCCACCGTTGGCGTCTCGCCCCTACGGGCGTCCATCGCTGACGCCTCCGGCCTGGACAGGCCTGCGCGCTCCGCTTGCCAGAGTTCATGCGTCGCATGGAGACGGTCTTGCTGTCCCTACACCGTACCACGGCGTTCTCGCCGTCAAGGGCCTCGCGCCTTCGGCGCTTGCGGCCGTGGCCGTCTTCGACCCTGTGACAGCTTGCGCTGCGCCGTGCTGGGCCCGGTTGCCCCGCGATCCTCGATCACAAGAAGCCGTTAAGCCTCCACTCCTACTATCAGGCGTGGCGGCGCATCCTTGACCGTGCCGGTGTGCCGAAGGTCGGCACCCACGGCATCCGCCACCGCTCGGCGACGGACATTGCCAATTCGGGCGTGCCGCTCAAGGTCGGCATGGCGCTGACAGCGCACAAGACCGTGGCTATGTTCATGCGCTACGTCCACACCGAGGACAATCCTGTGCGCCAGGCGGCCGAGCTGGTGGCGACCCCCGGCGCCAGACCATCACGAAGGCGCGGCAGCGCCAGCCCCAGGAGGCCACGACATGAGCGCCCGGATGCCCAAAGCAGTAAAAGGTGCCGCCCCTGCCTGCCGGCTACGCCGGCATCCACGACGGCATGACGGCCAGCTATTGAGAGATTGGCCGCCGCATCGTGGAGGCCGAGCAACAGGGCAAGCGTCGCGCGGGATATGGCGAACAGTTGATTGCCCGGCTGTCCGCCGACCTGACCGTGCGCTTCGGTCGCGGGTTCAGCCCGGACAATCTGGAGAACATGCGGCGGTTCTTCGCCGCATACCCCCGGCCTGTGATTTCCGAGGCACTGTCTCGGAAATCGGGGAACGGGCTGCCCGCCGAGAAATCCGAGACAGTGTCCTCGGAAATTCGCCCTTCTGCACTACAGATGGATCGACCGCCTAAGCAACGCCGCGCTGGCAGGACACAAGTTCGCAGCCTGCCGCGTCGCCGGTACTGAAGCCGGTGCGCTTGTACGCTCCATCGGCTTGAAGCCCGCGCGCTCGAAGAACGGCGCGGCCGTCGTGGTCAGCAACCAGGCTTCGCGCCCCCCTTCGTCGAAGGCGCGGCGCAGCAGCAGCGCGAGCATGCCGCCGCCGATGCCGCGATGGCGCGCTTGCGGCAGTACCACCAAGGAGCGCACCAGCACGTTCTGGCCCATGCGCTCGAAGCCACCAAAGCCCACGCGCTCCCCTGACACCGTGACATAGGCGAAGAATCGGCGTCCCGGCTCGGTCAAGTCATCCGTGGGAAGCCCGGCCCCCTGCAGCGCCAGGGCAAGGTCGGGATCGCCGCCGGCGATTGGCGCGTCTATGAGGAGCAGCGTGCCGTCCTCTTTGCGGATCTCGCCTGCCTGCCGCTGCGGCAACAGCTCGACCACAATGTCCGAAGGACGGCACAGCCGCACACCCAGCGCAGACACCACGATGGGCCGATTGATGAGGATCGGGTGCGCCAGCATCTGGTCGATCAACTGGTCGTCGCTCCAATGCATGGCGTCCAGGCCCAATTCCTTGTAGGGCGTGCCCTTGACGCGCAGCACATCCCGCACGCGCATGCCCATCCGCGCGATCAGTGCCTTCAGGATTTCCCGGTCAGGCGGCGCTTTCAGGTACTCGATGATCGTGGGCTCGATGCCGCTTGCACGGATCAGTGCCAGCGTGTTGCGCGACGTGCCGCAATCCGGGTTGTGATAGATCGTGACGATACTCATGCCGGATGTCTCGCTGCGTTGCGCGGGGCCTGTTCGTACCAGCCACGAGATCGGTTGACCAGGCGCACGACCAGCAGCATCACCGGCACCTCGATCAGCACGCCGACCACGGTGGCCAGCGCAGCGCCGGAGTGGAAGCCGAACAGGCTGATGGCCGCTGCCACGGCCAACTCGAAGAAGTTGCTCGCGCCGATCAGCGCCGAGGGGCCGGCAATGCTGTGCTTCTCGCCCACCTTGCGGTTGAGCCAGTAGGCCAGGCCGGAATTGAAGAACACCTGGATAAGGATCGGCACCGCCAGCATGGCGATCACCAGCGGCTGCTGCAGGATGGCTTGGCCCTGGAAGGCGAACAGCAGCACCAGCGTCAGCAGCAGCGCCGCGATCGACAGTGGACCGATGCGCGCCAGCGCGCGGTCGAACGCCGCCTGGCCCTGACGCAGCAGCGCTCGGCGCCACACCTGCGCGATGATGACCGGGATGACGATGTAGAGCACCACCGAGGTCAGCAGCGTGTCCCAGGGCACGATGATGGCCGACAACCCGAGCAGCAGCCCGACGAGGGGCGCAAAGGCGAAGACCATGATGGTGTCGTTCAGCGCCACCTGCGACAGAGTGAACATCGGATCGCCGCCGGTCAGCCGGCTCCAGACGAACACCATCGCCGTGCAAGGTGCGGCGGCCAGCAGGATCAGGCCGGCGACGTAGCTGTCGAGCTGGTCGGCCGGAAGCCAGTCGGCGAAGACCTGGCGGATGAACAGCCAGGCCAGCAGCGCCATCGAGAACGGCTTGACGGCCCAGTTGACGAACAGCGTCACGCCGATGCCGCGCCAGTGCTGGCGCACCTGGCCGAGTGCGCCGAAGTCCACCTTGAGCAACATCGGGATCACCATGATCCAGATCAGCAGGCCGACCGGCAGATTGACCTGGGCCACTTCCATGCGGCCGACGGCCTGGAACGCGCCGGGCGCGAGCTGGCCCAGGGCGATGCCCGCGACGATGCACAGCAGCACCCACACGGTCAGGTAGCGCTCGAAGACGCTCATGGCGGGCGCCGCCGGCGCGCGGCCGGCGGTATCGGCTCCTGCGGTCATCGTGCTGGCCTCACTGGCGGCCAATGTCGCGCAGCTCGCGCTGCAAGGACATGGCATCGAGACTTTTCAGGGGCAGCGACAGGAACAGCTCGATGCGCCGGCGCAGCGTGATCGCGGCGTCCGTGAACGCTTTGCGCTGCTGTTCCTCCGTGCCTTCGACGGCCGCTGGGTCGGGCACGCCCCAATGGGCCGATACCGGCTCGCCCGGCCACAGCGGGCACGCCTCACCGGCGGCGTTGTCGCAGACGGTGAAGATGAAATCGAACACCGGCGCATCCGGCGCCACGAACTCGTCCCAGCTCTTGCTGCGGTAGCCGGTCGCCGGCAGATGCAGGCGCTCCAGCGTGGCGAGCGCCAGCGGATGGACTTCGCCCTTGGGATGGCTGCCCGCCGACCAGGCGTGAAACCGGCCCTTGCCCAGCTCGTTGAGGATGCCTTCGGCGAGGATCGAACGCGCCGAATTGCCCGTGCAGATGAACAGCGCGTTGTAGGTGGCTTCAGTCGTCATGCGTGCCTCGCGTCAGCAGCAAGATGCAGCGGGCTTCGCGGCGCGGCCATCGCTTGGCGCGCAGCACGCCGCAGCGGCGCCGCTTGCGGGCTGGGATGCTTCGTTGAAGACGGGGATGTTGCCCAGCGTGTGGAAATGCTCCCAGGCCACACCTTGCGGGTCGGTGATCCAGTGCTTCTCGCTGCGCGCGTAGCAGCAGGTCGTGGTGCCTTCGTCGAGCAGTGCCATGTCGGCGGCCTGCGCGCGGGCCTTCAGGCCAGCCAGTTCCTCGGCATCGTCGGTCTGGATGCCCAGGTGGTCGATGCCCGGCTTGCCGCCGCGCGTGGAGATGGCGAAGTTGACCGGCGGGTCTTCGAGCATCCACTTCGCGTAGTCGCTCTCGGTGCGCGCGGGCTGCGCGGCGAACAGTTGGGAATAGAAGCCGATGCTGCGGTTCAGGTCATCGACGT
>CAZAPJ010000111.1:0-6586 GCA_964487025.1 uncultured Hydrogenophaga sp.
GCACCACGCTCAACGGCGAGGGCCTGCAGCACGAGGACGGCCACAGCCACATCCTGGCCGGCACCATTCCCAACTGCGTGAGCTACGACCCGACCTTCGCGCACGAGGTCGGCGTGATCATGCACCACGGCCTCAAGCGCATGGTCGAGCGCCAGGAGAACGTCTTCTACTACATCACCCTGCTCAACGAGAACTACGCCATGCCCGGCCTCACGCCCGGCACCGAGGAGCAGATCATCAAGGGCATGTACCTGTGCAAGCCCGCGCCGGCCCTCAAGGGCAAGAGCGTGCAGGCCGTGCAACTGCTGGGCAGCGGCACCATCCTGCGCGAGTCGATCGCGGCCCAGGAACTGCTGGAAAAGGACTGGGGCGTGAGCGCCGGCGTGTGGAGCTGCCCGAGCTTCAACGAACTCGCCCGCGACGGCCAGGACGTCGAGCGCTGGAACCTGCTGCACCCCACCGAGACGCCGCGCGTGCCTTTCGTGGCGCAGCAGCTCGAGAAGTCGGCGGGCCCGGTGGTCGCATCGACCGACTACATGAAGAACTACGCCGAGCAGATCCGCCCGTTCATGCCGACCGGCCGCACGTACAAGGTGCTGGGCACCGACGGCTTCGGCCGCAGCGATTTCCGCAGCAAGCTGCGCGAGCATTTCGAGATCAACCGCCATTACATCGTCGTGGCCGCCCTCAAGGCGCTGGCCGATGAGGGCAAGCTGCCCGCCGCCAAGGTGGCCGAGGCGATCAAGAAGTACGGCATCAACACCGAAAAGACCAACCCGCTCTACGCTTGAGCCGAACCGGAGACAACAATGGCATTGGTTGACATCAAGGTGCCCGACATCGGCGACTTCGCCGAAGTGGGCGTGATCGAGCTGCTGGTCAAGCCCGGCGACACGGTGAAGGCGGAGCAGTCCCTCATCACGGTGGAATCGGACAAGGCGTCGATGGAGATTCCGTCGAGTCACGCGGGCATCATCAAGGAACTGAAGGTCGCGCTGGGCGACAAGGTCAGCGAAGGCTCGGTGATCGCCGTGCTGGAGGCGGCGGACGCCGGCGCTTCGGCACCCGCACCTGCACCTGCTGCACAGGCGCCCGCGGCTTCCCAGGCGCCCGCGCCGGCCGCTGCCCCAGCCGCATCCGCAGCACCCGCGGCCGCAGCCGGTCCGGTCGAGGTGCGCGTGCCCGATATCGGCGACTTCAAGGACGTCGCCGTGATCGAGGTCTTTGTCAAGCCGGGCGACACGGTGAAGGTGGAGCAGAGCCTGATCACCGTCGAGAGCGACAAGGCCTCGATGGAGATTCCGTCCAGCGCGGCGGGCGTGATCAAGGAGATGAAGGTCAAGCTGGGCGACAAGGTCAACATCGGCGACCTGCTGGCCGTGCTCGAAGGCGTGGCTGGCGCACCCGCGCCGGCTGCTGCGGCGGCGCCCGCCGCTCCTGCCCCGGCGCCGGCGCCGGCCGCCGCCCCCGCAGCGGCCGCTGCCGCCCCTGCGGCGGCCACCGCCGCGGTGCCCGCGCACCAGCCTGGCACGCCCGCGCCGGGCCTGCCGCACGCCTCGCCCTCGGTGCGCAAGTTCGCGCGCGAGCTCGGCGTGCCGCTCGACGAAGTCAAGGGCTCCGGCCCCAAGGGCCGCATCACGCAGGAAGACGTGGCCGCCTTCACCAAGCAGGTGATGGCGGGCGCCGCGCAGACCAAGGCCCAGGCCGCCAAGGCGCCCGCGGGCGGCTCCGGTGCGGGCCTGGACCTGCTGCCCTGGCCCAAGGTCGACTTCGCCAAGTTCGGCCCGATCGAGCGCAAGGAGCTCTCGCGCATCAAGAAGATCAGCGGCGCGAACCTGATGCGCAACGCGGTCATGATCCCGGCCGTCACCAACCACGACGACGCCGACATCACCGACCTCGAAGCCTTCCGCGTGGCCACCAACAAGGAGAACGAGAAGAGCGGCGTCAAGGTCACCATGCTCGCCTTCCTGATCAAGGCCAGCGTGGCGGCGCTCAAGAAATTCCCCGAGTTCAACAGCTCGCTGGATGGCGACGCGCTGATCTACAAGCAGTACTACCACATCGGCTTCGCGGCCGACACGCCCAACGGCCTGGTCGTGCCCGTCATCAAGGACGCCGACAAGAAAGGCGTGCTGCAGATCAGCCAGGAAATGGGCGACCTGGCCAAGAAGGCGCGTGACGGCAAACTCGGCCCGGCCGACATGACCGGCGCCACCTTCACCATCTCGAGCCTGGGCGGTATCGGCGGGCGCTATTTCACGCCCATCATCAACGCGCCCGAGGTCGCCATCCTCGGCGTGTGCCGCTCCACCACCGAGCCGGTGTGGGACGGCAAGGCGTTCCAGCCGCGCCTGATGCTGCCGCTCTCGCTTACCTGGGACCACCGCGTGATCGACGGCGCCGCCGCCGCGCGCTTCAACGCCTACCTGGGCCAGATCCTGGCGGACTTCCGCCGCGTGCTGCTGTGAAGGGAAAACGGACATGGCAGTGATCGACATCAAGGTGCCCGACATCGGTGACTTCGACGAAGTCGGCGTGATCGAGGTTCTGGTGAAGCCCGGCGACACGGTGAAGGAGGAGCAATCCCTGATCACCGTGGAGTCCGACAAGGCTTCCATGGAGATTCCCTCCAGCCACGCTGGCGTGGTGAAGGAGCTCAGGGTCAAGCTGGGCGACAAGGTGAGCGAGGGCACGGTGGTGCTCACGCTGGAAGCCTCGGATGATGCCGCAGCGGCGCCCGCGCCTTCGGCATCCAAACAGGCGCCGACATCAGCGCCCGCCGCAACCGCACCCGCGCCAGCGGCGCCTGCCCCGGTCGCGAGCCGCTTCGGCGGCACGGCCGACGTGGAGTGCGACGTGCTCGTGCTCGGCGGCGGCCCTGGCGGCTACTCGGCGGCGTTCCGTGCCGCCGACCTGGGCCTGAAGGTGGTCATCGTCGAGCGCTACGCCACCCTGGGCGGCGTGTGCCTGAACGTGGGCTGCATCCCCTCCAAGGCGCTGCTGCACGTGGCGGCCGTGATGGACGAGGTGAGCCATCTCAAAAAGGCGGGCATCGAGTTCGGCGCGCCTCAGGTCAACATCGACACCTTGCGCGGCCACAAGGAAAAGGTCATTGGCAAGCTGACCGGCGGCCTGGCGGCGATGGCCAAGATGCGCAAGGTCACCATCGTGCGCGGTGTGGGCAGCTTCGTCGGGGCCAACCACCTCGAAGTGGAGGAAACCACGGGCGCCGTTGGCCAGGAAAAGACCGGCGGCAAAAAAGTCGTCGCCTTCCAGCGCGCCATCATTGCTGCCGGCTCGCAGGCCGTGCGCCTGCCCTTCATGCCGGACGACCCGCGTGTCGTGGATTCCACCGGCGCGCTGGCGCTCAAGGACGTGCCCAAGCGCATGCTCATCCTGGGCGGCGGCATCATCGGCCTCGAAATGGGCACGGTGTACTCCACCCTGGGCGCGCGCCTGGACGTGGTCGAGATGCTGGACGGCTTGATGCAGGGCGCCGACCGCGACCTCGTCAAGGTCTGGCAGAAGATGAATGCGCACCGCTTCGACAACATCATGCTGAAGACCAAGACCGTGGGCGCCGAAGCCACGCCCGAGGGCATCAAGGTCAGCTTCGCGCCGGCGGAAGAGGGCGGCACGGCTCCCGAACCGCAGACCTACGACCTGGTGCTGCAGGCCGTGGGCCGCACGCCCAACGGCAAGAAGATCGGCGCGGAGAAGGCAGGCGTGGCCGTCACCGACCGCGGCTTCATCGACGTCGACATCCAGATGCGCACCAACGTGCCGCACATCTTCGCCATCGGCGATATCGTGGGGCAGCCCATGCTGGCGCACAAGGCGGTGCACGAGGCGCACGTGGCGGCGGAGGTGATCGCCGGCGAACTCAAGGGCGACAAGGCGCTGGCAGCGGCCGCGTTCAACGCCCGCGTGATCCCGAGCGTGGCCTACACCGATCCCGAGGTCGCCTGGGTGGGCCTGACCGAGGACCAGGCCAAGGCCCAGGGCATCAAGGTCAGGAAGGGCCTGTTCCCCTGGACCGCCTCGGGCCGCGCCATCGCCAACGGCCGCGACGAAGGCTACACCAAGCTGCTGTTCGACGACAGCCCCGAGGCGCATGGCCACGGCAAGATCCTCGGCGGCGGCATCGTCGGCACGCACGCGGGCGACATGATCGGCGAAATCGCACTGGCCATCGAGATGGGCGCGGACGCGGTGGACATCGGCAAGACCATCCACCCGCACCCGACGCTGGGTGAAAGCATCGGCATGGCGGCGGAGATCGCGCACGGCAGTTGCACGGACGTGCCGCCGCAGAAAAAGTAGGCCAGACCTCCCAAACGACAAACCCGGCTTCGGCCGGGTTTGTCGTTGGATCTTTGTCGCTGCCGGTTATTGGCCTGTTGGCGGCGCCAGCGGCACGCGGCGCGCGCCATTGAACCGGTTGCTCCAGTAGGCCACGCGCATGTCTTCGACGCGCACCTGGGCCCCCGTGCGCGGCGCGTGGATGAACTTGCCTTCACCCAGGTAGATGCCGACGTGGCTGAACGCGCGCCTCATGGTGTTGAAGAAGACCAGGTCGCCCGGCTTGAGCTCGCTGCGATCGATGGCCTGGGTGGCGGCGGCCTGCTGGTCGGAGCGGCGCGGCAGCACCTTGCCGACCGATTGCTCGAACACCGCGCGCACGAAGCCGCTGCAGTCGAAGCCGGTCTGCACGTCGTTGCCGCCGTAGCGGTAGGGGATGTCGAGGAAGGCCAGGGCATTGATGACCAGGTTGGACGCCTGTTCGCTGACCGTGTCGCGCGCGTGCTGGATCTGCTCGCCCATCCGGGAAACCAGGCCTTTTTCCGCCAGGAAGCCATCGAGATCCCGGGCATTGCCCGGCGCGGCATGCGCAATGACCGAGCACGTCAACAGCAAAAAGGACGGTAGCCAGCGGAGCATGGCGCGCAGGGTACTGGGATTGTCCTTCCAAGTCAAGTGAGGAAGACCCGGTAATGCATTGATTTGCCTCGCTTTTTTTGATCGATTCCTGCGGATCGATCGCTGAAGGGCAGAATGCGACCGTTGGTTTCCGATTTCACGAAAGACTGCCCATGCTGCTGGACGCTGCCGAATCCCAATTGGTCCTGGTCGATTACCAGGAACGCCTCATGCCCGCCATTTTCGAAGGCCCCCAGGTGTTGGCCAACGCCATGCGCCTGGCCCGGGCGGCGCACGCCCTCGAGGTGCCGGCGTGGGGCACCGAGCAGAACCCGGACCGGCTCGGCGGCAACCCGTCCGAACTGCGCGAGCTGTGCCGCCGGACGTTGCCGAAGATGCATTTCAGCGCGGTGCCCGAGGGGCTGGCCGACTGGCTGCGCCCACCCGTGCGCCAGGGCGGGGGCAATGCGCGCAGCCTGCCCAAGCACCTGCAGAAGCCCGCGGCGCCTGCGGCGGCCGAGCGGGCCACCATCGTGGCCGCGGGCTGCGAGGCGCACGTGTGCCTGCTGCAGACCGCGCTCGAGCTCATCGAGCAGGAATTCGACGTCTGGGTGGTGACCGACGCCTGCGGCTCGCGCACCGAGCGCAACCGCGATGCCGCCTTCGACCGGCTGGCCGGCGCGGGTGCCGAACTGGTGACCACCGAAATGGTGCTGTTCGAGTGGCTGCGCACGGCGGCCCACCCGGATTTCCGGGCCGTGCAGGCGCTGATCAAGTAAGGCCGGCAAGGCCCTCGTTGTCAGCCTTTCGCAAGCCTGGTTCCAAAGAATGGGCAATTGAAGGAGACAACAGCCATGACGTATTCCCAAGGCTATGCGGCGTTCTACCGCCGCTCCATCGAAGACCGCGACGCCTTCTGGACCGAGCAGGCCGGGCTGGTCGATTGGAAGCGGCCGTTCGACCGCGTCTGCAACCACGACAACCCGCCGTTCACCCGCTGGTTCGAAGGCGGGCAGACCAACCTGTGCCACAACGCGGTCGACCGGCACCTGAAGGACCGGGCCGACCAGCGGGCGCTGATCTTCGTGTCGACCGAGACCGACACCGAGCGCGTCTACAGCTTCCGCGAGCTGCACGCCGAGGTGCAGCACATGGCCGCGGTGCTGCAAGGCCAAGGCGTGAAGAGGGGCGACCGGGTGCTGATCTACATGCCCATGGTTCCCGAGGCCGTCTTCGCCATGCTGGCCTGCGCGCGCATCGGCGCCGTCCACTCGGTGGTGTTCGGCGGTTTCGCCAGCCATTCGCTGGCCAGCCGCATCGAGGACGCTTCGCCGGTGGCGATCGTCAGCGCCGATGCCGGCTCGCGCGGCGGCAAGGTGGTGGCCTACAAGCCGCTGCTGGACGAGGCGATCCGCCTGTCCAGCCACAAGCCGGCTGCCGTCGTCCTGGTCGACCGCGGGCTGGCCGCCATGGACCTCGTTCCCGGGCGCGACCACGACTACGCCACCCTGCGCGCACAGCACCTGGGGGCGCAGGTGCCGTGCGTGTGGCTGGACGCGACCGACATCAGCTACACCATCTACACCAGCGGCACCACTGGCCGGCCCAAGGGCGTGCAGCGCGACACCGGCGGCTACGCGGTGGCGCTGGCCGCGAGCATGAA
>CAZAPJ010000112.1:0-6359 GCA_964487025.1 uncultured Hydrogenophaga sp.
CGTGGCTGGTGTTGTTGATGTCCTCGCTGGTGCAGGCGAAGTGCACGAACTCGGCGGCTTTCTCCAGCTCCGGCCGCGCCTCGAAGCGCGACTTGATCCAGTACTCCACCGCCTTCACGTCGTGGTTGGTGACCTTTTCGATCTCCTTGATCGCCTGCCCGTCGGCTTCGTTGAAGTTCTTCACCAGACCCAGCAGGTAGGTACGCGCGCCGCGCGAGAGTGGCTTGAATTCGGCCAGCCCGGCGTCGGACAGGGCGATGAACCAGGTGATTTCCACTTGCACGCGCCGGTGCATGTAGCCCTGCTCGCTCATGAAGGGGCGCAGTGGCGCCAGGCGCGCGGCGTAGCGGCCGTCCAGCGGGGACAGGGCGGAAATGGCGCTGGGCGAGGAAGACGCCGCGGCGGGCGAAGCGGGAGGGGTCGGACGCATCCGGCGATTGTAGGAGGGCGGGTCGGCGGGCGAGCGGGGCTTGCCGGCGCCGTCGGCGCGGGATGGCCGGCGGCTGGCTAAAATCGCCACCCACGTCCATCGACTTCCTCGCCCTCAATGAAACTCATCGGAGCCATCACCAGTCCCTACGTGCGCAAGGTGCGTGTCGTCATGGCCGAGAAGAAGCTCGACTACCAGTTCATCCAGGAAAACGTCTGGTCGGACGACACCACGATCGGCAAGTCCAACCCCCTGGGCAAGGTGCCCTGCCTGGTGATGGAGGGCGGCGAGGCGGTGTTCGATTCGCGCGTGATCGTCGAGTACCTCGACACGCTCTCGCCGGTGGGCAAGCTCATCCCGGCGCAGGGCCGCGAGCGAGCCGAGGTCAAGACCTGGGAGGCGCTGGCCGACGGCGTGCTCGACGCCGCGGTGCTCGCGCGCCTGGAAAACACCTGGTCCGGCCGCACGCCGGAGCAGCGCTGCCAGGCCTGGATCGACCGCCAGCTCGGCAAGATCGAGGCCAGCCTCAAGTCCATGAGCCAGGGCCTGGGCGAAAAAGCCTTCTGCTCGGGCATCCACTTCAGCCTGTCCGACGTGGCGGTGGGCTGCGCCCTGGGCTACCTGGATTTCCGCCTGCCGGCGATCGACTGGCGCACGGCTTACCCGAACCTCGCGCGCCTGGCCGAAAAACTGGGCCAGCGGCAGAGCTTCGTGGACACCCAGCCGAGCTGAGATGAACGCCCCCCGAAGCGCCTGCGGCGCCTCCCCCCACTGGGGGGCGCACCCTGCGGCCCGGCAAAGCCGGTTCTGCGGGTGCACTGGGCTGGGTGGTGGCGTTCATGCGCTGCGGGTGGTGCGCAGCGCCATGGAAAACTGAATGTTCACCCGGCGAATACGCCGGGCAGCGCGTCGCGCAGCACCTCGTCGGCATCGGCCACGGGCAGCAGGTCGTGGTGGTCGATGACCGCGCGCGCGGCCCGCAGGCCGGAGCGCAGCCCTTCTTCGTGTGAACCGTCGCCGGTCCAGGCGCCCGCGAACCAGGTGTGGCGCCGGCCTTGCAGTTCGTTCAGCCGGGCCAGGCTGTGCAGGGCCGGCAGATCGAACACCGGGTGCTCGGCCACGCGCTCGCCCAGCCGGTGTTCAGGCGCGATCTCGCGCGCCGGATTCAACGACAGCAGCACCGGCTGCGAGACCGGCAGCGGCTGCAGCCGGTTCATCAGCACATGCAGGCTGGCCCGGGCGGGCGCTGCCGCCGGGCCGTTGCCGGGTTCGCACGCGTGGTTCCAGGTCGCCCAGGCGCGCGGGTTTCCCGGCAGCACGGAGGTGTCCAGGTGCAGCAGGGCGCGGCTGGGCCGGTAGCGGATCGCCCCCAGCCGTTCGCGCTCCTCGGGGCTCGCGTCGGCACCGAGCAGCGCGAGCGCCTGGTCGCTGTGGCAAGCCAGGACCACGGCGTCGAACCGCTCCACCCGGTCGTCGGTGACCAGGCGCACCCCGGTCTCGTCGCGCAGCACCTGCCGCACCGGCGTGGACAGGCGCCGGTCGGCCAGGCCTTCGACGATCCGGTGGACATAGCGCCGCGTACCGCCGGCCACCGTGTGCCACATCGAGTTGTCGGCGTCGTGCAGCAGGCCGTGCCGGTGCAGCAGGCGCAGCGCGGTGGCCGCCGGCCAGGCCAGGATGTGCTCGAAGCGGTCGCCGCACAGGCCGCTCACCAGCGGCAGCAGGCACCAGTCCCGGAACGGCGTGGACAGGTGCCGCGCCCGAAGGAAATCGGCCAGGGGTTGCTGGAGCGCGTCCGGCACCGGGCCGTCCGGGTCGAGCCGCAGGCGGCTGGCGATGTGGCGAAAGCGCGCGGCGTCCGCCAGCATGCGCAAAAAGCGCGGGCTGGCGAGGTTGCGCCGCTGCGCCAACAGGGACGCGCCCCGGCCACCGCGCCATTCCAGCGCGCTGCCGCCCGGCGTCGCCTGGGGCACCTGCACCGAGAACGACATGTCGGCCCTGGCCAGCGGCAGGTCGCACGCGGCGAACTGGGCCGCCAGGTTGGGGCTGGCGCGTTCGTTGATCACCAGCAGGTCGATGTTCACGGCAAAGCTGACTGGTGCGCCGTTCGCATCGGGCAGCGTCACGTCCACGGTGCGCGACTGGCCGCCGAAATGGCGGTCGGCCTCGAACAAGGTGAGATCGGCCAGCCCCTGCAAGGTGTGGGCCGCGGCCAAGCCGGCCAGGCCGGCACCGACGACGGCGACCCGCACGGGGCGGCCAGGCGTGGCCGCGGGGATGGGAACGGCGCCGGACGGCATGGTGGACGCTCAAGCCTTCGCCAGGCGGCGTCTCGCGCTGGAACAAAAGACTGCGAAGCGCCCCGAAACGAACCAGGGAGGGAGGGAGGAGGAGGAAAAACGCCTCGGGATTTCAGTCAGGCCACCAGGGCCTGAAAGGCTTCGCAGTGCAAACCGGAATCCATTGGCCGGCCGGAGGGCCAACCTGTTCGCTGAGACGCCCGAAAGACTGAAAAAGTTCCAGGATTCGAGCACGGGGCCTGGGCGGGGATGCACGGCGGCGAGGCTACGGACGGGCGACCGACAGGAGCGCCTCGATGTCCTTCACCAGGCCGGGATCCTCGGGCGTGACGCCGCTGGCGTAGCTGCGCACCGTCCGCCCGTCGCGGGCGATCAGGTACTTGTGGAAGTTCCAGCGCGGGCGCTCGCCCGTGCGCTCGGCCAGTTGTTGGAACAGCGGGTTGGCCTCGCGGCCGGTCACGGCGCTTTTGGCGAACATCGGGAACTTGACGCCGAATGTGTTCTCGCAGAAGTCGGCGATCGCCTGGTTGCTGCCGGGCTCCTGCTGGCCGAAGTCGTTGGAGGGGAAGCCCAGCACCACCAGGCCCCGGGGCCGGTAGCGGGCGTGCAGGGCTTCCAAGCCCTCGTACTGCCGGGTGAAGCCGCAGAAGCTGGCGGTGTTGACCACCAGCACCACCTGGCCCTGGTATTGGCACAGGGACTGCGGTTTCTCGTCCTGCAGGCGATCGAACCGGTGTTGCAGCAGGCTGGAACAGCCGCCGGCGGGCGGCGGTGCGGTCTGCGCGGAGGCGCTGCCGCAGGCCAGCAGCAGCCCGGCGAGCGCCCAGGCGCGCCAGCCGGTGCCGGCCGCCGCGCGCGGCCGAAGCGGGGGCGAAGAAAAAGCGACGGTGTCCATGGCCGCCATTCGATCACCTTCGGGTGCCGCTTTCAAGCCCTTGATTCACAAGAAAAAACGGGTTCGCCGCATAGAATGCGGGCAATTTTCGAAAGACCAGCATGCTCTACCCTGAACTTTTCAAGCAACTCGAAGCCGTGCGCTGGGACATGGACAAGGACATTCCCTGGAACCGCTTCGATGCCAGCGCGCTCAGCGACGAGCAGGCCCAGACCATCAAGATGAATGCCATCACCGAGTGGGCGGCGCTGCCGGCCACCGAGATGTTCCTGCGCGACAACCGCGACGACTCCGACTTCTCGGCCTTCATGTCGATCTGGTTCTTCGAGGAGCAGAAGCATTCGCTGGTGCTCATGGAGTATCTGCGCCGCTTTCGCCCGGACCTGGCGCCGAGCGAGCAGGAACTGCACGACATCCGCTTCGAGTTCGACCCGGCGCCGCCGCTGGAGACGCTGATGCTGCACTTCTGCGGCGAGATCCGCCTCAACCACTGGTACCGCCGCGCCAGCGAATGGCACACCGAACCGGTCATCAAGCAGATCTACAGCACGCTCAGCCAGGACGAGGCCCGCCACGGCGGGGCGTACCTGCGCTACATGAAGCGCGCGATCGGCAAGTTCGGCGACGAAGCCCGTGCCGCGTTCGCCAAGGTCGGCGTGCTCATGGCCAGCGCGCGGCGCACCGCGCAGGCGCTGCACCCGACCAATCTGCACGTCAACAAGGCCCTGTTCCCCAAGGACACGATCCAGAGCCGCCTGCCCAACCCCGAGTGGCTGGAGCACTGGCTGGACAAGCAGATCGATTTCGACGCGGCGTGGGAAACGCGCGTGGTGGACCGCATCCTGCACAACATGAGCCTGCTCATGGACCAGAGCTTCAAGACCGTCCAGGAGCTCAACCGCTTCCGCAAATCGCTGCTGACGGCGGCTATGCCTTCGCCTTCGTCCGCCGGCGCGGCCTAAACCTGTCGCGGGTGGCGGCCGCCGCCCAGCCCAGCAGCGCGCCCCAGGCCACGCCGCACAGGTGGGCGGCCTGGACCACCGGCATGCCGGTGACCGGGTCGCGCGCCACCGGATCGGCCCAGCCGTGTTCCAGCGCGGTCTTGGCCAGCAGCCCGAGCGCCAGCAGCGCGCCCCAGTGCCGCGCATGGCGGATCGGCGAATGTTCGACCAGCAGCAGGTGCATGGCCAGCAGCGCGGCGCCGGCGTGCAGCAGGCCGGACAGCCCGGCCGCATAGCCGATCGGCGGCCACAGCAGCAGCGACAGCGGGACCAGCGGCCAGGCCAGCCACCAGGCCGCAGCGCCGTGCAGGCCGGGCCGAACGATTCCGCCGGCGGCGGCGAGCGCGCCCAGCGCGAGCAGGTTGCCGAGCAGGTGCGGCGCGCTTAGGTGCACCCAGGCGCTGGTCCAGAGGGTCCAGGGCTGGCCGGCCCAGTGGTCGGCGCGCCAGGCCAGCGCCCGCGCGGCGTCCGCCGGACCGATCAGCAGCATCAACAGCAGGCTGGCCGTGCCGTGCAGGCCGCAGGTCAGCAGCCAGGCCGACGCCGTCGGCACGGCAGGGCGGGTCATGCGGGTCGCGCTGCGGCGTGGCCCAGCACGTGCGTCCAGAGCGCACGCACGGCCGCCGCGGCCTCGGCCACCTGGGCCGGGTCTACCTGGGTCGGGGTCTCGTCCAGCCGGGCGCGGTGCTGGATCTGCCGCAGTTCGCGGTAGGCCCGGCCGGCGGCCTCGCCCATGCCGGGCTCGAGCAGGCCGGCCCGTTCGGCGCGCTGCAGCAGATTGATGTTGCCGGTGTTGGCGCGCAGCTCGGGGTGCGCGCGCGAATGCAGCAGCACCAGGTACTGCACGGCGAATTCCACGTCCACCATGCCGCCCGGGCTGTGCTTGACGTCGAACTGGGTGCCGCGCACCGGATGCGCCGCGCGCACCCGGGCGCGCATGGACACGATTTCGTCGGCCAGTGCCTGCGCGTCGCGCGCCGCGGTGATGACGGCCTCGCGCACGGCGTCGAAGCGGCCCGCGAGCGAGACGCCGCCGAGAACGAAGCGCGCGCGCGTCATGGCCTGGTGCTCCCAGGTCCAGGCGGTGTTGCTGCCGCGCTGCTGCTGGTAGTTGGCGTAGGCGTTGAAGCTGGTGACCAGCAGGCCGGAGTTGCCGTTGGGGCGCAGCGCGGTGTCGATCTCGAACAGGTCGCCCTCGCCGGTCTTGACGGTCAGCCAGTTGATCATCTTGCGCACGAAGGCGGCATAGAGCTCGGGTGCGTTCTCGTGCTCGTCCTCGTACACGAAGACGATGTCCAGGTCGCTGCCGTAGCCGAGCTCCTTGCCGCCGAGCTTGCCGTAGCCGATGACGGCGAAGCTCGGCTCGTCGCGGTGGCGGTTCTTCAGCCGGGCCCAGCACCAGCGCGCGGTCACGCGCAGCACGGCGTCGGCCAGCGCCGACAGGTCGTCGGCCACCTGCTCGACGCTGAGCACGTTCTCGACGTCGCGCGCCAGCGTGCGGAACACCTCGGCGTGGTGCGCACGGCGCAGCAGGTTGAGCAGGGCTTCCTCGTCGTCTTCGCCGGTGGAGCGCAGCGCGCTGCGGCGCGCTTCCAGCTCGGCCTCGAACTGCGCGGCGTCGAACCGCTCGCGCAGCATCTGCTGGCTGGCCAGCTCGTCGATCACGCCCGGGTGCTTGAGCAGGTAGCGCGCCGGCCACTTGGCCGCGCCCAGCAGGCGCAGCAGCCGCTCGT
>CAZAPJ010000113.1:0-5374 GCA_964487025.1 uncultured Hydrogenophaga sp.
GGAGGGGGGACGACAGCTTGGGCCGGCGGAGCCGGACCCTCGCTGTCTCTGGGTTAAGACCTTTCCACTCGCTACGGGTCGCGCTCCGACGGCGCTGGCTTGTAGCAGCTTTCTTTTTTCTCTTTTTTCTCGCCGAAGCGCGTGCCTAAACTTAGAGATGCCGTGGAACCGGCTCCGCCGGGCCACAGGCATCGTCCCCCCTCCAAGCGCCGCGCAGCGGCGCGCCAGAGAGGGGGGAAGCCGCAAAGCGGCGCAGGGGGGTGTTCTTGATATGTTCCGCATTCTTGTCGTTTGCATGGGCAACATCTGCCGCTCGGCCATGGCGCAGGCGGTGCTGCAGTCGGACCTGGTCCGGCTGCAGCTGCAGGACCGGGTGGAAGTCGATTCCGCCGGCACCCATGGCGGCCACGAGGGCGAGCGGCCGGACCGCCGCGCCGTCGAACTGGCCAAGGCCCGGGGCTACCCGCAGATCGAGCAGCAGCGCGCGCGGCGCGTGCGCGGCACCGATTTCGAGACCTTCGACCTGATCCTGGCCATGGACCGGTACAACCTCGAGCAACTGCAGGACCGGTGCCCGCCCGAGCACCGCCACAAGCTGCACCTGTTCCTGTCCTACGCGGACGGGCAGGCGCCGCTTGCCGCCGATGATTGCCGTGAGGTGCCCGATCCCTACTACGGCAATGCGCAGGGCTTCGAAGCCGTGCTGGGCCTGTGCGAGGCCGGCAGCCAGGGCGTGCTGCGGCGCGTGGCGAGCGAGCGGCTGACTTCTTAGCGCCTGAACAGGCTTCTTGGCTCCTGCTTGCGTCAGTCCCGCTGCCAGAGGATCCGTTTTCCGGACGTTTCCCACGTTTCGTAGAAGCGCGAGTACAGGTCTTCGATCCGGTTGCGCTTGACCTTGAAGGTGGGCGTGATGATGTCGTTGTCCACCGTCCAGGCGGTGGTGACCAGCACCAGGCATTGCAACTGCTCATGGGGGTCGAGCGTGCGGTTGACGGCCTGCAGGTGCTCGGCCAGCGAGGCCTCGAGCTCGGCCCTGGCCGCGGGGTCGGTCGCGCGCGCCGCCGCGTCGGCATTGAGCATCACGATGCCCAGCGGCTGGCCGAGGTTGGCGCCGGTGACCACGCAGGCCTCGACCGCGTCGTGCATGACGAGCTTGTCCTCGATCGGCGCGGGCGAGACGTACTTGCCCTTGCCGGTCTTGAACAGGTCTTTCACGCGCCCGGTGATGCGCAGCAGGCCCTGCGCGTCGATGGTGCCCTTGTCGCCCGTCCTGAGCCAGCCGTCCTCGGTGAAGGCCTCGCGGCTCTTCTCGGGGTCCTTGTAGTAGCCGAGCATCAGCGCCCGGCTGCGCATCTGGATCTCGCCGCTGTCCGGGTCGATGCGGTGCTCCACGCCTTCGTAGGTCGGGCCCACGGTGCCCTGCTGGTTCTTGCCGGGCTGGGTGATGTGCGACAGCGCGAGGTTCTCGGTCATCCCGTAGCCTTCGTTGATCTCCAGCCCGAGCCTGGCGTACCACTGCAGCAGCGCCAGCGGCATCGGCGCCGCGCCGCCGACGGCGAAGTGGCATTGGTTCAGGCCGAGTGCCTTGAGCACCTTGCGGCGCACGATGCCGCCGATGATCGGGAGGCCGAGCAGGCGGTTGAGCTTGGCCGGCGGCATCTTGTGATGCACGCCCTGTTGGAACTTGACCCACAGCCGGGGCACCGAGAAGAAGATCGTCGGCAAGGCGCGCTGGAGGTCGGCGGTGAAGGTGTCGAGCGATTCGGCGAAGTACACGTGCATGCCGGTGCGCAGCCAGCCGTGTTCGATCAGCATGCGCTCGACCACGTGCGCCAGCGGCAGGTACGAGAGCACGCGGTCTTCGCCCGACATGGGAATGCGCTTGAGCCCGGCATCGAGCGCCCAGGCGAAGTTGTCGAAGCTGTGCATCACGCCCTTGGGCAGGCCGGTGGTGCCCGAGGTGTAGATCAGCGTGGCGAGTTCATCGCCCTGGCGCACCGGCTGGCCTTGCAGCGGCGGGGTGCGCGCGCAGATCGCGTCCCAGCCTTCGTAGCTCTGCAGCGCATCGGGCGGAGAGAGCGGGTAGCTGATGCAGGGCAGGTCCGCCGGCACGCCCGGCTTCATGCCTTCCCAGCCGTCGAGCTTGCCGACAAAGCAGGCCTTCGATTCGCTGTGGACGAGGATGTGGCGCACGGTTTCGGGCGCCAGCGTCGGGTACAGCGGCACCGAGACGTGGCCGGCCATCCAGATCGCCAGGTCGCTCATCATCCACCAGGCGCAGTTCTTCGACAGGATGGCCACCTTGGAGCCCGGCTCCCAGCCCTGCGACTGCAGGTGCATGGCCATGCGCCGCACCTGCTCGCCGATCTGGCCCCAGGTGAAGTCCTTGACCACGCCGTTGCCCATGGGCTGCGTGAGGGCCACGCGGTTCGGGGCGGTCTTTTCCCAGTGGTACAGGCGCTGCAGGGCCAGCAGTTCGGGCGCGACTTGGCTCATGAGGGGGGTCTCCTTGGTTGTGCTGGGGCGAATCTACCAAGTCCCGCAGGGGGTGTTTAGAGGGTTTCACCTGCCAGGGGTATGCCGATGGGCGGGGGACGGCGGCGGGTGCGGCGCTATGCTGTCGCCATGAACACCGCTTCCTCTTCCTCCTCCGCCCTCGAGATCCTCGAACACGTCAGCGGCGGCGATCCGGCCGCCGCGCCCGCGGCCTCCATCGTGGTGCTGCATGGGCTCGGCGCCGACGGCAACGATTTCGTGCCCATCGTGCAGGAGCTGGACCTCGGCGCCGTCGGGCCCGTGCGCTTCGTCTTTCCGAGCGCGCCGGTGCGGCCGGTCACGGTCAACGGCGGCTACCGCATGCGCGCCTGGTACGACATCTACCCGCCGCCCGCGCAGCCGGACGCGGTCCGGCGCGAGGACGAGGCCGGCCTGCGCGAATCCTGCGCGCTGGTGCAGGGCCTGCTCGACCGCGAGGCCGCGCGCGGCGTGCCGGCGCGGCGCACCGTGCTGATGGGGTTCTCGCAGGGCTGCGCCATGACGCTCATGGCCGGGCTGCGCGCGCCGCAGTGCCTGGCCGGCCTGGTCGGCCTGTCGGGCTACCTGCCGCTTGCCGCCAGCGCCGCCGCCGAGCGCAGCGACGCCAACCGCGATGTGCCGGTCTTCCTGGCCCATGGCGAGCACGACCCGGTGGTGGCGATCGAGCGCGGCCTGGCCTCGCGCGACGCGCTGCGCGCCCTGGGGCACGGCGTGGAGTGGCACAGCTACCCGATGGAGCACTCGGTCTGCGCCGAGGAGGTGGCCGACCTCAATGGCTGGCTGCTGCGCGTGCTGGCCTGACGTTTTCTGCGGTTTCCTTGACCTAATCGGTATCGCCGCGCACGCCGCGGCCACAGAATGGGATGGTGCGCGCGGCGGGTGTGCCGCTTGCGCGCAGGCTTTCTTTCCCCAAGGAGGTATCCCATGCGTTTGCAAGACAAGGTCATTCTCATCACCGGCGGCGCCAGCGGCATCGGCCTGTCCACGGTGGAGCGCTGCCTCGCCGAGGGCGCGAAGGTCGCGCTGGCGGACATGCCCGGCGGCGCGGGTGCCGAACGGACCGCGGAACTCGATGCCCGCCATCCGGGGCGCTGCCTGTTCGTGCCGGTGGACGTGACGTCCACCGAGCAGGTGGACACCATGGTGGCGGACACGGTGGCGCGCTTCGGCCGCCTGGACGGCGTGTTCAACAACGCCGGCATCGGCGGCCTGAACCCGTCCGAGACGTACGGCGACGCGGACTTCCTGCGCGTCATCGACGTCAACCTCAACGGCGTGTTCCGCGTCGCGCGGGCCGCGCTCAAGCCCATGCTGGCCCAGGGCGGCGGCAGCATCGTCAACTGCGCGTCCATCCTCGGGGTGTTCGGCCAGAGCCAGACCGCGGCCTACACGGCCGCCAAGGGCGGCGTGGTCAACCTCACGCGCACGCTGGCGCTGGAATACGCCGCGCGCGGCATCCGCGTCAACGCGATCGGCCCCGGCTACATCGACACGCCGCTGCTTTCGGGGCTGGACGATGCGTTCCGCCAGGCGCTGATCGGCCTGCATCCGATCGGCCGCCTGGGGCGTTCGGAGGAGGTGGCGAACGCGGCCCTGTTCCTGCTCAGCGACGAAGCCAGCTTCATCACCGGTGCGCACCTGATGGTGGATGGGGGGTTCACGGCGGGGAAATCGTGAACACCCCCCTGCGCCGCTGACGCGGCTTCCCCCCTCTCTTGCGCGCCGCTGCGCGGCGCTTGGAGGGGGGACGACAGCTTGGGCCGGCGGAGCCGGACCCTCGCTGTCTCTCGGTTTTAGGCTGCCTCGCTCCGGCTGCGTGTCTTTGCTCCCTCTCCCGCTTGCGGGAGAGGGCTGGGGTGAGGGCCGGACCTGTGCTGTCTTGCGCGTTGTGGCGACAATCGGTGGCATGTCCAGTTCCTCTCTTCATGCCGCCATCGACGGCGATCCCCGGCGTTTGCTGCGCCGTTTGTACGACGTGGCGGTGCAGCGCGCGCTGCCGCTGCACAACACCGCCGCGCACCTGCCGCCGCCGCCGAAGGGGCGCACGCTGGTGCTGGGGGCGGGCAAGGCGGGCGGTGCGATGGCGCAGGCGGTGGAGGCGTTGTGGCCGCGGCATGCGCCGCTGTCGGGCCTGGTGGTCACGCGCTACCACCACACGCCGCCGCGCCCCGAAGGCCTGGCGCCGCGCATCGAGGTGGTGGAGGCCGCTCACCCGGTGCCGGACGCCGCCGGCCTGGCCGCGGCGCGGCGCATCCTGCAGCTCGCTCAGGGGCTGACCGAAGACGACCTGGTACTGTGCCTGATCTCCGGCGGCGGCTCGGCGCTGCTCACGCTGCCGTGCGAGGGCCTGGCGTTGGCGGACAAGCAGCGCATCAACCGCCAGTTGCTGGAGAGCGGCGCCAGCATCCTGGAAATGAACACGGTGCGCAAGCACCTCTCGGCCATCAAGGGCGGGCGCCTGGCCGCCGCCTGCGCGCCGGCGCGGGTGGTCACGCTGGCCATCAGCGACGTGCCGGGCGACGACGTGAGCGTGATCGCCAGCGGCCCGACGGTGGCCGATGCCTCGACCTGCGCCGAGGCGCTGTCCATCCTGGACCGCCATGGCATCGCGGTGCCGGCCGGCGTGCGCGCCGGGCTCGACAGCGGCGCGCTGGAAACGCCCAAGCCGGGCGATGCGCGGTTCGAGGGCCATGCGGTCGAGCTGATCGCCACGCCGCAGCAGAGCCTGGAGGCCGCGGCGGCGGCGGCCCGGGAGCTGGGGCTGAACGTCTACCTGCTCGGCGACGAGATCGAGGGCGAGTCGCGCGAGGTCGGCAAGGTGCATGCGGCGCTGGCGCGC
>CAZAPJ010000114.1:0-5231 GCA_964487025.1 uncultured Hydrogenophaga sp.
AGGCGCGCTTCAAGCGCCTGAACGAGCCCGACGTGAGCTACCACGGCGTGGTCTATACCGAGGCGCTGGGGCCGGCGGCCTACATCGGCCGCGCGCGCGTGGTGCCGCTGCGCAACATGGGCGCGGCGCTGTCGCCGATGAACGCGTTCCAGATCCTGCAGGGTATCGAGACGCTGGCGCTGCGCATGGACCGCATCTGCGAGAACGCGATCAAGGTCGCCGCGCACCTGAAGCGGCACCCCAAGGTCGGCTGGGTCAACTACGCCGGCCTGCCCGACCACAAGGACCACGCGCTGGTGCAAAAGTACATGGGCGGCCGCGCCTCGGGCATCATCAGCTTCGGCGTCAAGGCCGCCGACAGCGTCGCGGCCGGCGCGCGCTTCCAGGACGCGCTGAAGCTGTTCACGCGCCTGGTCAACATCGGCGATGCCAAGTCGCTGGCCTGCCACCCGGCCTCCACCACGCACCGCCAGCTCGGCCCCGACGAGCTGAAGAAGGCCGGCGTGAGCACCGACATGGTCCGCCTGTCGATCGGCATCGAGCACATCGACGATCTGATCGCCGACCTCGACCAGGCGCTGGAGGGTGTGTAACACCCCCTGAGGCCTGGCTCAGGGGGGAGCAGGCGTCCAGCGCAGAGGGCCGTACCAGGCCTGGCTGCGCTGGCCGGTGTTGTTGGCGTCGGTCATGAGGGCGATGCCTTCCAGCGGCGCCGGGGCCTCGCCGAAGGCGTGGCGGTAGTCGGCCGCCAGGTCGCGCTCGAAATCGTTCCAGCGGCCCAGTCCCCCGGTGCCGGACTGCACCACCAGCTTGCGGATGCGGTCGGTGCGCCGGTGCCGGATCACGGTGCCCACCGGGCGCGCCGGGTCCCAGACATAGATCAGCGTGGCGTGGGGCAGGGGCTCGCCGGTCACCAACTGGACCAGTTCCGACATCCGGTGGTCGCGCGCCGAGAAGGGGCCGCGGTTGCCGCCGAACTGCAGGATCACGCGCACCACGGCGTCGTCCCGCGCCGCATCGGCCAGGTCGGCGTCGGGGTTCAGGCTGTCGGTGAACCAGGAGAAATGCAGCCGGCCGCCGATCGGCGGGCTTTGGGTCCTCAGCCGGATCCGGACCAGGCTGTCTCCGCGGTCGCTGTCGGCCTGCAGCGCGGGCCGGCCCGCGTGCCGCGTGGGGGTATAGATGGTGGGCGTGCGGTTGCCGATGCGCTGCTCGCGCCAGCCGGGGGTGGGGCCATCCTCGGCGGCGGGCAGTTGTGTGGCCTGCGCCCAGGCCGAGCCGGGCAGGCCGGCGCCGGCGGGCGCGGCGCGGTCCAGGGACGAGCAGGCCGACAGCACCCAGGCCGAGGCCAGGACGAGCGCGGCCCAGGTGAACGGCGGGCCGGCGGGCCGGGATCGGGTCGGCATGGGCGCGATGCGGGTGGCCGTTTTGCTCGCGCGGGTCAGGCCGAGGCCTCGACCGAGAACGCCTGCCCGCGCCCGCGTCCCAGGGTGTCGCGCAGCAGCGGCAGCGCTTCGGACAGCGTGGCCTTGAGCGTGTGGGGCGGGTTGATCACGAACACGCCGCTGGCCGTGAGCCCCGGCCGGTCGGTGGGCCCGTGCGCCGGGTCGCGGCCGATGGCCAGGGTGGCGTGCAGCCAGGGCCGCTGCGCCTGCTGGGACAAGGTCTTGAGCCGGCGCGGCAGGCTGTGCGCCTCGGGTCGGGGAATGACCGGGTACCAGACCAGGTAGGTGCCGGTCGGGAACCGCTTCAGGCACTCCTGTATGCAGGCGCTCACTTTTGCATAGTCGCTCTTGATTTCATAGCTCGGATCGATCAGCACGAGCGCGCGCCGGGAGCCGCTGGGCGAAGGCGGGGGCGGCAGCAGCGGCCTGAGGCCCTCGAAGCCGTCGTGGCGCGCCACCGCGATCTGGCGTCCCGCGTCCAACTGCTCGACGTGGCCGGCGAGCGTGCGGCTGTCGGTGGGGTGCAGCTCGAACAGCTTGAGGCGGTCGCGTGACGCGGCGCGCGCCTCGGTGCCGACCAGCGCGTGCATCACGAGCGGCGAGCCGGGGTAGACCCGCAGCGCACCCGAGGGATTGAAGCCGGCGATCAGGTCCAGGTAGTCGTCGATGGCCGGCGCGGCGGGGGCCGGCGGCCGCCCGGCCGGGCGCAGCGCCGCCATCAGCTTGACGATGCCGTCGCGGGCTTCGCCGCCGGTTTCGGCGTAGTCGCCGTCGAGCCGGTACAGGCCGGCCCCGGCGTGGGTGTCGATCAGCGTGATGCCCGCCTCCTTGCGCATCAGGTGGCGCAGGGTCGCGATCAGGGTGATGTGCTTGAGCACGTCGGCGTGGTTGCCGGCGTGGAAGGCATGGCGGTAGCTGAACATGGTGGGCCGATGGTAGCGGTTTGCCAGGTCGGGTGGATATTTCGTACAATGGCGGGCTTCGCAGCGATTTGCTGGCTCCGCGGCGAAGCACCCGATCCCACCTAAGAGCGTTCCACCAGAGAACGGCCGACCGTGGAAAAGAGCCGCCAAACCGACTCCCAGAGAGAAAACTCATGACCAAGACGTTCAGCGCGAAACCCGCTGACGTGAAGCACGAGTGGTTTGTGATTGACGCGACCGACAAGGTCCTCGGACGAGTTGCCAGTGAAGTGGCTCTCCGACTGCGCGGCAAGCACAAGGCCATCTACACGCCTCACGTCGACACGGGTGACTACATCGTCATCATCAACGCAGCCAAGCTGCGCGTGACCGGCACCAAGTCCACCGACAAGATGTACTACCGCCACTCGGGCTTCCCGGGCGGTATCTACTCGACCAACTTCCGCGACATGCAGGCCAAGCACCCCGGCCGCGCGCTCGAGAAGGCCGTCAAGGGCATGCTGCCCAAGGGCCCGCTGGGCTACGCCATGATCAAAAAGCTCAAGGTGTATGGCGGCGCGGAGCATCCGCACACCGCCCAACAGCCCCAGGTGCTGGAAATCTAAAGGAGCCTTGAGATGATTGGTGAATGGAACAATGGCACCGGCCGTCGCAAGTCCAGCGTCGCCCGCGTGTTTCTGAAGAAGGGCTCCGGCCAGATCACGATCAACGGCAAGGACATCCAGGCCTACTTCGGCCGCGAGACCTCGATCATGATCGCCAAGCAGCCCCTGGTGCTGACCAACCACGCCGAGACGTTCGACATCCAGGTCAACGTGCACGGCGGCGGCGAATCCGGCCAGGCCGGCGCGGTGCGCCACGGCATCACCCGCGCGCTGATCGACTACGACGCGGCGCTCAAGTCCGAGCTGTCCCAGGCCGGTTTCGTCACGCGCGATGCGCGCGAGGTGGAACGGAAGAAAGTGGGCTTGCGATCGGCTCGCCGCCGCAAGCAGTTCAGCAAGCGCTGACCGCCACCCGGCCACCGAAACAGAAACCGCCTGCAAGTCCGACTTGGGGCGGTTTCTGCGTTCTGGGCCTCCCGTTTCATTTTTTTGCACTTTGAAAGGCCGGCGGCATGCGTTTTCGCCTGTTGCGCAGAAGGCTCACGGTCAGTGCGCCGATGGTGTCGGTGCGCAGCCGGCTGCCGTGGCCGGTGCGCTGGCTGCTGGTGGCCCTCATGCTCGGGTTCTCGGGCGCTCTGGCGCTATGGGCGTTCGAGTTCGGCAAGGAGATCGCGGGCCTGGACCGCCAGTCGGCGCGCGAGCTCGAACAGTTGCGGCGCGAGGTGCGGGTGCTGCGGGCCGACCTGGTGGACGCGCAGTCGGTCGCCAGTGCATCGGAGAGCCTGCTGACCGCCGAGCGCAGCACCCAGGAGCAACTGCTGGCGCAGATCCGCCAGCTCGAGGCCGACAACCAGGCGCTGCGCAGCGACCTGGGCTTTTTCGAGGGCCTCCTCTCCGGGTCGGGGTCCGGCGCGCTGAGCGTGCGTGGCCTGCAGGCCGAGCGCGTGTCGGACACGCAGTTGCGCTGGCAGGTGCTCCTGATGCAGGCCAGCAAGAACGCGCCGGATTTCAAGGGAACGCTGGAAGTGAGCTTCGTCGGGACCCTCGCGGGCAAACCCTGGCAGGCCGTGCCGCCGGCGTCCCAGCCGGTGCTGATCAAGGGCTATCTGCGCCTGGAGGGCCTGGTAGACGTGCCGGCCCAGGCCGTGGTAAAAAACATGACCGCCCGGGTCGTGCAGGGCGGGGCGGTCAAGGCCATCCAGAGCGCCGGCCTGTAGCCCGCCTGCACATGGCCGGTCTGTGCCGCCGGCTGCCCCGAATGAACACCAACCAACGATGCGACGAAGCATCCAGGGAGCCATCTCATGTTCAACAAGACCAAGCGCCCACCCATCAAGAGCCTGATCGCGCAGGGCACCCGGATCGAGGGCGACGTCCACTTCCACGACGGCCTGCGGGTGGATGGCGAGGTGGTGGGCAGCATCCACGCCAGCGATGCGCAGGCCGGCAACATCCTGGTGGTGAGCGAGGTCGGCCGCGTGAAGGGCCGCATCCATGCCGCCCACGTCATCATCAACGGCCATGTCGAGGGGCCGGTGCAGGCCTACGAACTGCTGGAACTGCAGCCCAAGGCGAGGATCGAAGGCGAGGTGTCCTACAAGTCGCTCGAAATGCACCAGGGCGCCACCATCTCCGGCCAGCTCAAGCCCATGGAGGGCAGCGCCGAGGACAAACCCACACTCAAGCTGGCGGCAAACAACCGCTGATCAGGTGCCGCCGGTGGTTTTGCATTAGCATGCCGGCTTGGTTGCCGGGCCTTGTTTGCGGCTGGGCCGCACCCATTTCATTCCTATTGCTTTCCTACCGAGAGGTGATCCATGAGCACCGTGGCCGACAACATCCAGACCGAAATGCCCGCACCGCTGATCTTCACGGACAGCGCAGCGGCAAAGGTCGCCGAGCTGGTGGCCGAGGAAGGCAACCCCGACCTGAAGCTGCGCGTGTTCGTGCAGGGGGGCGGCTGCTCCGGCTTCCAGTACGGCTTCACCTTCGACGAGGTGGTCAACGACGACGACACCACCATGACCAAGAACGGCGTGTCGCTGCTGATCGACGCCATGAGCTACCAGTACCTGGTGGGCGCCGAGATCGACTACAAGGAAGACCTCGAAGGCGCGCAGTTCGTGATCAAGAACCCCAATGCGACCACCACCTGTGGCTGCGGGTCCAGTTTTAGTGCGTAGCTCCCCCCTGCGCCGCTGAAGCGGCTTCCCCCCTCTCTGGCGCGCCGCTGCGCGGCGCTTGGAGGGGGGACGATG
>CAZAPJ010000115.1:0-4516 GCA_964487025.1 uncultured Hydrogenophaga sp.
TCATCGCGGCCATCCTGGAGCGAGCGGTCGTCGAGAAGATCCTCAGCCATCTGGGGCTGGATCCGCAGCCGCCACCCCGGGGACGGGCGCGCGAGGCAGGGCAAGACTGAAGCTGCCTGAGCCGCGCCGGCCGTCACAAACACCTCGCCCCAGGCCCTCAGGCTGCCCTGCCAGCGGCAGCCAGGATGGCGCTGCGCCGCATGCCGGGGCGATGCCCACGGACTCAGGGTCAACCCTGATACCAAGGCCCAGCGAGCCCCGAGCGATCCGTCAGGGGCCAGGCCGAATCACGACAAGACGATGTCGCAGCCGTCAGTTCCAAGCCATCCAGGCCGGTATCGGCCGGCCACCCATGCATCAGTCGGGCTTTCCAGAGGCCAGAGGCAGGCCAGAGGCCGTTTGAAATTCCTATGCGCCGACGACGATCTTCGACGCCGCGATGCGCTACCAGGCCGCTGGCGTGCCCACCGTGGTCTTCGCTGGCGAGGAGTACGGCACCGGCTCCAGCCGCGACTGGGCGGCCAAGGGCACGATGCTGCTGGGCATCAAGGCGGTGGTGGCCAAGAGCTTCGAGCGCATCCACCGCAGCAACCTGGTGGGCATGGGCGTGCTGCCGCTGCAGTTCAAGGCCGGCGACAGCTGGCAGGCGCTGGGCCTGACCGGCGAGGAGGTGGTGAACATCCTCGTCGACCCGGCGCTGGCGCCGCAGTCCGACGCCACGCTGGTGGTCACGCGGGCCGACGGCAGCCGCCTCGAGCGGCCGCTGACGCTGCGCGTGGACACCCCGGTGGAGGCCGACTACCTGCGCCACGGCGGCATCCTGCCCTACGTGCTGCGCCAGTTGCTGGCCGACTAGCGCAGGCCACCCGGCGGCCGGCCCGAGCCCGACGGCCGGCGCCGGCGTGGCGGACGTGGCATCATCGCGCCCCCATGGACAGATTCCTCGAGCAGATCCTCGCCCGCCTGCCCAGCTGGGCCGGCGACGGCATCGAGACCCTGGTGCTGGGCACGCAGGTGGCGGCCATCCTGCTGGCGGCCTGGCTGCTGATGCGCGTGGTGCGCCGGCTGCTGGGCCGGCTGGCGCGGGCCTACGCGCTGCCACCCACGCTGGTGGTGCCGGCGCGGCGCGTGATCGCGCTGCTGGTCTACCTGGGCGCGCTGCTGTGGTCGCTGGAGCGCATGGGGGTGTCCGGCAGCGTGCTCTGGACGGCCTTCACCGGCTTCGCGGCGGTGGGTGCGGTGGCCTTCTTCGCCGCCTGGAGCGTGCTGTCCAACCTGTTCTGCGCGCTGCTGATCTTCACCACCCGCGCCTTCCGCCCCGGCGACGTGGTGGAACTGCTGGAAAGCGGCGACAAGCCCGGCTTCAAGGGCGAGGTGGACGACATCAACCTCGTCTACACCACGCTGGTGGAAACCGGCCCCGACGGCACCATCACCCGGCTGCAGCTGCCCAACAGCCTGTTCTTCCAGCGCGCGCTGCGGCGCTGGCCCGCGAAGCCCTGAAGCGCACCCGGGGCGCCGCAACACTCAGCGCACGCGGTCCAGCACCTCGCAGAGCTCGCGCACGCCGGCGGCCATGCGGTCGGTGGCGCGGTGCAGCGTGTCGGGGTTCACCGTCAGCAGTGCCGTGCCCTGCAGCGTGCGCAGGCCGCGCCAGCGGTCCAGGCCGTCGGGCCGGCCGGCGGGCAGGCGGCCGGTGACGATGGCGTCCGGCCGCGCCGCCACCACCGCCTCGGCGTCCACCTGCGGCACCGGCTGCGGCAGGTCGGCAAAGACGTTGCGCGCGCCGCAGAGGGCCAGCGCCTCGCTGATGGGGTGCTGGCCGTTGACCGTCATCAGCGGCTCCGACCAGATCTGGTAGGCCACCCGCAGCGGCCGCCGGCCGGCGTAGGTGGCGCGCAGCGCCGCCAGCTCGGCCTCGAAGGCGGCGGCGCGTGCCTCGGCCGCGGCCTCGGTGCCGGCCAGGCGGCCGAAGCTGCGCAGCGTGGTGGCGATGTGCGCCAGGTCGCGTCCGGCGCTGGCGAACACCGGCAGGCCCGCGGCCCGCAGACGCGCCAGCTGCGGCGGCGCGCTGCCGTTGGCCCAGACGACGACGAGGTCCGGCCTCAGGGCCACGATGCGTTCCAGGTCCAGCCGCACGGCGTCGCCGATCCGCGGCAGGGCCTTGGCGGCCGCGGGGTGGTCGCTCCATTCGGACACCGCGACCACACGATCGCCGGCGCCGGCGGCGAACAGCAGCTCGGTCAGGTGCGGCGCGATGCTGACGATGCGCCGCGCCGGCGCCGGCAGCACCAGCGTGTCGCCGGCGTCGTCGACCACACGGACCTCGGCGTGCACCGCCAGCACCAGGCCCCCGCCCAGCAGCAGCGCCGCGGCGGCGCGCACGATGCCCTTCAAGCCGGCAGGAACAGCCATCGCCCCTCCACGTTCACGCGCCGCAGCCCGTGGCCGAAGGCGGCCGAGAGCACGGGTTCGGTCATGACCTCGTCCACCGTCCCGGCGCGATGCCCCTGCGGCCCGAGCACCAGCACGTGGGTGGCAAAACGCGCCGCCAGGTTGAGGTCGTGCACCGACAGCAGCACCAGCCGGGCCTGCTGCAGCGCCAGCGCCTGCAGGTGCTGCATCAGCAGCAGCTGGTGGTGCAGATCCAGGTGGGCCAGCGGTTCGTCCAGCAGCAGCGCCAGCGGGTCCTGGGCCAGCAGCGCCGCCACCGCCACGCGCTGGCGCTCGCCGCCGGACAGCGTGAGCACGTCGCGCGCCTCGAAGCCCGCGAGGTCCACCGCCGCCAGCGCCGCCCGCGCGATGCGCCGGTCGTCCTCGCCCTCCCAGGCCCAGCGCGCCAGGTGCGGGTGGCGGCCGATGAGCACCAGCTCCAGCACCGTGGCCGGGAAGCTGTCGGCCACCGCCTGCGGCAGCAGGCCGCGCAGGCAGGCGGCCTCGCCGGGCGGCCAGCCGGCATAGGGCCGGCCGCCGATGTGCACGTGGCCGGCGTCGGGCGCGCGCAGGCCGGCCAGCGTATGCAGCAGCGTGGTCTTGCCGCTGCCGTTGGGGCCGACGACGGCCCACAGCTGGCCGCGCAGCAGCGTGAGGTCGAGCGCATCCACCAGCGTGCGGGCGCCGGCCGTCAGGCCGATCTCTGACGCACTCCGGCCGTCGGTGGGCCCCCGGCCTGCGCGCTGCGCTTGCCTGTTTCGTGCCTGCTTGTGTGGTGGGGCTGGCTTGCTGATCCCTTCATCCTTGCACACCGTTCTCGCTGTCAAGGTCTGCGCGCCCTGTGGTCGCTGGCGGCCGTTCGGCCGTCTTCGAACCTGTGACCGCTGCGCTGCGGCGTGCCGTTTCCGGTCTCGGGCAATCCCGCCCGATCACCGGAGTTGGTCATGGACGACAAATCACACGTTTCGCTGGAGCAGCAGCTTTGTCTGGTGTGCGGCACTGCTTTTGATACCGGCAACATCTTGCTCGACCGGCGCCTGCGCGCGAGCATGAAGCACCACACGACGACGGGCTGGGGGCTGTGTCCCAAGCACCAGCGCCTGTTTTCGGAGTGAGCGCGTGTACGACCAGAACCTGCGGGTCTATGGTGCCGACAAGGTCTGGCGTCAGCTCAGGCGCGAGGGCACGGCGGTGGCGCGCTGCACCATCGAACGGCTGATGCGGCTCCGCGGCCTCAGCGGTGCACGCCGCGGCAAGAAGGTGCGCACCACCGTGCCCGACGCCAAGGCTGCGTGCCCGCTGGACCGCGTGAACCGGCAGTTCAAGGCGCAGCGTCCCAACCAGCTGTGGGTGGCCGACTTCACCTATGTTTCGACCTGGCAGGGTTTCGTCTACGTGGCCTTCGTCGTCGACGTCTTCGCGCGGCGCATCGTCGGCTGGCGCGTCAGCACCTCCATGCATACCGACTTCGTGCTCGACGCGCTGGAGCAGGCGCTGTACGCGCGCCGTGCCGAGCGCGATGGCGAGCTGGTGCACCACAGCGATCGGGGCTCGCAGTACGTCTCGATCCGCTACAGCGAGCGACTGGCCGAGGCGGGCATCGAGCCATCGGTAGGCAGCACCGGCGACAGCTACGACAACGCGCTGGCCGAGACCATCAACGGGCTGTACAAGGCCGAGATCATCCACCGGCGCGGGCCTTGGAAGACGCGCGAGGCGGTCGAGCTGGCCACCCTCGAATGGGTCTCATGGTTCAACCACCATCGCCTGCTTGAGCCCATCGGCTATATCCCGCCGGCAGAAGCCGAGGCAAACTATTGGCGTCAGCACGCTCAGGCCTCGACCACAAGCAAGTCTGCCAATTCGGCAGCACTGCAGGAGGGTTGAACCATGAGTACATGGCCCAACCGGGGGTGCCTCCGGCGGCCCCTGCGGGGAGCTGGAATAGAGGAAGATTGAACAGCCAAAGCAGTCAGACCGACGCGGTCTGACTCAAGCCAACAGGCCTCCTCGAAACCCGGTTCGGTTCATGCGTCGCTCCAGGGGGAGCGTGGATCCTGAAGCGATGTGACGATGGCGTCGG
>CAZAPJ010000116.1:0-4466 GCA_964487025.1 uncultured Hydrogenophaga sp.
GGTCCGGCTCCGCCGGCCCAAGCTGTCGTCCCCCCTCCAAGCGCCGCGCAGCGGTGCGCCAGAGAGGGGGGAAGCGGCGAAGCCGCGCAGGGGGGAGTCAAAGTTTCGTATCGAACAGATCGCGGTTTTCCGGCCGCAGGAGTTCGGCGAGCGCCTGGTCGATCCGGTACGCCTCGGTCTGCAGCAGGGGCAGGGCGCGCGCGAACAGCGGCCAGTCGCCCGAGCGCGCCGCCAGCTCCAGGCCCTTGGCCAGCCGCGCGCCGCGCTCGGCCGTCATGCTGCCCAGCGAGCCCTTGAGTCCGTGGGCGTGCGCGACCGCGCGGGACATGTCCCGCGCCTCCAGCGCCTGCTGCAACTCGAGCTGGCGGGACGCGAGGTCGGCGCGCATCATCTGCGCCAATTGCCGCAGTGCGTCTTCGTCGCCGTCGAGGCGGCGCAGCAGCTTTTCCACATCCAGCGCTTCGAGCGGGTTCGCCGCGCGGCTCGCGGCGTCGGCTTCTTCGAGTTCGGAGAAGGCCGGGGTGGCCGGCCGGGTGTCCCGCGCTTCGGCCGTCTCGCCGGGTGCCAGCCCGGTTTCGGCGGCGGGAGGCGACGGCGGCTCGATCTGCAGCACGCGGTCCAGCTCCTGCAGCAGCGTTTGCGGGCTCACCGGCTTGGCGGCGTAGCCATCCATGCCTGCCGCAAGGCAGGCCTCGCGGTCGCCCATCATGGCGTTGGCCGTCACCGCGACGATCGGCGTGCGCCGCAGCTTGCGCCGGGCCTCGGCGGCGCGGATTTCCCGCGTGGCATCGAGCCCGCTCATGCCGGGCATCTGCACGTCCATGAGGATCAGGTCGATGCCCCCCTGCTCCCACTGGGCGACCGCCTGCACGCCGCCGCGCGCGACCCGCACCGTGCAGCCCATGCGCAGCAACAGTTGGCGCATCATCAGCTCGTTGACCGGGTGGTCCTCCGCCAGCAGCACCACCAGGCCGACGTAGCGTGGCCCGACCTGCGCCACTTCCAGCATCTCGGCGGCGCCGCCCGGAGGCGCGGCCTCCTGCAGCGGCAGGGTCACCGTGAAGGTGCTGCCCCGGCCCAGGCCGCTTTGCAGCGCGATCTCGCCGGCCATGAGGCGGGTCAGCCGGGAGCAGATGGCCAGGCCCAGCCCGCTGCCGCCATGGCGGCGGGTCGTGGAGGCGTCGGCCTGCGTGAAGGCGTTGAAGATGTCGACCTGGTCCTGGGGGGCGATGCCTTCTCCGCTGTCCTGCACCTGGATCTGCCAGCGCCGCGGCATCGCACCGGCATGCGCATCGCCGTCCTGCGGCGGCGGCGCCAGGCCGGCGCGCAGTGTGATCGATCCCCCCTTGGGCGTGAACTTCAGCGCGTTGGACAGCAGGTTGCCGATGACCTGGCGCAGCCGCACCGGATCGCCTGTCAGCCAGCGCGGCAGGTCCGGCCCGACCTCGATCCGGAACGCCAGCGGCTTGGCGCGCGCCTGCTCCGCGCAGATGGCGGAGGCTTGCTCCAGCATGCCCCGCAGATCGAAGCGGACCTGCTCGATCCGGAGTTCGCCGGCCTCGATGCGCGACAGGTCCAGCAGGTTGTCGAGTTGCTCCAGCAGCGTGTGCGCTGCGCCATCCATGAGGGCCAGCCAGTGCGCCTGCTCGGCGTTCAGGGGCGAGTCCTTCAGCATGCGCGTCAGGCCCATGAGCGCATTGAGCGGGGTGCGCACTTCGTGGCTGATGTTGGTCAGGAACTCGCTCTTGACCCGATGGGCCTGCTCGGCCAGTTCGCGGGCCTGGATCCCCTCCTGCTCGACGCGCTTGCGCTCGCCGATGTCGGCGATCGTTCCCATCAGCCGCAAAGGCTTGCCCTGGCTGTCGTGCTCGGCGAGCGTGCCGTGCGTTTCCACCCAGCGCCAGCCGTCGGCCGCGCGCACGCGGTGCTGGAGCACCGCATGCTGGCTGCGCCCCTCCAGCAGCGCCATGACCTGCGCGCGCAGCGGCTCCACGTCGTCCGGGTGCAGCCGTGCGCGCAGGTCGATCAGTTCCCAGTAGCCGTCGGCGGCCACGCCGCCCAGCCATTCGCTCCCGCGGGCGGAGAGGAAGACCTGCGTCGCCGGCAGTTGCCAGTCCCACAGCGCCAGTCCCGCGGCATCCACCGCGAGCTGCAGGCGGTCGCGGGCTTCGTCCAGCGCCTCCTCGGCCAGCCGCCGGCCGCTGGACTCGCGGTGCACCTCGCCCTGCAGTTGCTCGAGTTCCCGCTGCTGGCGTTCCAGCTCGGCTTGCAATTGCTGCGTACGTTCGCGCTCCTGCGCCAGCTCGTTGAGCGTGCGTTGCAGGTCGAAGGCAAGACGATCGGGCGTCATGGGTGTGTGTAGAGCGGCGTGTCGGCGCGGTGCGATACCCCGGCGGGGACCTCAACTGCCGCCAAGCGCTTCCCAGCGCTCCAAGGCCTGAAGCCATTCCTCGTCAATCTCGGCATGGCGCTGGCCAAGTTGAGCCGCCCGGGCCGGATCGCTGTGAAAAAGTTGACCGTCGGCGAGGTCCTGGCCGATCGCCGCCTGCTCGGCTTCCAGGGCCGCAAGGAGGCCCGGCAGGGCATCGAACTCGCGCTGGTCCTTGTAGCTCAGCTTTCGCCGGCTTCCGGCAGGCGGCGGTGGCGCCGGCTGGGGGGTGGCCGCCGCGGTCCGCTCAGGCGGGGCCGCCGTGTCGGCCGCCGGCGGCCTGCGGGCCGACTGCGTCAGCCAGTCCTGCACGTCGCCCACGTACTCCCGCCAGCGGCCCTCGCCTTCGAAAGCCAGCGTGCTGGTGACCACGTTGTCCAGGAAGCGCCGGTCATGGCTGACCAGGAAGACCGTGCCCTCGTACTGCTGCAGCAGGTCTTCGAGCAACTCGAGGGTGTCGATGTCCAGGTCGTTGGTCGGCTCGTCCAGCACCAGCACGTTGGCCGGCCGGGCGAACAGCCGCGCCAGCAGCAGGCGGTTGCGCTCACCGCCGGAGAGCGTGCGCACTGGCGCGTTGGCCCGGGCTGGGGAAAATAGGAAATCGGCCAGGTAGCTCTTGACGTGCGTGCGCCGGGCGCCGATCTCGATCCATTCGCTGCCGGGGCTGATGAAGTCCTCCAGCGTGGTGTCCAGATCGAGCTGCTCACGCAACTGGTCGAAGTACGCCACGCTCAGGCGGCTGCCTTGCCTGACCGTGCCGCGCTCCGGTGCCAGTTCGCCCAGGATGATCTTCAGCAAAGTGGTCTTGCCCGCGCCGTTGGGGCCGATCAAGCCGATCTTGTCGCCGCGCAGCACGGTCGTCGACAGGTCCCGGATCACGGTCGTTCGGCCGTGTGCTTCCGAGGGGAACGAATGGCTGACGCCCTCGAGCTCCGCCACGATCTTGCCGCTGGTGTCGCCGCGGGCCACCTCCATCTTCGCGCGGCCGAGCACTTCGCGGCGCTGGGCCCGCTGCTCGCGCAGGTGCTCCAGCCGGTTGATGCGGCCCTGCGCGCGTGTGCGCCGCGCCTCCACCCCTTTGCGGATCCAGACCTCCTCCTGCGCCAGCAGCTTGTCGGCCCGCGCATGGACCACCGCCTCCTGCGCCAGTTGCGCTTCCTTGAGCGCCTGGTATTGGGCGAAGTTGCCGGGGTAGCTCTGCAGCCGGCCGCGATCGAGTTCCACCATCCGGGTGGCGATCCGGTCGAGGAAGGCGCGGTCGTGGCTGATGGCCAGCACGCTGCCCTTGTGGTCCAGCAGCAGGTCCTCCAGCCAGGCGATGCTGTCCATGTCCAGGTGGTTGGTGGGTTCGTCGAGCAGCAGCACGTCCGGGCGGCTCACCAGGGCCTGTGCCAGCGCCACCCGCTTCTTGTTGCCGCCGGACAGCGAGCCCACGGTGGCCTCGCCCGGCAGGTGCAGACGGTGCAGCGTTTCCTCCACCCGCTGTTCCCAGTTCCACGCATCCAGGGTTTCGATCTGGTTCTGCAGCGCGTCGAGATCCAGGCCGTCGGCGCCACTCAGGTACCGATCCCGCGCCAGCCGGGCCTCGGACAGCCCCGCGCTCGCCGCTTCGAACACCGTGGACGCCGGTTCCAGTACGGGTTCCTGGGCCACGTATGCCACGCGCACGCCAGCCTGCACCGTCAGCAAGCCATCATCGGGCTTCTCCAGGGACGCCAGGATCTTCAGCAGCGACGACTTGCCTGTGCCGTTGCGGCCGATCAGCCCCACGCGCTCCTGAGGCTCGAGCGAAAAGTCCGCATGATCGAGCAAGGCCACGTGGCCATAGGCCAGTTGCGCGTCCTGGAGAGTGATGAGTGCCATGCCGAACCCGGTGCCGAGAAGGCCCGATTATTCCAGCGTGGCCATGCCGTGGCCGGCCTTTTTTCTTGCTGAGGTTGCAGGGTTGGGTGGAGGGGGAGGGGGAGGGGGGCTGGTGAGGGGGGAGGAGGAGTGGGTTGGGAATTGAGGGCTGGGGGTGGGTGGGTGTTTGACGGGT
>CAZAPJ010000117.1:0-4412 GCA_964487025.1 uncultured Hydrogenophaga sp.
CAAGCCTCCAGCATCCCGTCTCTCCGGGAACAACCTATTGCAACTCAACAACTAGGCCGCCTGCAAAGCTTGGTCCAACGCCTGCGCCGCCGCCAGCACCAGCTCGTCGGCGCCGCGCGGCCCGACGAGCGACAGCCCCACGGGTGCGCCCGACGCAGGCTCCACCATCCATGGCAGGCTGACCTGCGGCAGCCCTGCGAGCCCCGCGATGCACAACAGCTGCTGCGAACGGGCGCGCACCGCGTCCACCTGCTCCAGCGAAGCGTCCAGCCGCGGTGCGGCGGTGGGCACGGTCGGTATGAGCAGCAGGCGCGCCGGGCCGCCCTCACCACCCAGCAGGCCGGCCAGGGTGGCCGCGGCGGCGATACGCGCGCCCTGCGCGGCCGCCACGTCTTCGGCGCCCACCTGCGAGGCCATGCGGAAGCGCTGGCCGATATCGACGCCCAGCGTCGCGCCGTGCGCGCGGAACCACGTGCCGTGCTGCTGCCAGACCTCGGCCGCCTGCAGCGCGCGAAAGGCCTGCACCCAGGCGGCCAGCGGCAGTCGGCTGGCGGGCAGGCGCTCGGCCCCGAGCGCGCCGCACAGGGCTTCGAAGCGTTCGCGCACCGCCGGATCGAGCACGGCGAGCGTGTCGTTGGACACGCGCAGCGGCGGCAGCGCGCCGGGCGCGGGCACACGGGTGTGCGCCATCACCTCGAACACGCGCGCCAGCGTGGCGCCGTCGCGCGCGAACCAGCCCACGGTGTCGAAGCTGTGGGCCAGCGTGAAGCAGCCGTTGGTCGCGATGCGCCCGTGCGTGGGGCGGATGCCCCAGACGCCGCAGTAGCTCGCGGGCACGCGCACCGAGCCGCCGCAGTCGGTGCCCAGGCCCACGTCCGCATGGCCGGCCGCCACCGCCACCACCGAACCCGAGGAGGAGCCGCCCGGGATGTGCCGCGGCGCGGCCGGGTTGACGGGCGTGCCGTGGTGCGCGTTGATGCCCGCGAGGCTGTAGGTCAGCTCGTCGGTCAGGGTCTTGCCGACCCAGCCGCAGCCGGCTTCCATGAGCAGGCGCACCGCGGTGGCGGTCTGCGCGGCCGGCGCGCGGCCGGCGCGCCACACCGGGCTGCCGCCGCCGGTGACCAGGCCCTCGATGTCGTACACGTCCTTGACCGCCAGGCGCAGGCCGGCCAGCGGCGTTCCGCCGGACGGCTCGAAGCGCAGCGGCAGGACGCCGAAGCCTTCACGCATGAAGGCGCCGTGCAACCCGGGCTGTACGTCCGCATGCACCGCCGCGCCCGATGGCTCCAAGGCATTCATACGCCGCTCAGCACGAAGCGGTCCGCCTCGGAAAGCTTGACCGGCTGGCCGCGCCGGACGAGTTCGCCGAAGGCTTCGTCGGGCGCCATCACGGTCAGGCAGTAGAGCTTGCCCGGCCCGGTGTTGCGCACCACGTGGTCGTTGCCCGGCCGCACCAGCAGCGCGTCGCCGCGGCGAACCGGCTGCTCGGGCCCGCCGTTCATGCTGGCCGTGCCCTCGCCCTGCAGGACGAAGAACAGTTCGTGCGCGTACTGGTGCGTGTTGTGCGGCGTGGCGCCGCCGGGCTCGAAGATCTCGACCACCGCGACCAGGTCGCAGCCTTCGCCGCGCCCGTCGAAGACCAGCGCGAAGTAGTTGCTGTCCTGCGGCGAGATGCGGTAGGCCGGACAGTCCGCCATGCGCTTGATCACCGCGGCGCCGAGCGTTTCCGTCGGCGCGTTCGTTTCTGTCAGGGCGAACAGGGCCGTCATGCGAGCGCCTCCAGCAGGCCTTTGGAGTCGAGGGTGAAGCCGAAGCACTGGCGCACGTTGTAGAGCGTGGCCTGCAGGCAGAAGCCGGGCGAGGTGGTGGCGCAGCAGTCTTCGAGCAGCAGGCAGTCGTAGCCGAGGAAGTTCGCGTCCTGCAGCGTGCACAACACGCACTGGTCGGCGTTGACGCCGGCGAACAGCAGCGTGCTCACGTCCAGGTTGCGCAGGATCGCGTCCAGCGGCGTGTCCCAGAAGCCGCTCATGCGGTACTTGTCGACCCGGATGTCGACGCCCTCGTCGATGGCCAGTTCGTCCACCACCGCCGCCGCCCACGAGCCGGCCTGCAGCACGGGCGCGCCGTTGGGCAGCGGATCGCCCAGGCCGGTGCCCCGGCCCGTGGGCTTGTAGACGTGCAGCAGCGAGGGGCTGAGGTTGAGCCGGTCGGGCCGGTTGCCCCAGTTGAGCCAGAGCACCGGCACCTGCGCGGCGCGCAGCGCCGGCAGCAGCGCGGCCAGCGGCGCGATCGGCGCGCGCGCGGGCGCGACGTCCACGCCGATCGAAGCCAGCCAGCCCTCGGGATGGCAGAAGTCGTTCTGCATGTCCACCACGACGATGGCGGTGCGCGCCAGGTCGAGCTCGACGCGCTGCGGCAGCGCCGGCACGGCGAGCGGGCGCGGCGCGCGCGGGCTGCGCACCAGGCTGGCGGTGCCGGCGTCCACGCGCCACTGGTTGCGCGGCGTCGCGCCCAGCGGGATCAGGGTCGGGGTGGGCGCGTTCATGCGTGCGCCCCGGCCGCCACGCCCATCGGGTCGCCGCGCATCGCGGTGTCGAGCAGCTCCGAGACCTCGCTGCAGCGGCGCGCGTACGCGGGCGTGAGGCGAAAACCGTTGCCGCGCGGGTACGGCTCGTCGACCGCGAGCTCGCCGATGATGCGGCCCGGCCGCGCGGCGAACACCACGATGCGGCTGGACAGGTAGACGCTCTCGTACACGCTGTGGGTGACGAAGACCACCGTGCACTTGGCGCGCTGCCAGATCTCGAGCAGGTCGTTGTTGAGCTTGAAGCGCGTGATCTCGTCGAGCGCCGCGAAGGGCTCGTCCATCAGCAGCAGGCGCGGCTGCGTGACGAGGGCGCGCGCGATCGACACGCGCATCTTCATGCCGCCCGAGAGCTCGCGCGGATAGGCTTTCTCGAACGCCAGCAGGCCGACCATGTCCAGCGTGGCGCGCACGCGATCGCTCACCTCGGGCGAGAGCGGCACGTCCTTGAGCCGCAGCGGCAGGTAGACGTTGTCGAACACCGTGGCCCAGGGCATGAGCGTGGGTTCCTGGAACACGAAGCCGATCTCGCGCCGGGGCTGGGCATGCACGTCGTACTGCGAGGTGGGCCAGTCGATCTCCCCGGCGCTGACCTCGCCCAGGCCGGCGATCAGGCGCAGCGCGGTGGACTTGCCGCAGCCCGAGGGCCCGAGCAGCGAGACGAACTCGTCGCCATGGATGTCCAGGTTCAGGTTCTGCAGCGCCAGCGTGCCGTTGGCGTAGACCTTGTCCACGCCGCGCAGGCGAACGAGCGCGCGGTTCATGCCGCGACCGCCACTTCCCGGCCGCGCACGGCCGCGAGCGGATAGCGGTGGACCTCGGTGAGCAGCTTGGCGAAACCGGCCGCCGCGCGGTCGAGCACCAGGCGGCCGCGCTCGGCGTCGGCGTCGAGCGCGTTGCCGCAGGCGCCGGCCGGGTGCAGATCCTGCGTCTGCCAGCCGAAGCCCACGCGGCCCTCGGGCAGCAGGAACTCGTAGTCCCGCTCCATCTGCACCGAGGCCGGCACGAAGTTCTGCGCCAGTTCCATGCGCACCAGGTCGGGGCGCAGCGCGAGCATCTCGGAGGTCTCGCCCGAGCCGCCGTGGATGCCATGGCGCCCTTCCTCGGGCGGGAACAGGCCCTCGCTGCCGCCGAATGAGTAGGCGCTGGTGCAGACCACGAACATGCCCAGGCGCACGCGCAGGTCGCGCGCGACGATGTCCATGATCTGGGGCTGGCCGCCGTGCGAGTTGAACAGCACCAGCTTGCGGATGCCGGCGCGGTGCACGCACTCGCCGATCTCGGTCCAGAGCCGGATCAGCGTCTCGGCGGAGAGCGTGAGCGTGCCGGGGAAAGCCAGGTGCTCGTTGGACTTGCCCACCGCCTGCATGGGCAGGAAGGTCACCGGCAGGTCGGCCGGCAGGCGGGCGATGGTGCGCTCGACCACGCCGGCGTTGATGCAGGCGTCGACGTACACCGGCAGGTGCGGGCCGTGCTGCTCGATCGCCGCCACAGGCAGCACCGCCACCGTGTCGGCCGGCAGTTGCTCGAAATCGCAGGTGGTCATCTCGACCCACCATCTCCTGGGCAGTTGAGGACGGGGCGTATCAGACAGGTTCATGCAATTGCTCCACTGCGCCGAAGCGCATGAAAAGGTGACAACCAGAGACAGCGAGGGTCCGGCTTCGCTGGCCCGAGATGTCGTCCCCCCTCCAAGCGCCGCACAGCGGCGCGCCAGAGAGGGGGGAAGCCGCAAAGCGGCGCAGGGGGGTGTGCTCCATCAGTTCTCCTGGTGGCTTTCACTCTCGTGCCAGTGCGCGAGCAGCTTGTGCTGGACGTAGTTGGACAA
>CAZAPJ010000118.1:0-4141 GCA_964487025.1 uncultured Hydrogenophaga sp.
GCCCAGCGGCGACATCTCGGTCATGCCCCAGGCGTGCAGCACCTCGACGCCGTAGCGGTCGTGGAAGGCGCTGATCATGGCCGGCGGACAAGCCGAGCCGCCGATGACGGTGCGCTTGAGGGTACTGAACGCCAGGCCGCCGGCCTGCAGGTGGGCCAGCAGCATCTGCCAGACGGTGGGCACGCCGGCGGCCAGGCTCACCCGCTCGGCCTCGATCAGCTCGTAGACCGACTTGCCGTCGAGCGCCGGCCCGGGGAACACCAGCTTGCAGCCGACCGCCGCCGCCGAGTACGGGATGCCCCAGGCGTTGACGTGGAACATCGGCACCACGGGCAGCACGCTGTCGCGCGCCGACAGGCCCATGGTGTCGGGCAGCGCCGCGACGAAGGCGTGCAGCAGGGTCGAGCGGTGCGAGTACAGCGCGGCCTTGGGGTTGCCCGTGGTGCCGCTGGTGTAGCACATGCTGGAAGCCTCGTTCTCGTCGAACACGGGCCAGGCGTAGCGGCCGGATTCGCCGCCGATCCAGGCCTCGTAGCTGCGCAGGCCGGGAATGCCGCTCTCGGCCGGCAGCGCGGCCGCGTCGCACAGCGCGATCCAGTGCTTGACGGTCGGGCAGCGCGCGGCCACCGCCTGCACCAGCGGCAGGAAGCTCAGGTCGAAGCACACCGCCTCGTCCTCGGCGTGGTTGACGATCCAGACCAGCTGGTCCGGGTGCAGGCGCGGGTTGAGCGTGTGCAGCACGCGGCCCGAGCCGCTGACGCCGAAATACAGCTCCAGGTGGCGGTAGCCGTTCCAGGCGATCGTGGCCACGCGCGCGCCGGCGGCGAGGCCCAGGCCGTCCAGCGCCTGGGCCACCTGGCGGGCGCGCTGCGCCACCGCCCTCCAGGTGCTGCGGTGGATGTCGCCCTCGACGCGGCGCGACACGATCTCGCCGTCGCCATGGTGCCGGTCGGCGTGCACGATCAGTGACGAAATCAACAGGGGTTGGCTCTGCATCTGGCCCAGCATGGGAAGTCTCCTGGCGGTGATAGGGTGGAAATGCCGCCCCGCATCATGCCCCAGACCGCCGCCGCCTTCCAGCCCTGGAGGCTCCGCAAAGCCCGGCCCGCCCCGGGTGCAAGCGGTCTCGGAGACAATGCCCGCATGAGCCCGCCCGCCAGCGCCTGGACCCACCGCTTCGCCAGCCTCGGCCCGGCGTTCTTCACCGAGCTGGCCCCGACCCCGCTGCCCGCGCCCCACTGGGTAGGCCGCAGCCGCGCGATGGCGCGCGAGCTCGGCCTGGACGACGCCTTCCTCGACAGCGACGACGCCCTGCAGGCCTTCAGCGGCAACCGGCTGCTGCCCGGCATGCGCCCGCTGGCCAGCGTGTACAGCGGCCACCAGTTCGGCCACTGGGCCGGCCAGCTCGGCGACGGCCGCGCCCTCCTGCTCGGCGAGCTGGCCGGGCCGCAGGGCCCGCTGGAGATCCAGCTCAAGGGCGCCGGCCTGACCCCCTATTCGCGCATGGGCGACGGCCGCGCCGTGCTGCGCAGCTCGATCCGCGAGTTCCTCTGCAGCGAGGCCATGCACGCGCTGGGCATCCCCACCACCCGCGCGCTGTGCGTGACCGGCTCGCCCGCGCCGGTGATGCGCGAGGAAGTGGAGACCGCCGCCGTGGTGGCGCGCGTGGCGCCCAGCTTCATCCGGTTCGGCCACTTCGAGCACTTCGCCCACACCGGCCGGCACCAGCACCTGCGGACCCTGGCCGATTTCGTCATCGACCACTTCTATCCGGCCTGCCGCGAAGCCGGCGGCAACCCCTATGCCGCGCTGCTCGAAACCGTGAGCGCGCGCACCGCCGAACTGCTCGCGCAGTGGCAGGCCGTGGGCTTCTGCCACGGCGTGATGAACACCGACAACATGAGCATCCTGGGCCTGACCATCGACTACGGCCCGTTCCAGTTCCTCGACGCCTTCGTCCCCGGCCACGTCTGCAACCACTCCGACACCGGCGGCCGCTACGCCTACAACCGCCAGCCCAACGTGGCCTACTGGAACCTGTTCTGCCTCGGCCAGGCCCTGCTGCCGCTGATGGACGACCAGCAGCAGGCGCTGGACGCGCTCGAACCCTACAAGACCCTGCTGCCGGCCGCGCTGCAGCGCCGCATGGGCGCCAAGCTGGGGCTGGCCGACACGCAGGAAGGCGACGCCGCGCTGCTGGAAGACCTGATGGCGCTGATGGCCCGCGACGCGGTGGACTTCACCATCTTCTGGCGCCGCCTGAGCCACGCGGCGGACGGCCCGCTCGACCCCGTGCGCGACCTGTTCCTCCAGCGCGAGGCCTTCGACGCCTGGGCCGGGCGCTGGCAGGCGCGCCTGCGCCGCACGCCCGCCTTCGACGCCGCGGCCACGCGCGCCCGGATGCTGCGCACCAACCCGCAGCTGGTGCTGCGCAACCACCTGGGCGAACTCGCGATCCAGGCCGCCAAGGCGGGCGACTTCGGTGCGCTCGAGCGGCTGCAGCAGGCGCTCGAGCGGCCCTTCGATGCCCGGCCCGGCGAGGAAGACCTGGCCGGCTTTCCACCCGAGTGGGCCAGCCGGATCGAGATCAGTTGCTCGTCCTGATGAATCTCTTCCCCCCTGCCTGGAGAACGCCATGACCTTTCCCATCCAGAAAACCGACGCCGAATGGCGCGAGCTGCTCGCGAGCAAGGGCGCCGAGCCGCGCGCCTTCGAGGTAACGCGCCAGGCGTATACCGAGCGCCCGTTCAGCGGCAAGTACGAGCGGGTCTGGGCCGACGGCAGCTACCACTGCATCTGCTGCGGCAACCGGCTGTTCGACGCCGCCGCCAAGTTCGACGCCGGCTGCGGCTGGCCCAGCTTCTCGCAGGCCGTGCCCGGCGCCATCACCGAGCTGACCGACCGCAGCCACGGCATGGTGCGGGTGGAAACCGTCTGCAGCCAGTGCGGCGCGCACCTCGGCCACGTGTTCGAGGACGGCCCCGCGCCCACCGGCCTGCGCTACTGCATGAACTCCGCCTCGCTGGAGCACCAGCCCAAGACATGAAACACCTGTCCGACATCCGCCTGTCCATGCTCGACTTGGTGGCCGTGCGCGAAGGCGGCACCGTGGCCGATGCCCTGGCCGTCTCGCTGCGCACCGCGCAGCACGCCGAAGCGCTGGGCTTCACGCGCTACTGGCTGGCCGAGCACCACAACATGGCCGGCATCGCCAGCTCGGCCACCGCCGTGCTGGTGGGCCACATCGCCGGCGGCACGCAGCGCATCCGGGTCGGCTCGGGCGGCGTGATGCTGCCCAACCATGCGCCGCTGGTGGTGGCCGAGGCCTTCGGCACGCTGGCCGAGCTCTACCCGGGCCGCATCGACCTGGGCCTGGGCCGCGCGCCCGGCACCGACCCGCACACCATGCGCGCGCTGCGCCGCGACCGGGTCGAGACCGAGGCCGATTTCCCGCGCGACGTGGCCGAGCTCCAGCACCTGCTGGGCCCGCCCCAGCCCGGCCAACGCCTCGTCGCCACGCCCGGGGCCGGCACCAACGTGCCGATCTGGCTGCTCGGCTCCAGCCTGTTCTCGGCCCAGTTGGCGGCCGAGCGCGGCCTGCCCTACGCGTTCGCCTCGCACTTCGCGCCCCGCCTGCTGCTGCAGGCGCTCGACGTCTACCGCCGCCACTTCCAGCCGTCGGCCACGCTGGACAGGCCCTACGCCATCGTCGGCGTGCCGCTGATCGCCGCCCCCACGGACGAGGAGGCCGAGTTCCTCGCCAGCAGCACCTACCAGCGCGTGCTGGGCATCCTCACCGGCCGGCGCGGCCGGCTGCCGCCACCGGTGCCGAACTTCCTGCCCGGCCTGCACCCGCAAGAACGCGCCGCCATCGCCGACTTCCTGGCCATCGCCGCCATCGGCTCGCCCGCCACCGTGCGCGAAGGCCTCACCCAACTGGCCCAGGCCACCGAGGCCGACGAGTTCATGATCGTGAGCGACGTGTTCGATCCGGCGCTGCGTTTGCGTTCCATGAGTCTGGCGGTGGAGGCGATGGCACCTCGTTCTGCGTCGGTTTCTGCGGCCATTTGAATGCGGCCTTGTTCCCTTTGTCGTTGTGTTGTTGCTGGCGTGGCATGCCGGGATGTGCGCCCGGCGGCGC
>CAZAPJ010000119.1:0-3188 GCA_964487025.1 uncultured Hydrogenophaga sp.
ACTCCAGTCTCCCAGACCCTTCCGGGTGAACAACCTATTGAAACATCACATCTAGCAGGCGGGTGAAGCCATCGATGGCGCGCAGCGGCCCCTTCAGGTCGTGCGAGACGGAGTAGGCGAACGAGTCGAGCTCGGCATTGAGTTTCTGCAGCTCGGCCGTGCGCTCGCGCACGCGCTGCTCCAGCGTGTCGTGGAAGCGCTGGATCTCCCGGTCGCGGTGCAGCCGGACCAGCTCGGCGTTGGCGCGGCTGGCGAAGATCGAGATCAGGGCCTGGGTGTCCTGCCCGATCTCCACCGGCTTGCCCCAGAGCGCGAAGATCAGGCCGATCGGCGTGCCGTCGGCGTCGCGCAGCGCCTTGCCCAGGTAGGCGCGGCAGCCGGAGGCGATCAGGGCGGTGGCCTGCGGGTACTGCTCGGGCAGGTTGTCGCTGCAGACCAGCATGTCTTGCTGCTCCAGGGTCGGGGCGCAGGGGGTGCCTTGCGGGTTGAAGCTGAAGTTGGCGGCCGCCTCGCCGTTCTGCTGGATCGCCAGCGTGCGGACGCGGCCGCTCTCCCGGCGCTCGCCGATCACCACCATGTCGGCCCCGATGGTCTCGCCGAGGTGCCGCGTGAGGGCGCCGAAGAAGGCTTCGCCGGTCTCGGCGGCCACGCCGCGCGCCACGTTGAGCAGCAGGGCCTCGCGGTGTTTCTCCTCGGAGATGTCGACGGCGCAGGACAGCACGCAGCGCTCGCCGTCGAGCTCGACGAGCTCGGCCCACAGGCGCGTGTCCACCAGGTGGCCGTCCTTGTGCCGCATGCGCGTTTCGTAGGCGTCGACGCGGCCGTCGCGCAGCAACTGGTGCACGAACGCCTCGCGGTCCTGGGGCGTGGGCCAGGCGCCGATCTCCACCGAGGCTGCGTCCGGCGCGGCGCCGGGTGCCGGGTCGGCGGCCCGGCTGACCTCGATCGGCGAGCCGTCGGACAGCCGTGTCAAGGTCATGTTCAGCGGGCTGAAGTGGAACGCCTTGGCGAAACGCTCCTCCGAGCGGCGCAGGCGCTCCAGCGCCTCGTTCTGCGCGCTGACGTCGGACACCGTGGTGATGATCAGCTTGTCTTCGCGGTCGTCGCCCATTTCGCTCGAGATCAGGGCGTCGAACGCGCTGCCGTCCGCGCGCAGGCAGCGGATCGGGTACTGTTCGGCGCGCCGCGTGGCGAACAAATGGGCCAGGAAGGCGTCGCGCTCCTGCTGGCTGGCCCACAGGAAATGGTCCTCGCGGCCAAGCACCTGCGAGCGCTGGTAGCCGTAGCAGCGCTCGAACGCGGGGTTGACGTCCAGGATCATGCCGGAGCGGGCCGACTGCGCGACCATCGGGCTCGGGTTGGTGCGGAAGATGCGCGCGAAGCGCTCGAGGCTGCGGTCACGCTCCTGCTCGGTCTTCTTGCGCCGGTCCAGCTCTTCCAGTTGCCGCTTGTAGGCCTCGTGCGTGGCCGAGCGGCTGTGGTAGACCATGATCGCCACGACCACCATCGTGGCGGCGTGCGTGACCCACACCCGCAGCCCGACATCGAAGTAGGGCAGGCCGGGCAACACGCCCGCCGCTTCGGCCCAGGTGAGCAGGCCGAGCGCCGCGACGCTGATGGACAGGGTGACGATGAGCGCGGTGCGGCCCAGGAAGATGCCGGCGCCGACCACGGCGCTTACGAACAGGAAGTTGACCGATGTGCGGACCGATCCGTACGTGATCACCGCGAACACCGCCGTGGACAGGATGGCCATCACGGAAACGCGCGCGACGAGGTCCACGTGGCCTTTGCGCACCAGCGCGTGGCCGAGCCAGGACAGCAGCGCCAGCACGCCCGCGAGCCACGCTTCCTGCTGGCCGGGCGGCGCCAGCAGCAGCTCCATCACCATCAGCACGGTCGCGGCCAGCGCGATCAGCAGCGTGAGCAGCGTCAGCGCCGCGCGGCGTCCCTGCGCGTCCGGGTTGGCGGGCCGTTTGTCCGGCCGTTCGTGCGCCGACGTTGTCGAGGGGCGGCTACCGCTGGTGGTGGGCATCGATGGCGCGTCTCAGCCGCGGGCGCAGGGCAGCCCCGGCGTGTTGCACCACTCGCTCCAGCTCCCGGGGTAGAGCCGTGCGCGCCCCAGCCCAGCGATCTCCATCGCCAGCAGGTTGGGGATCGCGCTCACCCCGCTGCCGCAGTGGTGCACCACGCTGGCCGGATCGCGTCCGCCGAGCAGGTGTTCGAACGCGGCGCGCAGCTCCTCGGCCGGCTTGAAGCGGCCGTCGGCGGTCATGTTCTCGGCGAAGGGGCGGTTGAGCGCGCCGGGGATGTGGCCGGCCACCGGGTCCATCGGCTCGGTTTCGCCGCGAAAGCGGGCGGCCCCGCGCGCGTCGATGAGGGTGAGCCCGGGGCGCCCCAGGGCCTGTGCGATGTCCTGCGTGCCGACGGTCCGCGCCAGTGGCGCCCCCAGCTCGAAGTGGGCCGGCGCGGGTTCGGGCGAGGGGCCGCTCTGCACCGCGCCGCCGGCGGCCTTCCAGGCCGGCAGGCCGCCGTCGAGCACGGCCACCGCCTCGTGTCCGCACCACTTGAGCATCCACCACAGGCGTCCGCAGTAGTTGGCGCCCTGCCGGTCGAGCACCACCACCTGGGTCTGGTTGTCCACGCCCAGCGCGCCGAGCCGGCTCGCGAAGGTCTCGCGCGAGGGCAGCGGGTGGCGCCCGCCGCTGGCGCGGTCGGCGCCGGTCTTGTCGCTCAGGTGGTGGTCCAGGTGGACGTAGACCGATCCGGGGATGTGCTCGGCCTCGAACTGCGCGGCGCCGGCGTCCGGGTTGCCCAGGTCGAAGCTGGTGTCCAGGAGGCGGACGGGCGCGCCCTCCGCGAGGAGGCGCTGGAGCTGCTCGGGGGTGATCAGTGTGGTGTACATGCGCCGATTGTGGCGCAGTTGCGGCGCCGGTTCGCGGCACGGGCCGGTGCGCCCGAACCGGCCGCGTCAGCCCTCGAGCGCGCCGCCCATGCGCTGGCGGTACCACTCGTGGAAGTGCTGCATGCCGTCTTCCATCGGGCTCTGGTACGGCCCCACCTCGTTGTCGCCGCGCGCCAGCAGGGCCTTGCGGCCGGCGTCCATGCGCTCGGCGATCTCGTCGTCCTCCACGCAGGTCTCCATGTAGGCGGCGCGCTGCGCCTCGACGAACTCGCGCTCGAAGGCG
>CAZAPJ010000120.1:0-3152 GCA_964487025.1 uncultured Hydrogenophaga sp.
TGCCGCTGCTGGCGCGCGTGTACCCCAACGGCAGCGCCGACGTGAACCACTTCCATGCCGCCGGCGGCATGGCCTTCCTGGTCCGCGAACTGCTCGGCGCCGGCCTGCTGCACCCCGACGTGCAGACCGTGATGGGGCCGGGCCTGGCCGCCTACACGCGCGAGCCCTGGCTGGATAGCGGCCAACTGGCCTGGCGCGACGCGCCCGAGCGCAGCGGCGACGCCGCCGTGCTGCGCCCGGTGGCCGATCCGTTCAGCCCCGAGGGCGGGCTGCGCCTGCTGCAGGGCAACCTGGGGCGCAGCGTGGTCAAGGTCTCGGCGGTCAAGCCCGAGCACCGTATGGTGCGCGCGCAGGCCGTGGTGGTGAACGACCAGCAGGACCTGCTCGCGCTGTTCAACGCCGGCCAGCTCGAACGCGACCTGGTGGCCGTGGTGCGCTACCAGGGCCCGCGCGCCAACGGCATGCCCGAGCTGCACAAGCTCACGCCGCCGCTGGCGGTACTGCAGGACAAGGGCTTCCAAGTTGCGCTGGTCACCGACGGCCGCATGTCCGGCGCCTCCGGCAAGGTGCCCGCGGCGATCCACCTCAGCCCCGAAGCGCTCGCGGCCGGCCCGATCGCGCGCGTGCGCGACGGCGACTGGATCACGCTGGACTGCGAGCGCGGCCGGCTCGAGCTCGAGGTGGACCCCGCCACGCTGGCCAAGCGCCGCGTCAAGCACCCGGACCTGAGCGCCCACCAGCACGGCAGCGGGCGCGAGCTGTTCGGCCTGTTCCGCCGCCAGGTCGGCACCGCCGAGCTCGGCGCCTCGCCGCTGTTCGGCTGAACCCATCCCCGCACCACCATGACGACCTCCTGCCCCCCGCCCCCGCCCTTCACCTCCCGCGTCGTGCCCGTGATCGTGCTCAGCGACGCCGCCCAGGCCGTGCCGCTCGCGCACGCGCTGCTCGAAGGCGGCATCGACGTGATGGAGATCACCCTGCGCTCGGACGTCGCGCTGATGGCGATCGAGGCCGTCGCGCGCGCCGTGCCGCAGATGCACCTGGGCGCCGGCACCGTGACCCGCGCGGCCGAGGTCCCGCGGGTCGTGAACGCGGGCGCGCGCTTCGCGCTCTCGCCCGGCTGCACCGACGCGCTGGTCGACGCGGTGAAGACCGCCGGCCTGCCCTTCATCCCCGGCGTGATGACGCCCGGCGAGGTGATGCGCGCGCGCGAGCACGGCTTCACGCTCATGAAGCTGTTCCCCGCCGCGCAGGCCGGCGGCGCCGGCCTGCTCAAGGCACTGGCCGCGCCGCTGCCGGACGTGCGCTTCTGCCCCACCGGCGGCGTCGGCCCCGAGCACCTGCGCGAGCTGCTGGCCCTGCCCAACGTGGCGCTGGTCGGCGGCTCCTGGATCACGCCGGCCGACGCGCTGCGCGACGGCGACTGGGCACGGATCACCCGCCTCGCGCATGAGGCCAGCGCCCTCTCGCGCAGCCTGACCTGATACCCTCACCCCCATGAAACTGCCCACCACCCTGCCCGCCTGGTCCCGGCTGCAGACCCTGGCCGCGGCGCCCGCGCCGCACCTGCGCGAACTGCTCGCCGAACCCGGCCGGGCCACCCGCCTCACGCACAGCGCGGCCGGCATCACGCTCGACGCGAGCCGCCAGCGCGTCACCCCCGAAATCGAACGCGCCCTGCTCGATCTGGCCGAGCAGTCGGAGCTGGCCGCGCAGCGCGAGGCCATGTTCCGGGGCGATGCGATCAACGGCACCGAGAACCGCCCGGTGCTGCACGTGGCCCTGCGCGGCGACGCGCTGCACACCGGCCCCTGGGGCGCGGCGGTGCAGGCCGAGGTGCAGCGCGAGCTGGCGCGCGTGTGCGACTTCGCCGAGGCGCTCGGCGCGGGCGCCGTGCGCGGGTACACCGGCGAGGCCATCACCGACGTGGTCAACATCGGCATCGGCGGCTCGGACCTCGGCCCGCGCATGGCGGTCGAGGCGCTGGCCCACCTGGCGCCCCCCGCCGTGCCCGGCCCGCGCGTGCACTTCGTCTCCAACCCCGACGCCTGGGCGCTGCACAGCGTGCTGCGCGGCCTGGACGCGCGGCGCACGCTGCTGGTGGTCTCCAGCAAGACCTTCACCACCCAGGAAACACTGACCAACGCCGCCAGCGCGCAGCGCTGGCTGACCGACCAGGGCTGCCCGGCCGACGCGCTGCCCCTGCACCTCGCGGCCATCACCGCCAGCCCCGCGCAGTCCGCCCGGCTCGGCTACCCGGCCGAGCGCACCTTCCTGTTCTGGGACTGGGTGGGCGGCCGCTACTCGGTCTGGTCGGCCCTGGGCCTGCCGCTGGCGATCGCGATCGGCGGCGCGAACTTCCTGGCCTTCCTGGCCGGCGCGCGCGCGATGGACACCCACTTCACCCAGGCCCCGCCGGCGCAGAACCTGCCGGTGCTGATGGCGCTGCACGGCCTCTGGAACCGCAACTTCCTGCACCTGCCGACCCAGCTCGTCGTGCCCTACGCCTCCCGGCTGGCGCGCTTCACCCCCTTCGTGCAGCAGATGGACATGGAGTCCAACGGCAAGCGCACGCATGCCGACGGCACGCCGGCCACGGTGGACACCGGCCCGATCGTCTGGGGCGGCCTGGGCATCGACGGTCAGCACGCCTACTTCCAGCTCATCCACCAGGGCACGCACACCGTGCCGGTGGACTTCATCGGCGTGCTCAACGAGGACACGCCGCTGCCCCTGGCCGCGACGCACCACGAGGTGGTGAACCTCAACCTGCGCGCCCAAGCCGAGGCCCTGGCACGCGGCCGCCCGCTGCGCGAGACGCGCGCGCTGCTGGAACAGCAGGAAGGCATGGACCCCGTCCGCGCGGCCGTGTTGGCGCCGCACCGCAGCTTCGAAGGCAACGTCCCCAGCCACCTGCTCTGGCTCGACCGCCTGGACCCGCAGCGCCTGGGCGCGCTGATCGCGCTGTACGAACACAAGGTCTTCACCCAGGCCGCGATCTGGCGCATCAACGCCTACGACCAATGGGGCGTGGAACTGGGCAAGACCATGGCCAAGGCGATGGAGAAGGAAAAGGCAGGCCGCGGGGCGTACTAGGTGTGATGTTTCAATAGGTTGTTCACCCGGAAGGGTCTGGGAGACTGGAGTTACCA
>CAZAPJ010000121.1:0-3079 GCA_964487025.1 uncultured Hydrogenophaga sp.
CGAGATCGAGGGCGAGTCGCGCGAGGTCGGCAAGGTGCATGCGGCGCTGGCGCGCTCGACCGCGCGGGGCCGCAGCAGCTTCCAGAAGCCTTGCGTGATCCTCAGCGGCGGCGAGACCACGGTCACGGTGCGCCCGCGCGCCGAGGGCCAGCCCCGCGGCCGCGGCGGGCGCGCTGGCGAGTTCTGCCTCGGCCTGGCGCAGGCGCTGGACGGGCAGGCGGGGGTGTGGGCGCTCGCGGCCGACACCGACGGCATCGATGGCGTGGAGGACAACGCGGGCGCGGTCGTCGCGCCCGATACGCTGGCGCGCGCCGCCGCCCAGGGCCTCAAGGCCGGCGACCACCTGGCCCGCAACGATGCCTACGGCTTCTTCGCGGCCATCGGCGACCTGGTGGTCACCGGGCCGACGCACACCAACGTGAACGATTTCCGGGCGGTGCTGGTGCTTTGATGGGGCGTGGCACCTGCCTCGCCATTCACCGCGCCATTCACTCGACCACCTTCGACTGCCGCAGAGCGCCGATGGTCTCTGGGGAGTATCCGAGCTCGGCCAGGACTGCCTCGGTGTCGTCGCCCAGGCCGGGCGCAGCGCTGCGCACCCGCCCCGGCGTGCCCATCAGCTTGGGCACGATGCCCGGCACCTCCACCTCGTAGCCGTCGCGCGTGCGCTGCGTCAGCAGCATGTCGCGCGCCCGGAAGTGCGGGTCCTCGGCGATGTCCTTGGCCGTGTAGACCCGCCCGGCCGGCACCTTGGCCTCGCCCAGCACGTCCAGCACCTCGGCCACCGCGCGCGCCAGCGTCCACTGCTCGATCGCGCCGTCGATCTCGGCCACCCGCGCCACGCGCCCCGGGTTGTGCGCCAGGTCCGGCGCCGCGGCCAGGTCGGCGCGGCCGATGGCCTGCATCAGCCGCTTGAAGATGCCGTCGCCGTTGCCCGCGATCAGCACCACGCCGTCCTGGCAGCGGTAGGCGTTGGACGGCGCGATGCCCGGCAGCGCCGAGCCCGCGGGCTCGCGGATGACGCCGAAGGCGCTGTACTCCGGGATCAGGCTCTCGCTCACGTTGAGCACCGCCTCCGACAGCGCCACGTCGATCACCTGGCCCCGGCCGCCGTTGACCTTGCGGTGGTACAGCGCGGTGAGCACGCCGATGGTGCCGTGCAGGGCGGCCAGCGTGTCGCCGATGGAGACGCCGCAGCGCACCGGCACGCGGCCGGGCTCGCCCGTGAGGTGGCGCAGCCCGCCCATGGCCTCGCCGATCGCGCCGAAGCCCGGCAGGTCGCGGTAGGGTCCGCTCTGGCCGTAGCCCGAGATGCGCAGCATCACCAGGCCGGGGTTGTCGCGCGAGAGCGCCTCGTAGGACATGCCCCAGTTCTCCAGGGTGCCGGGGCGGAAGTTCTCGACCAGCACATCGGCCTGGGCGATGAGCTCGCGGGCGATCCGCTGGCCCTCGGGGCTGCGCAGGTCCAGGGCGATGGAGCGCTTGTTCCTGGACTGGACCTGCCACCAGACGGAGGTGCCGTTCTTGATCAGGCGCCAGTGGCGCAGGGGGTCGCCTGAGCCGGTGGCTTCGATCTTGATGACCTCGGCGCCGAAGTCGCCCAGGGTCTTGGCGGCGAAGGGGCCGGCGATGAGCTGGCCCATCTCGACGACCTTGAGGCCGGCCAGGGCGTCGGGGGGGCAGGGTGGCGGTAGCGGTGTCCATGGGCAGGGGCGGGAGCGGGCAGGGAGATGCGTCCAAGAGTGGTGCGGCCGGGGCTTGCCGATTGTGCGCTGCCTACCGGCGCAGCCGGTAGCCGGTCTTGAAGGCCCAGCGGATGAACGCCAGGCAGATCGCCATGAAGACCAGCGTCATGCCGGTGCTGACCGCGATGTGCACGTCGGCCGTGCCGTAGAAGCTCCAGCGGAAGCCGCTGATGAGGTAGACCACCGGGTTGAAAAGCGAGAGCGTCTGCCAGATCGGCGGCAGCATGGAAATGGAGTAGAACGCGCCGCCCAGGAAGGTCAGCGGCGTGACCACCAGCAGCGGGATCACCTGCAGCTTCTGGAAGTTGTCGGCCCACAGGCCGATGATGAAGCCGAACAGGCTGAAGGTCACGGCGGTGAGCAGCAGGAAGCCCGCCATCCAGACCGGGTGCGCGATCTCGTAGGGAACGAACACGCGCGCCGTGCCCAGGATGAGCAGGCCCAGCATGACCGACTTGGTGGCCGCCGCGCCCACGTAGCCGATCAGCGCCTCGATCCACGAGACCGGCGCCGACAGCAGCTCGTAGATGGTGCCGGACCACTTGGGCATGTAGATACCGAACGAGGCGTTGGAGATGCTCTCGCTCAGCAGCGAGAGCATGACCAGCCCCGGAATGATGAACGCGCCGTAACCCACGCCGTCGATCTCGCCCATGCGCGAGCCGATTGCGGTGCCGAAGACGATGAAGTAGAGCGAGGTGGTGAGCACCGGCGCCACGATGCTCTGCGTGAGCGTGCGGAAGGTGCGGGCCATCTCGAAGCCGTAGATGGCCTTGATGCCGTGCAGGTTCAGGTTCATGGGCGGGCGGCCTCCCGGGGTTGGTGCACCAGGCTGACGAAGATGTCTTCCAGCGAGCTCTCGCGCGACTGCAGGTCCTTGAACGCGATGTTCTGCTCGTGCAGCGCGCGCAGCAGCGCGGCGATGCCGGTGTCCTCCTGCTGTGTGTCGAAGGTGTAGGTGAGCGTGTGGCCGCCGTCGGTCAGCTCCAGCGGCCAGCGCGCCAGCGCCGGCGGCACCTGCTCCATGGGGTGGAGCAGCGCGAGCGTCAACTGCCGCTTGCCGAGCTGGCGCATGAGCACCTGCTTGTCTTGCACCACCACCAGCTCGCCGCGGTTGATCACGCCGATGCGGTCGGCCATGTCCTCGGCCTCCTCGATGTAGTGCGTGGTCAGGATGATGGTGGTGCCGCGCTCGCGCAGCTCGCGCACCAGGCGCCACATGCCGTGGCGCAGCTCCACGTCCACGCCCGCGCTCGGCTCGTCGAGGAACAGGATCTTCGGCTCGTGCGACAGCGCCTTGGCGATCAGCACGCGGCGCTTCATGCCGCCCGAGA
>CAZAPJ010000122.1:0-2273 GCA_964487025.1 uncultured Hydrogenophaga sp.
ACTGGATCATGTCCATCACGCCCGCGCCCTTGGGGCACAGCGTGCCGCGGTTCACGGGGTTGTCCGGGTCGCCCTCGATGTGGATGATGGTCGACTTGACGTTCTTCGCCCGGTCACCCAGGGTGTACATCACCAGCCCGCAGCTCACGGAGCAGTAGGGGCAGATGCTGCGGGTCTCGGTGGTCCGGGCCAGCTTGAAGCTTCGCGTCTCCGCGAGGGCCGCCGTGGGCGAGAAGCCCAGGGCGACCAGGCTGGATCCCACCAGCCCCGCTCCACTGACCCGGAAGAAATGCCTCCGGTTCATGTCCATGTGGTCGTTCTCCTGCGGGTCGTGGGACCCGTCTCTCTTGGTACGCCTGCTACCCGGCAGAGCTCGCTTTTGAGTTTGCCCCACACACATGGATATACCGTGCTCGGTATTACTTATGAAGTCGACAGCATATTAGGACTCCCCCCTGCGCCGCTGCGCGGCTTCCCCCCTCTCTGGCGCGCCTGGCGGCGCTTGGAGGGGGGACGACATCTCGGGCCGGCGAAGCCGGACCCTCGCTGTCTCTGGGTTTTGCTCGGCTCGCTTCGCTCGCCCCTTTCGTTCGGGCTGGGCTACTTCAATCGCCGCGCGATTTCCGCCACGAGCTGGCGCGCCAGCACCAGCTTGGATGCGCGGGGCAGCTCGGCCGTGCCGTGCTCGTCCACCAGCAGCAGCGCGTTGTCGTCCTGTCCGAACGTGGCCGGGCCGATGTTGCCGACCAGCAAGGGCACCCCCTTGCGCACCCGCTTGGCCTGGGCATGCGCCGCGAGGTCGTGGCTCTCGGCCGCGAAGCCCACGCAGAACAGCTCGCCGCTGCGCGCGCGCGGCGAGGCGGCGATGCCGGCCAGGATGTCGGGGTTCTCCACGAAGGACAGCGTGGGCACGTCGCCCGAGCCGTCCTTCTTGATCTTGTGTTCGTTCGCCTGTGCCGGCCGCCAGTCGGCCACCGCGGCGGCCGAGACGAACACCGAGGCGCTGCTCGCCAGCCGCTCCAGGCTGGCCTGCATCTCCAGCGCCGAGCGCACGTCCACCCTCGCCACCCCGCGCGGCGTGGGCAGGCCGCCCACGGGGCCGGCCACCAGGGTGACCTGCGCACCGGCCTCGTGGGCCGCGCGCGCGATCGCGAACCCCATCTTGCCGCTGGAGAGGTTGGTCAGGCCGCGCACCGGGTCGATCGCCTCGAAGGTCGGGCCGGCGCTCACCAGCACGTGGCGGCCCGCCAGCGCCTTGGGCAGGAAGCCGCGCACGATGTCGTAGAACAGCTCGTCCGGCTCCAGCATGCGGCCGTCGCCCGTCTCGCCGCAGGCCTGTTCGCCCGCGCCCACGTCGAGCACCGTGGCGCCGTCGGCGCGCAGTTGCTTGACGTTGCGCTGCGTGGCCGGGTGCGCCCACATCTCGCGGTTCATGGCCGGCGCCAGGATCAACGGCACCTGCCCGATCGGCCGCGCCAGGCACAGCAGGCTGAACAGTTCGTCGGCCCGGCCCTGCGCCAGCTTGGCCATGAAGTCGGCGCTGGCCGGCGCGACCACGATGGCGTCGGCCTCGCGGCCGAGGTTGATGTGGGCCATGTTGTTGCCCGGGCGGGCGTCCCACTGCGAGCTGAACACCGGCCGGCCCGACAGGGCCTGCATCGTCACCGCGGTGATGAACCGCTCGGCCGCCTCGGTCATGACCACCTGCACCGTGGCGCCGGCCTTCACCAGCGAGCGGCACAGCTCGGCCGACTTGTAGCAGGCGATGCCGCCCGAGAGGCCGAGGACGATGTGTTTTCCGGCAAGGTCGTTCATGCGCGCAATGTATCAGTCAGTGCTGACTTTATTCACCCTGGTCCAGAAAACAGGGCTCTTATAATCGCTATTTCCACCTCCTGCGAGCGCCCGGCTCGCCCGAGACATGACCAAATTTGTGTTCGTCACCGGTGGCGTGGTGTCCTCCCTGGGCAAGGGAATTGCCTCCGCCTCCCTGGCCGCGATCCTCGAATCGCGCGGCCTCAAAGTCACCCTCATCAAGCTCGACCCGTACATCAACGTGGACCCGGGCACCATGTCGCCCTTCCAGCACGGCGAGGTCTTCGTCACCGACGACGGCGCCGAAACCGACCTGGACCTGGGCCACTACGAGCGTTTCATCGAAACGCGCATGAAAAAGACCAACAACTTCACCACCGGCAAGATCTACCAGTCGGTGCTGGAGAAGGAGCGCCGCGGCGACTACCTGGGCAAGACGGTGCAGGTGATCCCGCACG
>CAZAPJ010000123.1:0-2208 GCA_964487025.1 uncultured Hydrogenophaga sp.
TGGTGTTCGCGATCTTCCAGCTCAACCCCGCGCCGTTCTGCCTGCTCGACGAGGTGGACGCGCCGCTCGACGACGCCAACACCGAGCGCTACGCCAAGCTGGTGACCGCGATGGCCAGGGAAACCCAGTTCCTGTTCATCAGCCACAACAAGATCGCCATGGAGATGGCCGAGCAGCTGATCGGCGTGACCATGCAGGAGCAGGGCGTTTCGCGCATCGTCGCGGTGGACATGGAGTCCGCCGCCGGCATGCTGGAGCCGACCTGAAACAGCACCATCCCGAGCGGAAGACCCCATCATGAGCACTCTGCAAATCGGCCTGGCCATCATCGGCGGACTGGTGCTGGCCGGCGTCGTGGCCTACAACGCCTGGGTCACCCGCAACAGCGCGCCGCGCACGGTGCGCGAGCACGGTGGCGCGGCGGGCACCCCGCCGGCCGGCGACGAAGCGCCGCCGCCGGCGGCCGAGCGGACCGGACACGAGCGCCATCGGGTCGAGCCGGTGCTGGGCGACCCCTTGCCTGGCGAGCCGCTGCCGCCGGAGTGGGATGAACGGGCCGAGGCGGGCGACGACGTGGCCGGCCCGGACGACGGCCCGCCGCTGGTGCCCCAGCCGGAGAAGAAGCCCGGCCTGGACGCGCTGATCGACGTGATCACGCCGCTGCCGCTCGAGCACGAGGTGTCGGGCGACGCTGTGATCGCCGCGCTGCCCGGCACGCGCCGGGTCGGCAGCAAGCCGTTCGCAGTCGAGGGCCTGAACGAGGCCAGCGGCGAATGGGAAAGCCCGCGCCCGGGCCAGCGCTACCGCACGCTGCAGGCCGGCCTGCAACTGGCCAACCGCTCCGGCCCGATCAACGACATCGAGTTCTCCGAGTTCGTGGTCAAGACCCAGGCTTTCGCCGACCTGGTCGGCGCCACGCCCGACTTCCCCGACATGCGCGCCGAGGTCGCCCGCGCGCGCGAACTCGACGCCTTCGCCAGCGGGCACGACGCGCAGCTCGGCTTCACCCTGCGCGCGCGCCGCGCCGCCTGGAGCCCGGGCTACGTGACCCAGCACGCCGCGCAGCTCGGCTTCGTGGCCGGCGCGCTGCCCGGGCGCATGGTGCTGCCCGGCCAGCAGGGCGGCCAGGCGGCCGTGCTCAGCCTGGCCTACGACCCCCAGGCGGCGATGGCCGAGGACCCTGAGCAAAGCGCCCTGCGCGAGGTCGCGCTGTCGCTGGAGGTGACGCACGTGCCGCGCGACGAGCAGCCGTTCGCGCGCATGCGCGAGGTGGCCACCGTGCTGGCGCAGGCCATGGAAGGCGTGGTGACCGACGATGCCGGCCAGCCGCTGTCCCTCGAGGCCATGGACCGCATCGGCGCCGACCTGGAAAGCCTGTACGACGCGCTCGACAGCCGCGACCTGTCGGCCGGCTCGCCCCAGGCACGCCGCCTGTTCTCCTGAACCCATGCAAGAAGACCTGTTTTCGGCCGCGCCCACGCCGGCCGAACGCGCCGCCACGCTGCGCGCGCAACTGCACCACCACGCGCACCGCTACTACACGCTCGACGATCCGGAAATCCCCGACGCCGAGTACGACCGCCTGTTCGGCGAGCTGCAGGCGCTGGAGGCCGAGCACCCCGAGCTGCGGATGCCCGACTCGCCCACGCAGCGCGTCGGCGGCCAGGTGCTGGACGGCCTGGTGCCGGTGCGGCACCGCGTGCCGATGCTCTCGATCCAGACCGAGACCGACACCACCGAGGCCGGCGCCCGCGCCTTCGACGCGCGGGTGCGGCGAGAACTCGGCCTGCCGCCCGAGGCGCCGCCGGTGGAGTACGCGGCCGAGCTCAAGTTCGACGGCCTGGCGATCAACCTGCGCTACGAGCACGGCGTGCTGGTGCAGGGCACCACCCGCGGCGACGGCGAGACCGGCGAGGACGTGACGCAGAACCTGCGCACGATCGGCCAGATCCCGCTGCGGTTGAATTGGGCCCCTACGCTCCCCGCTTCGCGTGGTTCGCTGCCCCCCGAGGGGGCGGGTTTCACCTTGGGACGGCCCGGCGGCGAAACCGGCCCGGCGATGCCCGAAGTGCTGGAGGTGCGCGGCGAGGTCTACATGCGCCGCGACGATTTCGAGCGCCTGAACGAGCGCCAGCGCGAGCGCGGCGAAAAGACCTTCATCAACCCGCGCAACACCGCGGCCGGCGCGATCCGCCAGCTCGACCCGGC
>CAZAPJ010000124.1:0-1911 GCA_964487025.1 uncultured Hydrogenophaga sp.
TCCCCCCTCCAAGCGCCGAAGGCGCGCCAGAGAGGGGGGAAGCCGCGTCAGCGGCTCAGGGGGGAGTCAATAAAACAATTCGGCCAGATCGGCGCTGCTGCGCCGTCCTACGTCGGCCCGGTGGGCCGACAGCCAGGCGCCGGCCCGTTCGCGGCCGAGCGTGAACAGCATCTCGAAGAAGCGCATATTGGCCGCGGCCTTGCTCTCGGTGCTCAGTTCGCGCAGCACCTCGCTGGCCTCGATCAGGTGGAAGCGCGTGCCGGCCAGGCGCCGGCCGAGTTCGCCGCGGCGCCACCAGGGGCTGCGCGCCGCGCGCTCGCGCAGGTGGGCGAACATGCGCATCTCGCGCAGGAAGGTGGCGTTGAACGCCAGCTCCATCATGCGGTTGCGGATGTCCGCGGCCGACTGCGGCGCGGCGCCGTGCCGCAGCGGCGCCAGCATCACCAGCAGGATGTCGCGCGCGCTGCATTCGTGGAACAGCGGGAACACCGCCGGGTTGGCCGCGTAGCCGCCGTCCCAGTACGGCTCGCCGTCGATCACCACGCTGCGGTGCATGGTGGGCAGGCAGGCCGAGGCGAGCACGGCGTCCGGCGTGAGCTGCGGTGTGCGGAACAGGCGCAGCTTGCCGGTGTTGACCTGGGTCGCCGCCACGAACAGGCGCACCGGGCTGTGCGCGCGCAGGCGCTCGAAGTCGACCTGCGCCAAGAGGATGCCGCGCAGCGGGTTGAGGTCGAAGGGGTTGAGTTGCTCGGGCGAGAAATAGTGCGTCCACTGCAGCATGAGCTGCATCGCCGGCGCCAGCCGCACGTCCCGGCCGTCCGCGCTGGGCAGCGCCACCTCGAACGGCAGGCTGCCGGCCACGGCGTTCCAGAAGGCGCGCAGCGCGGCGCGCGCGCCGTCGTTGCCGCCGGCCATCAGGCCTTGCGCCAGCAGCACCGCGTTCATCGCGCCGGCGCTGGTGCCGCTCACGCCGTCGAACTGCAGCCGCCCGTCTTCCAGCAGGGCGTCGAGCACACCCCAGGTGAAGGCGCCGTGCGCGCCGCCGCCTTGCAGCGCGAGGCTGATGGCGGGGGGGTCGCGGCGCCAGCCGAGGGCCATGGCAATCCATGAACCGCGCTAACCGCGCTGTGGTTGGCGGCGCGTGCGCCGCGCCTTGACGGCCGCGGCCAGCCGCTCCAGCACCGGCACCGTCTGCTCGAAGGAAATGCAGGCGTCCGTGACGCTCACGCCCGGCGCCAGCGGCTGGCCGGGCACGATGTCCTGCCGGCCCTCGCACAGGTGGCTCTCGATCATCACGCCCATGATGCGCGCATCGCCCGCGGCCACCTGCGCGGCCACGTCGGCCGCCACCTCGATCTGCCGCTGGTGCTGCTTGCTGCTGTTGGCGTGCGAGACGTCGATCATCACCTGCTCGCGCAGGCCGGCTTGCCGCAGCAGCGCGCAGGCGGCCTCGACGTCGGCCGCGCCGTAGTTGGGCTTGCTCGCGCCGCCGCGCAGGATCACGTGGCAGTCGTCGTTGCCGCGCGTCTCGAAGACCGCAGCCTGGCCCATCTTGGTCATGCCCATGAAGGCGTGCTCGGCCCGCGCGGCCAGGATCGCGTCGGACGCCACCTTCACGCCGCCGTCGGTGCCGTTCTTGAAGCCGACCGGGCAGCTCAGGCCGCTGGCGAGCTGCCGGTGGCTCTGGCTCTCGGTGGTGCGCGCGCCGATCGCGCCCCAGCTCACCAGGTCGCTGATGAATTGCGGGCTGAGCAGGTCGAGGAACTCGGTGCCGACCGGCAGGCCCAGCGCCAGCACGTCCAGCAGCAGGGCGCGCGCGAGCTCCAGGCCTTCGTTGATCGCGAAGCTGCCGTCCAGGTGCGGGTCGTTGATGTAGCCCTTCCAGCCCACGGTGGTGCGCGGCTTCTCGAA
>CAZAPJ010000125.1:0-1717 GCA_964487025.1 uncultured Hydrogenophaga sp.
TCCGCGCCAGCGGCGCCGGCGGCCAGCACATCAACAAGACCGACTCGGCGGTGCGCGTGACCCACCTGCCCACCGGCATCACCGCCGAGTGCCAGGACGGCCGCTCGCAGCACAGCAACAAGGCCAAGGCGCTGCAGGTGCTCGCCGCGCGGCTGCAGGAAAAGGAGCGCAGCGAACGCGCCGCCGCCGAAGCCGCCACCCGCAAGGGCCTGATCGGCAGCGGCGACCGCAGCGACCGCATCCGCACCTACAACTTCCCCCAGGGCCGGCTGACCGACCACCGCATCAACCTCACCCTGTACAAGTTGCTGCAGGTGATGGAAGGCGACCTGGACGAAGTCACCCATGCGCTGCAGGTGGCGCGCGGCACCGAACTGCTGGCCGAGCTAGAACAGCGCAGCAGCGCGGCATGACCCTAGCGGACGCCCTGGCCCGACTGCGGCGCGATGGCCTGGGCCGGCTGGACGCCCAGATGCTGGTGCTCATGGCCCTGCGGCGCGATCCCCACGACCGGGCCTGGCTGCTGGCGCACGAGCGCGACGCGCTGCCGCCCGAAGCGCAGGCCGGTCTGCAGGCCCTGGCACGGCGGCGCCTGCGCGGCGAACCGATGGCCTACCTGCGCGGCGAGCAGGAGTTCTTTGGCCTGACGCTCCAGGTCGATCCGCGCGTGCTCGTCCCCCGTGCCGACACCGAAACCCTGGTGCATTGGGTGCTGGAACAGGCGGAACACCGCCCTCTGCCAATCCGCGTGCTGGACCTGGGCACCGGCAGCGGCGCGATCGCCCTGGCCGTGAAAGCGGCCCGCCCGGCCCTGCAGGTCACCGCCACCGACGCCAGCGCGCCGGCGCTCGACGTCGCGCGCGCCAACGCCGAGCGGCTCGGCCTCGAGGTGGCGTTCCACGCCGGCCACTGGCTCGATGCCGTGCCCGGCCAGCGCTTCGACCTGATCGCCAGCAACCCGCCCTACATCGCGGCGCACGACCCGCACCTGCCCGCGCTGGCGCATGAGCCCGACGCCGCCCTCACCGCCGGCGCCGACGGCCTGGACGACATCCGCGCGATCGTGGCCGCGGCGCCGCCGGCGCTCCAACCCGGCGGCTGGCTGCTGCTCGAACACGGGCACGACCAGGCCGCTGCCGTGCGCGCGCTGCTGCAGGCGCGCGGTTTCACGGCGGTGGGCAGCCGCACCGACCTCGCGGGCATCGAGCGCTGCAGCGCGGGACGGTGGCCGCAGGGGCGATAATGGCAAGCGTTTCGGGGTCTCGCCGACCCCTTCTGCAGAAGGACCCATCCGCCATGAACGACGCGCACAACCGCATCGACCAACTGGTCAAATCCCACGACATCGTGCTGTTCATGAAGGGCAGTGCGAGCTTCCCCATGTGCGGCTTCTCCGGCCGCGCGATCCAGATCCTCAAGGCCTGCGGCGTCGACACCCGCACCCTGGCCACCGTCAACGTGCTCGAGGACGACGCGATCCGCCAGGGCATCAAGGAGTACAGCAACTGGCCCACGATCCCGCAGCTCTACGTCAAGGGCGAGTTCATCGGCGGCTCGGACATCATGATGGAGATGTACCAGTCGGGCGAACTCCAGCAGGTCATCGACGGCCAGGCCTGAGGCCCCGTCTGCCGCCCCTGAGCAGCCACCTTCGGGTGGCTGTTTCGTTGTGCGCCCAGCATGGGCGCGATCTTCGGGGTGAGAGTCCCCGGCCGAG
>CAZAPJ010000126.1:0-1563 GCA_964487025.1 uncultured Hydrogenophaga sp.
CCACGCCCTTGAAGTAGGCGGCGAAGGCGCGGTCGAACTTGTCGTAGTGCTTCTCGTCCTTCACCAGCGTGGTGCGCGCCAGGAAGTAGAAATCGTCCATCGAGCACGACTCGGGGTTGCGCGGGCCCACCACGTCGGCCTGCAGGGCCTGCAGCAGCACCAGGTATTCCTTGACCGAGACCGGCAGCTTGGCCGCGCGCAGGGTGTAGAAGAAGTCGATCAGCATGGCGGTCTCCTTGGGTCAGGCGTACCGGCCCCGCAGGTACAGCAACTGGGCCCTGGCCTCCGGCCATTCGCCCGAGCGCATGCTGTACATCACCGTGTCGCGGATGGTGCCGTCGCGGCGCGGGGCGTGGCCGCGGATGACGCCGTCCTTTTTCGCGCCCAGTCGTTCGATCGCGCGCTGGGAGGCGAAGTTGAAATTGTCGGTGCGCCAGCCCACCACGTGGCAGCCCAGCGTGTCGAAGGCGTGGCCCAGCATGAGCAGCTTGCAGGTGGTGTTCACGTGGGTGCGCTGCACGCTGCGCGCGTACCAGGTGTAGCCGATCTCCACGCGCTTCACGGCCGGCAGGATGTCGTGGTAGCTGGTGGAGCCCAGCACGCGGCCGGTCGCTTCCTCGGTGACGGTGAAGGCGAACCGATGGCCCTCGGCGCGCATCTGCAGCGCGGCTTCGATGTAGGCACGGGTCTGGTCCGGCTCGGGCACCGAGGTCACGCGCAGCGTCCAGAGGTCGCCATCGGCGGCCGCGGCGCGCAGGCCGGCCTCGTGATCGAGGGCCAGCGGGACCAGGGCGATGCCATGGTCCCGGAGGGTGATGGGTTCGACGAACGCCATGGCGGCGGCCGGATCAGGTGGATGGCGGGGGCGGCGGCGCGATCAGCCGGCGCGCCACCGTCTTGCCCACGCCCGCCCCGAGGGCGATCAGCGCCAGGCCCGCCATTTCGCGCCAGCCGAAAGCGTCGGGCGCGGCGAAGAAGTCCAGCCCCAGCGCGCGCCCCAGGCCCCAGCCGGCCAGCGAACCGACGACGAATCCGGCCGCATCGGCGGCGCCTTCCTTCAGGGCGTGGCGGGTCCGGGGTTCCATGGGCGGGCGGCTCAGCGGTTGCGCTGGTTCATGAACACCAGCTTCTCGAACAGCGTGGTGTCCTGCTCGTTCTTGAGCAGCGCGCCCACCAATGGCGGAATGGACACCTTGTCGTCGGCGCTCTGCAGCGCTTCCAGCGGGATGTCCTCGGCCATCAGCAGCTTGAGCCAGTCCAGCAGCTCGCTGGTGCTGGGCTTCTTCTTGAGGCCGGGCAGGTTGCGCACGTCGTAGAAGGTCTTCATCGCCGCGGTCAGCAGCTCCTTCTTGAGGTTGGGGAAGTGCACGTCCACGATGCGCTGCATGGTCTCGGCATCGGGGAACCTGATGTAGTGGAAGAAGCAGCGGCGCAGGAAGGCGTCCGGCAGTTCCTTCTCGTTGTTGGACGTGATGAACACCAGCGGACGGTGGCGGGCGCGGATCAGCTCGTGCGTCTCGTAGCAGTAGAACTCCATGCGGTCGAGTTCGCGCAGCAGGTCGT